>JALHOG010000024.1:0-44906 GCA_022843125.1 Ilumatobacteraceae bacterium
CGGCGGCGACGGTGGCGACGGTGGCGACGGTGGCGAGCAACGCACCGGCGGCGTGGGGCCCTCCCCCGGCACCCCCACCCCAGGCGCACACGCCTGCTGACCCGCCCGCGGCGCCGCCTGCCGACCCGGCCGCCACGGCGACGGAACGCCCCCGGTTGATCCGCTGGCCAGCAGCGTTGGGCGTGGCCGCGGCCTACGGGTTCTTGGCCACCGTGTTCGCCGTCGGCCTCACCGTGAGCCTGGTCGACGTCGCCGTCTACCGCACCACCTACCTGGGATCCGTGACGCTGCCCCGGGGCGTCCGCTGGCTGCTGCCCATCCCGTGGGTGATGGCAGCGCTCGCCGTGATCATCGTCGTCATCGCCGTGCGGCGCTGGCGGGTACCCGAGTGGTCGCGCTGGGGCAAGGTCTACTACTCCCTGGTGGCGGTGGCCGCCGTGGCCGGCGTGGTCACGGCAGCCAGCCAAGGCCTGTTCGTGTACTGAGCATCCGCTCGCACCGCCGGCCATGTCGCGCAACCCGATACCGGCCGTTCTCACGGCCGTCACACACGATCACTAGGTTCCCCGGGATGACGGATGCGGAAGGGTTGTCGGTCGCGGTAGAACAGGCGCGGCTCGGCTTGGCGGAGGGCGGGATCCCGATCGGGGGCGCGCTCGTGGTCGACGGGACGGTGCTCGGTGCCGGGCGCAATCGGCGGGTCCAGGAGGGCAGCGCGATCCACCACGGGGAGACGAACGCACTCGAGATCGCCGGCCGCCAACCGGCGTCGGTCTACGCCAGGGCCACGATGTACACGACGCTGTCGCCGTGCCACATGTGCACCGGGGCGATTCTGCTGTACGGCATCCCACGTGTCGTGATCGGTGAGAACCGCACCTTCATGGGAGCCGAGGATCTGCTCCGCTCACACGGGGTCGAGGTCGTCGTGGTCGACTCCGACGAGTGCGTCCAGATGATGACCGACTTCATCGCCGCCAACCCGACGCTGTGGAACGAAGACATCGGCGAGCCCGACTGAGCCGGCAGCTCCAAGGCTCGGTACCGAGCGCCGAGGTGTGAACCACGGCACCGAGCGTTCACGTTCGTTCACACGCGTGTGATTTGGACGTCGCTGATGATCCGTACGTTGCGTGTCGTGTCACGGGGGCTGACCAACACCCATCCTGCTCTGCGCCGGTTCTGGCATCCCGTGGCCCTCCTCACCGACGTTCCCGACGGCAAGCCGCTCGGCATCACCCTGCTGGGTGAACGGTGGCTCGTCGCCCGCCTCGGCGGCGAGCTGGTGGGCATGCACGACCGGTGCCCCCACCGCAAGGTGCCGCTCAGCGCCGGTCGCATCGTCGACGACCAGGTCGAATGCGCATACCACGGCTACCGCTTCGACGCGACAGGACGCACGACCCTGATCCCGACGCTCGAACCCGACGTGCCCATCCCGCCCAAGGCGTGCGTCGACACCGCCCGAATCACCACCGGGTTCGGTCTCGTCTGGATGTGCCTCGCCGACGACCCCCTCGACGACCTGATCGACGACCGCCCCTTTCTCGACCCGATCAACGACACGTTCGTCGCCGGACCGTTCACCACGCCCGTGAGCGCCGGGGTGCTCGCCGACAACTTCCTCGACTCCGCCCACTTCCCCTTCCTCCACGCGGGCACCTTCGGCGCCGACGACGACGGCAGACCGACCCTCACCGTCACGCGCAACGGCTGGCGGATCACCCAGATCGACCAGCAGATGGTCGACGGCGCACACCTCGATCAGGCCGAGCCGAGCACTGCGGTGTACACCGTGGCGGCACCGTTCGTCGTCGAGCTGCGGCTCGACCGCCCGGGCGGCTCCGACTTCATCTGGTCGTTCGTCTGCCCCGCCGACGACGGCCGGTCGGTCTGGTGGATGGTCCACGCCTACCCGCTCGGCGGCGACGCCGAGCAGATCGACGCGGCGTGCGCCCTACAGACCCAGGTGGGCATCGAAGACCTGTGGATGCTCGAACAGATGGAGGACCCGACGGTGCCGCTCGACATCCGGGCCGAGGTCCACACCAAGGCCGACCTCGGTTGCCTCGAATACCGCCGAATGCTGATCGACATCGCAGCGTTGACCGCCACGGTGCCGGCATGAGCGCGGCGCACGTCCCGACCGTCGATCTCGCCGGCTGGTGGAACGGCAGCCGGGCGACCCGCGAGTCGATCGCCCGCTCCGTCGACCGAGCCGCCCGCACGGTCGGCTTCATGCAGATCGTCGGGCACCGCATCCCACCGACTGCGATCGACGGACTCACCGCCGGCCTCGACCAGTTCTTCGCGCTGCCGCTCGACGTCAAGCAGCGGTACACGGCCCCACCCGAGGTCAATCGGGGGTACGCCGCGCCGCGGTCCGAACGGCTGAGCTACAGCCTCGGCGTCGACTCGCCCGCCGACCTGTTCGAGGCGTTCAACGTCGGAGCCGGTACCGGCGACTTCCCGGGCCTCGACCTCGATCCGATCATCTACGCCGACAATCGTTGGCCGGTCGAAGCCCCCAGGTTCCGGCCGGGCGTGGCCACGTGGTTCGGCCACACGCAGTCGCTCGCCCGGACGCTCGAGTCGGTGTTCGCGCTCGCGCTCGGGCTGCCCGAACATCACTTCGCACCGTTCACCGACCACTCGATCGACGTGCTCCGGATGGTCCACTACGCGCTGCCGGAACGAACCGAGATCGAACCCGACCAGCTCGGCATGGGAGCGCACACCGACTACGGGATCGTGACGATCCTGTGGGCCGACCCGGTGGTCGGTTTGCAGGTCCTCGACCGCAACGGCGAGTGGACGTCGGCCGTACCCGCGCCGGGCGTGCTGCTCGTCAACCTCGGGGATCTCCTCGCGCGCTGGACGAACGATGCGTGGGTGTCGACGATGCACCGGGTGGTACCGCCGCGCGACGGGCGCGGACGGTCGTTGCGACGCCGTTCGGCGGCGTTCTTCCACGACGGCAACGCAGATGCCGTGATCTCGACGCTGCCGACGTGCCGAGCGGCAGACGGCAGCAGCCCGTACGCCGACGTCACCGTCGCGGAGCATCTCGCACAGAAGCTCGGCGGATCGCGCGGCCTCGAGCTGAACGCGCACGCCGAGCGCGAGGCTTCCAGGATCGGGGCGAGCAGCTGATGGCCACCGCGATCCCGCTCATCGACCTCGACACCTGGTTCGACGGCGCGCCCGAACAGCGGCGAGCTCTCGCGGCGACGGTCGACGCGCACCTGCAACGCCTCGGCTTCCTCGTGGTGATCAACCATCGGTTGCCCCGGGCCGTCATCGACGAGTGCCGGAAACAGGCGCAGGCCTTCTTCCACCAACCCGACCACGTCAAGGCAGACGTGGCGCTCGCCGGCGCGGCCTACCGCGGGTGGGTCGGGCCGGGGCTCGAATCGAACGCCGCGACCTACGGCGTCCAGACCGCTCCCGACCTCAAGGAGACCTACGCCTACGGGCCGGTCGACGTGCCCGACGAGACGCTTCGAGCGCTCAACCCCCGGTGGTATGCGCCCAATGTCTGGCCGGACACACCTCCCGACTTCCAGACCGCGGCAGAAGCGTGGTGGCGATCGGCTCGATCGCTGCACGACGAGCTGCTCGACGTGCTGTCGCTCGCGCTCGGCCTCCCGCTCACGCACCTGCGGCAGCGTGCGACCGCGCCCACGGCGCAGGTGTCGCTGAACTGGTACGGCCCGCGCGGGCCCGCCGAGCCGCTCCCCGACCAGTTCCGGATCGGACCGCACACCGACTTCGGGCTGCTGACCGTGCTCGACCGCGAACCGGGTACGGGCGGCCTCCAGGTGCTCGACGAACACGGCGAGTGGATCGACGCACCCGTCGTGCCCGACAGCCTGATCATCAACACCGGCGACCTCATCCGCCGGTGGACCAACGACCGCTGGTGCTCCAACGAGCACCGCGTGCTGCCGCCGCAGGCGGAGCGCCCGCAGGAGGAACTGATCAGCCTGGTGTTCTTCGGCGAACCCGACCACGACGCAGTGATCGAAGCGCTCCCGACCTGCGTGTCGGCGACCGAGCCGGCGAAGTACCCACCGGTGCTCGCCCACGAGTACCTCGCCGCGAAGATGGACGCACTGGCGGTGGGCACGTGACGCCGCCGTCGATCGATCCGGCGGTGCTGCGACGCATGCCCAAGGTCGAGCTCCACTGCCACCTCGAAGGATCGCTGCGGTCGTCGACGCTGATCGCACTTGCCGACCATCACGGGATCACGCTCCCCACCCGTGAGCCACGATGGCTGTACCGCTACCACGATCTCGCCGGCTTCCTCGCCGTGTACGAGGTCGCTTGCGCCGTGCTGCGCACGGCGAGCGACTTCGCGCTCGTCACGTACGAGGCGCTCGAGGACGCTGCGATGTCGAGCAACGTGCGGTACCGGGAGATGTTCTTCAACCCGACGCTGCACCCCGACATCTCGTACCAGGTGATGCTCGCCGGCATCGTCGACGGCATCCGCGCCGCCGAGCACGACTACGGCATCCGCTGCCGGCTGATCCCGTCGATCTATCGCCAACTCCCGGCATCGGCCGCACTCGAGATGGTCGACATGGTCGCCGCCCACCGCAGCGAGTACGTGGTGGGCATCGGCATGGACGGCGACGAACTGCTCGACCCTCCGGAGCAGTTCGTCGCCGCCTACGCCGCGGCCGCGCGAGCGGGCCTGCACCGTGGTGCCCACATGGCCCACGACGGACCGGCGTCGTTCATCACCACCTGCCTCGACGGCCTCGGGTGCGAGCGCATCGATCACGGCTATCACGTCGTCGACGACCCTGCGCTGATGGAGCGGTTGCGCGAAGCGGGCACACCGTTCCTGTGCGCTACCCCGACACCACCGCTGTGCGGTTGGCCGTCCGCGTTCGACGAGAGCCCGGTCCGACGGATGATCGACGCCGGCCTGACCGTGATCCTGAACTCCGACGACCCCACGATGTTGCACACCGACCTCGGCACCGAGTTCGACAAGGTCTGCAACGGCTGGGGCCTACCTCCGTCGCGAGCGAAGCGGTTCGTGATGGACGCGATCGACGCCGCATGGTGCGACGCGTCAGAGCGCGCCGAGCTTGCACGCGAGATCGAGCCCGAGCTCGACCGGATGCTCGGTCTCCGCACCGGCTGAGCGCGAGTTTCCCACCCCCACCCACCACCCCAGCCAGTTCCACGAAACGGAGCACCCATGAGGTTCACGTCCCCCACCCGGCTCGCCGCCGTCCTCGCCGGCGCCGCACTCCTCGCCGTCGCGTGCGGCAGCGACGACGTCGCCGACGTCGCCGACACGGCAGCGCCCGAGAGCGCCGTCGACGAAACGGCGAGCGCAGCCACCGCCGAAGCCACCGCGGCCAGCGGAGACTTCAGCGATCTGAAGGTGGTGATGATCCTCGACGGCTCGGCCGAGGACGGTGGTTGGAACACCGCCCACAAGAAGGGTGGCGACATGATCGCCGACTCGTTCCCGGGCGCCACCGTCGAGTTCGTCGAGGAGATCGCGCCGGGCCAGACGGCGACGAACGCGTTCGAGGACGCGGTGACGTCGGGCGCCGACATGGTGATCGGCACCACCTTCTACCAGGACGACATGCTCGGGGTCGCCGCCGAGAACCCCGAGGTGATCTTCCTGACCTGGGCAGGATTCACGACCGCCGAGAACGTCGGCCACTTCGACGGTGCCACCGAGGACGGCCGGTACCTCGACGGGATGATCGCGGGCATGCTGACCGAGAGCAACATCATCGGGTACGCAGCCGGGTTCCCGTACAACGAGGTCAACCGGGCCGCCAATGCGTTCACGCTCGGGGCCAAGTCGGTCAACCCCGACGTCGAGGTCCAGCTCGTCTACGTCAACACCTGGTTCGACCCTGCCGTCGAGCAGCAGGCGGCCGAGGCGCTGGTGAACGCAGGCGCCGACGTCCTCGCGCACGAGGTCGGCGCGCAGGTGTACGCGACCGTGGCGGCTCAGGCCGGCGGCTACGTGATCGGCTACACGAACGACTGGTCGCAGATCGAACCCGAGGCATGGGCGTCGTCGTTCCTGTTCAACTGGGGCCCGTACTACGTGAGCCAGGTCCAGGCGATGGTCGACGGAACGTGGGAGCCGGCGCTGACGTTCGGCGGGCTGAAGGACGGCTTCATCGACTTCGCCCCGTACGGCCCGGCGGTGACGCCGGAGATGCTCGAGATGGTCGAGACGAAGCGGGAGGAGATCCGTGCCGGGACGTTCGACATGTTCGCCGGCCCGATCTCCGACAACACCGGTGCGGTCGTGATCCCCGAGGGTGACACCGTGCCGTTCGAGAGCCGCACCGAGTGCTGCCAGTGGCTCGTCGACGGGATCATCGGGGAGATCCCGGGCTGACCGTGGCGGTACGGCAGGGCGTTGACGGGGTCGGCGGGGAGGCCGACCCCGTCGCGCTCGCGGGCGGGCCACCGGTGTCGCTCCGGGTGGACCGCATCAGCAAGTCGTTCTACGGCGTCGCCGCGGTCGACGACGTGAGCGTCGAGCTCCACGGCGGCGAGATCCACGGTCTGCTCGGCGAGAACGGAGCCGGCAAGTCGACGCTGTGCTCGATGCTGGTCGGGCTCTACCGACCTGACTCGGGACGGATCGTGCTCGACGGCGACGAGGTGCACCTGCGCTCGCCCGACGACGCGGCAGCGCTCGGCATCGGAATGGTGTACCAGCACTTCCGTCTCGTCGAGTCGTTCACGGTCGCCGAGAACATCATGCTGGGGCGCGGCACCGCCGGCGGTCGGCGGGCCCGCAGGGCGGTCGAGGAGCAGGTGGACGCGCTGGCGTCGGAGTACGGCCTGGCGGTGCATCCCGGGGCACCGGTGTGGCAGCTGTCGGTCGGGGAACGTCAGCGGGTCGAGATCCTCAAGCAGCTCTCGCGAGGTGCACGTGTCCTGATCCTCGACGAGCCGACCGCCGTGCTCGCCCCACACGAGGCCGACCGGCTGTTCGACGCCGTACGGCTCATGGTCGACAAGGGACACGCAGTGGTGCTCGTCTCGCACAAGATGCAGGAGATCCTCGGTCACACCGATCGCGTGACCGTGCTCCGGGCCGGACGACACGCCGGCACCGGAGCGACGGCGTCACTGACGCCGGCAGCGCTCAACACCATGATGTTCGGCAACGATCTCGCCGGCACGGACACGACCGAGGGGCACACGGCCCAGGTGCCCGGCGAGCCGGTCCTCACGGTGTCGGGCCTGACGGTCACCGGTGACCACGGGCGCCCTGCGGTCGACGACGTCTCGCTGACCGTGCGACGCCGTGAGATCGTCGGCATCGCCGGCGTGGCCGGGAACGGTCAACGCGAGCTGCACGAGACGATCGCCGGACTGCGATCACCAGCGACCGGCACGGTGACCACCGCCGCCCTCGCCTACGTGCCGGAGGACCGTCTCGGAACCGGCCTCGCACCGGGGCTGCCGATCGAGCACAACCTGGCACTGCGCTCCTTCCGCCGCGAGCCGCACGCGAGGCGGGGGGTGCTGCGCCACCGTGCGATGCGCGAGACCGCGACGGCGCTCGTCGACGCGTTCGACGTGCGCGGGGCACGCGACGGGATGCCGGTCAGCTTCATGAGCGGTGGCAACCTCCAGAAGGCGATCCTCGCCCGTGAGCTCAGCGAAGCCCACGACGTGCTCGTCGCGGCAGCCCCGACGCGCGGACTCGACATCGCCGCCGCCGAAGCCGTCCGGCGCCACCTCCGCAGCGAGCGCGACGAAGGTCGCGGGGTCCTGCTGTTCAGCGAGGATCTGGGCGAGGTGCTCGAGCTCAGCGACCGGATCCTCGTGATGTTCCAAGGTCGCTTGGTCGGCGAGTTCGATCGCGGCTCGGTCGACCTCGACCAGGTCGGGTTGTTGATGACCGGGGCCGCCGAATGACGAGCCGCCTCGTCGTGACCCCGCGCGCCAAACCCTCGATGACGGTGCGGGCGGGGGTGCCGTTCGTCGCGCTGCTCGTCGCGCTGGGTCTGGGCGCAGTGATCCTCGGCCTCACCGGCGCCGCTCCGCTGACGGTGTACCGGACCATGTTCGACGCGAGCCTCAACGGCGCCCGGGCGATCGAGCGCACCCTCACCTACGCGACCCCATTGATCCTCACGGGGCTCGCCGCCGCCGTCGCGTTCCGGATGAAGGCGTACAACATCGGCGCCGAAGGCCAGCTGTTCCTCGGCGCGATCGCGGCGAGCGGTCTCGCCCTGCAGCTCCCCGCCGGGACCCCCGCCGTATTGATGGTCGGAGCCATGCTGCTCGGCGGCGCGCTCGCCGGCGCGCTGTGGGCGGGCTTCGCCGCCGTTCCCAGAGCGTTCCTCGGCACCGACGAGATCATCACCACCCTGATGCTGAACTTCGTCGCGTTGGCGTTGATGAACTACCTGATCTTCGGGTCGTTCTCGTTCTGGCGCGACCCCACGCGCCCCGTGCCCCAGGGCAACACCATCCCCGACTCGGCCGCCATGCCGGTGATCTCGGGACGGCTCCACGTCGGGTTCGCGATCGCCGTCGCACTCGCGGTCCTGCTGTGGTGGGTGCTGAGGAACACCACGTTCGGGTTCCGGGTCCGCACGATCGGCGACTCGCCGAGAGCGGCACGCTACGCCGGGATCGGCGTCCCGTTCGCGACATTGGCGGTGCTCGCGATCTCCGGTGCGTTGGCCGGCGTCGCCGGCGCGATCGAGGTGTCCGGCGTGACCAACCGGCTCGACCCGAAGTCGCTCGCGATCGAGCTCGGTTACACCGGCATCGTCATCGCCGCCGTGGCGCGACTCAACCCACTCGGCGTCGTGCCGGTCGCGATCTTCCTCGCAGCGATCGCCACGGCCGGTGGGTCGATGCAGTCGATCGGGGTCCGCGTCGAGGTGGTCGTGATGATGCAGGGCCTGATCTTCCTCAGCGTGACCGCCGGGGAGTTCTTCGTGACGAACCGGATCGGGTTGCGACCGGCCGGCCCGCCCGAACCCGCCGTGACCGCTGCGGCGGCCGACGCCCTGGAGGGCGCATCGTGAACGACTCGGTGCTCGTCCTGTCGATCGCAAGCGCGCTCGTCGCCGGCACCCCGATCCTGCTGGCAGCGCTCGGCGAGATCATCACCGAACGGGCCGGCGTCATGAACCTCGGCGTCGAGGGGATGATGCTGATCGGGGCGGTCGTCGGCTTCTGGTGCGGCGTGAGCACCGGGAGCTTGACGCTCTCGCTGGTCGTCGGCGGGTTGGCAGGCGCTGCACTGTCGCTCGTCCACGCGGTGCTGGCGATCACCCTACGCGTCAACCAGACGGTCTCCGGGTTGTCGCTCGTGATCCTCGGGAGCGGACTCTCGGCGTTCCTGGGGGCAGCCGGGGAGACCTCGCTGCTCGAGCGGGCGAACGGCGTCGACGTCGACCCGCTCCTCCCCGCCGCGCTGCGCGACCTCCCGGTCGTCGGCCCGATCCTGTTCGGCCATGACGTCGTCGTGTACGTCACGGTGCTCCTCGTCGCGGTCGCCGGGCGGGTGCTCTACCGCTCGGCCCCAGGGCTCTCGTTACGAGCCGTCGGCGAGGATCCGGCCGCCGCCGACGCCGCCGGGCTGCATGTGGTGCGCATGCGCTACCTGGCCACCGCGATCGGGGGGTTCGGCGCCGGGGTGGGTGGCGCGTACTTGGTGATCGCCGTGCTCGGCACCTGGCAGACCGGGATGACGGCCGGTGCCGGCTGGATCGCGGTGGCGCTCGTGATCCTGGCCGGATGGCGCCCGTGGCTCGCGCTCGTCGGCGCCTATGCGTTCGGTGCGCTGCGAGGGCTCGGGTTCACCTTGCAGATCGCCCAGGTCAGCATCCCGAGCGACTTCCTCACGATGATCCCGTTCATCGCGGCCTACATCGTGGTGGTGGCCGTGAGCGCCAGCCCGACGCGCGCCCGCAAGGTCGCCGCCCCCGCCGCACTCGGAGTCCCGTACCACCGCGAGGAACGCTGACCCAGCGAGCGTCCGGGCCGTCCGCGCACGGGCCCGGCCGTCGGATGACGGCCGGGCCCGTGCAGGACTACCGAGCAGGTCAGGGTTCGTCGGCGGCGTCGGTCGGGTTCCAGAGCAGGCCGAGGAACAGGCCGTAGATCAGGTGCCAGATCAGGATCCCGAACGGCAGCTTCCAGCCGTCGGGGCCGTCGAACAGGAACAGGCCGTAGCCCTGCTCCGGGACGTACGCGTACGGCACGAGCAGGCCGGCGCTGATGATCGTCATGATCACGCCGTACAGCAGGCCGCGGGCGATGTTGTTCTTGACCCACCTGGCGACGTCCTCGCGAAACAGCACTCCCCACAGCACTGCGAACACGATCCCGTTGATGAAGTGCAACGAGTGACCCATGAAGAACGAGTCGGACGTCACGGCGAAGCCCTCGTTGACCGCCGTGGCGTTGAAGCCGTCGGCGATCGTCGAGGCCAGGATGCCGTTGTAGAGCGGCCACGGCAGCACGGGCAGACCGACGGCCGGGAAGACGTACCCGAAGTACGTCCCGAGTTGGGTGGCGATGACGCCGACGACGATCAGGCTGAGAATGGGCTTGGTGTCGACCCATTCCTGCCAGCGACGCGACGGCGTGCCGGGACGTGCGTATGACATGTGTGTACCCCCATCTGAGTGGAACGTTTGTCCACTGTGCGGCCAAAGTACCGCACAGTGGACATTCGCCGTGTTATCCGGCCCGTGCTAGGCCGCATCCGCTGCTGCGGACTCCCTGATCCCGACGGTCAGCCCGGCGGCCGGTAGTCGGTGTTGCGATCGACGTTCATGTAGATGTCGTTCCCGATCGGGTCGACGAGCTCCTCGGCGAGCTGGCCGAGCAGGCCGGCGCAGCGCGCCAGCAGCGCCGCCCCTCGAGTCACCCCGAGCGGGAAGTCGATGTCGGCGAGCACGGCCCCGCACACACCGGCACCGTTGAGCGGGAGGTGCCGGCCGAGCACGTCGGGAGCCACCCGCCCGATCGCCTCGAACAGCGCGAGGTGGGGCCCGAACACATCGTGCTCGCGCGCCAGCTCGAACAGCCGCGGCGTCCGCGGATCGCCCTGCTTGTGCACGGGGTGGCCGAGCCCGGGCACGAAGCGCCCGGCGGCCTTGGTGTCGGCGACCACGCGGCGGGCGACGGCGTCCCAGCCGGCCTCGTCCACCGGCAACTCGTCGAGGCCGTCGAGCACGCCGTGCAGGAAGTTGGCGGAGTCCTCCGTGACTCCGAGAAAGCGCGATCCGCCGCCGAGCAGCCCGGCGGCGACGGCGCCCTGCAGCGAGTCGGGCGCGCTGAGCAGCGTGACGCGCGCCGCGATCGCGGTGGGCGTGAACCCGTGGTCGGCGAGCGCGACGAGCACCGCTTCGAACAGCGCCCGCTGCCCCTCGGTCGGCCGGCGCTTGGTGACCATCCAGTAGGCGAGCTCGCCGAACGTGATCCGGCCGAGCAGCTCACCGGCGAGGTCGTGGCCGAGCAGCCAGATGTGATCGGCGTCGGACGCGCCGAGCCCGGTCCGGTACGTCGGTCGTTCGGTCTGGGGTTCCATCGGGTCCTCCGTCACGCCGGCCCCGAGAGCCAGTCGCGGATGCTGTCGGTGTGCTCGCCCAGCTCGGGCGGCGGCGAGTGGTACGCCGGCTCGGCGGCGCTGAACGTGATCGGGTTGCGGATCAGATCGACGGCCCGGTCGCCCTCCCCCACCGTCACGCGCGGCGCGAGGCCGAGCTGCTCGGCGAGCGCGACACCCTCGGCGATCGAGTTGATCGGCCCGCACGGCACGCCCGCCCTGTTGAGCTCGATGAAGAGGTCGTCGGCCGACCAGACGGCCAGCCGTTCGAGCAGGATCGGGTGGAGCAGGTCGCGGTTCGCGGTGCGGTCGGCGTTCAGTCGGAAGCGGTCGTCGTCGGCGACCTCCGGGATCTCGAGCACCCGACACAGCGCCTGGAACTGGCGGTCGTTGGCGGCGGCGATGATGACGTCGCGGTCCTTCGTGGGCATCGGCTGGTACGGGTAGACGCTCGGGTGGGCGTTGCCCATGCGCGTCGGCACGACGCCCGCAGCGGTGTACGCGGCGGTGTGGTTGACGAGCCCCGACATCGCCGACGACAGCAGGTTGACCTCGACGTGCTGCCCCGCACCGGTCTCCCGGCGCTGGTTGAGCGCAGCCAACACACCGATCGTGCCGTGCATCCCGGTCATCACGTCGAACAGCGCGATACCCGCCCGGTACGGCGGCCCGTCGGGTTCGCCCGTCAGGCTCATCAGGCCCGACACGGCCTGGACGACGAGGTCGTACCCGGGGATCCACGCCCCCTCGGCCGTCCCGAACCCGCTGATCGACAGGTACACCAGCGCCGGGTTGATCCGGGCCGCCGACTCGTAGTCGAGGCCGAACTTCGCGAGGCCGCCCGGCTTGAAGTTCTCGATCACGACGTCGCTGCGCCGGAACAGCTCGTGCACGAGCGCGACGTCGTCGGGGTCCTTGAAGTCGAGCACGATCGACTGCTTGTTGCGGTTGATCGACATGTAGTACGTCGACACGCCGTCGCGCTCGGGCGGCATCCACGTGCGGGTGTCGTCGCCGCCGGGGCTCTCGACCTTGATCACGGTCGCTCCGAGATCGGCGAGCAGCATCGACGCGTACGGCCCGGCCAGGACGCGCGAGAGATCGGCGACGATCAGCCCGTCGAGCGGGCCGCGCCGGCACGGTTCACCGGCGTGATCGGGGGTTGCTTCCGGCTGGGGGGATGCAGCGGTCATGATGGTCGCTTTCCGACGAACGAGGTGACGATGGGACGAGGGCAGTCTGGACGGGGTGACGGCGACTTCGTCGAGGCGCTCGCCCGCGGGCTGGACGTCATCAAGGCGTTCGGGCCGACGGCGCTCGAGCTGACCGTGAGCGAGGTCGCCGCCCGCACCGGCCTGGCCCGACCGACGGCGCGCCGACTCCTCCTCACGCTCGAGCAGCTCGGGTACGTGCGGTCGGTCAACGGCGTGTTCTCGCTCACCACGCGCACGCTGGAGCTCGGCACCTCGTACATCAGCGCGCTCGGGATGTGGGAGATCGCACGCCCACACCTGACGCAACTCGTGTCGCGTACCGGCGAGTCGAGCTCGATGTCGCAGCTCGACGGCAGCGACATCGTGTACACGGCTCGCGTACCGGTTGCGAAGATCATCGCCTTCTCCGTGCGGATCGGCACCCTGTTCCCCGCGATCGCCACCTCGATGGGGCGGGTGCTGCTCGCCGACAAGTCGGCCGACGAGCTCGACGAGGTGCTGGCCACGCCGTCGCGGTCGGGCATCATCCCGCGCGTCACCCCCACCCCCGCCGAGCTCGACGAGTCGCTCGGGCTGATCCGCGAACGCGGCTGGGCGATGTCGGACGAGATGCTGTCGGTCGGGATCCGGTCGATCGCCGCCCCGGTGCGCGACGCCACCGGCCGCACGGCGGCGGCGATGAACGTCACCGTGCACGCCGCGGAGACGTCGATCGAGCACCTCACCACCGAGTACCTGCCGCTCCTGCTCGAGACGGCGACGGCGGTGTCGGAGGAGTGGTCGAACCTGTCGATGCTCCCGATCGCACCGGAGCAGCCGAGCGCGGAGATGCCGGTGCGCCGCGCGCCCCGACAGGGCGACTGAAAGCGCTCCGGACGGATCACGTCAGCGATACATGTTGTTGCCGGTGCGATCCCCGGCGAGCCAGCGCCGCAACGTCTCGTGCGCGTCGTGCTGGCGGATCTCGGCGATCCGGTCGGCCTCGGGCACGTCGACGGTGAACTCGAGCAGCATCCCGTTGGGATCCTCGGTGTAGAGCGATCGGCAGTATCCGTGCTCGAGCACGTACGTGCCTTCCGGCTTCCAGTTCGCCTCCTGCAATCGGCGCTCGAGCTCGGCCTGCGCCTCGGCGTCGACCTTGAGCGCCACGTGCCGGAACGGCGACGGCACCAGCACCGGGTCGAACAACTGCTGGTCGGCCTCGTCGGCGAACTGGAAGAACGCGAGGGCGCTGCCGTCGGCGAGCCCGAAGAACGTGTGGCAGTAGACCCGCAGCGCACCGAACAGCTCGTCGGCCTCCGACCACGTGGCGAGCAGCGGGAAGCCGAGGATGTCCTCGTAGAACGCGCGGGTCGCCTCCTGGTCCTTGGTGACGTAAGCGGTGTGGTGGAGCCGCTGTGCGAGCGGCGTCCGCGTGACGGTGGACATCGTCCCTCCTGAGATGAGCTGTGCCTGAGTGAGCTGTGCCTGAATGAGCTGTGCTGAGCGTGCTGTGCGTGTCGACGAACGCTGCTGACCGTTCTACGGACAGTCGACCGCAGGGCGTACAGTACCGACGCAAGCACGGCGTCTCCACTCGTGCGGTCCGCAGAGGCGAACACCCGGCACGCCGGCCCGCTGTGTGAAGATCGCGGCATGAGCGCGCAGCAGTCCTCGTTCATCTCCGCCGCGGACGGCACGGAGATCGCCACCTACGCCTGGACCGCGGTGGACGGCGCCCCTCGCGGCGCCGTCCAGATCGCGCACGGTCTGGCCGAGCACGGTGAGCGCTACGACCGGTTCGCGAACGCTCTGAACCGGGCTGGGTTGCTGGCGTTCGCCACCGACCATCGCGGTCATGGCCGGACCGGCGGCGATCACCTCGGCCACTTCGGTGAGGCGGGCTTCGACGGCCTGATCGCCGACGTCGCCCAGTACGGCGCGGTGATCGCGGCGGACCACGCCGGACTCCCCACGTTCCTCCTCGGCCACTCGATGGGTTCGTTCGCGTCACAGTCGGTGATCATCGACCACGGCGAGCAGTACGCCGGCGTGGTCCTGTCCGGTTCCACGGCGCTCGACGTGCTCGCCGCGAACATGGCGCAGGCCCCGACCGACGGGCCGGCCGGGTTGGAGGCGTTCAACGCCGGGTTCGAGCACCGCACCGGGTACGAGTGGCTGTCTCGGGACGAGGCCGAGGTCGACGCCTACGTCGCCGACCCGTGGTGCGGGTTCGACGTCCCGGCCGAGACGATCCCCTCGCTGTTCGGCCACGCCGACCGCCTCGCCGATCCGGCCGTGCTCGCGACCATCCGCCCCGACCTCCCCGTCCTCGTCACGTCGGGCAGCGACGATCCGCTCGCTGCCGGCGGCCAGCTGATCGAGCTGCTGGGCCAGCGCTACCGCGACGCGGGTCTCGCAGACGTGACCGTCACCATCTATCCCGGCGGTCGGCACGAGATCCTCAACGAGACGAATCGGGACGAGGTCACCCGCGACATCATCGACTGGCTCGGCAGCCGTGCCGGCTGAGGCCCGGGGGATCCGATGAGCTGGCTGCGCTCTCACCTCGAGCAGGCCCGCGTGATCGCCGTGCTCCGCTGCGACCACGTCGCCGACGCCGTCGGTCTCGCCCAGACCCTCGTCAACGCCGGCGTGCCGACGATCGAGCTCACGTTCACGATTCCCGACGTGCTGCGCTCCGTCGAGGCCGCCGCCGGCGTGCCGGGCGCCGTGGTCGGCGTCGGATCGGTGGCCACCGGCGACCAGGTCCGAGCCGCGCAGTCCGCCGGCGCCCGCTTCGTCGTCACCCCGGCACGCCGACCAGAGGTCGAAGCGGTGTGTCGAGAGATCGGCATGGCGTACGTCCCTGGGGCGATGACACCGAGCGAGATCGACGACGCAGATCGCTCCGGCGCCGACTGCGTCAAGGTGTTCCCGATCCGCCCGCTGGGCGCCCGCTATCTCGCCGACGTGCTCGCTCCGATGCCACATCTGGCGCTGGTGCCGTCCGGCGGCATCGGTCTGGACGACGCCGCCGACTACCTGATCGCAGGCGCCGTCGCCGTGGGGGTGGGCGCGATCACACCCGCCCAGGCGGTCGAGCAGAACGACCTCGCGACCGTCGCACGGCGGGCGGCGTCGATCGTCGGCTCCATCCGTGAGCGTGCACCCGCCGGAGGCGCACGTGGCTGACCGCACCGTGCGTTCGGTGCTCACGATCGGTGAGCCGATCGTAGCGATCATGCCCGACTCGCCCGTCGAGGTCGACGGGTCGACGCGTATGCGGATCAGCGTGGGCGGCGCTGAGCTGAACACCGCAGTCGCGCTGCGTCGGCTCGGGCTCGACGTGACGTTCATCGGGCGTGTGGGCGACGACATCCTCGCCCGGATCGTGCTCGATCACCTCCGAGCGGAGGGGATCAGCACCGACGCCGTGATCGTCGACCAGACGCGGCCGACGGCCTGCTATCTGCGGGAGTGGCTGCCCGATGGCGAGCGCCGCATCTCGTATCACCGCTCCGGCGCAGCCGGATCGGCGCTCGATGCCGGCGACGTCCGGTGGCCCGAGCGCGATCCCGACCTCGTCCATGTCACCGGGATCACGATGGCCCTGTCCCCGACGGCCCGGACCGCGATCGAGACGGTGGTCGCACGCGCCGCCGAACGTGGTGTCCCCGTCTCGTTCGACCCCAATTTCCGCCCGAAGCTCTGGTCTGCCGCCGATGCCCGACCGGCGCTGCTCGACATCGCCGACAGCGCGACCGTCACGCTGCTGTCGGAGGACGACCGGGCAGCGATGTACCCCGACCTCGACGAGCGCGCTGTGCTCGCCACCCTGCTCGCTGCAGCGGCCGACCGCCCTGGGGCCACCACCGTGCTCAAGCTCGGCGACCGCGGTGTGCTGGGGGTCGATCAGCACGGAGCAGTGGACGTGCCGGCCGATCTCGTCGATCATCCGGTCGATCCTGTCGGTGCAGGCGACGCGTTCGATGCCGGTTTCATCGCCGCTCACCTCGCCGGAGCTCCGCTGCGCGATGCACTCGTGGTGGGCGCACACGTTGCCGCCAGGGTGGTCGAGGCCCCCGGCGATCACGACGGCGCACCACGGCTCGACGAACTCCCGGCACACCTCGCGGCGATCCTGCGCGGCGGCGGCTGACACGCCGTCCCGGTCAGCCGGGTCGACGGAGGGGTGCGGTCGCGGCGATCGGGAAGCCCACGCGGAGCTCGAGGGACACGGCGTCTCGCACACTCGCCTGGCACGCCAGCGCGAGCCGGTTGAACGTCTTGGCCCAGACGAGCACCTCGGGGATCGTGCGCACCCGCCAACGCGTGGCGCCCGGGACCACCCAGGCCAGCGGCCGGGCCTGACGATGGTCCAACTCCATTCGCCCGCTGGCTGCGATGACGTGGACGCCGTCGTCCTCGACGAGCACCTCGTTGACACCGACCACGTGGTCACGGCGACGATCGTCAGCGGGGTCGTCGAGGTGGACACACACGCCGGCGTCGCGCTCGATCGTGACTCGAACCTCGGCGGTCGCCGCGAGCACGTGTGAACCGCCCCCCGGCGACCAGGCGCGAGCCAGCCCGATCGTGGGTCGACCCGGCGTTGCGTTCACGAAGCCCCAGCCGCTCTCGGCGCGGGCGACGATCGTCTCGTGGGCGACGCTCAGGCAGTCGGCGAGCAGCGCTGGATCGGACACAGCGGTCGGGCGACCGGCGACCCAGTCGTTGGCCCATCGAGCCGCGGTCTCACCGTCGTCGAGGACGTCGGCGAGCACCAGCACACTCGTCAACGGGTCGAGCTCGAGCTCGCGCACCCAGGTCGATCGCCAGCCCAGGTAGTGCTGGACGACGAGATCGGCGCCGAATGCGATCGAGTCGTCGGTCAGGACCCAGTCGGGGCCCGAAGCCGTCGCGACCTCGACCACGTACGGGGCGAGCGAGTCGGGCGGATTCGCCGGCACGACGTCGACCGGGAGCACGGCGACGACGGGCGGGTCTGGAAACGTGACGGCGGTGGCGCCGAGTTCGGGGTGGTGGTCGGTTCGGGAGGTCGGGTGCACGAGATATCGGTGGTCGTTCGGGAGCGCTTCCATACGGCGCGAATATCAGCGCTTCGAACGCTGTCATTTCGTCGGCATCGAGCGCCGCGACTCGATACCCGAAATTGAGGGTTCCTGGACCGAACCCAGATCTTCGGGCGGCACGGGTGCCACCGTCCTAACATCCGGCCCGTGAAGGACGTGCGTACCGAGGAGGGGGATGCCGCACCGTCGCCGACCCCCGCCGACGAGGACGAACGCCTCGAACGTCTCCGAGCGCTCGACATCCTCGACTCCGGCCGTGAACAGGCCTTCGACGACATCGTCCGGCTGGCGGCTGTGATCTGCGACGTCCCGGTGGCCCTGATCTCGTTCATCGACACCGATCGGCAGTGGTTCAAGGCGACCGAGGGCTGGCAGATCACCTCGACGCCGCGCGATGTCGCCCTGTGTGCCCAAGCGATCATCGGGGACCACCCCATGGTGGTCGAAGATGTCGCCGCCGACGCCCGATTCGCCGGCAATCCGCTCGTCGCCGGCGACCCGCCGGTGCGCTTCTACGCCGGCGTACCCCTGCGGGTCGGCCATCAGGACGGCTCGGCGGTCGGCACCCTGTGCGCGATCGGACCCGAACCACGCAGTCCGAGCAACACGCAGCTCGATGCGCTGCGCATCCTCGCCCGCCAGGCGGAGCGACTCCTCGAGGCGCGCGTCGTAGCCGCCGACCACCGTCGCAGCGTGGCCGAGAAGCTGCTGCTCGAGCAGCGGATGCTCGCCGTGACCTCGTCGATGAGCTGCGGCGTCGTCGTCCATTCGCGTGACGGCGCGATCGAAGCCAACAACCCGGCAGCCGAGGACATCTTGGGCCTCACAGCCCACCAGATGCGAGGCCTGACCTCGCTCGATCCGACCTGGGCGTGCCTGCGCGCCGACGGGTCCGACTTTCCAGGCGACGAGCACCCTGCGTCGGTCGCCCTACGCGACGGCATCGCAGTACGCGACACGGTGATGGGTGTCCGCCGCCGCGACGGCACCACACGCTGGATCCTCGTGTCGGCCGCCCCGATTCCCGGCGAGGGCGGCCACGACGGCGCTGTCGCCACGTTCGTCGACATCAGCCGAGAGGTCGACCTCCGCGACCAACTCGAGGAGTCACTCGCACTGCTCACCGAGACGATGCAGGAGCACGCTTCACTCACCGCAGCGATCACCCACGACCTCGCGGCACCCGCTGCCGCGACGCGCATCTACGCCGAGCTGCTCAGCTCACCGAGTCACGTCGACGAACGCCTCATCGAGGCCCTCCACGACAGTGCGTCCCGCACCGAGCGGCTGATCTCCGATCTGGGCAGCGTGGCCAACCGGCTGAGCGACGATCGTTCCTCGCAACGCGCGACGCACGATCTGTTCAGCGTCGTCCGCCGAGCCTGCGCGCGCAGCGGCATCACCGTCGACATGCTCCCAGCGATCGGCGACACGATCGCCGAGGTCGACGTGGTGCAGATCGAGCGGGTCGTCGACAACCTGATCAGCAACGCCGTCAAGCACGCAGGACCGGACGTCACGATTCGCGTCGGCGTCGACGGCATAGCGGACGACGTGGCGATCACGGTCGACGACGACGGCCCCGGCATCCCGCCGGCTCACCGGGCCGACGTCTTCCGACCGTTCCGGCGGCTCGACAACGCAGCCGGCGCGACTGGAACCGGGATCGGCCTTTACCTCGTGCAGCAGTTCGCCATGTTCCACGGCGGGCACGCGCGCTGCGAGGAGAGCCCGCTGGGCGGCTCGCGCTTCGTCGTCACGGTCGCTCGAGCGTCGGCGGCGACGTCTCGACCGGAATGAGCCCGGACCGGCGTGCGATCGCGACCGCCTCGAGCTGCGAATGAGCTCCGAGCCGGCGCAACGAGTCGCGCACGTACGACCGCACCGTGGCCACGCTCAGGAACAGGCGGGCGGCGATCTGCTGGACGTCGAGCCCGAGTGACAGCAGATACAGCACCTCGCCCTGGCGTTCGGTGAGCAG
Source organism: Ilumatobacteraceae bacterium (assembly GCA_022843125.1). GTDB lineage: Bacteria > Actinomycetota > Acidimicrobiia > Acidimicrobiales > Ilumatobacteraceae > Ilumatobacter. Next base: position 19,861 of record JALHOG010000024.1, read on the forward strand.
CGCCTCGTCGTGGCCGTCGACGGACGATCCGTCCGTGGCGACGTGCTGATCGCCGCGCCGGCAACGGTGGATCAACTCGACGATGCGTGCGACCGGGGCCGTCTTGGAGATCGCCGCGTACGCGCCGGTGCGCAGCGCCATCCGCTCGAACGCCGGTGTGTGATGCCCGGAGACCATGATGACGTGCGGGAGACGCGCCACGGCATCCGGCAGGACACCGTGGCGGAGCCTGCGGACGATGTCGAGCCCGTCAGCGACGACCAGTTGCCAGTCGAGGAGCACGACCTCGGCGGTGCCGATCGCAGCAACGACGTCGCCGTCGAGATCCGCGACTCGAACACGTTCGCCGGGCAACAGCGTCTCCAGCGCAAGCGCCACCGCCTCGCTGTACGACCGGTGATCGTCGACGATCACGATGCCGCCAACGCCGTCTCCAGCACCAGCACCAGCACCAGCGCTGCGGTGGTCCGCCACGGTCGGATGCCCGGCGGCATCCCGGGTGTCGACAGACGTCGGCATGGTTTGGAACCTTACTGCGAGTGCTCGACATACAGCGTTGCAGCAGGCGCCATCCGTCTTGGGTCACCCGTTCGGGTCAGGGCGGCACTTCGGCACCTGGCGCAGATGCCGCCACTCGGGACATTCGACCCTAGAGCGCGGAGGCGTGTGTGCCGATAGCTCGCTCGGTGAAGGGAGACCGGGATGACCACGACACCGGCCGAACGGGTCGCATACGACAACTCACACGAGCGCGCGTTCGCGATCGACGAACTGTTCTTCTCGACGACCGACCCGCGCGGCTTCATCCAGACCGGTAACGAAGTCTTCGTCCGCGTCAGCGGCTACACGGCCGACGAGCTGCTCGGCAAGCCGCACAGCATCATCCGCCATCCTCATACACCCAGGGTCGTGTTCCGCCTGCTGTGGGAGCAGCTGCAGGCCGGACAGCCGGTCGTCGCGTACGTCAAGAACCGGGCGAAGGACGGCTCGCACTACTGGGTGCTCGCCGCCGTCCGACCGGTCGACGGCGGATACCTGTCGGTGCGCCTCAAGCCGACGAGCCCGCTGTTCACCACCGTTCAGGGCATCTACGCCGAGCTCCACCTGCTGGAGCAGGAGATCGAAGCCGGAGGGGGCACTCGCCAGGAGGCGATGGACGTCTCGTCCGCTCGGCTGAGCGAAGTCCTGCGGTCGGCAGGCATGGAGGACTACCAGGCGTTCATGCGAACCGCGCTCGCCGCCGAGGTGCTCGCCCGCCGCGACGCCGTCGCCGGCCGTTCCGGATGGCGCGGCTTCGCTGGGGGATACTCGGCGCTCGACATCGCGATGCGGCTCGGCGCCCGGTTGAACGAGGAACTCGACTCCATCGAGGAGTACATGCGAGTCAACGAGGCGCTCGCAGAACGATCGGCAGCGCTCGTCCGGCTCGCCGAGGAGGGGCAGGTGCTCGCGCTCAACGCGGTGCTCGCATCGCGTCGACTCGGCGCCGACGGCGGTCCGCTCGTCGCCGTCGCCAAGCTGATGCAGATGACGTTCCCCGACGTCGTGCGTCGATCGCGCGCCGTGGTCGACCGGATCGGTGTGACCAGGGCGGCTCTCCAGCAACTGGGTTTCGAGATGGCCTTTGCGGTGCTGCAGAACGACATGTCCACGATGTTCCTCGACGAGGTGGTGCAGAGCGATCACCCCACCGAGGCCGCCAACATGCGCCTGCTCATCGACTGCCTGCGCCGCGATGTGCATGACGTGCTCGACACGATCCACCTGGTCGCTGCGGGGCTGGCAGAGGTGTCGGTGGTCGCGGGTGATCTCGTCCGCAACCTGAGCCAGCTGGCGGCGATCGAACGCAACGGCCGGATCGAGGCGACGCGCACCACGGGCGCCGAGGCCTTCCGATCGCTGCTCGACAACACCCGCGAGCGGGTCGAGCACGCGCGAGCCGAGATCCGCGAGGTGTCCGCACTCGCCGGGCATCTCGACCTCGGACACGTGACCGACCTCGCCACTGCGTTGGGGGACGACCTCGAGCGTCTGCACGAGGCCGTCGCCGAACTGCACGCCAGGCCGTCCGACCCGCTCCTCGCAGTCGCCTGACGTTGAGGTTGCGTCGGGCGTCACACCGTCGGGTCGCCGCCTTCGCCACGGAGCCAGGCGAGCACCTCGCCGAAGCCGTCGCCGGTCTTCGCGCTCGTGTGGAACAGTTGCACGCCCGGGTTCACCGATTCCACGTTCGCGAGGAAGGCGTCGAGATCGAAATCGAGGTGAGGCAGCAGGTCCATCTTGTTGATCACGATCGCGTCGGCCGAGCGGAACATGACCGGGTACTTGAGCGGCTTCTCCTCACCTTCGGTGATGGAGAAGACCATGAGGCGGGCGTCTTCTCCCACGTCGAACTCGGCCGGGCACACGAGGTTCCCGACGTTCTCGATCACGACCACGTCGAGATCGTCGAGCGGCAGGCGCGGGAGCGCGGACCGCACCATGGGGGCGTCGAGGTGGCATTCACCGCCGAAGCCGTTCGCCGTGTTGACGAGCGACACCGCGACACCGGTCGCTGCGAGCCGATCGGCGTCGATGGCGGTCTCGATGTCACCCTCGATCACACCGAACCGCGTGTCGCCGTGGGCGAGGGAGAACAGCCCGGCGAGGAGCGTCGTCTTGCCGGCGCCCGGTGACGACATCACGTTCACCACACGGACGCCGGCAGCGCGGAACGCGGCCCGGTTCGATGCAGCGGTACGGTCGTTCTCACCGAGGATCTTCTCGAGCACCTCGACACGCATGCCGCCCGTCTCGTACCCGGTGTGGTCGCCCACGTCACGCTGATCATCGTGATCATCGTGATCGTCATGACGGTGCCAGACGCCGTCGTGCTCGTGCAGACCGTGCTCGTCGTGCGCGTGCTCGTCGTGCGCGTGCTCGTCGTGCGCGTGCGCGTGGTTGTGATGATGAAATCGTCCCATGATCTAGGTCCCTGCCTCGCTGGTCTGGGCGCGCCCGGTGATGTCGGTGATGTCGGTGATGTCGAGCGAGCGGACGAGGAGCTCCTCCCCGGCGGTGACCTCGGTGTCGATCGACCCGCACGGGCACCGGAACACGGGCAGCTCGATCGTGGTCGCCGTGCCGCAGCTCCGGCACTCGATGACCGCCGGGATGTGGTTGACGACCAGCGCCGCCCGCTCCAGCGGGGTGCCGGCGACGATGAGCTCCCACGAGTACATCAGCGTTGCGGGCACCACCTGGCGGAGGTAGCCGACGTCGAGCACGACGCGCTCCACCGGGCGGCCCGCAGCGTGCTCGGTCACGATCGCCGCGATCGACGAGCAGATCGACAGCTCGTGCATCAGCAGATCCTCGGGAGCTGTTCGCCGAGGGGGAGGTCGACCACCCGTGTCGCCCCGAGCCGGGTACGTGCGACCACCACGCCGGGGTGACCGTCGACGACACGACCGACGACCCGCGCCTCGCGACCGTGCTCGTGCGACAGCATCGCGGCCATCACGTCGTCGACGTCTGCGGCCGCGACGAACGCGACGAGCTTGCCCTCGTTGGCGATGTGCATGGGGTCGAGGCCGAGGAACGAGCACGCTGCGGCGACCTCGGCCGGCACGGGCAACGACGCCTCGTCGTACTCGACGCCCACGCAGGCCGACGCCGCGATCTCGCACAGCGATGCGGCGAGACCGCCACGGGTCGGGTCGCGCAGCACGTGCACGTCGGCACAGGCTGCGAGCATCGCGGCCACCAGCCCATGGAGCGCCGCCGAGTCGCTCCGGATCTCGGTCCCGAACTCGAGGCCCTCGCGCTGCGACATCACCGCCACGCCGTGGAGCCCGATCGGCCCGGAGACGATCACGACGTCGCCGGGGGTCGCCCGCGACGGGCGGATGTCGACCCCCTCGGGGATCACGCCGACCCCGGCGGTGTTGACGTAGAGCCCGTCGGCGAGCCCGGCGTCGACCACCTTGGTGTCCCCCGTGACGATCGGGACACCGGCGGCGCGTGCGGCATCACCCATCCGCTCGGCGACGGTGCCGAGCGTCGCCAGCTCCAGCCCCTCCTCGACGATGAACCCGGCACTGAGCGCGATCGGGACGGCACCGCTCATCGCGACGTCGTTGATCGTGCCGTTGACGGCGAGGTCGCCGATGCAGCCACCCGGGAAGAACAGCGGGCGGACTACGTACGAGTCGGTCGAGAACGCCAGCCGACCGCCCGCCGAGCCGGTGAGGGTGAGCGTCGCTGCGTCGTGCATCTCGGCGCCTTCGACGCGTCCGAACGCAGGGAGGAACAGGTGCTCGATCAGCTCGGCGGAGAGCTTGCCGCCACCGCCGTGTCCGATCACGACACGGTCGTGGCTGCGCAGCGGCAGCGGGCACGACCAGTTCTCGAAGTCGGGGGCGGAGTCGGGTTGCGCGTCGGTCACGTTCACCCCACGCCGATCGACACCGGCACGGTGTCGAGCCGCCGGTACTGGTAGTAGGCCGCGCAGGCCCCTTCGCTCGACACCATCGTCGCCCCGAGCGGGTTGCGTGGGGTGCAGGTGGTGCCGAACGCCTCGCACTCGTTCGGCTTGATGAGACCCTGCAGGACCTCGCCGGCGCGGCACACCGACGACTCGGGCGTGTCGATGCCGTCGACGCCGAAGCGCAGCTCCGCGTCGAACGCCGCGTACCGACTCGACAGCCGCCAGCCGCTGGCCGGGATCATCCCGATGCCGCGCCACTGCCGGTCGCACACCTCGAACACGTCGTCGATCATGCGCTGGGCAGGCTCGTTGCCTGCGTCGGACACCACCCGCGCGTACGCGTTCTCGAGACGCGCCTCCCCGGCTTCGAGCTGCACGACCACGCGACGGATGCCGTCGAGCACGTCGAGCGGCTCGAACCCGGTGACCACGATCGGCAACCCGTACTGCTCGACCAACGGCCCGTACTGCCAGGTGCCCATCACGGAGCACACGTGGCCGGCGGCGAGGAACCCGTCGACACGGCTCACGGGCGAGCTCGCGATCGCGCTGATCGCGGGCGGCACGAGGACGTGGCTCACCAGCACCGAGAAGTTGGTGAGCCCGCGCTGCGCCGCGAGGTGCACGGCCATCGCGTTCGCGGGAGCGGTGGTCTCGAAGCCGATCGCGAAGAACACCACCTGCCGGTCGGGGTGCTGCTCGGCGAGCTGCACCGCGTCGAGCGGCGAGTAGACGATCCGGACGTCACCGCCGAGGCTCTTCACCTGGAACAGGTCGCGCCCGCTGCCGGGGACGCGCAGCATGTCGCCGAACGAGCAGAAGATGACGTCGGGCCGGGAGGCGATCTCGAGCGCCTTGTCGATCACGCCGAGCGGGGTGACGCACACCGGGCAGCCCGGCCCGTGGATCAGCTCGATCCGATCGGGCAGCAGCTGGTCGATGCCGTTGCGGATGATCGAGTGCGTCTGACCGCCGCAGACCTCCATGATCGCCCACCGCCGGGTGGTGACCCGGGCGATCTCGTCGAACAGTCGCCCGGCGAGCTCGGGGTCGTTGAACTCGTCGAGGTACTTCACGTCGTGCCTCCGGTGACGCCGAGTTCCTCGTCGAGGATGCCGAGATCACGGAACATCTGCAGCGTCTCGAGTGCCGACGCCTCGTCGACACGGGAGATCGCAAAGCCCACGTGCACGATCGCGTACTCCCCCACCTCCATGTCGGGGAGGTAGGCGAGGCAGATGTCCTTGCGGATGCCGTCGAAGTCGATCGTGGCCATGCGCGTGCCGCGCTCGTCGCGCACGTCGACGATCTTGCCGGGAACTGCCAAGCACATGTCAGGCACGCCTCTCTGTCGGGTGATCGGAGTTGCTGGGGTGATCGGTGACGGTTCGATGGGCGGCGACGAACGCCTGGCCGAGCGCCAGCCCGCCGTCGTTCGGCGGGACGAGCCGGTGGGTCAGGACATCGAGCCCAGCCTGCCGCAACCGGTCGACGCACATCGAGGTGAGCAGAGCGTTCTGGAACACACCACCCGACAGCACCACGTGGTCGAGCCTGCGGCCACCGCACTCGGCGACGGCGAGCTCGCACACGAGCTCGGCGACCGCGACGTGGAACGTGAACGCGAGGTCGCCGGGCGCGACACCGGCGCGCAGTCCGTCGACGAGGGCGCGCACCACCGGCGCCGCCTCGATCACACCGTCGGCCGTCCGGAAGCGGACGCCGGTGTCACCGCCCGCGGATCGTGCGGCCGCGAGCTCGAGATCGATCGCCGCCTGCGCCTCGAAGCTGATCCGGTGCCGCAACCCGAGCAGCGAGGCGACGGCGTCGAACAGCCGACCCATGCTCGTGGTGGGCACGCAGTTGAAGCCGGTCGCGAGCTGGCGTTCGATCAGGCCGCGCTCGACGCGTTCGAGTTGCTGCACGGGTGGGAGGTCGGCACCCCAGGCGACGCCGGCCGACGCGAGATGAGCGAGCGCCACCCGGTACGGGTTGCGGATCGCGGCGTCGCCGCCGGGCAGCGGCACCTCGGCGAGATGCCAGGCACGATCGGCGGCGGTGGCGTCGGCGACGAGCACCTCGCCGCCCCAGATCGCCCCGTCGGTGCCGTAGCCGGTGCCGTCGAACGCGAACCCGAGCACGGGTGCGTGCGGGTCGAGGCCGTGCTCGGCCATCACTGCGGCCACGTGCGCGTGGTGGTGCTGGACCTCGACGATCCGGGCGTCGTCGAACCGCTCGCGGGCCCAGCGCGTGGTGACGTACGCCGGGTGGGCGTCGACGGCGACCACGTCGGGTTCGACTGCGTACAGCGACCGGAACTGCGCCACCGACGCCTCGAACGCGTCGAGCGTCGCGAGGTTCTCCATGTCGCCGATGTGCTGGCTGACCCACGCGTGGTCGCGCGAAGCGACGCAGAACGTGTTCTTCAGCTCACCACCGACGGCCAGCACCGAGCGGCTCGCCCCCTCCCACGGGATCGGGACCGGCGCGAATCCCCGCGCCCGCCGCACCGGGAGCAGGACGTCGCCGACGAGTCGGACGACCGAGTCGTCGCACGGGACGTGGATCGGCCGGTCGTGGGTGAGCATCGCGTCGCAGAGCCCGGCCAGCCGGGCCGCTGCGTCGTCGTCGAGGTAGGCGATCGGTTCACCGCCGAGGTTGCCGCTCGTCATCACGAGCGGCGGCATCCCGGCGGCGACGAGCAGGTGCTGGATCGGGGTGTGCGGCAGCATCACACCGACCAGCGGGTTGGCGGGCGCCACCAACGGCGACAGCGGCGAGTCGGGCCGGGCCCGCAGCAGCACCACCGGCCGGGCCGGCGACAGCAGCTCCATGGCCTCGGCGTCACCGACGACGGCCAGCTCGCGGGCCGCGGCGAGATCGCGTGCCAGCACGGCGAACGGCTTGTCGGGCCGATGCTTCCGGTCGCGGAGCCGGGTGACCGCTTCGGAGCTGGTGGCGTCGCACGCGAGGTGGTACCCGCCCAGCCCCTTCACCGCCACCGTCAACCCGGCACGCAGCGCCTCGACCGCACGCCCGATCGCGTCGGCGCGCTCGCTCGGGCGGTCACCGTTGCCCGGTCGGAACACCAGCGTCGGCCCGCACTCGTGGCATGCGATCGGCTGTGCGTGGTAGCGGCGGTCGAGCGGATCGGCGTACTCGGCCGCGCACGCGGCGCACATCGGGAAGCTCGCCATGGTGGTGGCCGGCCGGTCGTAAGGCAGGTCGCGGATGATCGTGAACCGCGGCCCACAGTTGGTGCAGGTGATGAACGGGTGGCCGAAGCGACGGTCGGCCGGATCGAACAGCTCCGCCAGGCACTCGTCACACACTGCGGTGTCGGGCGGCACGAGCGTCCGCTCCCCCGCGACGGCCTCGCTCTCCACGATCCGGAAACCGGGTTCGACGGATGCGCTCGCACCCCGGCGGACCACCGACTCGACACGAGCGAGCGGCGGCGCGTCGGCGACGAGGCGGCGTTCGAGCTCGTCGAGCGCGTCAGGCGCACCTGCGACTTCCACGAAAACGCGAGCCGAGTCGTTGCCGACGAATCCGTCGAGCCCGAGTTCGCGGGCGAGCCGGTGGACGAACGGCCGGAATCCGACGCCCTGCACGATGCCGGTCACCTCGAACCGTGCGACGACCCGGGCGGCCGGTTCGGCGCTCACCCGAGCTCCCAGATCATCACGCGGTTGTTGCCGGAGTCGGTGACCGCCACCCGGTTGCGGTGCAGCGACAGCCCGTACGGCCAGCAGAACGTGTCGTCGCCGACCGCGTCCCACCGGTTCTCGCCGTTCGTCCCGAAGTCGGGTTGGCCGAGTACCCGGTCGGCCGGTACGCCGCTCGCCGCCGGGACCGTGTCCCACACGAGCACCCGGTTGTTGGCGGTGTCGGCCACCACCAGCGCGTCGGTCCCGGAGTCGCCGAGCGGCGCGACGTCGAGCGCATACGGGAACCGCAACGACGACGCCGTCTGGGGCTGGTACGGGAACTCGCCCGCGGTCACGAAGTCGGGTTGGCCGAACACGAGCGACGCCGGGGTGTCACCCTCGGGCGGCGGCTGCCAGCCGAGCACGCGGTGGTTGCCGGCGTCGGCGACGAACAGGGTCGGGGTGGGAGTGTCGGCGGTCCCGGCGATCGCGTGCGCCCACCGGAAGCTGGCCGGGCCGAGCTCGCCGCGGTTCTCGTCGCGCGAGGCGGCGTCGGGCTGGCCGAGCACCGTGGTGGGTGGCTGGTCGGGGTCAGGGATGCCGTCCCAGCCGAGCACGCGGCGGTTGCCGGTGTCGGCCACCCACAGCCGGCCGGCGACCATCGCCACCCCGAACGGCCAGTAGAACCCGGTGGGGCTGCAGCCGGTGCCCCGGTTCTCGTCGAGCGACACCGCGTCGGGTTGACCGATGATCAGGTCGGGTGCGACATCGCTGGTCTCCGGCACCGTGTCCCACACCAGGAGCCGATGGTTCCACGCGTCGGCGACGAGCAGGCGGCCGTCGTGGACCAGGACGCCGGTCGGCAGGCGCATCCCGCGCTCGGGCCCGCGTCCGCCCGCCTGCGCGCCCTCCGTCGTGAAGTCGGGTTGGCCGAGCACCACGTCGGCGTCGGCGTGCGACGCGAGCGACGCCGGGTCGTGCCAGATCAGCACCCGGTGGTTGCCGGTGTCGCACACCACGAGGCGATCGTCGTCGAGCCACACGCCGCGGGGCGCGTACACCTGTGACGGCGTCGGCTGCGCGTCGGGCAACATCAACCCGCCGAGCGCCGGGGCACCGAGCCACACCGCCGGGCGGGCACCGCCGGTCAGATCGCCCGAGCCGGACGGACCGGGAGCGCTCCACCCGGTCGAGGTCCGTGCGTGCAATGAGACGACGGCGGTCTCGCGCACCATCAGGAACCGCGCGCTCTGACCCAGACGTGGCCGTCGTCGATGCGGGTGGGGACCTGGCTGAGCTGGGCGTTCGGAGCCGAGATGCACTCGCCGCTGGAGGCGTCGAAGCGGAAGCCGTGCCACGGGCACGTGATGACCCCGTCGTCGAGCGAGCCGCCGTCGAGCGACAGCCCCTGGTGCACGCACTCGTTGCGGAACACGGCGATCCGGCTGTCGATGTTGGTCACGACGAAGCTGTCGACGTGGGCCGGGTCGTCGCTGGTGGCGGGCGCGAGCTCGACGTCGAAGCGCACCATCGTGCCGGGCGCCACGTCGCCGACGGGGAGGGCCCGCACCCAGCCGGTGTCCGCCGCCCCGGGCTTGCGGCCGATCGCCGAGAGCGGGATGAACGCCGCGGTGGGCTGGTCCTCCAGCACCTCGATCCGCTCGACCTCGTCGACCATCCGCACGAGTGCCTCCTCGACGCCCTCGCGGAGGGTGACGGCCGACATCGAGCAGCCGCTGCAACTGCCGTGGAGGCGCACGAACGCGGTGTCGCCCTCGATCCGGACGAGCTCGACGTCGCCGCCGTGCGACTGGAGGTACGGCCGCACCGTGGCGAGCGCCCGCTCACCGCGCGTCATCGGGTCGGCGCGCACGATCCCGTGCAGCGCCAGGACGGCGTGCACGTTCGGATCGTCGACCAGCTCGAACAGCAGCTCCTTGCCGCGGGGGTCGTCGCGGAGGGTCCGCACGATGTGCACGAGCGCCGGCTTGTGGAACGCCTCGATCGCACGTTGCAGCTCGAGCGCCCGCTCGCGGGCGTCGCCCTCGATCGCGGCCACCTGCTCGGCGGCGCGGTCGACCGCGAGCGCGAGCTCCTCGAACGTGCCGGTGGCGGGCCGCTCGGCGATGCTCACTGTGCGTCCTGCCGCAGGATCGACTCGTGCTTGGCGATCTCGTCGAGCACCGACCGCACCGCCATCACGGCGTCGCGTTCCTCGAACTCCTCGAAGATCGAGCGCGCCTCGTGCAGCTTGCTCTTCGCATCGTCGAAGAAGCCGAGGTGGGCGAGCGCGTTGCCCTGGTTGGCGAGCACGCGGGCGCGTCCCTGCGGGTCGGTGTGGCGGTCGCGCACCTCGAGCACCTGCTCGTACAGCTCGACGGCCTCGGCGATGTTCTCGGCCTGATGCTTCGACGGCATGTACACCAGCGCGTTCGCCAGGTTGAGCTGGGTGCTCGACCAGCGGTCGCGGTGGGTCTCGGGCGTGAAGTACGTGAGCGCCTCGCGCATGCTCTGGACCGCGACGCCGATCCGGAGCTGGTCGGACGCCTCGTTCATCGGCATCGTGATGTAGGCGAGCCCGAGGTTGGCGTTCGCGATCGCGAACGTCTCGGGCGCGGTCTGGGCGTTCACGAGCGCGAGCGCCTGGTGGTAGTGGTTGATCGCCTGCTGCATGAGGCGCGGCGCTGCTTCCGACATCTCCTGGAACATCGCACCGGCGGCGACGTGCAGCTCGGCACGGTTCACGGCGAGATCGCTGGCGGCGAGGGCGTCGAGCGCGGCCTGGAACGTGACCGCCGCCCGTTTGGCGCCGCCCTCGTCGAGCTGGGCGTGGGCGAGCTGCCCCATGAGCTGGCCGGCGAGCGCCACCGACACCGGGTGCGCGATCTGGGCACCCGCCTCGAGGTGCTCGACCGCCGCCGCCGTGTCGCGACGGGCGAGCGCGAGCGTGGCGTGCGCCGCGTGCGCCATCGCCGCGAACTCGCCGTCGGTGGTGGCGGGGTCGGGGGGTGACCCCGCCAGACCGAGGGCGAACCCGAGCAAGCCGACGTGGGCGGCGAACGCCGCGTCGCCGAGCGCTGCGGCGTCGGCCACGAGTGCCTCGTGCGCCTCCTCGCTCGGGTCGAGCACGAGCAGGTTGGCTCGGGTCACCGGATCGTCGCCCGTGAGGAGGGCCACGGCGCCGTCGGCGTCGCCCGCGAGGGCGCGCTCGTAGAAGGCGAGGCCGGGCGCGAACTCGGTGGGCACGCGGCCCGCCACGAGGACGTTGCGGGCCGCGTCGAGGTCGTCGCCTGCGGGCACGAGCAGGTAGCCGGCCGGCAGGGGGAACACCCCGACGGGCTGCGGCCGAGCGAGCAGCCCGTTCGTGGCCGAGTTCGTGACCTGGGTGGTGATCACGTCATCCATTCAGCGGTCCTTCGATCTCTCGTGCTGCGCCACGCTTGATCCACCCTGCGGCGATCTCGGCGTGGCGTCGGGTGGGATAGTCGTTGATGCGCTTGCGGACGACCTCGTCGGTGAACACGACGACGATCTCCACGACCCAGCGGCCGCGCTCCTGCTCGACGTAGGTCTCGACCGCGATGGCGAGGTGCCCGGTACCGGGGGCGCGATCGTCAGCGGAGGCTGACACGGAGCGCTCCGTTGGCCGCGTCCCAGATGGCCGTGCGCTCCCCGACCGGCGGCGACTCGGGTGGCAGCGCCTCCCAGATCAGGGCCGACCGGTCGCCGCGCGGGTTGCGCTGCTTGAGCAGCAGGCCGCCGCCCTCCGGCCCGATCAGCGGCATCAGCCACAGCTCGTCGGCGCGGGGCACCGCCACGAGCGCGTCCGACGGGAAGAACGTCTGCGCCACCTCGGCGGTGAGGCGCAGCGACCCGTCCGCCGTGAACTCGACGAGCACGGGCTCGGTCGTGCCGGCTTCGGTCGTGCCGGGTTGGGTCATGCCCCATCCTGCCCACCGTCCCGGTCCGTGTCGAGCGTGGCGCGGATCAGCTCACCGACCTGGTGCATCGCCGCCTCGACCGGCGGTGACAGCGGCGCGCCGTGGACGGTCTGCGCCGCCTCGATCAGGTACACGGTGATGTCGCTCGGGTACTCGTCCTTCAGGAGCCAGCGCCCGAACGAGAGCGCATGGTCCCACCGGAACTGGTGCATGTGCAGGCCGTCGAGCGATGGCAGGTCCTCCAGCTCCTCGCCCGGCACGCGGTAGATCGTGCCGGGGTCGGCCCCCGTGGCGGCCGCGTCGACGATGATCACCTGACGGGCGCCGCGCATCTTGAACGCGACGTCCATCCCGGCGGTGCCGCCGTCGACGAGGGTCACGCCGTCGGGCACGCCCTGCTCCCACAGGTGACGGACGAGGATCGGCCCGACCGCGTCGTCGCCGCGCAGCAGGTTGCCGCAGCCGATCACGACCACCTGGTCGCGCGGGTGCCCACTGAGCGCGTCGTCGAGCGCGAGACGACGGGCGTCCTCCACGCTCAGCGTCATGCGACCCGTCTCCTCAGACCATCCCGTTGATGACGAACTTGGAGAGCTGTTTGCCGGTCTTGCCGTCGTAGGCGTGCACCGTGCACACGAGGCACGAGTCGAAGCTGCGGGCGACGTGGCCGAGCTCGACGGGGTCGGAGGTGTCGACGATCGGCGAGCCCACCAGCGCCTGCTCGATCGGGCCGAGGACTCCCTCGCCGTCGCGCGGGCCGATGTTCCAGGCGGTGGGGGTGACCACCTGGTAGTTCTCGATGCGGCCGTTCTCGATCACGATCCAGTCGGACAGCGATCCGCGCGCCGCCTCGGTGGAGCCGAACCCCTTGCCCGATGCGTGCTCGACGGGCTTGGTGTAGAAGCTCTCGTGCAGGTCGAGCTGGTCGAGCCATTGGCGCGTCCACTGGAAGTACTTCGGGCCCTCGTGCATGCGGGCGAGCTGGCGCACCATCACCGACGGGCCGATCTTGCCGAGGATGTCGAGGAACAGCGGGTCGTCGTCCTGGTGGGCGGCGGCGTTGGGCGCGGCGGCGACGATGCGCCGGGCGAGCGGGCCGACCTCGAGCGGGACGTGACCGGCGCCCTCGACGTCGTACCGGGGCGACTTCGCCCACGAGTACTTGTCCTGCTTGGCGCCGTCGGCCGGGTCGATCGGAACCGTGCGGCCCTCCCACGGGTGCAGCAGACCGGAGCCCTCGTAGAACGAGTGGGCGGTGTCCTCGGCGACGCGCATGTGGTCGAACTGCGAGAACTGGCCGTTGGCGTACACACCGGAGCGGTTGATCAGCGCGTCGTTGCGACCGTCGATCGTCGGGTTCTGGTAAAGGTTCGGCTCGAAGTAGGTGCCCGTGGCGAGGTAGTTGCCGACGCCGGCGCCGTACTTGTCGAGGCCGATGTCCATGCAGTACCGGATGAAGAAACCGCAGTCGGAGTTGTACTGCGACTCGTTCTCGTCGACCCATGCGAGCACGTCTTCCCACGTGCGGTTCTCGAGCCAGCGCTCGACGGTGCAGCCGAGCCACTGCTGCTCCATCCACGCGTGCTTCCAGTTCTCGAGGATCGCGATCGAGCGGGTGACCTCGGCGAGCGTGGGGGCGCACATCACGCCGCCGGGCACCATGAAGCTCGAGTGCGGCCACTGACCGCCGAACATCGCGTACACCTCGACGGGCTTCTGCGACAGCACGACGCCCTTCTGGTAGCTCTCACCCACGTACGGGGCGAAGCGGCGAACGGCCTCCTCGTACATCGACGACTTCGCGTAGTTCTTGTTCGTGAGGTCGATCGCGAACAGCGCGTAGAAGTAGCGCGGGATCGACTGCAGCGTCTCGCACGCCTGGGCGATGTTGCGGATCAGCGTGGCGTTGGGCGGGAGGTGGGTCTTCCACGCCGTGTCGAGCGCATACGCCGACTTGTACAGGTGGCTGCCGCCGCAGATGCCGCAGATGCGCGGCGTGACGATCAGGCCGGCCTGCGGGTCCTTGCCCTTCAGGATCATCTCGAACCCGCGGAACATGCCGGCCGTGGTCCAGGCCGACGACACGACGCCGTCGTCGATGGTGACGCGTACGTCGAGGTCACCCTCGACTCGGCCGAGCGGGCTGACGTGCAGATCGATGGTGCTCATGGGTGGGTCTTCCTTCTCGCGCGTACGGGCTCAGACGACGAACATGTCTTCTTTGGACCAGGCCGGGGCAGCCACACGGGCGGCGGCGGCATGGGCCATGTAGGTGAGGTGGTCGGTGCCCTCGGGCACCTCCTTCGGGATGATCCCGTTCACCTTCTGGGTCTTGAAGACGGTGCCGGGCGCGAGGTCCATGAACGGGAACTCGGGCTCGGTGCAGCCGAGACACGGCATGCCGGCGCGGGTCTTCGAGCTCTGCCGGTTCCACAGGATCCGGTTGCACGGCGAGTGCGTCATCGGGCCACGGCAGCCGAACTCGTAGAAGAGGCAGCCGGTGCGGGTGCCCTCACCGAACGAGAGCGTCGACTGCTTGTACTCGAAGAACTGCACCCGGGTGCACCCGGTCTGGGTGAACGTCTTGAAGAACGTCTGTGGGCGGTGCAGGTCGTCGAGGGCGATGTCGGCGGTGCGGCCGGTGGCGAGCGCGACGAGGATCTGGGTGATCCAGTCGGGGTGTGCGGGGCAGCCAGGGATGTTGATGACCGGCAGGCCGGCCTTCGACACGAAGTCGGGCCCGAGGAAGCCGCCCTTGGAGCGCTTGTGGAACTGCAGCCCCGTCGACGACGTGGGGTTCGGTTCGGCGGCGGGGATGCCGCCCCAGCAGGCGCAGTCGCCGATGGCGACGACGATGCTGGCCGCGGCGGCGAGCTCCTCGACCCACTCTTTCATCGGGCGGTCGGCGAAGATGTTGTAGCGACCGGTGCCGTTCGGGCCCTCGATGACGGTGCCCTCGAACACGAAGATGTCCATCTCACGGGCGCCGCTCGCGCAGTCGCGGAAGATCTTCTGGGCGTTCTCGCCGAGTTCCATGCCGAGCGACGGGTGCCAGATGATGTCGAGGCCGAAGTCGACGATCAGGTCGACGACGTTCGGTTCGTCGGCGTTGAGGAACGACATGGTGTTGCCACTGCATGCCCCTCCGTGCAGCCAGAGCACTGATGCCATCTGCGGGTCCCCTCTTCAGGTTCGTTCTGGGTGGGTGTGTTCGTGTGTGCGGGTGTGTGGGTTCGTCGTCAGCCGGCGTTGCGCCGGGTCACATGCGGCGCCCGAGCGCCCGGGCGATCTCGATCAGCAGGCCGAGGCCGCGCTGGACCTCCGGCTCCTTCATCGCCTTGAGGGCCCCGAGCGGGCCCTTCACCTCGGTGTGGTTGCGGCGGGCGGTCTCGGCACCCTCCACCGCGGCCTCGCTCAGCATCGACAGCAGGTCGATCGTCGCGGGCTGGGTCATCGCACTGCCGAGCACTTGGCGCAGCGCCGGAGCAGCCTCGACGAGTTCGCTCGTGACGGTACGAAGATCGGCCAGGGTGGGCGCGCCCTCCGGGCGCGACGCGCTGACGGTGCGGATGTCGTTGATCCCCTCGGCGAGCGAGTCGACGATCATCTCACCACGGCTGATGAAGCCGCTCAGGCCGAGCACCAGGGTCGACAGCAGCTCGGCGTTGTCGAGCAGGGTGACCAGCGACGCAGCGACCGCCGGGTCGTTGAGACGCTCGGCGACCGCATCGATCGGCTCGGCCGAACGGGTCGACGCGACAGCATCCGTCACGGTCATGGGGCCCCCTTGCGTTGCGATTCGGAGTGGATCCCTCCCCAGGGATCTTCGATCACCGTAGGCCGACGGACGTCGGCTGACTATCCGGTGTGCGAAGCGGTTGTCCTCCAGGTGTACATTGCGCGCCGAACGACTATCCGATGTGCGCTCGAGTCATCCGATTGACGCCGCATCGTCATCTGCCAGGATTCGCACCGTGACCAGAGGGAGCCGACCGTGACCGGCAAGATGACCCGCCTCCACACCCTCAATGCGATCCGCACGCACCAGCGGCCACAACCGCGTCTCAAGCCGCGAGGCCTGCCCCCTGCGCTCGCGTCGCATGCGGTGTGGGCAGCCGGTAACCCCGCCGAGGCAGCGCTGTTCGGGCGCGATCTGCTCGGCACGCACCGGGTGCACATCGCCGGACGCGACGCGGGTGCGTTCTCGGCGTCGTTCCACGGCACCCTCGTACGCGACGTCACCCTTGGGTACCTCGACTACGCGACCGCGGTCCGGGTCGAGGTGCACGAGCTCGCCGACGACCAACTCGTGATCGTGCCCGCGAGCGGCACCTCGCGGCTCACCAATCTCGGCGTCACGGTCCACGCCACACCGGTCAGTGCCGCCGTGCCCGTGCCCGGCACGCCGATGACCCTCGAGTGCGACGCCGACGCAGCGCACGTCGTGGTGCGCATCGAGCGCGCGGCGCTGGAGCTGCACCTCAGCCGGCTGCTCGGCCGCACCCTCGACCGGCCGCTCGAGTTCGCCCCGGCGTTCGACCTGTCCGCGCCCAGCTCGAGCCGCTGGAACTTCGCGGTACAGATGCTGCACGCCGAGCTGTACGACCGCGACACCCTCCTCCATCACGGCGTCGGCCTCGGCCAACTCGAGGAGTTCCTGATGAGCTCGCTGCTGTACTGCCAGCGGTCGAACTACTCCGACGTGCTCACCACGGCACGCCGCCCCGAGCGCCACGCAGTGCGGGTCGCTCGCGATTTCATCGATCGGAATCTGGCCCGGTCGCTGACCGTCGGCGAGATCGCGGCCGCGTCCGGCGTGAGCGTGCGCACCCTGCAGAACCAGTTCTCCGACGACCTCGACCAGACCCTCACCGGCTACCTGCGCAACCGCCGACTCGATCGCGCCCGAGCCGACCTTGCCGACACCCCGCCGAACAGCGGCATCACCGTCACCGACATCGCGACCCGCTGGGGCTTCACCCACCTCGGACGCTTCGCGGTCGTCTACCGCGCCCGCTTCGGCGAGTCCCCCAGCGAGACCCTCCGCAGCTGACCGCCCCCATGCGCGAACCGGGAACCCTTCTCAGGAAGCATTAAGGCGTCGCGCGGACACTGGCGCCCGTGACACTCCTCGTCGGCCCCTCCTCGACCGATCCCGCCCCGCCCGGAGCCGCACACGGCGAGCCGAGCGGCGACGACGCACCTCCCGCGACACGGGACCGCGTGCTCGCCCTCGACGTCCTGCGTGGCATCGCCATCCTCGGCACGCTCGCCACCAACATCGGGGCGTTCGTCTTCATCACCCGGGAACCGGTCATCAGCGGTACGGCGCAGACCGTGATCGGGTTCGCCTACGGCCTCGTCACCAACGGGTACTGGATCGGCTTGCTCACGATCATGTTCGGCATCGGCCTGATGATCCAGCGCGAGTCGGCGGTCCGTCGCGGCGAGCCGTGGCTCGGCAGCTACCCGTGGCGGGCCGTGCTGCTCATCGTCGAGGGGTTCCTCAACTACCTGTTCGTGGTGCCGTTCGACGTCCTCATGGGATACGGACTCACGGCGCTGGTGATCTGCGTCGTGCTGACCACGCCGAGACGCGTGCAGAACGTCGTGCTCGCCCTCGGCCTCGTCGCCCATGTCGCGCACCTCGTCTACGTCTCGGTCCGCGACAACGCGATGTTCGAGCGCTTCTCCCGTACCGACGAGCGCGGCCGGCTGGCGCGCGACAAGCTCCTCGACGAGTTCGGCGGCGGCGTCACCGGCGACCTCAGCATGGGGTACTGGGCGACGGTCCAGATGAACATCGACATGTTCTGGAGCGGCGGCCGCGCCGAGATCCCGATCATGTTCCTCATGGGGATCGGCGTGTTCCTGATCGGGGCCCGCCTCTGGGAAGCCGGGCTCTTCACCCGCGACGGAGCGAGGCTGCGCAAGCGGGTCATGTGGGTCGGCCTCGGCATCGGGCTCCCGCTGGACTGGGGGATGAGGACGTGGCAGACCTTCGGCGAGTCGGCGCCCTGGTGGTCGCACACCTTCGTCCGCTACGGGACGGCCACCGTCGTGGCCTTCGGGGTGCTCGCGCTCGTCGCCCACTTCTACGCAGGGCGCGAACGAACCGGGCGCGTGGGTTCGATGCTCGCACTGGTCGGACGGATGGCGCTGTCGACCTACCTCCTGCAGAACATCCTCGGTGTGGTGCTGTTCAGCACGTTCGCTCTCGACCTCGGCTCCAAGGTCCCGTTCAGCCTGGGCATCCTCGATCTGGTGATCGGCACCGCGTTGATCGGCGCCATCCTGATCGTCTTCGCCAAGCTGTGGCTGAGTCGCTTCGAGCGAGGCCCGATGGAGTCGATCAGTCACGCCGCCCACGGGTGGCTCGTCCGCAACACCACCGAGCGGGTGCTGGCCCGTCGCCGGGCCAAGCTGGTGGCGCCCGCCGATCACGGGTGATCGGGCCGCCGGGCTCAACCCGGGGACCCGATCGGCCGATTCCCGTCCGGATGGGAGTGATGCAGACGTGAGAGTGCTGGTGATCGAGGACGAAGAGCGACTCGCCCGATCGATCGCCCGCGCCCTGCAGGACTCCGGCATGTCGGTCGACATCGCCGCCGACGGCCGGACCGGGTTGTGGCGGGCCCGGGAGATGCCCTACGACGCGATCACACTCGACCGGATGCTCCCCGACATCGCAGGGGAAGAGCTGTGCCGGACGCTGCGTTCGGAAGGGTGCTCGACACCGATCCTGATGCTGACCGCACTCACCACCGAGGGTGAGGAGCTCGACGGCTTCGATGCCGGCGCCGACGACTACCTCCGCAAACCCTTCAGCCCCGCAGTGTTGGTCGCAAGGCTGCGCTCCCTCTCCCGCCGGGGTCCGGTCAGCCCCTCCGTGCTGCACGTCGACGACCTCGCCGTCGACCCGCGCCTCATGACCTGCACCCGAGCGGGGACCGACATCGCGCTGACCGCTCGCGAGTTCGCCGTGCTCGAGGCGCTGGTTCGTCGGAGCCCGGCGGTCGTGTCCAAACGGGAGCTGCTCGACCTGGTGTGGGGATTCGAGTTCGACGGTGACCCGGCGATCGTCGAGGTGTACATCAGCTACCTCCGCCGCAAGGTCGACCGTGGCGCCGACCGCTCGCTCATCCACACACTGCGGGGAGCCGGCTACAGGGTGGGCGGATGATCGGGCGGCCACCGTGGCCCGTGCTGTCGTTGCGGCTCCGCACCTCGTTGGTGGCGGCCGTCGTGTCGGCGGTGGGCGTGGCCGTGCTCGCCACCGCCGGCTTGTCCGAGATCGAACGGCTGCTGGTCGACGACCGGATCGACTCGGTCGAGCTCGACCTCGACGAGTGGTTGAGCTCGCCCGTGATCGTCGCCGACGCTGACGAGTCGCTGATCGGCGACTACGGGCTCGACATGGTGGCCGAGCGCATCGCGCGGCCACCGGCGCCGGGGTCGGCGCACGAGCTGCTCCTGGAGGAGCTGGGCCGAACCGCCGGCGACCCGATCACCGCGTTCATCGACGTCGAGACGGCCGCACTGCTCGACGGGGGTGCTGTCACCATCGTGCCGCTCGACTCCGTGACCGGCCCGTTCGTCGACCTCGCGGTGCTGTACCACATCGTCGATCCGATCCCCATGGTGCGATCCGAGAACCTCACCCGGGAGGACCTCGAGCTGAGCCGGATCCCGTTCCGGGGCGAGGAGCTCGTGGCCGGCGCCTTCGTCGGCGACATCCGTGACCTCGTGGGGACGATGTCCAGGTGGGCCGCGTTGTGGGCTCCGGCCGCGGTCGCGTTCGCCTTCGCCATCACGTGGCTGTTCACCGGGCTCGCCCTCCGCCCGGTCGGTGCGATGACCGGTCGAGTGGCCGCCATCACCCCCGACGCGGCACGCCGCGGCGAACGCGTCCCCGTGCCCGGGTCTCGCGACGAGTTGTCCGCCCTGGCCGAGCGCTTCAACCAGCTGATCGACCAGATCGTCGAAGGCGACCTTCGTCAACGGCGGTTCACCGCCGACGCAGGCCACGAGCTGCGCTCGCCACTGGCGGTGATCCGCAGCGAGACGGAACAGGCGCTGACGCCCGGCTCGTCGCTCGGGCGCGAGGAGTTGGCCGAGACGGTGCTGGCCGAGACGCTCCGGCTGCAGGGGCTGGTCGAGGATCTGCTGGAGCTGGCGCGGGGCGACGAGACGGCGCCGCTCGACCGCCGGATCCCCGTCGACGTCGATGACCTGATCCTGAACGAGGTGCGTCGCCAGCGCCGACTCGCCATCGACATCTCCCGGCTCGGCGCAGGGAGGACGGTCGGCGACCCCGATCTGCTCGCCCGCGCGTTCCGCCACGTGATCGACAACGCCGTTCGCCATGCCGACGGCACCGTCGCCGTCAGCGTCGGCACCGAGCAGGATCGCGTGGTGGTGCGGGTCGACGACGACGGAACGGGCGTCGCCGAGGCGGACCGTGGGCGGATCTTCGATCGGTTCGTCCGGCTCGACGAGGGCCGCTCCCGCGATACCGGCGGATCCGGTCTCGGTCTGGCCGTGACGGCAGGCATCGTCCGCGCCCACGGTGGCGAGGTGACGGTCGAGGACGCTCCCCTCGGTGGCGCGAGGTTCGTGATCCGGCTCCCGTCGAGCGAGACCCTCGCGAGCTGACCGCCGTCACGGGATGACCCCTCAGGGGTGGGCCACTCGCGCCGATCACACCTAGAGTCGACCCTCCGATGGACTCCCAGACCGAAGCGCTCACCGAAGATCCCCGCCCCGACGGGCTCCGTTCCGCACCGTCGCTGGTGCTCGTCAACACCGGGAACGGCAAGGGCAAGAGCTCGGCGGCGTTCGGGGTCATGTTGCGCGGGCTCGCGATGGACTGGAACGTCGCCGTGGTGCAGTTCATCAAGTCGTCCGACTGGAAGGTCGGCGAGGAGAAGATGGGCCGCCAGCTCGGTGTCGACTGGCACGCGTTCGGCGACGGCTTCACCTGGGATTCCGAGAATCTCGAGCAGGACAAGGCCCACGCCCGCAACGGTTGGGCGCAGGCCAAGGCGATCATCGAAGCCGGCGAGCACCAGCTCGTCATCCTCGACGAGGTCACCTACCTGTGCAGCTGGGGCTGGGTCGACGTCGACGACATCGTGTCGACCATCCGCGACCGGCCGCACCACGTCAACATCGTCGCCACCGGCCGCGACGCCCCGCAGGCGCTGATCGAGGTCGCCGACACGGTCACCGAGATGACCGAGGTCAAGCACGCGTACAAGTCCGGCATCCGCGCCAAGCGCGGCATCGACTACTGACACCGGCCGATGAGCAAGTCGGGATCTGCCATCGCCGCATGGGTGGCCGAGCGAGCCCGGCCGGGCGAGCAGCTCGTGACGTGGGTGGTGCTCGGCTACGGCAAGCCACCCGACTACGTCGAGCGCCATCCGATGGACGAGTACGTCGCCCGCATCGGGGTTGCCTCGTCCGATCAGCTGCTGCCGACGCAGCAGACGGGGTTCGCCGCCATCACCGACCGTCGCGTGCTGGTCGGCAGCCAGGGCGGGATGTTCGGGTTCAAGCCCAAGCATCTCGAGTTCGAGGAACCGCTCGACACGTTCCGCCTGGCGTGGTTCGACCAGCGTCGCAGCGTGGCCGACGAACGTCACCTGCTGTTCCGGTTCGGCGACCACCGCTGGATGCGCCGCTCCGCGATGGTGCACGAGCGGACGAACGTCGACCCCTTCATCGCCGCCCTCGGCCCACGCGCCGTCGGCATCCCGAACCCCGGCTGATCAGTCGGGTGCGTGCGCCGATGAGTTCTCACGTGCACGATGACGAAGGGGTGGTTCGCGCATCATTTCTGACGATGTGCTCGATGTTCGTAGATCAGACCATCTGGATCCTGTTTCCGGCGGCGTTCGCCGCGATCGCGGTCAGTATGGTCATTCCTGGTTGGGTGGGTGGCATGGCCTGCGCAGCGCTCGTGCTGTTCGGCATCATTCGTTGCTCGATCATGCGAGTTGTTGTCGACGGGCAGCAGGTCGTGGTTGCCAATGCTCTGCGCACCTATCGATTCGAGAAGGACCAGATCGCAGGCTGCGACGTGGTCGCTGTCCGGAACCTGCCTCCACGACTGCGCCTCTCGGTGGACACCGAGGAAGGCCGACGCTCCTTCAATCTCGACGCCACAGGCCGGCTTTCCAGACGCGCACGTCGGCGTGTTGCCGATCAACTCGTGCTGTTGGGAGTCGTCAACCATCGCTGCGCGCGTGACTATGCCGAGATGCGGTACTGATGGTGCGGTGGCGACGGGCTCTCTGCGGACAACCTCGACGGGTTCGTGCTGCTCACGGCTGCGACGAGACCATCGCGGCGCTCGACTCGCGCGCCGTCAGCATCCCGCGCTCGGGCTGATCCGTGCGGTCACCACGGCCGCCGATAGAGCTGTCAACCACCGTTGACGTGCCGTCTGCTGTCAATTATGGTTGACACCATGACACCCCGGACCGCCGTCGACACCGGCTCCGAACCGCCTGTCGACGTCCTCCGCGAACTCCGCGAACTCGTCGCCGACCGGAGTGAGCTCGAGCGACGCGAAGCCGTACTCGTCCGGCGGGCCCGCAACGAGGGCTACGTCTGGGAACAGATCGCAGCGTGCCTCGAGGTGTCGCGGCAAGCCGTCCACAAGAAGCACGCCGGCCGATCACGGCGCCGCACCTCGGGCCGCACGAAGCGACCCTGAGCACGCCGTCGCCGTCGGGCAGACTCGGGACGTGTCGCCGCTCGTCGTCCCGGAGCTCGTTCGACAACGGGCGCTGAGCAACGGTCGTGCAGCACGGGAGTGGCTGGACGCGTTACCCGAACTGGTCGGCGAGCTCGCACGCCGCTGGGAGTTGACACTCGGACCGGCGATCGAGGGCGGCACCGCGTCGTTCGTCGCGTCGGCGGTCGCCACCGACGATCGCCCGTGCGTGCTCAAGGTCGCCATGCCGCTCGACCCCGACGAGCAACTCGGATTCTCCCGCAGCGTGCACGCGCACCGGCTCGCCGCTGGCCGAGGATGCGTCGCGCTCATCGCGCACGACGACGACGCGAGCGCGATGTTGCTCGAACGGTTGGGCCCGAACCTGCATGCGCTGGGCACCCCGCTCGGGTCGGTGCTCGACACCATCGCCGACACCCTGCTCGCGTACTGGCGACCTGTCGACGTCGCCGACGTGGGCGGCCTCCGATCAGGGCGCGACCAGGCGCTGTGGCTCGCCGAGTTCATCGAACGGTCGTGGCCCGAGCTCGGCCGCCCGTGCGAGCGGACCGTGGTCGACCGTGCGCTCGCGCTGTGCGAGCGCCGGGCGGCCGCGTTCGATCCGTTGCGCGCCGTGCTCGTCCACGGCGACGCCCAGGGCTGGAACACGCTGGATGCCGGCGATGGCACGGCGAAGTTCGTCGACCCGGAGGGGCTGTGGTCCGAGCCCGAACACGACCTCGCGGTTGCGATGCGCGAGTACAACGAGCCGCTCCTCGCCGGCGACACCGCCCGTCTGGTCCGCGAGCGCTCCGAACACCTCGCCGAGCGCTGCGGCGTCGACGCCGAGGCGGTGTGGGAGTGGGGCTACATCGAGCGTGTGTCGACCGGCCTCGCCGCACGCCGCGACTTCGACGACGACGACGGGCTTGCGTTCCTCGAGGTCGCTGCTCGATCCCGCTGACGATCGTCGGTGGATCGGTCGGCGGGGCTCCACCTGCGACGCAGGCGCTGATACAGCGGTCGATCCGGTCGAGAAATCCCTGCATGCGGGTTGCGAGTCGTACACCTGTTCGATAGGGTTCGGGTATGGGGAGCGGCGGGCTCGACGAACTCATCGACGCCATCGGGGCACTCACACCTGCCGAACGGATCGCCCGCCTCGGCGACGTCGAACGGACGCTGCGCCGCCTCGAAGCCGAAGCCGCAGTGCTCGTGCGTGCCGTCGAACGCGACGGCGCGTTCCGCACCGACGGGCATGTGAGTGTCGGCGGGTTCCTGCGCGGCGAGCTGCGCTGGTCACCCACACAAGTCACCGCGCGGCGGCGCCTCGGCGCGTTGGTGACCGAGGTGCCGACGGTGATCGAACACCTCCACACCGGCGCGATCGGTGTCGCCCAAGCCCACGCGTTCGGGCGGGCAGCGGCCAACCCGCGATGCGGCGGCCAACTCGCCGACCACCTCGACATCCTCCTCCACAACGCCCGCGTCCTCTCCTACGAACAGTTCAAACTGTGCATCGACCGATGGGAACGCCTCGCCGACGCCGACGGCGCCAACCGCGACTCACACGCCCACCACGACCACCGACGTTTCGATCTGTCGTTCTTCGACGGAGTCGGCATGCTGAGCGGCCAGTGCGGCGGGCTCGACTACATCGAACTCCACGAGATCCTCCGCCAGTATCGGCACGCCGAGTGGCTGGCCGACTGGGACTGGGCCACCGCGCACTATGGCGCCGATCTCGCCGGCGCGATGCTGCCCCGTACCGAGGCGCAACGTTCCTGGGACGCGTTGATGCGTATGGCCCGCGACGCCGTGTCCACCCCCGCCGGCGCACAACCACCCGAACCCGTCGTCAACCTCGCGATGTCGATCACCCACGCCGAGCAACAACTCGCACGAATGGGCCTCACCCCCGACCCCGCCACATCCACACAGCCACCACTCACCGACCAACCGCTCAACGAGTGGCGATGCGAAACCACCAACGGCATCGCGCTCTCCCCGTTCGAGGTGGCCCAAGCGATGCTCCACGGCCGGGTACGCCGAGTCGTGTTCGACTCCGCCGGCGTGGTGGTCGACTTCGGCCGACTCCAACGCCTCTTCGACGGCCCCGCCCGCACCGCAGTGCTCATACAGAACCCCACCTGCGTCCACCCCGGCTGCAACCGACCCGCCAACACCTGCCAGGCCGACCACCTCACTGACTGGCAACACGGCGGCCCCACCAACCAAACCAACGGCGCACCCCTCTGCCCCCG
>JALHOG010000024.1:44916-68429 GCA_022843125.1 Ilumatobacteraceae bacterium
GCCACAACCGACTCAAGAACCACGGCTACACCGTCTGGCGCGACCCCAACGGCATCTTCCACACCTACCGCCCCGACGGCACCGAAATCGCCCCCGCCCCACCACCACCCGGCACCGCCCCACCACTCCCCCAAGCCGCCTGACGCCGGAAGTCACTTCGCGCGCCGATCGCCCGCGCAGCACGATGGTGCCGTGCCCGACCCGATGCCGATGACCGAGCTGCGCGCCGCCGTCGATACAGCGTTCGTGTCGACGTCACGCGGCCTGCGGAGGTGGGACGACCCGCACTCGGGTGAGATGCCGTCGGACGACGAGTACTCGCGGTGCATCGAGCCAGCGAAGTGGCGCATCCTCGGTGCCCGGGCCGAGGCGTGGGCCGAGGCACTCGTGCAGCGCGGGCACGCCGAACTCGAACGCGACGCGGTGGTCGGCTGGCCGCCGTCCGGCGTCCCGGTCGTGACCCGCACCGATGTGCTGCACCCGAGGACGGACGGCGCGCTCTCGCTCGCCATCGGACGGAGCCGGATCGAGCACGTCGACGACGCCGGCGTCGTGCTCGGGGCCGTCCGTGACGGGGCCTTTCTCGACGTCGTGTCGTTCCTCCCCGACTGCGGTTGCGACGCGTGCGACCGGGGTTCCGAACCCGAGCTCGACGTGCTCGACGAGCACATCGGGTCGGTCGTGTCCGGACGATTCCAGCGCCTCACGCGAGGCCAAGCGGTGATCACCGTGTTCGCCGACGGCGTCGCGAGTCACAACCTGCCCAACGCCCGCAGGATGCGGCGCAGCGGCGAGCTCGACCGCATCCTCGCCGACCCCGCCGGCTGGCACGAACTCACCGGCGCTCCCTGGCGGCACGAGCGATAGCTCATCACCCGCCGCGGCTCGCTTTCGCTACGGTCTCGCCGTGCTCCGATTGCGGCAACTGGTCACGGCATCGCTGTTCACGCTCGCCCTGGTGGCAGCGGGATGTGGCGGCGCCGGGGGCGACGCGGCCAACGGCGAGGTCCGTGACCGCCTCGAAGAGATCGGGATCGACCCGTCGAGCTCGCTGCTGTACGAGCACTTCCTGTACTTCCCCGACGAGGCCGGGGCGACCGCTGCGGCAGCGGACCTGGACGGCGGGTTCGACGTCGTCCTGACCGACCCGGACGACGAGTTCCCCGACTGGTTGCTCGTGGCCACGCAACGTGCGTCGCTGACAGGCGACGAGGTCGACGCGCTCACACAACGGCTCACGGCGGTCGCAGCGGAGCACGGCGGCGACTACGACGGCTGGGGCGTCCCGCTCGACGGCTGACGCTCGTCAGGTCCCCAACGGGCGCACCTGCGATGATCTGAACCCCATGTCCTGGTTCTTCGACGCCCTGACCCGACTGCCGGAACCGGACGCCGGGAGCGCAGCTGCGGTGCGCGCTCGGGCCGACGACATCCTGCGGCCGGCGGGGGCGCTCGCCCGGCTCGACGAGCTGGCGGTGTTCGTGGCCGGGTGGCAGCGGACGTCGACACCGCGGATCGAGCGGCCGACCGGGCTGATCTTCGCGGCCGACCACGGGGTCGCCGCGTCGGGTGACGTGAGCGCCTACCCCACCGCGGTGACGGCGGCGATGCTCGACGCGTTCCGGCAGCAGAAGGCGACGATCAGCGCGCTCGCTCGTTCGGTCGGGGCGACGGTGACGGCCGTCGACGTCGGGGTCGGGGTGCCCACCGGCGACATCCGCACCGGCGCGGCGATGACCCCCGAGCGGTTCGACGAGATCGTCGCGGCGGCCGTCGCCGCCGTCGACTCGCTCGACACCGACCTGCTCGTGATCGGCGAGATGGGGATCGGGAACACCACCGTCGCTGCCGCCGTCGCCGCAGCCCTGCTGGGCGGTGCCGGAGCGACGTGGGTGGGGCGCGGTACGGGGGTCGACGACGACGGCCTGGCCCGCAAGGCGGCAGCGGTCGACACGGCCGTCGCTCGCCTGACCGCCGCCGGCGTCACCGATCCGATCGAGATCCTGCGCGAGGTCGGCGGCGCCGAACTCGTCGCGATGGCAGCGGCATGCGTGGCGGCCCGGCTGCGGTCGATCCCGGTGGTACTCGACGGCTACGTCAGCACTGCGGCGATGCTGCCGCTGCACGCGGTCTCGCCGACCGCGCTCGACCACTGCATCGTGGGTCACTGCTCGGCCGAACCCGGCCACCGGCTGATCCTCGACCGGCTCGGTCTCAGCCCGCTGCTCGACCTCGGCATGCGGCTGGGCGAGGCGAGCGGCGCGATGGTCGCGGTACCGCTGATCCGCATGGCGTGCGCCGCAGTCGTCGAGGTGCCCACGTTCGGCGAGTGGTTCGCCTGATGAGCGGGCTGCGCGTCTGGCCGCCGGGTCTCGCCGGCGCGCTCCAGTTCCTCACCCGCATCCCGATCCGCACCGACGCAGCGGTCCCCCACCACCGCGTGGTCCCGTGGTTCCCGATCGTCGGGCTGCTCATCGGCGCCGCGGTCGGCGGGATCGCGGCGGGGATGATCGAGCTCATCCCGACCGCCGTCGCGGCCACGGTCGCCGTCGTGGCAGGGCTGCTGATCACCGGCGCGTTCCACGAGGACGGGCTCGCCGACATCGCCGACGCGTTCGGCGGCGGCTGGACCGTCGAACGCCGGCTGGAGATCCTGAAGGACTCGCGGCACGGCACCTACGGGGTCGCCGCCCTGACGAGCTCGATCCTGCTGCGCGCGGTGAGCGCGGCGTCGATCGCGTCGTCGGCGGCGCTGTTCGCCGCCTTCGTCGCCGCCCACGTGCTCGGGCGCGCGTCGGCGGTGGTCGCGATGCGACTCGCCCCACCTGCCCGCCAGAGCGGGCTCGGGGTCGCCGCCGCGTCCGACATGCGAGCGCTACCGACGGTCGCCGGCATCGTCAGCGGCCTCGCGGCCGTCACGGCGCTCACCGGCTGGTGGGTCGTCGTGCTGCTCGCGGTGAGCGCCGTCGCCACCGTCGCGGTCGTCGTGCTCGCGGTCCGCAAGATCGGTGGCCTCGCGGGCGACGTGCTCGGCGCGGTCGAGCAGGTGGTCGAGTGCGTCGTGCTCGTGGCGGTAGCCGGCCTCGCCGCACGCCACCAGCTGTGGTGGGCCTGACGCCCCTGGTCAGCGCCCCGATCATCACGTACCGTGCTCCCCATGGAGACCGCTCGCCTCTTCGTCGATCGCTACTACGAACTCCTGGCCAACGGTGATCTCGAACGCCTCTCGATGCTCTACGCCGACGACGCCGAGATCGTCCGCTACGACGGCGTCGCCAAGACGCCGGCCGAGATCGCCGAGTACCACCGGTCGCTGATCACCCAGCACTCCGGCATCAAGCTCAACCAGATCGACCAGTTCCGTCGCGCCGACGACGTGCTCATGTGGGACGCCCTGCTCGACAGCGACGACGGCGTGCTCCAGACCGTCGAGGTGATGATCCTCGACGAGGACGGCCGCATCACCCGTCACATCCCCGGGTTCCGCGGGTACTGGGGCCTCTGAGCCGCACGGGTAGCGTCGCCACGTGAGCTCCGGCGGATCCGACGTGCGCGACGTCCATGTGGTCGTCCTCACCGACCGCTTCGCCGACGACCTCACAGCACTCCTCGACCACGACGGGTTCCGGGTGGACGCGATCTTCCCCGCCGACGCGCCGTCGACCGCCATCGTGTCGGCCCACGGGGTTCGGCTCCGGCTCGAAACGAGCGCCACACCCGCGCCGGTCACACTGCACCTCCTCACCGACGACCACACCGGCGCCACGACGCTGCCCGGTGGCAGCACGCTCGAATTCCGCCCGTTCACCACCGCGTACGAACTGCCCACCAACACCCCGTCGCTCGTGGTGGTCCACGACGACGGTGAGGTGGGCGTCGGCCGGGCCGGGATGCGGTACCGCGACCTGCTGCCCGATCGCTGGGGTGGCCGCTTCGTCGCATCGCACATCTCGATCCCCGACGGCGGACCCGTTCCCGATTACGTGCACTTCCACAAGGTCCGGTTCCAGATGATCTTCGTGAAGTCGGGCTGGGTGCGCCTCGTCTACGAGGACCAGGGCGATCCGTTCGTGATGGTCGCCGGCGACTGCGTGCTCCAACCGCCCGAGATCCGCCACCGCGTGCTCGAGGCGTCGCCCGGCCTCGAGGTGATCGAGGTCGGCTGCCCGGCGCTGCACGAGACGATCGCCGACTGGGGGCTCCCACTGCCGAACGGCACCGGCGCCGCCGACCGCCAGTGGGACGGGCAACGCTTCGTCCGCCACGCGGCGGCGGGATCGGCCCACCGGCCGTGGAGCCTCGCCGGCTGGGAGCACCGCGACACCGGGATCGGCGACGCCACCGCAGGCCTGGCCGGCGTCCGCGTCGCCCGCCCCACCGGTGGTGCCGCTCCACCGGCGACTCGCACGGTCGGCGCCGCCCAGGAGTTCCTGATGCTCGTGACGCTCGCCGGCTCGGTCACGTTCACGCCCGAGACGGGCGACCCCGTTGCGCTCGTCGGCGGATCGAGCGTCGCGATCCCACACAGCACCACGTTCACGCTCGCCGACGCCACCGCCGACTGCGAACTGCTCGAGATCGCCCTGCCCGCCTGACCGCCACCGGTCGGTCGGATGAACCGATCGACCGGCGCGACCCGACAGAGCTGGCATGACCCACCGCAGGCGCCTCGGCGCCGCTCTCCTGCTCGCCACCAGCGTCCTGTCCGCCTGCGCGGCCACCGACGAGCAGGCAGCTCCAGCCACACCCGCCGACACCGTTGCATCGGCTCCGACCGCGACGACGAACACAGCCGGCTGCGACGACGCGTGCCGGTTCCCACGGTTCGAGCGGTCGGGCGTCCCCCTCACCACCGCCGACGACGGCAACTGCAACGCCGCGCCCGCGGCTCAGTACGGCGCCGACTGCACCAACTTCCAGTGGCTCGGCCTCATGGGCGACCCGTCGGTCCTGTACGACGACGGCGCGTTCACGATGTGGTTCACGGCCGGCGAGCGCATCGGCGCCCTCGACGACGATCCGAGCTGGTGGCCCGTGATCGCGCGTTCGACGAGCACCGACGGCGAGTCGTGGTCCGACCCGAAGGACCTCGAACGTGACGTGGTCGCGGTCCTCGAAGGCGGCACCGAGGGTCTCGACACCGTGGGGATCGAGACGGTCCACGTCGATCCGCACCCCGACGGCGGCCTCGTCGCATATTTCTCGGGCGGCCTCGGCGAGTCGCCGGACGTGAAGTACGTGATCGGGCGCGCCACATCCGACGACGGGGTCCTGTGGGACAAGGCGACCGAGCCCGTGCTCATCGCCGACCTCCCGTGGGAGCAGCCGTTCGACGGTGGCGGCTTCGAGATCGGCGGCGTGCTCGAACCGACGGTCATCCACGAGGACGGCCGTTGGCGTATGTGGTACGTCGGGTTCGGCCGCGAGGACGGCGACGTCGACTACGCCCGCATCGGTTACGCCGAGTCGACCGACGGCATCACGTGGACCAAGCGACCCGAGCCCGTGTTCGTCGGCGGTGACAGCTTCGAAGCCCTCGGTGTGAGCCACCCCGATGTGGTCGCCGACCCCCGCGGCGGCTACCACATGTTCTACGTCGGCATCGGTGAGGACGAGCAGCTGAGGATGGGGCACGCCTACAGCGACGACGGGATCACGTGGGAGCGGAACCCCGCAAACCCGATCATCGTCGGTGAGCCGGGCGAGTTCGACGAGGGCCTCGTCGGCGGCCCGAGCGCCGTGTTCGTCGGCGACGACCTGCACCTGTTCTACATGGGCACGACGAAGCCCGACTTCAGCGAGTCCGTCCGCTTCCTGCACACCGTCGCCTCCACGGTCATGGGTGGGTGAATCACCCAGGGGACCATGGGGACTTCGCCCGATGTCGCCGGCGACCACTGGCGTTCAGGCTGGCCCCATGACGCCAGGCCCTGATGCCCCCACCACGCTCACGCCGTCGACCCCGGCTCCGCCGGCTTACCCGCTCGCGCTCCCGGCAGCGTGGCCGCCGCCCGCACCGGCGGCCGCACTGCCGCCCCGCTGGGAGTCGCGTGGCATCGCGATCGTGGTGGTTCCGACGATTCTCCTCGGGTTCGTGTGGCTCGTCGTCTGGTTCTTCGCCAACTGGATGCTGGCCTACTGCCGCAGCGCACCGGATCCGAGCTCGGTCGACGAGCGGGCGGCCGTGGCGATCGCAACGGCGGTGTGGATGCTCCCGAGCCTGATCGGCCAGGCCGTGAACCGTCGGCGCGGCCGCCGGCACGACTGGCAGTGGTGGATCGCCGGATCGATCGCCGTGATCGGAGCGGTCGTGATCAGCCGCCTCGATCCGTACGAGTTCTGCATGCTGTGAGACGGTCAGCCCGGCATCGGTGGAGGCGCCCACTTCTGAGCGAGGCGCCCCACACCTTCCATCAGGAAGTCGTACGCGTCGTCGGCGGTGGCGATCGCTGATGCTGGGCGAGCAGCGCCGAACGGAGCGTTCCAGAACGTGGCGCCGCCCGGCCGAGCATCGGTCCAGGGGCCGACATAGAGGTACGGCTCGCCGAGGTAGCTGTCCCCCGGCGAACCGCCGAGGTTGACCCGGACCCCCGCCCGGGCCTGGATGTCGACCGCGAGATCGAAGTGCTCGGGCCACAGCCGCACCAGGCTCGGCGAGCCGGTGTTCTGCTTGGTGTGCACGATCCGGTCGAGCACGCCGCCGACGGTCGCGAACCACCGGCACGCCACGTCGACCGTCGCCTCGTCGACCTGGATCGCCTTCGCCAGCGAGCCGACCGGCGGGGTGTCGTGGCCCACGGAGTACGGGCTCGACAGGCCCATCACGCCGGCCATGTGAGCGAGGCGGAGCAGGGCCGAACCGCTGATCGGCTTGCTCTTGGTCGTGGCAGCCCCCTCGGCGTCGGACTCGACGATCAACGTCGTCCCCGAGATCCGAACCCGGCGCAGGTCGGGCCCGAACTCCGGCGTGCCGAACCCGCCTGGCGTGACACGCAGCGAGAACCGACCCGTGGCGACGAAGCGGGCCCGCGCCAGCACATGTGTCGCGATCCGGCGCAGCTCCTCGACCGTTGCCAGATCGACCGGCTCGCTGAATCCCTGCATCGCGTCAGCCTCGCGGCTCGGCCACGAATGCTGCGAACTCGGCACCCAGTTCGGGGTGCAGCGTCTCGGCGAATCGGTACGACGGGCCGTACAGCGTCGCAACTGCGACCAGGTGCCCGTCGGCGTCGTGGATCGGAGCGGCGAGGCCGTTCACCTCGAGGTCGAGCTCCTGATCGGTCCATGCGTACCCGGCGCGGCGAATCGCTGCCAACCGGCGCCGGACCGCTGCCGGTCGAGTGACCGATCGCTCGGTGGCCGCTGCGATCGGCGCCGCCAGGTAACCGGCGAGCCGATCGTCGGGCCAGAACGCCATGGCGATCAACCCCGGCGCCACGAGGTGGAACGGGAACGTCTCGTCGATCGGGTCGGCCACCTGAACTGCAGCCGGCACCCTGGCGCTCGCGAGGTAGAGGAAACCGGCCCCGTCATCGACCCCGACCGCAGCGTTCTCGCCGTAGCGGCGTTGCAGCTCGGCGGCGAGTGACCGGTAGCGCTCGCGCAGTACCGCCGGCGAGCGGTCGGCCCGACCAGCGAGGGTGGCGAGGGCCGCGCCCGGCCTGGCGCCACCCTCGGGGGTGCGTTCGACCATCCCCAGCTCGGCGAGGATCCCGAGCGTGCGCGACGTCGTCGATCGCGACAGGTTGGCGCGACGGCCGAGCTCGCGCACGCCGATCGGCTCGCCGGCCGCGACGACCAGCTGCAGCAGGGCGAAGGCGCGGTGGACCGGGCCCTCGGCGTATCCGGCGGAGCGCGACGGAACGCTTGACCCACCGTTCGCGTCGCTCATAGGCTGATCGTACAGCAGATGGGACGTCCTACTCAACGGGACATCCCGAGCGAGACCGTCTGCAACTCGCCAAGGGGGCACGATGACCATCGACGATGCGAGCACCGTCCACGCCGGCCGGCCGCTGACCCCCGACTTCATCGACCACGCCTGGCGGCCGCTCGCGTCGGCGACCCGACGCGACGACGGCTTCATCGACGTCACGTGGCCCGACGGGGCCACCTTCCCGGCGTACTCGCTGTGGCTCGCCGAGAATGCCGAGGGCTACGGGCTCGAATCGCGCACGCGTGAGTCGACGCTCGAACCCCGCGACCTGCCCGCACCCGACTCGATCACCGCTGCTTCCGTCGACGCCGACGGGGCCCTCGTGCTCGACTGGGCAGACGGCCGCCGCAGCAGGGTGCACCCGGGATGGCTGCGCCATGTCGCCGAGGGCCGACACCTCCCCGCCGCCGTCCTCCCCGAACCCGTCATGTGGACCGGGTCCGATTTCAGCGAGCCGCCGACGCTCGACGGATCGAACATCCTCGACGATGACGCGGTGCTCGAGGAATGGCTCGCCACCCTCGTGCGATACGGGCTGTGCCGACTCACGAACACGCCGACCGACCCCGACTTCGTCGGACGGCTCGTCGGCCACGTCGGCCCGATCCGAGACACCAACTTCGGGCTCGTCTGGAGCGTCCAGGCCAAGCCCGATCCCGACTCGACCGCGTACACCGGGCTCGATCTCGGTCAGCACACCGACCTGCCCACGCGTGAGGTGCCGCCCGGTTTCCAGTTCCTCCACTGCATCGAGAACACCGTGCAGGGCGGATGGTCACGCATGAGCGACGGCTGGGCCGTCGCCGAGGCCATCCGCGAGGAACATCCCGACGCGTACGAGGCGCTCACCACGCTCGACTGGGTGTTCTGCAACCGGGCCAAGGACGCCGAGCACCGTTGGGTGGGCCCGATGATCGACCACGGCTCGCGCCATCAACCGCTCACCCTGCGCGCCTTCTATCCCGTCCGGTCGGCGCCGCACATGGCCCCTGCCGACATGCCCCGTGCGTACGAGGCGATGCGGGTGTTCGCGACGATGGCTCGCGACCCGCGGTTCCAGCTCGTCTACCCGTTCCGCCCGGGCGACCTCGTCGGGTTCGACAACCGCCGCATCCTGCACGGGCGCGACGCGTTCGAGTCGGCCGGCTCACGCCATCTGCGGGGCACCTACGCCGATCACGACGACCTCTACTCCCGGCTGCGCGTCCTGCGTCGCGGCATGCACTCCTGACCCACCCACCCGACGACGCCCAGAAAGCGAACCCACCCCATGCCATCAGTGTTCATCACCTGCGCGGTCACCGGGTCCGGCGACACGGTCGGCAAGTCCGACAAGGTCCCCGTCACACCCGACCAGATCGCCGCCGAATGCATCGCCGCCGCCCGAGCCGGCGCCGCCGTGGTCCACATCCACGTGCGCGATCCGCTCACCGGCAAGGGTGCGCGCGAACCCGATCTGTACGCCGAGGTCGTCGAGCAGGTCCGTAACAGCGATGTCGACGTGGTGCTCAACCTCACCGCCGGCATGGGCGGTGACCTCACGTTCGGCTCGGTCGAGCAACCGCTGCCGCCGGCCGACGACGGCACCGACATGGCGGGCGCCACCGAGCGACTCGAGCACGTCAAGCGCCTCCGCCCCGAGATCTGCACGCTCGACTGCGGCACGATGAACTTCGGCGAGGGCGACTACATCATGACCAACTCGACGGCGACGCTGAAGGAGATGGCGCGCCAGATCCAGGCGCTCGGCGTTCGGCCGGAGATCGAGGCGTTCGACACCGGGCACCTCTGGCAGGCCAAGGCGCTCGCCGCCGAAGGCCTGATCGACGAGCCGGCGATGATCCAGCTCTGCATGGGTGTGCCGTGGGGCGCTCCGCCCGACATCAACACGTTCATGGCGATGGTCAACAACGTGCCCGACTCGTGGACGTGGAGCGCGTTCTCGCTCGGCCGCCGCCAGATGGAGTACGTCGCGCTCTCGGCGATCGCCGGGGGCAACATCCGGGTCGGTCTCGAGGACAACCTGTACCTCGGCCGCGGCCAGATGGCATCGAATGCCGACCTGGTCACCCGCGCCGTCGAGATCCTCGACCGCATCGGCTACTCGGTCCAGGGGCCGGCCGAGGTTCGTGACCACCTCCAGCTCACGAAGCACGGATGACCGTGGCCGAGCGTCCCGACATCACCATCGCAGCCGCGATCGGCTGTGGCGTCATCGGCGCCGGCTGGGTGGCCCGGCTACGCCTGCGCGGCGTCGACGTGCACGCCTACGACCCGTCGCCGCAGGCCGGCCAGGTGCTGGCCGAGGTGTACGAAAACGCTCTGCTCGCATGGCGCGAACTCGGCCTCGAGCCAGCCGCCGACGAGATCGGCGCGCTCACGATGTGCGACTCGATCGAAGCCGCCTGCTCGGCCGACGGCGTCGGGCTCGTCGTCGAGAGCGTTCCTGAGCGGCTCGACCTCAAACACTCGACGCTGCTCGCGATCGACGCTGCCAACCCCACTGCGATCATCGCGTCGTCCACCTCGGGCTTCAAGCCCTCGGTGCTCGCCGAGCCGCTCGCGCATCCGGAACGGCTCGTCGTCGCCCACCCGTTCAACCCGGTGTATCTGCTCCCGCTGGTCGAGATCGTCGCCGGCGAGCGCACCGACCCGGCGCTCACCGACCGGGCAATGGCGCTGTACACGGCGCTCGGCATGCACCCGTTGCGTGTGCGCGCCGAGATCGACGCCCACATCGCCGACCGGTTGCTGGAAGCCGTGTGGCGCGAAGCGCTCTGGCTCGTGAACGACGGCATCGCCACGACCGAGGAGATCGACGACGCGATCCGCTACGGGTTCGGCCTCCGCTGGGCGCAGATGGGCTTGTTCGAGACCTACCGCATCGCCGGCGGTCTCGGCGGCATGCGCCACTTCATCGGCCAGTTCGGCGAATGCCTCAGTTGGCCGTGGACGAAGCTGATGGACACGCCCGAACTCACCGACGAGCTGATCGACACGATCGCCACCCAGAGCGACGCCCAATCGGGCGCCTACGACGTCCGCGAGCTGGAGCGGATCCGCGACCGCAACGTGGCTGCGATCCTGCTCGCGCTCGAGCGAAACGATTGGGGTGCGGGCCGCACGGTCGCCGCGCTGCGCGACGGCTGACCTGCTTGCGTGCGGGGTCGGTCCTGCGCACGGTCGGGCTCGACCGAGCTGGTCACGCCCCTCACACCCGAGCAGCCCCACCGATGCCCATCACACTCCCGCCATCCGTGTCCGTCACGCTCTTCGTCGGTCGACAGCCGATCTTCGACCGCGGGCTCGAGACCGTGGCGTACGAGTTGCTGTTCCGAGGCAACGGCAACACCGCGACCGCCGACGTGGTCGACGGGGGGACGGCAACCGCTCAGGTGCTGGTGAACGCGGTGACCGAGATCGGACTCAACAACCTCGTCGGTTCCAAGCGGGCGTTCGTCAACATCACCGAGCACTTCATCGTGCACCCCCACCTCCTTGCGGCGCTCCCGCCCGACCGGGTGGTGCTCGAGGTGCTCGAGTCCGTCCCGCCGACCCCGGAGGTGGTCGCCGGCCTGACTCGCCTCGCGGAGCAGGGCTACACCCTCGCGATGGACGACTTCATCTACGCGCCGATGTTCGAACCCGTGCTCCCACTCGTGCAGCTCGTGAAGTACGACTACGGCCAGATTCAGGGCCTGAAGCTCCGTCGTCGCATCGCGGAGGATCACCGGGCCGGGCGGCAGGTGGTGGTGGAGCGGATCGAGAACCATCTCGAGCATCGCGATGCGGAGCTCGCCGGCGCCGACTTCTTCCAGGGCTACTTCTTCGCGAAGCCGAAGACGGTGTCGATCCAGACCGTGCCGCCGAGCCGGATCATGCTGCTCCAGTTGCTCGCCCGAGTGAACGACCCGGATGCGTCGACCGAGGAGATCGTGTCGGTGCTCACCCAAGACGTGTCGATGTCGGTGAAGACGTTGCGATACGTGAACTCCGCAGCGACGGGCGTCACCAACTCCATCGACTCGATCGAACGTGCCGCGATCCTGCTCGGTCGCGACACCCTGCGCAGCTGGACGAGCCTGACGCTGATGGCTTCGATCCAGGACCAGCCGTCCGAGCTGCTCGGGCTCGCCCTCTGGCGGGCCAAGGCATGCGAGAACGTGGCCCGCTTCTACCAGCGCCCGAACCCGAGCTCGTACTACGCGGTGGGGATGCTGTCGCTGCTCGACGTGATCACGGGAGCGACGATGGAACGGGTGCTCCGTGACCTGTCGCTCAGCGACGAGATCCGCGCCTGCCTCCTCGGCGAGTCGAACGAGCTGCGCGAGGTCCTCGACCAGGTGATCGCGCTCGAAGGCGCCGGCACCCCCGACACCGACATGCCGGCCTGCGTGCTCGACGCCCACCAGCGCGCCCTCGTGTGGGCGACCGGCCTGATGTCGAGCGCTGCCGCCGGCGGCTGACGTCCATCACCCCCCGGGTCACACGCAGGGTGGTGGCCGGTGACAACATGGCGCATGGCCGACGACAGCCGAACCGCGTATCGCACCTGCCCGCTGTGTGAGGCCGGCTGCGGGCTCGAGATCACGCTCGCTCCCCCAGGTTCGGCCGACACCGTTCAGCGCATCCGCGGCGATCGCGACGACGTGTTCTCGCGCGGGTTCATCTGCCCGAAGGGGTCGACCCTCGGCCACCTCCACGACGATCCCGACCGGTTGCGACACCCGGTCGTCAAGCGCGACGGGGTGTTCGTCGAGGTCGGGTGGGACGAGGCGTTCGCCGAGGTCGAGGCGCGCCTCATGCCGATCCTCGACGAGCACGGACGCGACGCGTGCGCGATCTACCTCGGCAACCCGGGCGCGCACAGCATCGGCCCGATGATCTACAACCGGGCGCTGATCACCGCCCTGGGGACCAGGAACCGGTTCTCGGCGTCGACGGTCGACCAGCGACCGAAGGAGATGTCGGCGGCGATGATGTTCGGGTCGGTCGCGGTGCCCGTCCCCGACCTCGACCACACCGACTTCCTGCTGATGCTCGGCGCCAACCCGTACGCGTCGAACGGCTCGCTCTGCACCGCGCCCGACTTCCCCGGTCGGCTCGAGGCGATCCAGGCTCGAGGCGGGACGATCGTCGTGGTCGACCCCCGCCGCAGCGAGACCGCCGTCAAGGCCGACCGCCACCTCGCCATCCGCCCGGGCACCGACGCCCACCTGCTGGCAGCGATCGCGAACGTGCTGCTCGCCGATGGGCTCGCTGCACCGGGCCGGCTCGCTGAGCACACGAACGGGCTCGACGAGCTGCCGGCGCTGCTCCAGCCGTACACGCCCGAGACCGTGGCGCCGGTCTGCGGCATCGAGGCGGCTGCGATCCGTTCCCTCGCCCACGACCTTGCGTCCGCTCCCACGGCTGCCGTCTACGGCCGGATCGGCACGTGCACCCAGGAGTTCGGCACGCTCGCCTCATGGTTGGTCGACGTCGTCAACCTGCTCTCGGGCAATCTCGACCGGCGCGGCGGCGCGATGTTCCCGATGGGGGCAACCGGCCAGCCGTCGACGAAGGGCACGCCCGGGAGCGGGCGCGGCACCCGGTTCGGGCGCGTCGTGAGCCGGGTCGGCAAGCACCCGGAGTCGTTCGGCGAGTTCTCCGTCGCAGCGCTCCCCGAGGAGATCGAAACGCCCGGTGACGGCCAGGTCCGCGCCCTCGTCACGGTCGCCGGCAACCCGGTCTCGTCCAACCCCAACGCCAACCGGCTCGACGCCGCCCTCGCGTCGCTCGAGTGCATGGTGTGCGTCGACCCGTACATCAACGAGACCACACGCCACGCCGACGTCATCCTCCCGCCGCCGTCGGCGCTGCAGAAGTCGCACTACGACCTCGCGCTTCTGAACTTCGCCGTCCACAACGTCGCCAACTACTCCCCCGCCGTCCTCCCGCTCGACACCGACGACCACGGCGTCGCGATGAACGAGTGGGAGATCCTGCTGCGCCTCACCGCGATCGTCTCCGGGATGGGAGCACAGGCCGATATCGGCCCGCTCGACGACATGGTCGCGGCGAGCGTCGCCGGCGCCGCGGGCGACGAGCTGCTCGCCGAGGTGGCCGACCGCCGCGGCCCCGAGCGGGTGCTCGATCTGATGCTGCGCACCGGCCCGTACGGCCTGACGCTCACCGAGCTCGAGGCGAACCCGCACGGGGTCGACCTCGGCCCGCTGCAGCCCGATCGCATCCCCGACCTGCTGCGCACACCGAGCGGGAAGATCGAGGCGCTGCCCGACCTCATGCGCGACGACCTCGCCCGGCTCGACCAGTCGCTCGACCGCGACTGGGCGAGCTCGCTCGTGCTGGTCGGCCGGCGCCACGTGCGCTCGAACAACTCGTGGATGCACAACGTGCGCGTGCTCGTGAAAGGTCGCAACCGGTGCACCCTCCAGGTCCACCCCGACGACGCCGAACGGCTCGGCCTCACCGATGGTGCTCCAGCGCGTGTGCGCTCACGCGTGGGCGAGGTCGCGATCGACGTCGAGGTCACCGACGGCATCCGCCCCGGCGTGGTCAGCATCCCCCACGGCTTCGGCCAGAACCTCCCCGGTGTGCGGCTCCGCGTGGCTCAGGAGTACCGCGGCGTGAACACCAACGTGCTCACCGACGATGCCTTCGCCGACCCCGTGAGCGGCAACATCGCTCTCAACGGCGTCCCCGTCACCGTCGAACCCGTGTGACGGATTGGGTCAGACCAACTCCGTCACGGCTCGAGCCGTGACGGAGTTGGTCTGACCCAATCCGTCACGTGCGCGTGCCCCGGCGTGCGGGTACGAGCGGGGCGTGAGCCCTGGTCAGCCGAACGCGTCGACGGCGAGCCTGAGCAGCGTCGTGATCTGATCCTCGGTCGGGGCCGGGTCATCGCCGATCGGGAATGCGGTGACGATCAGCACACGGTCACCCGAGAGTGTCGCGATCTGCCAGGAACCGTCGTCGCCCAGCACGACGGTTCGGTCGCCGATCCCGTCGATCGGACCGATGGCCGTCTCTGCGGTGAGGTCGAAGGCGGCGACCGCCGCGGCCTGATCCGGGAACTCGCTCACCAGGACGTTCACGAGGCCTCCGAGGTCGGTTCCGTCGAACCCGCAGTTGGTGGAGCGAAGCACGCCATCCGGGAGCAGGGTCGTGTCCTCGATGACGGTCGGCGACGCGGCGACGACCACCCCGATCCCGAGGGTCTCCTCCACCATCGTGGCCGTGAGCGCCCCACAGTCGGGCCCGATCGGCAGCTCGGGAACGGACTCGGTGGCGGGAGCCTGAGTCGGGCTGGACGTGACGACATCCGACCCTCCGCCACACGCGCTGATCACCGCAACGCACCCGACAGCTCCGACACGAACGATCCACCGCATGGTGCCATCGAAGCACACCACCCCGAACCCAAGCGACGGTATTCGACCGAGCTGTGACGGAGTTGGTCTGACCCGATCCGTCACAGCGGATCACGCGATCGCGGCGAGCCAGCCCCTTGCGTCGATCATCATCTCGATCGTCTGGGAGTGGGCCATGTCGTAGCCGCGCTCGGTGACGTGCCAGCCGGCGGCGGCGAGCGCGGCCGCGGCGGCGCGCCCACGGTCGGGGGTGATGATCTGATCGCGTTCGCCGACCTGGATGAGTGCCGGGGTCCCGGCGCCGGGGGCGAAGTCGAGCTCGAGCCCTGTCACTTCGGGCAGCGCGCAGCACATCGCCCACACACCGGCGTAGCGCGGCGCGGCTTACCCGCCCGCGCGTGCCACCGCCAGGAAGCCGCCCTGGGAGAACCCGCCGACCACGCACCGATCGAGGGGGACCCCGGCGGCCGACGCCTCCGCGTCGATGAAGCTCGCAAGGGCGTCGACCGCGGCGTGGAACGACCCTGGGACGGGCCCGTCGGCCGTACGGTCGTACCACGACGCACCGTCGCCCTCGGGCAGGTCGTGCAACGCCCGCGGGCAGATCGCCGTGAACCGCTCGTCGGGGTCGACGAGCGGCACGTACGCCGCGAGGTGGTGCTGCTCGGCGCTCCACCCGTGGAGGAGGAACAGCAGGCGCGATGCGCCGTCACGGGTGATGCGATAGGTGGTGAGGCTCACGCCGTCGATGTTGCCACGGGAACACCAACGGCTCCCGACCCGGCTCCGCGGTACGGTCCGGACGGTGAACGACGACGAGATCGCCGCCGGCCTCGCCCGGACGCCGGGCTACCGCTACGCCGACCACGTGGGTGACCAGCTGTTCGTCGCCGGACAGGTCCCGCACGATGCCTCGGGCACGCTCGTCGGCCCAGGCGATCCTGCACAGCAGGCCGGCGCCTGCCTCGACAACCTGCGCACGGTGCTCGAGGTCAACGGATTCGCGCTCGCGGACGCGCGCCGGCTGACGATCTACGTCGTCGGTGACCAGCAGCACCTCACCGACGCCTGGCGCGGCGTCGTCGCGTGGTTCGGCGGCGAGGTGCCGCCTGCCACGCTGCTCGGCATCCATCTCCTCGGCCACATCGGTCAACTCGTGGAGATCGATGCGGTGGTCGCCGCGGCGCCGGTCAGGTGACGGTGACACCGAGGCGGGGCAGCACCTCTGTCGCGGTCAGCTCGAGCTGCTCGTCCATCTGCTCGCGCGACAGGCCCGGCATGTCGAAGAAGAACACGAGGTGCTCGCAGCCGAGCACGTCGACGTAGGTGCCGAGCACGTCGGCGACCTCTTCGACCGATCCGATCGCCATGACGCGCTGGTCGATCGAGTCCTCCAGGTGCGGCTGGTGATCGAACGGGGTGGGTGACCCGTCCGGCATCGCGTACTCGCGGAACCTGCCGTACGGCGACAGGAACTTGATCCACTCGTCGTGCGGATCGCGGGCCGTCCGCCGCGCCGACTCGGTGGTGTGCCCCACATGGACGTTGATCGCCAGGCATCGGGCGCTGCCGCGACCGACGTCCCAGCCATTGGCGGCCGCCTGCTCACCGAACTCGTCCCACCACCGCTTGGTCCGCTCGGGACCGCGAGCCGGGATGACCGCGTGGTGCCGCACCCGTGCGCAGTACTCGAGCGTCGGCGGTGACGTGACCGCCTGCCAGATGTCGATCGGCGCGATCGGCTTCGGGATCAGGGTGAGGTCCTTCACAGTGGACCCGCGGTCGGGGATGCCGGGCGGCGGGAGCGTGAAGTGCTTGCCGCTGAACGAGAACCGCTCGTTCCACCAGGCGGCCTTGATGATCTCCATCGACTCCTCGAACAACTCCCGGTTGATCCGGTCGAGCTCGGCGGACATCTCGTTGTCGCCAGAGGCCACCACACCGCCCAGCGACTGGGCTTCGCGTGGCACCGTGCCACGGCCGA
This sequence comes from Ilumatobacteraceae bacterium, assembly GCA_022843125.1. Classification (GTDB taxonomy): domain Bacteria; phylum Actinomycetota; class Acidimicrobiia; order Acidimicrobiales; family Ilumatobacteraceae; genus Ilumatobacter. The sequence continues at coordinate 62,213 of JALHOG010000024.1, forward strand.
CACCGAACTGCATCCGGTTGCCCGTGAGGATCTGCATCATCGCTGCGTCCTCGGCGAGCCGCAGCGGATGCCACTGGGGCACCACGTTGAACATCTGCCCGAACCGCAGTCGCTCGGTCTCCTTGGCCAGGTGCAGCCCGAACAGGATGAGGTTGGGCGTGACCTCGTACCCCTCGTACTGGAAGTGGTGCTCGGTCAGCCACATCGTGTCGTAGCCGAGGCGGTCCATCGTGCGGGCCCAGTGCGTGAGGTTGTCGTAGCAGGCGACGAAGTCGGGCGTGTCGTACCGGCGGTCGACCGGCAGCGGCCCCGCCCTGCCCGCATCGGGCATCGGCACGCCGCCGTAGAAGTTCGCATCGACTCGCATGGGCCCCAGTCTCCCAGGCCCATGTTTCTGCCACATGAAGCAGCTCGGCAGCCGGGCTCACGGTAGGGCAGCCGCGTGCCGATGAACCACCGATGAACCGTCCCCGCCCCCGTGTCGCCGCCGCTGCGGCGGTCGTTGCGGTCGCCTGCGCCTGGGCAGCTCCGGCCGCCGCCGGCCCCCGACCGACCATCGACGACCTCGTCATCGAAGCCCAGATCGAGCTCGACTCCGAGATCCTCGCCCTCGTCGAGCTCGATGCGTTCGGCCCCGAGGTGCCCGATGTCCTGCTCGACGTCCACGCCGAGTGGGCGGAGTTCGTGACCGGTCTGGACCGCGACGGCCTGCTGGAGTGGGTCGTCGACGCCGACGCCAGCGGCGCCGAAGCGCTCCGCCAGCTCGACCTTGCCGACGTTCCGGTGACCCCGGAGATCCAGCGCACGGTCGGCCCGCTCGGCCAGGCCGACCTCGACGCGATCGCGGACGATCGCCCGATCACCATCGACCCGGGAATCTATGTCCGTGCTCGCGGGCAGCTCACGCTGGGCATGCCGACACCCGCAACGCCGATCAGCGCGCCGGCCGTCACCGCGCCGGGCATCACCGCGCCGCCCGCCGAGGCGTCGAACGAGACCGGACCGATCATCGCCATCGCACTCAGCCTCGGCGTCCTCGCTGCCGGCGCCTGGGCGCTCGTGCGGCGTCGCCCGCTACCGAACCCTGGCGGCAGGTCGGCGATGCAGGAGCAACTGTTCGATCAACTCTCCGATGCCGCCCGGCGCATGGCAGGAGCGCTCGACGAGGAGGAGATCGCCAGGATCGCGATCGCCGAAGCGATGCAGATGGTCCACGCGCGGCACGGGGCGTTCATCGACGTGAGCGAGTTCGGACTGACCGCCATGGCGACATCGGGCGACGTGCTCGCCGTCCAGACGTTGACCGGCGGCCTGCTCTCGCGAGTGGCCGACACCGGTCAGTCGGTGCGTCGCATCGCCCACGATGAGCCGGCCGTCACCTCGCTGCCCGCCTCGTTGCTGGCCGTCCCGGTGATCGGCAGCGGGCGGGTGACGGCGATCCTGTTCCTGGTCCGCCCCGACTCCGCGCCGTTCACCGACGCTGACGAGGCAGCGATCAACCGGCTCGCTCCGATCGTTGCCTCAGCCCGTGGCGCCGCATCCCGGCACGGTGACGCGACCGCCCTCAGCCGCATCGACGCGCTCACCGGCCTGGCGAACCGTCGCCGGCTCGACGAGGACCTCGCTGCGCTCGCGGCGGCCGCGACTGGTCGCACCACCGCATTGGCGATGATCGACGTCGACCACTTCAAGCACTTCAACGATCGCAACGGCCACACGGCCGGCGACGACGCGCTCCGTGCGGTCGCGGCGGCGATCCTGCGCGCGGTCCGGCCGCGTGACCGCGTGTACCGGTACGGCGGCGAGGAGTTCACGCTCGTCCTGTCCGACATCGACCGTCGGGAAGCCGAGCACGTCGCCGAGCGCGTCCGTGCCGAAGTGGAACGGATCGACCTGCCGGGGAGCGCCGAGCAGCCGAGCGGCACCCTGACCGTCTCGCTGGGTGTCGCCCTCGTCGAGCACGGGGCGCCCGAGGCCGCGCTCCAGCTCGCGGACAGTGCGCTCTACGAGGCGAAGTCGGCGGGCCGCAACCGGGTCGTGATCACCGAGAGCGTCGCCTGACCGCTGATCAGCTGACGAGCTCGGCGAAGCGGCGGATGCCCTCTTCGAGATCGGCGTCGCCGAGCGCGAAGCTGAACCGGGCGTAGCCGGGCGCGCCGAACGCCTCGCCCGGCACGAACGCGACCTTCGCCTTGTCGAGCACGAGGTCGGCCAGCTCGAGCGTGGTCGCTGCGACCGAACCGGCGATGCTCTTGCCGAGCAGACCCGACACGTTCGGGAAGCAGTAGAACGCGCCCTGCGGTTCCATGCACGACACGCCCGGGATCGCCGACAGCATCCGGTGCATCGTGGTGCCCCGGCGCTCGAACGCCGAACGCATCATCGCCACGTCGTCGAGGCCGCCCGAGACCGCAGCGAGCGCGGCGCGCTGGGCGACGTTCGAGACGTTCGACGTGGCATGGCTCTGGAAGTTGGTGGCCGCCTTGATCACGTCGTTCGGGCCGATCATCCAGCCGACTCGCCAGCCCGTCATCGCGTAGGTCTTGGCGACGCCGTTGAGGATCAGGCACTGGTCGCGGAGATCGGGGACGAGGGTCGCGATCGAGCTGAACTCGTGCGGGCCGTAGGTGAGGTGCTCGTAGATCTCGTCGGTGATCACCCAGATGCCGTGCTCGACGGCCCATTCACCGATCGCCTTGGTCTCGGCGGGCGTGTACACGGCACCCGACGGGTTGTCCGGGCTCACGAACAGGACCGCCTTCGTCCGGTCGGTGCGGGCCGCTTCGAGCTGATCGACGGTGACCTTGAAGTCGGTCTCGTCGTCGGTGGCGATCACGACCGGCACACCGTCGGCCAGCGTGATCGCCTCGGGGTACGTGGTCCAGTACGGCGCCGGGCAGATCACCTCGTCGCCCGGGTCGCACAGGACCGCGAAGGCGGTGAACACGGCGTGCTTGCCGCCGTTGGTGACGAGGACCTGGCCACCCTCGCACTCGAAGCCCGAGTCGCGCTTCGTCTTCGCCGCGATCGCGTCCTTGAGGTCGGGCAGGCCGCCGGCGGGCGTGTACACGTGATTCTTCGGGTCGCGGCAGGCGGCGACGGCGGCTTCGACGATGTGGGCCGGGGTCGGGAAGTCGGGCTCGCCGGCCCCGAATCCGATCACGTTCTCGCCCTGGGCCTTGAGCGCTTTCGCCTTGGCGTCGACGGCCAGGGTGGCGGAGGGAGCGATGGCGGCGAGGCGTGCGGAGACTCTGTTCACGGTGCCCCATCGTGCCAGGAATCACACGGAATTCGGTGACCGGTAAACGAAAGGTCAGCCATCTCGTGTGGCGCGGTCGAAGCGAACTGACATGCTTGGCGGACGTGACGACCAGCATCGATCCTCAGCAGATCCAGCTCCCCGACTCGATCCTCCCCATCGACGGCCGGTTCGGTTGCGGTCCGTCGAAGGTCCGGCCCGAGCAGATCGCTGCGATCGTCGCCGGCGGGACGTCGCTGATGGGGACATCCCACCGCAAGCAGCCCGTCAAGTCGCTCGTCGGTTCGGTGCGCGCCGGCCTGCGCGACCTGTTCTCGCTGCCCGACGGGTGGGAGATCGTGCTCGGGAACGGCGGATCCACGGTGTTCTGGGACGCCGCCACCTTCGGGCTGATCGAGCAGCGCAGCCAGCACCTGGTGTTCGGCGAGTTCTCGTCGAAGTTCGCGGAGGCGAGCGGCGCGGCCCCGCACCTCGGTGCGCCGTCGATCGTCGAGAGCGCCACCGGCAGCTATCCGGACGCCGTCGCCGAGGCCGGCATCGACCTGTACGCGCTCACGCACAACGAGACCTCGACCGGCGTCGCGATGCAGCTCCGCCGGCCCCACGGCGCCGATCCCGGAGCGATCGTGGCCGTCGACGCCACATCGGCTGCAGGCGGCCTCCGGTGGGACCCCGACGAGGTCGACGTCTACTACTTCGCGCCCCAGAAGTGCTTCGCGAGCGACGGCGGGCTCTGGATCGCCGCCTGCTCACCTGCAGCGACGGAACGCATCGAGCGCATCGCTGCGAGCGATCGCTGGCGGCCAGCGTCGCTCGACCTCGGTATCGCCCTCACCAACAGCCGCGCCGACCAGACGTACAACACCCCGGCCGTCGCGACGCTGATCATGCTCGACGAGCAGATCGGCTGGATGAACGAGCACGGCGGACTCGAGTGGGCAGCCGCCCGCTGCGACGAGTCTGCTCGCACGATCTACGACTGGGCCGAGTCGCGTGGGTGGGCCTCGCCGTTCGTCGCCGACGCAACCAAGCGCTCGTCGGTCGTCGCCACGATCGACCTCGACGGCGCCATCCGGGCCGACGACGTGTGCACCGCCCTGCGCGAGAACGGCATCCTCGACACCGACAGCTACCGCAAGCTCGGGCGCAATCAGTTGCGCGTGGGAATGTTCCCGGCGATCGACCCCGCCGACATCGCCGCGCTGACCGTGTGCATCGACGCCGTCGTCGAAGCACTCGCCGACTGACACACTGGGATCGTGCGCGTCGACGAAGTGTTGTCGCTCGAGGTCGATGACCTCGAGCCGCTGCGGTCGCCCGTGATGCTGATCGCCCTCACGGGCCTGTTCGACGTCGCCGGGGCCGCCACGACGGCGCTCGACCGCTTCGCTCCAGCCGAGGCGGCGGTGACCGTCGGCGAGATCGACCCAGATCCGTTCTACGACTTCACGCAGGAGCGGCCCCAGGTCGAGTTCGACGACGGCGATCTGCGTGTCATCCGCTGGCCGGAGAACACCGTCGAGCTGGTGCGCGGCGTCGGCGGGCGCGATCTGGTCGTGCTCGTCGGTGTCGAACCGCACCTGATGTGGAGCACCTACTCGGCGTGCATCCGCCACGTCGTCGAGCGGCTCGGTTGCGAGGCAGTGGTCACCGTGGGGTCTGCCGCCGAGGGGGTGCCGCACACCCGCACCCCACTGGTGACCGGCAGCACCACCGACGCCGAGCTCGCGCGCCGCCTCGGCATCGGTCAGCCCACGTACCAGGGCGTCACCGGTGTGGTGGGAGTCATCCAGTCCGACCTCGGCGCCGCCGGGATCCCGTCGATCTCGCTTCGCGTCGGCGTGCCGCACTACCTCACGAACGCCGAGCATCCCCAGGCGGTCGCAGCGCTCCAGATGCACCTCGCTCACGTGCTGAACATGCCGGTACCGGCCGACTCGGACGAGCTCGCCGACGACATCGCCCGATGGCGGAGCCTCCACGACGAGGTCGTCGCCGGCGATCTGCAACTCCAGATGTACGTCCGGATGCTCGAACACGACCACGATCGCCGTGCGGAAGCATCGATTCCCACGGCCGACGACCTCGGCGAGCAGTTCGAGCGGTTCCTGCGCGACCAGCGCGACGCCGACTGACCTCGTCTTCGGGGCTCAACAAGGCCCGACCACGTGCCGAAGAACAGACGTCCTGTGAACTCGCGCGCCACCACCAGGGCCCAGGCCCGATTCGACCACCGGCAGTTCCAGAGCCGGGTCCTCGTCGCGTCGGCGCTCGCGGTCGGAGCGGCGCTCGTGCCACAGGCGGGTGATCACCGCTTCGTGATCGCAGCGATCCTCGGGTTCATCGTCGTCCCGGCGCATTTCGTCGTGCGACGGTTCGCGCAGGTGCCGAACCCGGCCGGACCGCTCGAGCTGATCGCCGTGGCGACGGGTGGGGTGTGCGCCCTGTTCGAGCCGGCGGTCTGGACCACGGCGCTGGTCTTCCAGTCGTTGACGATCGCCGCGAGCATGTCGTATCAGCGGACGAGGTGGATCGCGATCAACTCCGTCACTGCGCTCGCCACGATGTCGGTCGCCGCCTGGTGGAACGGTCTGACCGAGGAGATCCCGGCACTGTTCATGTTCGCGGTGTTCATGCCCGTACTGGTGACCGGATCGAGACGGGTGCGCGCCGGAGAGCGCCGCGCGTCATCGCGCATGCGCGCCGCTGTCGAGAGCCTGCCGATGATGGTGTGGGAAGCCGACGCCGCGAGCGGCGAACTCTTGGCGGTCGTAGGCCGGGTGGAGACACTGCTCGGACGGCCCCGGGCCGAGATCGTCGAGGGTCGATTCGTCGAGCAGATCCACCCGGGGGACCACCGCCTCCACTGGACCGAGAGCGACCAACTCGACGTGCTCGGTGCGCCGTACCGCTACGTGCGCCCCGACGGCAAGGTCGTCTGGTTGCGCGACCACGTCG
>JALHOG010000025.1 GCA_022843125.1 Ilumatobacteraceae bacterium
GATGCACTTCGGACCCTCGCCGGCGAACACCGTGATCGCATCGGTGCCCTCCGGCACCCCGAACTGCGACGCGAGCGTGCCGATCGGTGAGGTGTCGTCGGCCTCGGCGAAGCAGAACGACAGCTTGCCGGGGTTGCCGTGCGTGGCCCGGTCGACCTCGCCGGGCCGGCCCCCGCCGACGTTGCGCACGACCAGTTGCAGCGCGCGGCCGATCGTGGCGTTGGCGCGGGTGCCCTGCCCGAGGGCGTTGACGCCCGAGTTCATGCCGATCATCCGGGTGCCGGGCCCGCTGCACACGAGCACCGGGCCGACCGGCATCGTGGTGGCGAGCAGGCCGTGCATGTTGAACTCGTCGTTGCAGACCGCCTCGACCGCGGTGAGCACCCACGGGAGGTGCTCGGGCAGGCAGCCCGCCATCACCGCGGCCACCGCCACCTTCTCGACGGTGACGTCGACGAGGTCGGGTGGCACGGTGGCGACGACCTCGTCGGGGGCGCGGCCGGTGCCGGTGAGCATCCGTAGCACGCGCTCCTCGGTGGGTGGCACCACTGGGAGCCCGTCGGTCCAGCCGCGCTGGTACATCAGCTCGAACTCGTCCTCGGCGTCGGCGATCTCGATGCGCCGTGACCGCAGGATGCTGGCGCCGTGGCGCACCCGCAGTTCGTCGACGAGGTCGGGGTCGACGCTCATCGAGCCGCAGCCCGGCCGCATCGGTGGCAGGTCGACACCGAGCCCGGTCACCTCGGTGATCGCCTCCCACTCGGTGCGCAGCCACCCGACGGTTCGGGCCACCTCGACGCCGTCGTCGATGCGGATCAACGTGGGCACCGTCTCGATCTCGTGGTGCCAGCTGATCGCGAGGTCGTGGTCGTGGAGGGCCGACGGATCATCCGGGAAGTCCGGGTCGTCCTGGGTGTACACGGTGAGCGTTCCTGCGGCGTCGAGCTCGCCGAGCACCGGTACCACCATGCGGCAGGTCTCGCACTCACGCTTGACCACCACCACCCAACCGTCCGGCAACGTCGGAGTCCCCATGAACTCGCACCGTACCGGGGCCGGCCCGCGCGGCGCTGCGTCAGGCGGTGCCGAGCGAGCGGATCACGTCGCCGGCGCGGGTCATCCGGGCGTCGAGCTCGTCGGCTCGCACCGGAGCCGCCATCAGGTAGCCCTGCCCGTGTGTGACGCCGAGATCGAGCAACGCCTTTGCCTGCTCGACGGTCTCGATCCCCTCGAACACGAGCCCGAGCTCGAGCGCGTCCGCCATGTTGACGATCGTCTCGAGATATCGCAGGCGGCGGTTCGAATCGAACAGTCCGGCGAGGAACGTGCGATCGACTTTCAGGTAGTCGACGGCGAGCGTCTCGAGCTGAGCGAGCGACGAGTGGCCGGTCCCGAAGTCGTCGAGGGCGATGCGCACGCCTTCACGTCGGAGGGTGTCGAGCTGTTCGCCGAGCGAGTCGTCGTACTCGACACCGATCGACTCGGTGACCTCGAGTACCACCCGAGCGGGGTCGAAGTTCGCGGTCTCGACGATCTGGAGCGTCGCCCGTGCGAAGTCGTCGTTGGTGAGGTGGATGGTCGAGATGTTGACCGTGACGCTGATGAGCCGGCCCGTCGACGGATCGCGCTGATCTGCGATCTCGCGACATGCCTTGCGCAGGACGTGCCGGTCGAGCTGATCGATGATGCCCATGTGTTCGGCCATGGCGACGAACCGGTCAGGGCCGATCGGGCCCTGCGTCGGGCTGTGCCAACGAGCGAGCGTCTCGACGGCATACGTGTCGCCGGTGCGCAGATCGACGATCGGCTGGAACACCACCGAGGGGCCCGAGCCGATCAGCGAGCGCCGCAGCTGCCCTTCGAGCTCGGTGCGCACGACGACGCGCTGCTCCATCTCGGGGCGGAACGAGGTGACCGATCCGCGCACGACGCGCTTGCCCTCGTACATGGCGATGTCGGCGCGACGAACCGCCTCATCGGCGTTCACGAACGAGCCGCGCTCGATCAGCGCGACGCCGACCGAGGCCGAGGTGTAACACGGACGGCCGCCGAGCACGATCGGCTGGCGCAACGAGTCACAGAGCTGTTGCGCCATGAGCGCAGCCCGCTCGTGGTCGCACCCGTCGACGAACAGCACGAACTCGTCACCGCCGATGCGGCCCCACTGATCGGGGGCGGGGCAGACGTTCAGCAGCCTGCTCGTCGTCGAGCGCAGCATCGCGTCACCGGCGGTGTGTCCGAGCGCGTCGTTGATCGCCTTGAAGTCGTCGAGGTCGACGAAGAAGACGGCGATGTCTCCGCTCCCGAGATGCAGTGACTCCTGGAGCCGTTCGAGGAAGAGCCGCCGGTTGGGCAGCCCGGTGAGCTCGTCGGTGAGCGCCGCCTTCACGCTCTGGTCGAGGAGCCGTTGGCGTTCGAGGCTCGCCCGGAGCGCCTCCTCGTGCACCAGGTTGCGGAAGCAGACCACGATCCCGCACACGCCGGGCGTGCTCAGATGGTCGGTGAGGGAGACCTCGACGGGCAGCTCACCGTTCGGCAGCTGAAGCCGCACACGCGCTGACGCATGGCCATCGGAACGGACACGTTCGAGCGCGGTGAGCGCGGCGTCGATGTCGTCAGGGTGGACCAATCGTGTGGCGATGCCGCCGAGGTCGGCAGGTGAGCCGTCCGGTGTCGCCGTCAGGATCAGCGCGGCCTGGTTGGCGTAGCGGATGTCGAGTCCGTCGCCGAGCACGATGATTGCGTCGTCGACGCAGTCGAGCAGGGTGTGGGCCACCGCGTCGCTCAGCGACACCGGCGAGAACGGACCCGACATCGTGCCGTCCATCAGCACTCGCCGATCTGCGACTCGGGTCGCGCATCCTCGTGACGCGCGGGTGCGAAGTTGCACACGAGCGGGAACACGCTCGATCGATTGGCCATGGGTGGGTTCGGTTCGTCGTGGGCGGACACGGAGTTCTGGAGTGTAGAGCGCACGGGTTGCGTGAGTCAAGAGAGCGTAAAATCCTGTCCGGACTGCGTTATGCATTCCAATTCTGATCGCTCCACGTCACATGAGAGCCACGCACGGTGCAGAAGATGTTCGGGCGGTGGGTCGATGGGTACGTTCTGACGCATGCTCCCGCTCGCTCAGTTCGGCCGTACCGGCCACCAGTCGACCCGGCTCGTCTTCGGCGCCGCCGGCATCGGTTCGATGTCCCAGGAGCGCGCCGACCAGACGCTCGCCATGGTCGAGGCAGCGGGCATCAACCACATCGACACCGCCGCGTCGTACGGCACGTCGGAGGATCTGCTCCGAGGGTTCCTGGCCACGCGTCGTGAGCGCTACTTCCTCGCCACGAAGACGGGCGAGCGCACGGGCGACGCCGCTCGCGCCGAGCTCGAGCGATCGCTCGTGCGGATGGGCGTCGGTTCGGTCGACCTCATCCAACTGCACAACCTGGTCGAGGCCGACGAGTGGGAGGTCGCGTTCGCGCCGGGCGGCGCCGTCGAGGCGCTCGTGCGTGCTCGCGACGAAGGGCTCGTCCGGTTCATCGGCGTGACCGGCCACGGTGTGCGCATCCCCGGAATGCATCTGCGCAGCCTCGACCGCTTCGACTTCGACAGCGTGCTGTTCCCGTACAACCACGCCCTGCTGTGCGACGCTGCCTACCGGACCGACGTCGAGCGCCTGCGCGAGCTGTGCGCGTCGAGGGGGGTTGCCGTCCAGACGATCAAGTCGATCGCGCGTGGCCGCTGGCAGCCCGACGACGATCGTCCGCGCTTCAGCTGGTACGAGCCCCTGACCGATCCGGGAGCTGTCTTGCGTGCGGTCCACCACGTGCTCGGCCAGGACGATCTGTTCCTCAACACGACGAGCGACGCCACCCTGCTCCCACTCCTGCTCGACGCGGCGAACGCTCCGCTCTCACCGCCGACGGAGAGCGAGATGAACGCCGACATCGAGCACTTCGGCATCACGCCGCTCTTCGACGGAGCCGCGCTCGAGGTGATCTGACCGACCTCGCCGGGGCCGGTCAGGGGCCGTCAGGGGCCGGTGGCCGGCTCGAACGCCTGGTCGGAGTACTCGAGACGCTCCCACGTCCAGCCCGCTGTGGCGGCGCGCAGGCGAACCATCACGTCGTCCTGGTCGAGCCACATGGTGACCGGCACGGCTTCCGCACGATCGACGGACGGGATCGTCTGCTGGCCGAACGACGTCCAGAGCAGCGGGTTGCTGTCGCTGAAGCCGACGGTGTCGACGAACATCTCGTATCGCTCGACGGCGTTCGGGCCCACGCCCTCGGTCTCCTGGCGTTCGAGGTCGACGAACGGTCGCAACCGGTTGGACAGCACGTCGTCGGCGCCGTCGACGGCAGCGAGATACGGGATGATCGTGCGAACGCTCGACACGGCCGGGTCGTCGGGGGCGGGCGTGCTCCAGGCGGCCCCGTCACGCGTGACGAGCACGTCGCCGCCGTCGACGCTGGCGATCGTCAGCCCCGCCTGCGGGCCCCCGGTGCTGCCGGTGAACTGGAACGCCTGCGTGACCTCGTCGATCGTGATCGTGCCGTCGACAGCAGGCGACGGACCACCCGACGTCACGAGGAAGGTGCTCGACCGGATGACGGGGAGCTCGGCGCCGATACCGGGGAGGCGATCGCGCGACAGGTAATCCTGCAGCTCGCGGGCGCCGAAGTACATCGCGCCGCCGACGATGACGACGAGGGACAGTGCGGTGACACCGCGGGCGAGGCGTCGGTACCACGGGTTGGCGCGGCGGTACACGCTTCGCGCCCGTTCGGAGTCGGACCGGTACACCGGGCGGTGAGGCACCCGCGAGCTGACGCGGCTGTTCGGGGTGGCTTCGGCGTTGCGATCGAACGCCCTGGGCGGGGCAGGCTCGGAGGCCGGCAACGTGGGTGGTGCGACCGTGAGATCGAACACGCTCGGGCGCGCACGAACGGCATCAGGGGCGCCCGAAGAGGCATCGATGTCCGGTCCGCCGCTCATCGGACACAATTTGGCAGACCCCCTGCGTTCGGGAAAGCCGCTTGACCAAGATGTGAGGTTCGTGAGCTGGCTTTTTCCGGGTCGGGCCCGCAATGTTGCGGTGATGTGACGACGGGGGCTCCGAAGATGTCTGCGCAGCCCCGCGAGACCGCTTCGGGTTGCATCGCTCGACATCGGTGCGCAGCAGGCACACCGCAGTACGATCGCCCACGATGGCTTCTGAAACCTCTGGTGTCGCGTTCGGCGCGAACTCGTGGCTCGTCGAGGAGATGTACGAGCAATATGTCGCCGACCCCGACTCGGTCGGTGCGTCATGGCGGGAGTTCTTCGAGGACTACCGCTCGATCCATGCAGCGGCTCAACCTGCCACTGTTCAGCCGGCGGCTGCGGCCCCGCTTCCCGAGCCGGCGACGAGTTCCACGGCGAGCCCCGCCCCCCACCCAACACCCGTAGCGGCGCCGCCCGCCACCGCCGCAGCCGCCCCCGTGGCAGAGCCCGGCGAGCTGATCAAGGGTGTCGGGGCCGCGATCGTGAAGAACATGGAGGCGTCGCTCGACGTCCCGACGGCCACGAGTTTCCGCAACGTCCCGGCGAAGCTGCTCGAGGTCAACCGCAAGGTCATCAACGGCTATCGCTCCCGGTCGGGCCAGGGCAAGGTCAGCTTCACCCACATCATCGGGTTCGCGATCATCCGCGCCATCGCGACCGCCGTGCCCAACATGCGCAACGGGTACCTCGAGGGCGCCGACGGCAAGCCCAGGATCATCCGGCACGACCACGTGAACATGGGGCTGGCGGTCGACGTCGACAAGGGCGACGGCCAACGCGCCCTCATCGTGCCAGTCCTCAAGAACGCCGACGCGCTCGACTTCGCCGGCTTCCTCGCTGCGTACGAGGAGCTGATCCGCAAGGTCAAGAACAACAAGCTCACGATCGACGACTACGCCGGCGCGAACATCACGCTCACCAACCCCGGCACGATCGGCACGGTCCAGTCGGTGCCGCGCCTGATGCCCGGCCAGGGCGTCATCGTCGGGGTCGGCAACATCGACTACCCGGCCGAGTTCGAGGGCGCCGACCGGCGCAACCTCTCGTCGCTCGGCATCTCGAAGGTCGTCACGATCACGAGCACGTACGACCACCGGATCATCCAGGGCGCCGAGTCGGGCATGTTCCTGAAGCGGGTGCACGAACTCCTGCTCGGCGAGCACGGCTTCTACCAGGAGATCTTCCACGCGCTCGACATGCCGTACGAGGCGGTCAAGTGGCGGCCCGACCTCAACCCGATCGACCGCGAAGAGGCGATGCTCGCCAAGCAGATGGCGGTCGCCAAGCTGATCCGTGTGCACCGCGTCCGCGGGCACCTGATGGCCGACCTCGACCCCCTGCACTGGAAGCGGCCGCAGACGCCGCTCGAGCTCGACCCCGCCACCTACGGCCTCACCATCTGGGACCTCGACCGCGAGTTCCTCTGCGACGGTGTCGGCGGCCAGGAGAAGATGTCGCTCGGCGACCTGCTCGGCGTGCTGCGCGATGCGTACTGCCGCACCATCGGTGTCGAGTACATGCACATCCAGAACACCGAGGAGCAGGCCTGGCTGCAGGAGCGCGTCGAGCGCAAGCCACCGAGTTACTCGAAGGCCCAGAAGGACCGCATCCTGGAGCGGCTCAACGCGGCCGAGGCGTTCGAGAAGTTCCTCGCCACCAAGTACGTCGGGACCAAGCGCTTCGGCATCGAGGGCGCCGAGTCGGCGATCCCGATCCTCGACGAGATCCTGTCCGGCGCCGCCGACGAGGAGCTCGACGGCGCCGTGCTCGGCATGGCCCACCGCGGTCGCCTCAACGTGCTGTCCAACATCATGGGCAAGAGCTACGAGGCGATCTTCTCGGAGTTCGAAGGCCACGTCGACCCCGCCACCGTGCAGGGCTCGGGTGACGTCAAGTACCACCTGGGTGCCACCGGCAAGTACGAGAGCCCCTCGGGTGCCGACATCAAGGTCGAGCTGGCCGCCAACCCGAGCCACCTCGAGACCGTCGACCCGATCGTGATGGGCATGGTCCGCGCCCAGCAGGACCGCATCGACCCGCCGGGGTCGTTCTCGATGCTCCCGCTGCTCATCCACGGCGACGCCGCGTTCGCCGGCCAGGGCATCGTGGCCGAGTGCCTCGCGATGAGCGACATCGCCGGCTACCGGGTGGGCGGCACGATCCACCTCATCATCAACAACCAGATCGGCTTCACCACGGCACCCGAGATGAGCCGCTCGTCGTTCTATTGCAGCGACGTCGCGAAGACGATCCAGGCGCCGATCTTCCACGTCAACGGCGACGACCCCGAGGCGTGCGTGCGCGTCGCCCGGCTCGCATGGGACTACCGCCAGCAGTTCCACAAAGACGTCGTGATCGACATGGTGTGCTACCGCCGCCACGGTCACAACGAGGGCGACGACCCGAGCTACACCCAGCCGCTCATGTACAAGGCGATCGCCGAGCGACGCAGCGTCCGCAAGCTCTACGTCGAGGCGCTGGTGAAGCGCGGCGACATCACGGTCGAGGAGGCCGAGCAGGCGCTCGGAGACTTCCAGCACAAGCTGCAGGTGGCGCTCGACGAGACGCGCGCAAAGGTGGTCGACACACCGAAGGTGCCGCGGCCGCCGAAGCCGCTCGGCGTGCTGCCCCACGTGCCGACCGGGGTGGAACGAGCCACGCTCGACCGGATCTTCCACCAGCTGACCAACTACCCGGAGGGCTTCACGCCACATCCGAAGCTGGCCAAGCAGTTCGACGGGCGCAGCAAGCAGTTCGAGGCCGAGCACGATGTCGACTGGGCGACCGGTGAGGCGCTCGCGATCGGTTCGCTGATCCTCGAAGGGCACGGGGTCCGTCTCGCCGGCGAAGACTCGCGACGCGGCACGTTCAGCCAGCGCCACGCAGCACTGGTCGACTTCGAGACCGGCGAGCCCTGGATCCCGCTGCAGACCCTCGAGGGCGCGACCGGGAACTTCTGGGTGTACGACTCGCTGCTGTCGGAGTACGCCGCGCTCGGCTACGAGTACGGCTACTCGCATTCGAGCCCTGACGCACTGGTGATGTGGGAGGCGCAGTTCGGCGACTTCGTCAACGGCGCGCAGATCATCATCGACCAGTACCTCGTCGCCGCAGAAGACAAGTGGGGTCAGAACAACGGACTCGTGCTGTTGCTGCCGCACGGGTACGAGGGGCAGGGTCCCGAGCACAGCTCGGCGCGGATCGAGCGGTTCCTCGTGCTCGCCGCGGAAGACAACATTCAGCTCGTCAACGCCACGACCGCATCGCAGTACTTCCATCTGCTGCGTCGCCAGATCCACCAGGAGCGTCGCACGCCGCTCGTCGTGTTCACGCCGAAGCAGGGGTTGCGGATGAAGCAGACCCGATCGCACATCGACGAGCTCACCACCGGTTCGTTCCAGGAGGTGCTCGACGACCCGGCCACGGCGCCGGGTGGCCCGGTCGATGCGTCGACCGTGAAGCGCGTCGTGTTCTGCTCCGGCAAGGTGGCGTGGGATGCGATCAGCGAGCGCGACCGTCGTGGCGCCCCGGTCGCCGTCGTTCGCGTCGAACAGCTCTACCCGTTCCCGGTCGAGCAGATGTTCCAGCTGCTCGACCGCTACCCGAACGCCCGCGAGCTGCGCTGGCTCCAGGAGGAGCCGGAGAACATGGGCCCGTGGCCGTTCGTCGAGCGGCGCACATGGCGCGTCAAGGAGCGCGGCTACGACATCGCCGTGATCGCACGCGTCGAGTCGGGCAGCCCCGCCACCGGTTCCAAGACGGTCCACGACCAAGAACTCGCCGACCTCATGGACGCCACCTTCGCCGACCTCTGATCCCGAGCAGCGCTCGTCACCGTCCGGGACGTTCGACGGTTAGAGTCCTGCGACGATGCGCATGCGGATGGTGGTCGCGGGACTGCTGGTGGCGATGATCCCGGTCGTGGCCGCGGGCGCGGGGCCGGCGGCGGGCGTCGGGCCGCTCGTGCCGCAGCAGCGCTCGTGCTTCGCAGTCGCCGGCACACCGGGCGATGTCGCGGTCGTGAACCTGACGCCGGTATTGGCGAAGGGGCCGGGGAGCGGGTTGTTGGTGTCGTCCGACATCGCCCAGCCGCCGGTGGCGTCGAACGTGAACTTCGGTCCCGGTTCGGTCGATCCGAACGTGGCGTTCGCGCCGATCGGGTCGGACGGGCGGGTCTGCTTCGTCAACTCGAACAACAGCCGGGTCGATCTGATCGCCGATCATCTCGGCACGATCGCGATCGAGAGCTTCACGCCCGCAAACGTCGATGCCACGCCGAAGCGAACCGTCGACACACGGATCGGGACCGGCGGGACGACGGTGACTCCCGGTGGCCGCGTGTGCTTCGAGGTCGCCGGAGCGCGGGGCGATGTTGCGGTCGTGAACCTGACGCCGGTGCTGGCGACCGGCCCCGGCAGCGGGCTGCTCGTGTCGTCCGACATCGCCCAGCCACCCGTGGCGTCGAACGTGAACTTCGGTCCGGGTTCGGTCGATCCGAACGTGGCGTTCGCGCCGATCGGGGCGGACGGGCGGGTGTGCTACGTCAACTCGAACAACAGTCAGGTCGATCTGATCGCGGATCATCTCGGCACGATCGCGATCGAGAGCTTCACGCCCGCCCAGCCCGACGCCACGCCGAAGCGCACCGTCGACACCCGGACCGGGCTCGGTGGGACGACCGTGTCGCCGGGCGCCCGCGTGTGCTTCCGGGTCGCTGGATCGCCCGGCGATGTCGCGGTCGTGAACCTGACGCCGGTGCTGGCCACCGGCCCGGGTTTCGGGTTGTTGGTGTCGTCCGGCATCGCCCGGCCGCCGGTGGCGTCGAACGTGAACTTCAATCAGGGTTCGGTCGATCCGAACGTGGCGTTCGCGCCGATCGGGTCGGACGGGCGGGTGTGCTTCGTCAACTCGAACAACAGCCGGGTCGATCTGATCGCCGATCACCTCGGCACGATCGCGATCGAGAGCTTCACGCCTGCAAACGTCGATGCCACCCCGAAGCGGACGGTCGACACTCGCGACTGGCGACCCGACGTGTACCTCAACTTCCACGGGAGCGAGCAGCTCCTCGGGGCGACCGATGCGCGGTGGCCGTTCGTGCGGGCGAACCTCGACGGGTTCTGGGGCCACTGGTCGTCCGCCCCCGATCTCGAGAGCCAGTTCCGGAACACGATCGAGCTCACTCGCAAGGTCGCCGGTCGCGAACTCGTCTACGAGCATCCCATCGCTCTTCCGGACGGCTCGTGCGTGTCGTTCCTCGAGGACTGGTTCTACTCGGGCGTGCCCGGCGTGCCGGGCTCGGGTGTCGAAGGGAGGGCGCCCGACATCCGCTACGACCGCGTCGCGATGGCGCTGTACGCCGGCGACAACCCGAACTGCTGGGGCACGCTGGGCGGCTACCCGGGCATGCTCGCCAGGTTCCAGCTGCAGGGGTACGACGAGGTGTGGTCGCTCTGGCAGGCGTCCAACCTCGTCGACAACGGCGAACCACAGAACGGGACGTTCCCGCTGATCCGCCCCGGTTCCTCGGGCGATGCTGCGTACCGCAGCGGTGGCGCCGTCGTGATCGAGTGCCAGATGGACGACTGCCTCCACGATTCGGTGCGCGAGCAGTTCTTCCAGGTCATCCGCGACACCCATGCACGCGGTCAGTCGTTCGTCTGGTTCACCGGCTACTACGTCGAGTCGGGCATCGGTTCGTCGGGCTGGCTCGCGAAGGTGCAGCGCACCTACAACGCGATCGCCGACGCCGGCCTCTGGCGGCCGGGTGACGCCGTCACGATCATCAACTACTTCGGCGCCTACCCCGCGCTCCCCGAACGCAACCCGAACGGCACCCCCGCCGACACCGTCACCGGCGTCCTCGCCTGGCTCCTCGAACAACGCCCCGCCCGCTGACGACTTCGACAACGGCATTCGCTCGTGGACGCATCGAGGATCGACCACTCTGGAGCCGTGTTGCAGGGCAGCGCGTTCGCGATCCATGTGTACTGCGACCTCGTGACGGTTGTGCTCCCCGTGATGGTTCTTGTTCTGGCGGGCATCGTCGGCGGCCCCCTCCTGGTCGTGCCGGTCCTTCTGGTGGGACTGCCGCTGCTGCTGTGGCGAGTTCGAGGGACTCATGCGCGCGTCGATGGCAACACGGTGATCGTCAGGAACGTCTTTTCGACGCACGTGCTCGAGGGGCCGGTACGGATGTGCGATGCCACGAACCGTTTCAACACTCGTCTCGGGTCGAGCCGAGCGCTCAAGAATTCGACCGGGCGGTGCGTCGTGGTCCATGCCGCACTCCGCCTGACGGACTCGGGCAGTGACGCTGCTGAGGCGTGGCTTCTGGGCGTGACTCGACGGTCCCGTCGTTGAACCCGACGGGGCCGGAGTGCCCCGGATCGCTGTCAGACGCGGCCGTCAGGGCCAGTTAGCCCGGGCGGGTGGGGCCGTTCCGCTCGCGGAGTTGGTCGAGGGGGAGGGCGATGACGGTCCAGTCTCGTCGTCGGAGGCGCCATCGTCGACGGGCGCACTGTTCGTCGGCTCGTGTGACGGTGCGTTCGGGGTGGGGGCGGGCGCCGTGGTCGTGCTTGGCGGCGTTGCGGTTGTGGGTGGGGCACTGGAGGCGGCCGTTGTGCTGGGCGGTGGGGCCGCCCTGTGCGTAGGGGACGATGTGGTCGACGTCGCAGCGATCAGCAGGCACATCGCACGCTGATGGGTGTTGGCAGTGCATGTCGCGAGCCTCGATCGCGCGGCGGAGGGCGCCGGTGAACGAGCGCTGCTTCGATACCGACACCACGGTGGTGGGGCCGTCGAAGAGGACGACCTCCAACATGGCATCGGTGAGGTACGGCGCCAGATGGGCGGGCGTGATGACCACGCCGTTTGCGAGTTCGCACAGCTCGGCGATGGTGCCGTCACCGACGTGGGCGACGAACAAAGGTCGTGGGACGACGGCGTCGGGTGGCATGGCGGCGGAGCGGGTGGCCATGAGCACCATGGCGGCAGCGCGTCGTTGGGCGGGTGTGCGTTCGACGCCGGCGGCGAGGTCGGCCAGCTTGAGTTCGTCGGTGAGACGGGTGAGCTCGGTCGCGAAGATCGCGCCGCCGACAGGGTCGAGCTGAGCGTCGATGACGGTCATGCCGTCGAGGGTCTGGGAGCAGTGAGCGTGGGCGTCGGCCGCGTGCTGGTCGGCGGCGCGGTCTTGGCGGCCGAGTGCGGCGTCGGCGCGGTGTTCCCAGTAGCGCACGATGCGCACGGCGTCGGGGAACCACAGGTCACGGACCTGGCCGAGGAGCAGCTGCTCGTCGCGGGCGAACAACTCGCGGCGTGCAGCGCTGTTGGCGCGGGCGAGCAGGTCGACCTGGTCCAACGACACGTCGCCCGCTGACCCGGCCGCCGCGGTGGCGGGCATCGACGACAACACCCCCGAACGTTGCAGCACCCGCGCAGCGGTCTTCTTCGCAGCGCCGGTCTCGCGGGACAGTCGGGCGGCGGCGCTCTTGGAGCCGTCGGACGCCCACACCTGCCGCCGCTGCCACCGCTCCACCAACGGAGCACCCACCACGGCGAGCCGATCACCCAGCCGCTGGACCGACACGACCAACGCATGCAACTCGGCATCGGTCAGCCCGTCCACATCGACAGCAGCGAGCGCATCCACCGCTCCGCTCAGAAGACCGACCGCAGGCTCCATGCAGAAATACTAGCAAACACCAGTTCGATTTGCAACCCCGACGTCGGATCTTTCTGACTCGTTGGGACGCTCCGGGCGTGGGTGCGAGCGGGGGACAACCCCCGACCACCCCACCGGGTCACACCATGGTTCGGGGAGGTCACATCCCGGATCGTGTGCAGCATGAACCGAACCCGCCAGGTCCCTCGTCGTCGCGCACTCGCCCTGATCGGCGTCACCCTCGCTCTGACGCTCGCCGCATGCGGCACCGAGACGCAGGAGGCCGCGGTGGTCACGACCGCTCCAGCGACAGCGGCACCGACGACCGCACCCACCACCACCGCGTCGACAGCGCCGACGACCGCGGCCACGACCACCGCGCCGACGCCGCCGACGACGGCTCCGCTGCCGATCCAGGCGGTCGCCGACCTGCTCGCCGCGCACGACGACGGGACCGAGTTCGTGGGCGCGGTCGTCGGCATCGGTGACGCCACGGGCGCCACCGCGATCACGACCGCCGGCCGCATCTCGCTGGCGGGCGCAGACCCGGTCGACCCGGACGTCGCGTGGAACATCGGCAGCGTCACCAAGGTGTTCGTGGCCGTGGTGGCCCTGCAGCTCGTCGACGAAGGCGCGCTCGACCTCGACAGCGGGATCGACCCCTGGTTCCCGGCACTCGACGACGCTCCTGCGATCACGCCCCGGATGCTCCTCCGGCACACGAGCGGCCTGGCGGAGTACCTCGACCTCGCCGCGCAGGAACCGGCACGTCGATGGGAACCAGCCGAGCTCATCGCGCTCGCGGAGACCCGCGGGCGCGTCGGTGCACCCGGTGCCGGCTACGCCTACTCGAACGCGAACTACATCGCACTCGGCGAGATCATCGAGCAGGTGACGGGCAACTCATGGGACGAGGAGGTCCGGCGGCGCATCGTGGAGCCGCTCGGTCTCACGGGCACGCAGCTCGTGAACGCCACGGGTCGCGTGCCTGGGCACGCGCTCGTCGACGGCGCCTGGGTCGACGTGGCCGGCTCGGCCGATCCGTCGATCGGTGGGGCAGCCGGTGCGCTCGAGTCGACCGTCGCCGACCTGCTGCGGTTCGCCGGCGCCCTCGCCGGCGGCTCGCTCGTGTCGGCCGAGCTCCGCTCCGAGATGGAGACGTTCGCCCCCGCCGAGGACTATTCGGCGTTCGGGGTCGAGCACTCGTACGGCCTCGGCCTCGAGCGGTACGAGACCGCGGGGGTCACGGTGCTCGGCCACCTCGGCGTCGGCGACGCGGCAGGGCACAGTGCGTTCGTCGGCTTCGACCCGGACCGGGGCAACATCGTGACCGTCCAGTTCAACACCGCTGTTCCAGGGCCGCAGGCGGTCCTCGCCATCGAGATCCTCGAGGCGCTCGCAGCGGACGGCGTCAGCGCAGGCTGATGGCGAGGACGGCTTCGAGGTCGGTGATCGCCTGGTCGGCGGAGAGGACCTTGATGGTGGTCATGCCCATCGCCTTGGCCGGCTTGAGGTTGATGCCGAGGTCGTCGAGGAAGACCACCTGGTGTGGCTCGACCCCGGCGGCGCGGCACGCGATCTCGTAGAACTCGGTCTCGGGCTTGCGCACGCCGACCTTGCTCGACTCGACCACATGACCGAAGCGGGTCATGATCGCGTCGATCTCGTCGCGGTGACCATCGGTCGCGAAGTTGTTCGTCAGGCAGGCGGTGACGTAGCCCGCCTCGATGACGCGATCGAGAGCGGTCACCATCTCCGGCCGCACGGTGCCGTACAGCATCCCGATCACGTCGCGCCCCGGGACCCGATGCCCGAGCGCCTCAGATTCGGCCGCGAACAGGGTGTCGAACTCCTCGTGCGACACCTCCCGCCGCTCGATCTTCGCCCACGCGTTGTCGTCGGGATCGGTGGCGTTGACGGTGCGGATGTGGTCGATCGGGATGCCGTTCGCCCGCTCGTACGCGTTGAACGCCTCGAAGGGGCTCGACAGGATCACGCCCCCGAAGTCCCAGAACACTGCGGTGATCACAGCGGCGCACTCTACGATGAAGCCTCGCATGCCTCGTAGTTCCTCGTCAGCGGCGTCATCAGCCGCACGCAGCGTCCACTTCGTCGTCGATGGATCCAACATCGCCACGGAGGGTCGCAGCCAACCCAGCCTCCAACAGCTCAACGAAGCGGTGCTCGCCTTCATGGAAGAGCACCCCGGCGCGCTGATCACCGTCGTCGTCGACGCCACCTTCGGGCACCGCATCGACAAGAAGGAGGTCACCGAGTTCGACGAAGCCGTCGCCAACAACGAGCTCGTCACCCCTCCCGCCGGTGCCGTCGGTCGCGGCGACGCATTCGTGCTGTCGATCGCGAACAAGGCCAAGGCGGGCATCCTCTCGAACGACTCGTTCCAGGAGTTCCACGGTCAGTACGACTGGCTGTTCGACCAGGGCCGCCTCATCGGGGGCAAGCCGGTTCCGCACGTCGGCTGGGTGTTCGTCGAGCGCACACCGGTCCGCGGGCCGAAGAGCCGTCAGTCGGTGAAGGAAGCCAAGCGCGTCGACAACGGTGAAGCGCCCGCGCCGGCCTCCTCGGGGCGCCGCGGCCGCCGGGGCAGCACGAAGTCGGGCTCGGTACTCGCGAACGCACCGCTCCCTGTGCCCACCACTCCGCCGCCCGGTCCGGCTCGCTCCATCGCCCCGGAAGCCGCTCCCGACGACGACGTCGTCGAGCACGTCGCCCAGGCGGTTGCGGCGGCGGCTGCGCCGCCTCCGGCCAAGGGCCCGGTGAACGACCTCATGCCGTTCCTCGAGTTCGTCGAACGTCATCCAGTGGGCACGAGTTGCACCGCGGTCATCGAGTCGTATTCCTCGCACGGTGCGTACGCCCGGTCCGACTCGGTCCTCGTGTACATCCCCCTGCGCCTGATGGACGAGCCGCCGCCTCGCAGCGCCCGTTCGCGCCTGCGGCTCGGTGAAGCGGTGACCCTCGTCGTGGTCGGCTACGCGCCCGAGCGGCGCAGCGTCGACGCCGCGCTGCCGCACATGTCGCCGGCTGCGCCCGAGGCCCCCGCCGAGGCCAAGCGGCCCCGACGTTCCCGGGCTGCGGCGAACGTGGCCGACACCGTCGACGCTGCCGAGGCCGCAGCCGCAGCGCCTGCGAAGCCGTCGCGTTCGCGGCGTGCCAAGGCAGCGCCCGCCGTGTCCACACCCGATGCCGCCCCGACGGAGCCGTCGGTCGCCGCCGAGCCGGTCGCCGTCGCTGATGGTGCTGTGCCCGAGCGGCCGGCGACGCGACGCCGCAGTACGAAGCGTGCCTCGCCCGAACCCGTCGTCGAACCCGTCGTCGAGCCCGCCGCCCCGGCCAGCCGCACGAGGCGAGCGCCGAAGGCGGCGCCCGCAGCTGCTCCCGCCGTCACCCCGGCTGCCACTCCTGCCGCATCGACGAAGCAGGCACCCGCCAAGAAGCCCGCCACGAAGAAGGCGGCTGCGAAGAAGGCGCCGGCTGCCAAGGCACCCGCCGCCGTCAAGGTGCCGGTCGTCAAGGTGCCGGTCGCCAAGGTGCCGGTCGCCAAGGCGGCAGCGAAGCGAGCCCCCGCCCGCCGCCCGGCCAAGGGCGCGGCACCGGCCACCGGCGAGGGCTGATGCGCGTCGTCACGTGGAACGTCAACTCGCTACGCGCACGGTTGGAGCGCGTCGAGGAGTGGCTGCGTGAGGTCCAACCCGACGTGCTCTGCATGCAGGAGACCAAGCTCGCCGACGACGCCTTCCCGGCGCTCACGTTCGAAGCGCTCGGCTACGAGTGCGCACACCACGGCCAGGGGCAGTGGAACGGGGTCGCGATCCTGTCCAAGGTGGGGCTCAGCGATGTGGTTGCCAACTTCGCCCCGGGTATCGAGCCCGATCCCGACGCGCGCGTCATCACCGCGACCTGCGGCGGGGTGCGCGTCACCTGCTGCTACGTGCCCAACGGGCGATCGCTCGACGACGACCACTACGTCTACAAGCTGAGCTGGCTCGACCGGCTGCACGCCCACCTGCTGGCCGACACCGACCCGGGCGCCGACGTGATCGTCACCGGCGACTTCAACATCGCCCCGGACGACCGCGACGTCTACGACCCCGCGAAGCTCGTCGGGGCGACGCACGTGAGCGAGCCCGAACGGGAGCGTCTGCAGACCCTCCTCGACTGGGGCCTCGTCGACCTGTTCCGACACCAGTATCCCGACGCGGCGTCGGTCTACTCCTGGTGGGACTATCGGGCGGGTGACTTCCACCAGGGCCGCGGGTTGCGGATCGACCTCGTGCTCGGATCGCGTTCGGTGACCGATCGCCTCGAGTGGAGCACCGTCGACCGGAACGCGCGCAAGGGCCAATCGCCCAGCGATCACGCACCCGTCATCGTCGACCTCGCCTGATCCGCGGCGAGCGCCGCCTCGATACCGGGGAACAGCCGCCGGCTCGTGATCGCTCCGAGGCCGGTGACCGCGTCGAGCTCGTCTGGCGAGGCAGGGGTGTGTTCGGCGATCGCAGCCAACGCGGCGTCGGTGACCAAGGCCTCGGGGAGGACCCCACCGTGGCGGGCCGCCGCATCCCGCCACGCACGCAAGCCGATCAGACGCTGCTCGCGAGCGGGTCGCTTCGGGAGCGCGATGTCGGCCGGCGGCGCGATCGGCTCGGGCACGACACTCTCGAACCCGTCGAGGAGCGGGGTCAGCTTGCGCTGGTACCCACCCCGACGTGCGGCCCAGTTGACGATCAGCTGATCGGTGGCGCGGGTGCACGCGACATAGAGCAACCGCGCCTCCTCCGCCTTCGCGGCAGCGGTCGTGGCCGTGCGCAGCGGAACGAGGCTCGTCTCGCAGCCCGCGAGGAGCACGGTGTGCCACTCGCGGCCCTTCGCGGCGTGGAAGGTGAGGAGCTGGACCCCGGCGGTCGCGCGGCCGAACGGATCGCTGGCGTCGACCCACGCCCGGAGTTCCGGGCCGGTGCCGACCGGGTTCGAACGGAGGAACTCGAGCACTGCGCGACCGACCTCTTCGTCGGCGGTGAGCGCGTCGTCGGGCCGATCGGGGCTGCTGTTCTCGAGCGCGTTCTGGGCCCACCAGCGGAGCTCGTGCGGGTCGGTCAGTCGGAAGAGGTGCTGGAGTGCGGCCCCGATGGTGTCGCCGGGGTGGACACGGCGTTGCGTGGCGATGCCGGCCGCTGCGAGCGCCGACTCGATCGGGGGGAGCTGGGCGTTGGTACGGGCGAGCACGGCGACGCTGCTGGTGCGCACCAGCGAGGGATCGAGCCGGGTGACGATCGCGGCGATCCCCCGGGCCTCGGCGTGCTCGTCATCATGCGCCAGGACGCGAGTGGCCACGCCGTCGGAACGTGCCGAACGGACACCGGTGGGTTGACCGTCGGCTCGCAGCGCATGCGCGCCGGTGTCGACGACCTGCGGCGTCGAGCGGTGGTTGGTGGGCAGCCGGACCACCTCGATGCCGGGGAACCGGGACGAGACGTCGAGCAGCAGACCCGGGTCGGCGCCGTTGAAGCCGTAGATCGCCTGGGCGGGATCGCCGACGAGGAACAGGTCGTCGCGGGCGGCGCGGAGCTCGTCGATGAATCGGTGCTGGAGCGGGTTCAGGTCCTGCGCCTCGTCGACGAGCACGTGCCGGTACTGCCACCGCACCGCCTCGGCGAACACGGTGTCACGCCGGATCGCCTCGATCGTGCGTCCGAGCAGATCGTCGACGTCGAGCACGCGGTTGCGCTGCTTGGCGGCGGCGAACCGGTCGATCAGGTCGGCCATACGCGCCGACTCACCCGGCGCTGTGCGCTCACCGCGACGCACCGCAGCCTCGTAGGCCCGCCCGTCGAGCAGCCGTGAGCCGGCCCAGTCGATCTCGGCGGCTGCGGTGTCGACGTCGATGCTGCGCAGATCGTCGGCGAGCAGGCGGCGCATCAACCGTCGACGGTCGTCGACGGTCCACGGGCGCTCGTCGCGATCGCGCCATCGCTGCTGCAGCATCCGCAGCGCGATCGAGTGGAACGTGCCCGCCGTGAAGCGACCCTGGAGGCCGAGCCGACCGAGCCGACGGCGCAGCTCGCCCGCCGCCTCGCGGGTGAACGTGAGCACCAACGTGTGCGCCTCGTCGGCTGTCCCCGTCGCGACCCGGTACGCGGCCCGCCGCGTGAGCACCCGGGTCTTGCCGGATCCGGCTCCGGCGATCACTGCGACGAGCTGGGACTCGGTGGTGACCGCGAGCCGCTGATCGTCGTCGAGATCGGCGATCAGGTACGCGACGTCCACGGCGGCCCACCGTACCGTCGCCGTCGAGAGCCTTCCCACGTGCTCAGCCGTTGGTACTGTTCGCAGCATGCCGTATCCGAGGAAGCTGCTGAACGACCACGAGACGATCGCGCTCGATCTCCACCCGCACTGGTGGTCGTTCTCCGAGCCGGCCAGCGCGCTGATCGCCTCGATCGTCGTCGGCATCGTGTCGTTCTTCGTGCCCGACTCGGTACAGAACGTGCTCCGGGTCGTCGCGCTGGCCGGAATCATCATCTGCGGGGTCTGGCTGGCGATCCGCTACCTCAAGTGGGCCACGACCAACTTCGTGATCACGAGCGACCGCATCATCTTCCGCCAGGGCGTGCTCGCCAAGCGCGGCATCGAGATCCCGCTCGAGCGCGTCAACAACGTGTTGTTCAACCAGTCGATATTCGAGCGGATCCTGGGCGCCGGCGATCTGCTGATCGAGTCGGGTGGTGAGACCGGGCAGCAGCGGTTCACCGACGTCCGCCAGCCCGAACGGGTCAAGAACATGATCCACGCCCAGAAGGAGCAGAACGAGATACGCAAGGGCAGCTACAGCGGCGGCCCAGCTGGCGGTGGCGCCGCCGACATCGCGTCGCAGCTCGAGAAGCTCGAGGGCCTGCTCTCGCGCGGAACGATCTCGGCCGAAGAGTTCGAAGCGCAGAAGCGCAAGCTGCTCGGCTGATCCGTCCGGCTCCACTGCGACCGTGTCCGCGTTGAGATCCGGCGAGATGCGCATGCCAAGCTCTCGCCCATGACGCGTGCCCAACTGCCCAGCGGGATCGAGCTCGAGTACGACACGTTCGGGTCGCCCGCCGATCCGACCGTGATGCTCGTGATGGGGTTCACCGCGCAGATGACCGCATGGGACGAGCGATTCTGTGAGCTCATCGCCTCGCATGGTCGCCACGTCGTCCGGTTCGACAATCGTGACTGTGGGCTGTCGACCAAGCTCGATGGCCAGCACATCGACGCGACGGCCGTGATGCAGGCGGTGATCGGCGGCACCGACTTGCCTCCGGTGCCGTACACGCTGACCGAGATGGGAGCCGATGGGATCGGCCTGCTCGATCACCTCGGCATCGAACGTGCTCACGTCGTCGGTGCGTCGATGGGGGGCATGATCGTGCAGACGATGGCGATCGAGCACCCACACCGCCTCGCGAGCGCCACCTCGATCATGTCGACCATCGGCGATCTGGCATACGGCAAGCCGTCGCCCGAGGCGCTCGGTGTGCTCCTCGCCCCGCCACCGCCCGATCGCGACGAGTACATCGCCCGTGCCGCCGACTATGCGGTCTGGTCGTCGAAGCGCTACTTCGACGTCGAGAACGCAAGCGTGATGGCGGCGGCCGCCTTCGACCGCTCGTTCTACCCGGAGGGAGCCACCCGCCAACTCGCCGCCATCTACGCAAGCGGCGATCGCAGCGCCCACCTGCCAGCGGTCACGGTGCCGACGCTCGTCATCCACGGGCTGGATGACACCTTGATCTCGCCGTGTGGTGGGCGCCGCACAGCAGAGCTCGTCCCGGGCGCGACCCTGCTCGAGATCACCGACATGGGGCACGACATGCCCGAGCCGCTCTGGGCCACGATCGTCGGAGCGATCATCGACCACACCCACCGATCCGAGCGCTCGATGGGGGTGCCGGCGTGAGCGGGCCGCTCACCGGGTTCCGCATCGTCGAGCTCGCAGGCATCGGACCCGGCCCGTTCGCGGCGATGATGCTCGCCGACATGGGCGCCGAGGTGATTCGCATCGAGCGCGCCGGTGCCGTTCGCGGCAAGGCGCCCGACGCCCCGCACCCCGACACGCTGCTCCGGAACCGTCGCAACGTCGCCGTCGACCTCAAGCACCCGGACGGCGTGGCCGTGCTGCTCGACCTCGTCGAGCATGCTGACGCACTGATCGAGGGCTTCCGTCCCGGCGTGATGGAACGCCTCGGCATCGGACCCGACGAATGCCTCGCCCGCCAGCCGAAGCTCGTCTACGGTCGAATGACCGGCTGGGGACAGACCGGGCCGTATGCGCCCGCCGCCGGCCACGACATCAACTACATCTCGCTCGCCGGGGCGCTCGCCCATTTCGGTCGCGCCGGGCAGCCGCCCACGCCGCCGCTCAACATGGTCGGCGACTTCGGTGGTGGCGGCATGATGCTCGCGTTCGGGGTCGTGTGCGGCCTGCTCGAGGCGCAGCGCAGCGGCGCCGGTCAGGTGGTCGACGCGGCGATGGTCGACGGTTCCGCCGTCCTGATGACCATGTTCTGGGCGTTCAACCAGATGGGTGTGCACGACATCTCCCAGCGCGGCATCAACATGCTCGACACCGGCTCCCACTTCTACGACGTCTACGAGTGCGCCGACGGGGAATACGTGTCGATCGGCTCGATCGAGCCCCAGTTCTACGCCGAGCTCCTGCGGCTCACCGGCCTGGAGGGCGACGCGGAGTTCGCACGCCAGCACGACCCGGCGACGTGGCCGGTGCTCAAGGAGCGCTTGGCCGCACTGATGCGGACCAAGACCCGCGACGAGTGGTGCGCCGTGATGGAGTACACCGACGTGTGCTTCGCCCCGGTCCTGCGGATGGACGAGGCAGCACGGCATCCGCACAACGTCGAGCGGGGCACCTTCGTCGAGGCGTTCGGGCGCCTGCAGCCGGCGCCTGCACCACGGTTCAGCCGCACCGAGCCGGCGCTCGACCTCCCGCCCGCTCACGGGGGCGAGCACACGGTCGAGGTGCTGACGCAGTGGGGTGTCGCCGCCGACCGCATCGAGACGCTGCTCGCGTCGGGTGCGGTGAAGCAGGCCTGATGGGCACGCTGGTCACGTTCCACGCCCACCCTGACGACGAAGCGATCGCCACCGGCGGTTCCATGGCTCGCGCCCACGCCGAAGGCCACCGTGTGGTGCTGGTGGTCGCCACCGGCGGTGAGCACGGCGAGGTGCCCGACGATCTCGCACAGGGCGAGTCCCTCGCCGACCGCCGGCGGGTGGAGACCGAGCGCTCGGCCGCAGCGTTGGGGATCGACCGGATCGTCTGGCTCGGGTACACCGACTCGGGCATGACGGGGTGGGGTCAGAACGACCATGATCACGCCTTCTGCCAGGCCGAGCTCGACGAGGCCGCCGGGCGGCTCGCCACGGTGCTGCGCGACGAACTCGCCGACGTGCTCACCATCTACGACTGGCACGGCAACTACGGTCACCCCGACCATGTGCAGGTGCACCGGGTCGGATGTCGGGCGCACGAGCTCGTGGCCGATGAGCTCCCCGGCCTGCGGGTGCTCGAAGCGACGATGAATCGCGACGAGCTGCGCCGCCAGATGGAGATGGCGCGCGAGGGCGGTGACGGGTTCGGCCCGGAGGACGACTTCGATCCCGACGGCCCCATGGACGACGGCAATCCGATGGGTCTGCCCGAATCGGAGCTCACCCTGGTCGTCGACGTGCACGCGTTCGTCGCACAGAAGCGCGCGGCGATCGCCGCCCACCGGAGCCAGGTGACCGACTCCAGCTTCTTCCTCCAGATGCCCGACGAGATGTTCGCGGTCGCGTTCGGGCGCGAGTGGTACCGAGAGCAGGGCCTCGACGAACCACCTGATCGCGGCCCCCGACCGGGTTGGATGTTCGACGCCTGAATCTTCGCCGCGGTGTGCCGCGCTCGGCCCGTGTCGTTCCACCACAATGGCGGGAGCATGAGCCTGTCGTCGAAACCCATCACTCGTCGCGCGCGTCGCCCTCGCACGACCCCTCAGGCCGTCGCCGTGCTCGTCGTCGGTGTCGCCCTTGCGGCGTGCAGTTCCGCCGAGAACAGTGAGACGCTGCCCACCCCGGTCCCCACGATTGCGCTGCCTGTGACGGGCGGGAGCGTCGCCGTGCTCGAGACGATCGCGACCACCGTTGCCCCCACGTCGCCCGCCTCGACCGGTGCGCCGGTGACCACAGCGCCGACCACGCCGCCGCCGGCGACGGTGCCGGTCACCGTGGCGCCGTCCGCTCCGCCGGTCAGCACCGAGCCGCTCGCGGTGCGCGAACTCCTCCTGAGCGGCGACGGCATCGGCTCGGCGGTCTTCGGAGCCGACCCCGACGGCGTGGTGACCTACGTGTCGTCCATCCTCGGCAGCGATACAGCCGACACCGGCTGGGTCGCCCCCGACACGTTCGCGGTCTGCGAGGGCACCACGGCGCGTCGCGTCGACTGGGGTGTGCTGTCGTTGCTGTTCACCGACGAGTCGCCGTTCGCGAGCGGTCGGCGCCACTTCATGGGGTACGAGTACGGGCGTGTCGGCGGCATCGGCGACGATCCCGTCGGATTGCGGACACCCGGAGGAACCACGCTCGGGTCGCGGGTGATCGACCTCGCCGCCGAGTACCCGGATGCAGCGGTCAACGAGGGTGACCAGGAAGTCGGTATCCCCGACAACTTCTACGTGAGCAACGTGTTCTACGGCCTGCTGACCGGGATCACGGCCGACGACTACGTCACCGTCCTGTTCGGCGGCTACGGCTGCGGCGAGTGATGATGGTGCCGTGCGTACGGCTCACGAGATCACCGCCTGGTTGCTGATCTCGGCCAATGCGATCGCCGGGGTCTGGTGCCTGCTCGCGCATCGGATCGAGGGCCTGCGCGGCAAGCCGGTGTGGGGTGCGGTGATCGTCGCCCAGGTGATCGCGTTCGTACAGGCGATCTTCGGGGCACTGCTCGCTCAGCAACCGGGCGTGGTCCTCGACGACATGCACGCCCTGTACGGATTCTCCGCCATCGTCGCGGCGATGATCCTGTACGGCTACCGCACGAGCCCCTTCATGAAGGGCAAGGAGCACCTGCTCTACGGGTTCGGATGCCTGTTCATCATGGGCCTCGGCCTGCGCGAGCTCGCTCTCAACTGAGCCGTCTGTCGCCGGGGCGGGGCGCGGACCATCGCCCCTCCCGTCGCGCCGCACAGCGGCGCACGATGGAGTTGGAGCCACCCGCAGCTCCGAAGGAGGTCCGGTCATGGCGCCTGCGACGATCGAACGGCAGGAGCGAGCGGTTCGTGATGACCGTCAGCTCGACCAACGGGTGACGGCCTGGACGTGTGCCGGGCTGATCACCGAGGAACAGGCGGCGGCGCTGCGTGCCTACGAGTCGATCGGACGGCCCGAGACCCCGACCGTGCGCCTCGGCCCCGTCGCGGAAGCGGCGGCCTTCGTCGGGACGATCCTCGCCATGATCGGGGGCGGTGTCGGCTTCGGGCCGCAGTGGGGTGACATGGCACTGTGGCTCCGTCTCACCGTCGCCGCGTTGATCGCCGCGGTGGGTTTCGTCGCCGGACGGTGGTTGATCGGTCTCGGCGAAGCCGGGACGTTGCGGCTGGGTGGCTTCCTCTGGGTGCTCGGAACCGCCGGTGTCGTGCTGGCTTCGGGCACGCTGATGAACGAGGTGCGTCCAGACTCGCCGTGGATGAGCGTCGCGATCGGTGCGCCGGCGCTGGTCATCGGCGCCTCACTGTGGCGGAACCGTGACCGCCCGTTCCAGCTCGTGACGGCAGCCGCCGGTCTGAGCAGCACCGTCGGTGGGGTCATGGCGCTCGCCGAGATCGACCCGTGGCGTGGTGCGCCGGCCACGTGGCTGGTCGGAGCGGCGTTGTGGGTGCTGTCGACCCGGGCGGTGCTCCGCCCGCTCCCGGTGGTGCGGGCCATGGCGAGCATCGCTGCGGTGGCGGGCGCGTTCATGCTGTGCGACCTGAGCGTCCGGTTCGGCGCCGTGCTCGCGCTGCTCACGGCATCGGCCGTGATCGTGCTCGCGCTGCGCACGGCGGAGAACCTCTCGCTGCTCGTCGGCACGATCGGTGCGTTCATCGCAGTGCAGACGCTGGTGCAGACGACCTTCCACGGCCCGGCGGGCGGCGCGATCCTCGCGCTCGCCGGCCTCGCGATGGTGCTGCTGGTGGTGCTGCGGGCCCGTGGCGGGCGACGGCCGACGGTGAGCTGACCGCGACGTCGGGGGCCAGCAGCGTCAGCCGTCGAGGCGGGCTTCGAGCGTGTCGACGGCCACCTGCAGCTGGGCGGGGAGGCGGTCGCCGAACTGGGCGTAGTGCTCGCGGATCTGCGGAATCGCGCTCTGCCAGCCTGCGGTGTCGACCGAGAGGATCGTGTCGAGGTCGGCCGCTTGGATGTCGAGGCCGCTCGTGTCGAGGTCGGCCGTGGACGGGAGCCGTCCGATCGGCGTGTCGATCGCGTGGGCAGTGCCGTCGACGCGCTCGAACACCCACTTGAGGACCCGGCTGTTGTCGCCGAAGCCAGGCCACAGGAAGCGGCCGTCGTCGTCGCGGCGGAACCAGTTCACGAAGAAGATCCGCGGCAACTGCTCGGGCGTGGTCGACTTCCCGATCGCCAGCCAGTGCGCGAAGTAGTCGGCGAAGTTGTAGCCGCAGAAGGGCAGCATCGCCATCGGATCGAAGCGCAGCACGCCGGCGGCACCCTGCTGGGCGGCGGTGGTCTCCGAAGCCATGATCGAGCCGAGGAAGACGCCGTGCTCCCAGTCGAACGCCTCGGTGACGAGCGGGACCGTCGTGCGCCGGCGGCCACCGAACAGGATCGCCGAGATCGGGACGCCGGCGGGATCCTCCCATTCGGGCGCGCACACCGGGTTCTGGGACGCGGGCACCGTGAAGCGGGCGTTGGGATGGGCCGCCGGTGAGCCGCTGGCGGGCGTCCAGTCGTTGCCCTTCCAGTCGGTCAGATGGTCTGGCGCGGGCCCGTCGATGCCCTCCCACCAGATATCGCCGTCGTCGGTGAGCGCCGTGTTGGTGAAGATGCAGTTGGCGTGCAGCGTCGCCATCGCGTTCGGGTTGGTGTCGATGTTGGTGCCGGGAGCGACGCCGAAGAATCCGGCCTCCGGGTTGATCGCGTAGAGGCGGCCATCGTCGCCGAACTTCATCCAGCAGATGTCGTCGCCGATGGTCTCGGCCTTCCAGCCCGGGATCGTCGGGACCAGCATCGCGAGGTTCGTCTTGCCGCACGCGCTCGGGAACGCCGCAGCGATGTACTTGGCCTCACCGGCAGGGTTGGTGAGCTTGAGGATGAGCATGTGTTCGGCGAGCCAGCCGTCGTCGCGAGCCATCACCGACGCGATGCGCAAGGCGAAGCACTTCTTGCCGAGCAGCGCGTTGCCGCCGTAGCCCGAGCCGAACGACCAGATCTCACGGGTCTCGGGGAAGTGGACGATGAACTTGTTGTCGGGGTTGCACGGCCACGGCACGTCCTGTGACGAGTCATCGAGTGGCGCGCCCACCGAGTGCAGGCACGGCACCCAGTCGCCGTCACCCAGCACGTCGAGCGCCCCTTGGCCCATCCGGGTCATGATGCGCATCGACACCGCGACGTAGGCCGAATCGGTGAGCTGGACGCCGATGTGGGCGATCGGGGAGCCGAGTGGGCCCATCGAGAACGGGACCACGTACATCGTGCGGCCGCGCATGGCACCCGTGTAGTGCTCGGTCATCTCGGCTCGCATCTCGGCCGGCTCTCGCCAGTTGTTGTTGGGGCCGGCCTCGGCCTCGGTGGCCGAGCAGATGAACGTGCGGTCCTCGACGCGGGCGACGTCACCCGGGTCGGAGTGCGCCCAGTAGCTGTTGGGGCGCTTGGCCTCGTCGAGGCGGGTGAAGGTGCCGGAGGCCACGAGTTCGGCGGCGAGGCGGTCGTACTCCTCGGCGCTGCCGTCGCACCAGTGGATCGCGTCGGGCTGCATGATCGCTGCCCAATCGGCCACCCATTGCGTGAGACGTCGATTGCCCGTGGTTCCGCTCATCGTGCCCCCTTGGCGCCGCGACTGAAACTCCGATCGACGTCACTGTCGTCCGAGAGTTCCACCAGTGTGGTGGATCGACAGGTGCGGCGCTCCTGTTGAATCGCTTCACTCCGCGGAGTTTGTGCAGATGTGAAGATCGGAAAAACAGATGGGCCAGCGCTCGAGGTAACGCTGAAAGCGTTTGCATGGGCCGGCGCCAGGGGAGCGCGGCAGGTGGGGCGATGACGATCAGTCGAAGCCGGGCGTGCCCATGTCGACCTCGGATCCGAGGCGCAGGCGGGTCGCCCGGCCTGTCTCGTCGAGATCGAACACGACCCGCTGCCCCTGCCGGACCATGCGGAAGATCGAGCCCGCGAGGGCGTTCGTCGCAAGGTCGTAGTCGGCGAGATCGGTGTCGCAGACGAGCACACCGATGCCGGTGCCGGGATCGTAAGCCTTGATGACGCCCTGCATGTCGTGGACGCTACCGCGAGGTGGGGGAGCCGATGTGAATCGGCTCAGCCCGCCTTGACGATCTTGCCCGACTTGATGCAGCTGGTGCAGACGTTGACCCGCTTCGGGGCACCCTTCACCACCGCGCGGACGCGCTGGATGTTCGGGTTCCAACGACGCTTGGTGCGACGGTGCGAGTGCGACACCGACATGCCCCACGAGGGGCCCTTGCCACACAGTTCACATACCGATGCCATCTCAGATCTCCTGAATACGATCCGCACCGGCTCGACCGGCGGCGGGGTCACCTGGACGGCAGCCCGTCCACACAGCCTCGACAGGGTATCAGCGGTTGCGAAAACGCGGACGGGTCAGCGGCGCGTGGCACGGGCCCGCCTCTACGATGATTCCGTGCCGACCCTCGAACGCCTTGATGCGCGTGCGCTCCGCGACGTGATCACGACGTTCCGTGATGCCGTCCGGGATCATGCCGGCGGCCTCAACCGCCTCAACGTCTACCCCGTGCCCGACGGCGACACCGGCACCAACATGGCCCGCACCCTCGACGCGGTCGTCGCCGAGATGGAGACCGCGTCGCCCGAAGACCTCGGCGCCACGTGCGACGCGATCAGCCATGGATCGCTGATGGGGGCCCGCGGGAACAGCGGCGTCATCCTCAGTCAGATCCTCCGTGGCCTGTCGTCGACCCTCAAGCACGGTGCCGAAGCGGCCGAAGCGGGCGGCCACAAGGTGGCCGAGGCCCTGTCGGCGGCATCGGCCGGGGCGTACCAGGCCGTGCTCAAGCCGATCGAGGGCACGATCCTCACGGTCGCTCGCGAGTCGGCCGAAGCCGCCAAGGCGGCGTCTGCTCGCGGCGCGACGCTCGCCGAGGTGCTGCAGGCGGCTCGCGACGCCGGCAAGATCGCGCTCGACAACACACCCGAGCTGCTGCCGGTCCTGAAAGATGCCGGGGTCGTCGACGCCGGCGGCGCCGGCTACCTGCTCCTGCTCGACTCGGCGCTCCACGTGGTCGACGGCTCGCCGCTGCCGCTGCCCGATGCCGAATCGCAGGAGTACGGCCTGGGCCCGAGCGGTGCTCGATTCGATGCCGTCGCGCACCGCCACTCCGCGGTCGACGGCGAGCTCGACGTCAGCGAGCAGCGCTACGAGGTGATGTACTTCCTCGAGATCGACGACGCCCGGATCGAAGTGTTCAAGCAGGGCTGGGGCGAGATCGGCGACTCGATCGTCGTGGTGGGCGGCGACGGGCTGTGGAACTGCCATGTCCACACCAACGACATCGGCGCCGCGATCGAGGTCGCGCTCGACGAGGGTGGCCGACCCCGCCAGATCCGGGTCACCGACCTGTTCGAGGAGGTCGCCGACGAGCACGCCGCTCGTGAAGCGGCCCTCGCCGGCGGCGGGTCACCTGCCGCTCCCGGCCTCGCGACGCGAGCGGGCGCTGGGCTGCCGCCCGTCACCACGGCGGTCGTCGCCGTGTGCAGCGGCGACGGCCTGGCCGAGTTGTTCTCGAACCTGCGGGTGCAGGGCATCGTCGGCGGCGGCCAGACGCTCAATCCGTCGACCGCCGAACTGCTCGACGTGGTCGAGCACGTCAACGCCGAGCAGGTGGTCATCCTGCCGAACAACAAGAACATCATCCCGGTCGCCGAGCAGGTCGACGCTCTGACGTCGAAGTCGGTCGTCGTGGTGCCCACCCGCACGATGCCCGAGGCGCTCGCCGCCCTGATCGTCTACGACCCCGAGGCCGGGGTCGAGCAGAACGCTGCCGAGATGAACGAGGCGATCGAGTCGATCGCCACCGGTGAGGTCACCCAGGCCGTGCGCGACTCGAACAGCGACGCCGGCCCGATCGCCACCGGCGACTGGATGGGCATCGTGCGCGGCGACGGCATCGTCGCGGTCGCGCCGAACGTCGTCGAGGCGTCGATCCGCCTGCTCGACCGCTTGATCGGCCCCGACCGTGAGCTGCTCACGGTGATCACCGGTGCCGACGCATCGTCGGCCGACCTGGCCGCGATCGAGGGTTGGGTCGCCGACGAACGCGCCGACGTGCAGGTCGAGGTGCATCAGGGCGGCCAGCCCCTGTATCCCTTCCTGTTCGGCGTCGAGTAGCCCGTCGCCGGCGCGACACACTGTGGGCCGTGAGTACCCGACCGCCGATCACGCTGCGCCACCTCGCCGGCATCGACGTCGGCCAGCTCAAGGGCGTCGGCGAGAAGCGGCGTGCCGGGCTGGCGGCGTTCGATATCGACACCGTGCTCGACCTCGTCACCACATACCCACGCCGATGGGTCGACCGCACGAACGAGGCGCGCATCAGCGATCTCGTCCCCGGCCAGGAAGCCCTCGTGTTGGTGACCGTGCGCTCGGTCACCAAGCGCGCCACCCGCAACCGGCGAACGATGGTCAACGTCAACGTCGGCGACGGTTCGGGACGGATGGAGGTCGTGTTCTTCAACCAGCCGTGGCGCGAACGCCAGCTCAAGGAGGGGCTGCAGATCTCGCTGTACGGCAAGGCCGACACCTACCGGGGCGGACTCCAGATGACGAACCCGATCGTCGACCTGATCGGCGATCGGACGGGCCGGATCGTGCCGATCTACCCGCAGAGCGAGAAGGCGCAGATCAGCACCTGGGAGATCGCCGGGCTGGTGGAAGAGGCGCTGCGCCGCTGCCACGACCGCGGCATCGCCGACCCCGTCCCGATCGAGATCCGCCGGCGCCTCGCGCTCGTCGACCGGGGGATGGCCTTCACGCTCATCCACCTCCCCGAGACGATGCGCGACAAGGAACACGCGCGCCGCCGGCTCGCCTTCGACGAGCTGCTCCGGGTCCAACTGGTGCTGGTGATGCGCAAGCGCGAGCTCGAACGCACGAGCCGCGGTCTCTCGCACGAGATCGGCGGCGAGCTGGTGCGTCGCTTCCATGCGGCGTTGCCCTATCCGCTCACCGGTGCGCAGTTGCGTGCGATCGCGGAGATCGACGGCGACCTCGCGTCGGCGAATCCGATGCACCGGTTGCTCCAGGGTGATGTGGGTGCCGGCAAGACCGTGGTCGCGGTGTCGACCCTGCTCGCCGCGGTGCAGGGCGGCCACCAGGGCGCGCTGATGGCGCCCACCGAGGTGCTCGCCGAGCAGCACGCCACCGGCGTGCGTGCCCTGCTCGGCGACCTGCGCGTGCCCGATCCCGACAACCTGTTCGGGGAGCGTCCGCTGCGGGTCGAGCTGCTCACCAACCGGATCACCGGGACCGAACGCAAGGAGGTGCTGGCCGGCCTCGCCGACGGATCGGTCGACATCGCGATCGGCACCCATGCGCTGATCCAGGAGGGCGTCGCGTTCCACTCGCTCGGCGCCGTGGTGGTCGACGAGCAGCACCGGTTCGGGGTGGAGCAGAGGGCGGCACTGCGCGACAAGTCGAGTGGGCACGTCCCCGATCTGCTCGTGATGACCGCAACCCCGATTCCGCGTACCGCAGCGATGACCGTGTACGGCGATCTCGACGTGAGCGTGCTCGACGAGCTCCCGCCCGGCCGCACGCCGATCACGACCCGGTGGGCGAACGGCCCGCTGCTCGAAGCCGAGGTCTGGGGCGACGTGCGCACCGAGGTTGCGGCCGGCCGGCAGGCGTACGTGGTGTGCCCGCTGATCGATGAGAGCGAGAAGCTCGAGGTCGCGTCCGCGGAGGAGACCTACCAGCGGCTTGCCGCGGACGAGCTGCGGGGTCTGCGGCTCGGGCTCCTCCACGGCCGGCTGTCGTCGGGCGAGAAGGAGGCGACGATGGGCCTGTTCCGTGCGGGTCAACTCGACGTGCTCGTCGCCACCACCGTGATCGAGGTCGGGGTCGACGTTCCGAACGCGACGATCATGGTGATCCTCGACGCCGACCGGTTCGGCATCGCCCAGCTCCACCAGCTCCGTGGGCGCGTCGGCCGCGGCCAGCATGCGTCGCGGTGCTGGCTGGTGACCCAGCCCGGCGACGACCCGCTCGACCAGAGCAATCCCAGGGTCGAGGCGCTGGTGAAGTCGACCGACGGGTTCGAGCTCGCCGAGATCGACCTCGACCTACGCGGCGAGGGCACGCTGATGTCGACCGCGCAGAAGGGCCGCAGCGACCTGAAGCTGGCATCACTGCGCCGCGACCGCGAGCTCGTGCAGCTCGCCCGCGACGCAGCATTCGAGATCGTCGACGCCGACCCCCATCTCGCCGGTCATGAGGTGTTGCGCGACGAACTCGACCTCCTCTTCACCGAGGAGGACGAAGGTTTTCTCGCGAAGAGCTGACGTCTGGCAGCGCTCCGCGCAGGTGAGTGATCGACTGGGCTCCTCGCCGGGAGGGAGATGTGCTCGTCACAGTGCGAGCAATGATGGGGCGAGCGTGCGGAGTTCGACCATGGGGAAACCTGCCGACTCCGTGATCACCTGAATGCAGACGTGGTCGGCGCCCGCATCGAGATGCTCCTCGACGCGAGCCGTGACGGCGTCGCGATCGCCCCACGCCACGAGATCGTCGATCAGACGATCGCTGCCGCCGTCTGCGACGTCGTCGTCGCCGTAGCCGAGCCACAGGAGCGCATTCGTGTAGTTGGCCTTGCTCAGGTAGAAGGGCGTGAACGACCGCGCGATCCGGCGAGCTGTGTCTGGGTCGTCCTCGAGCACGACCGTCACCTCGGTGGCGAGCAACTTGCCCTCACCCAGGATCTCGCGCGCCCGGCGCGTGTGCTCGACCGGCACGAAGTAGGGGTGGGCGCCCGAGGTCCGATCGCGGGCCAGGCCGAGCATCGCCGGGCGGAGCGCTGCGAGCAACCGGGTGGCTGGCACCTCGGGCTCGGTCGAGATGTTCGGCGTCGCATCCATTCGATCGAGGTAGTCGCGCATCATCGAAATCGGCTTCGAGTAGTCGAACCCGTGGGCCGACACCTGCTCGGGATGACTCACGCCGAGACCGAGCACGAATCGTCCCGGAAACGCATCGGCCAATGTGCGTTCACCGGTCGCCATCGTCATGGCGTCACGAGCCCACAGGTTGGCGATCCCGGTCGCCACGTTGACGTGGTCGGTCGCGGCGAGCACGATCGCCGCCGCGGCGAACGCGTCCTTCGCGATCAGCGGCTCCGGGTACCAGAACGTCCCGAAGCCGAGTTCTTCCAGCTCCGCAGCGGCTGCTCGCACGTCGGCGGCCGTCTCCGTGACGAACTGCGCCTGCCAACAACCGATGCGTCCGAGATCCACGAGTGCTCCTGTGTCGATGTGTGGGTCGGCGACGCCGACACGTTCAGCGCTCGGCC
Source organism: Ilumatobacteraceae bacterium (assembly GCA_022843125.1). GTDB lineage: Bacteria > Actinomycetota > Acidimicrobiia > Acidimicrobiales > Ilumatobacteraceae > Ilumatobacter. Next base: position 32,533 of record JALHOG010000025.1, read on the forward strand.
GGCGCGAAACCGGCGAGCGGATGCTCGGCGCACGCCGAGACGGGCGGGGCCGACCGGTCGACGAGGCGTCGGCTCAGGCTCACCATCACCGGCTCGTGGCGCGTCGGCGCGGACTTCGAATGGTCGATGCTCATCGGCGGGATCGTCCGCTCGCCAGCGAGCGCCAGTTCGCCGTAGCCCCGCACGCACTCCGGGTCCGGGCCGTCGAGCGGCAATCCGGTGAAGAACTTGGCCGCCATGCAGCCGCCCCGGCACGAGTCGTAGAAGTTGCACTGCTCGCACGCGCCGCCGCTCTGCGGAGCACGCAGATCTCGAAAGAGTTCCGAGGTCTGCCACACCTGCTGGAAGCCGCCGTCAGTGAGGAGGTTGCCGGCGAGGAACTCGGAGTGGATCGCGAACGGGCAGGCATACACGTCGCCGATCGGGTCGATCAGGCAGACCACCCTGCCGGCGCCGCACAGGTTCAGACCGGGCAGTGCCTGGCCGAACGCGGCGAGGTGGAAGAACGAGTCGCCGGTGAGCACCCGATCACCGTGCGCTACCAACCAGTCGTACAGTGTCCGTTGCTGGTCGGGAAGGGGATGGAGTTCGTCCCACACGTTGATCCCCCGGCCCGAGGGGCGAAGTCGCGTCAGCCGCAGCGTGGCACCGTACTCGTCCGCCAGCGCCTTGAACTCGTCGAGCTGGTCGATGTTCTGCCGCGTGCAGACCACCGAGATCTTGCCGTCGCGGAACCCGGCAGTGCGAAGGTTCTCCAACGCCGTGATCGCCATGTCGAACGACCCCGGGCCGCGCACGTAGTCGTTCACGTCGGCCGTGGCCCCGTCCAGCGAGATCTGCACGTCGACGTACCCGCCGCATGCCGGCGACGCGAGGAACGCGGCGCGCTCGGGGGTGAGGCGCGACCCGTTGGTGGAGAACTTCACACCCACCTGATGGTCGACGGCGTACTCCAACAGGTGCCAGAAGTCGGGTCGGATCGTCGGCTCGCCGCCGCCGATGTTCACGTAGAACACCTGCATCCGTTGCAGCTCGTCGATGATCGCCTCGCACTGCGTTGTCGTGAGTTCTCTCGGATCGCGCATCCCGCTACTCGAGAGGCAGTGGGCGCACTCGAGATTGCAGGCGTACGTGATCTCCCACGTCAGGCAGATCGGGGCGTCGAGGCCGCGCTCGAACTGCTGCACCAGCGACCCCGCCGACGGGCGTGCCGCTGTGTCCGTCCCGGCGGTCATCAGTACACGCCGCACATACCGTCGATCGAGATCTCCTCGATCAGGAGTTCATCCAGCAGATCTTCGGCGCCAGCCTCGCTCGCCATGCTGTCCGTCACGCGGTCTGTCACGCGGTCATCGACGTCGTGGTTCGTGAGGCTGTGCACCGTGGGGCTCCTTGCGTGGGCCACTCGAAGGGTGGGGAGCACCACCCTCCCACTCGAATTGTCGATTGTCAACAGTCATCTGCCTCGATCATCTGGGGCGGTCACCGGGTCAGCGAACTGTCAATTGCTCACTGTTGACAATCAGCAATCCAGGTTGGAGACTGCCACCAACTTCGACCATGGGGGTCCACATGAAGACACGTGCCGCGGTGATGTGGCAGGAGACCGGCAAGTTCGAGATTGACGAACTCGAACTCGACGGCCCCAAAGACGGCGAGGTCCTCGTTCGATTCGACTACGCAGGGTTGTGCCACACCGACGAGCACCTCCGCAACGGCGACCTCGGCTTCACCCCGCCGATGGTCGGCGGCCACGAGGGCTCCGGCGTCGTCGAGGAAGTCGGCGCCGGCGTCACCCACATCCGCCCCGGCGACCACTTCGTCACGTCGTGGATGCCGTCGTGCGGCCGCTGCCGGTTCTGCGTCACCGGCCAGACCAACCTCTGCGACAACGGCCAGTACCTGATGGCCGGCAAGATGCTCGACGGCACCCAGCGTCTCCACGGTCGCGGGTGCGGCGTCGGCTGCGTTGACCTGCTCGGCACGTTCTCGCAGTGGAACGTCATCCCTGCGGCGTGCGTGGTCGTGCTCGAACCCCACATCCCCCTCGACGCCGCGGCGATCACCGCCTGCGGCGTGCCGACCGGTTGGGGCTCGGCCGTGTACGCGGCCCGCACCCGCCCCGGCGACAACATCGTGATCTACGGCATCGGCGGCATCGGCATCAACGCGGTGCAGGGTGCCGTGCACGCCGGCGCCGAACTCGTCGTCGCCATCGATCCGGTCGAGTTCAAGCGCGACATGGCACTGAAGCTCGGCGCCACCCACGCCTTCGCCGACCCCGCCGAAGCCCACGAGTTCGTGTGGTCACACACCCGCGGCGTCGGCGCCGACGCCGCGATCATCACCGTCGGCCTCGTCGACAAGCAGGTCGTCAACGATGGCTTCGCCATGATCCGCAAGGGCGGCCGGTTGGTCGTCACGGCGGTGTCCAACCCCGACCTGCGCATCGAGATCCCGAGTTTCGAGCTCACGCTCTACCAGAAGGAGATCGTCGGCAGCCTCTTCGGGTCGGGCAACCCCCACTACGACATCCGCAACCTGATCAACCACTACATGAACGGCCGGTTGAAGCTCGACGAGCTCATCACCCGCCGCTACTCGCTCGACGACGTCAACAAGGGCTACGACGACATGCTCGACGGGATCAACATCCGCGGCCTGCTCGAGATCACCCACTGACACCGCGGAACGCGGGGGACACGACACCATGACGAAATTCGACAACAAGTTCGACCGGTACCCGTTCTCCATCCTGCCGGATCGGCCGACGTACACCTGGCCGAACGGCACCACGCTGGCGGTGTACTTCGCCCTCAACGTGGAGGCCTTCGAGTTCGGTCGTAACCCCGGGCCCGACTTCACGTCGCTGCCCGCAGCACCGTTCCACCGTGGCTACGCGTACCGCGACTACGGCAACCGGGTGGGCATCTGGCGCATCCTCGAGCTCTTCGAGCGCTACGACATCCCACTCGCCATCCTCACCAACACCAGCGTCTACGACGTGTGCCCCGAGGTGCTCGTGCCGTTCCGTGAGCGGGGCGACGAGTTCGTCGGTCACGGCCGCACCAACTCCGAGCGCCAGATCGACATGGAAGAAGACGTCGAGCGGGCCATGCTCGAAGAGGTCCGCGACCGATTCATCGCCGAGGAGGGCCACGCGCCCAAGGGCTGGCTCGGCCCCTTCATCTCGCAGAGCGCGAAGACACCCGAGCTGCTGCTCGAGTCCGGCTACAGCTACATGATGGACTGGTACTTCGACGAGCAGCCGCAGTGGTTCCGCACGGACAGCGGGCCGATCCTCAGCGTGCCATACCCGACGATGGAGCTCAACGACATCCCGGCGTTCATCAACCGCGGGTCGAGCGATCCTGACTTCACCCGCATGGTCACCGACGGCTTCGACCAGCAACTCGCCGACGGTGAACGCCATGGCTGGCCGCTCGTGTGCGCCGTTTCGCTGCACACCTTCCTGATGGGCCAACCGCACCGCGCCCACCAGCTGAACCTCATGCTCGAACACATGGCGGCGCACCGATCGCAGATCTGGTTCGCCACCCCGGGGCAGATCGCCGACCACGTCGCAGGGCTCCCCGACGGCGTCGTCGCCAAACCCTGACCCACCCGAATTCGGCAGCCTCGACGACACGTCGAGGCCAGGCCCGGTGATGTTCTGCCGCGCCTGAGGGCACATGTCGGGCGACCGGTAAACCGGCTCTGACCAGGAAGAACACCCTCGAAACGTCTCCGATTGGGTCCATTGTCGAGAGTCGAGAGAAAACTGTTGACAATCTACAAGCCGAGTGAAATGGTGAGGAATACGAGATGAACGCCACCGGGCGAGATCAAGGGGAAGACATGTCGGAGACGTTTCCAGCAGCCGATCGGAAAGTTGTCGTCGACTTCGGCGACGACGGGCCGTTCGGGCCGTTCGCAGCCGAGCTGACCTTCTCGGCCGCCGACAAGACCGTGTCGTTCCTCGTGACACGCGGCTCGCTGCTCGGCAAGGCCGAGACGTGCCCGTTCGGCGCCACCCAGGTCGGCGACGACCTCTGGCTCGTGTCGTGGCGCGAGGAGGACGGACTCACCGTCGTGCAGGTGCAGGACTTCGCCCAGGGCAAGGTCACCTCGGCGGTCACCACACCCGACCACCAGCTCATCCAGCTCGACGGCTCGATCACCCTCGTCTGATGGACCGACCGTCGGCCCCGTGCTCCCGAGCGGAGGCATCGTGACGTCGTTCCGATCGACACTGCTCGCGGCCCACGCCGCCGGACGAGCCGTCGTCCTGCCCGGGGCGTACGACTCGCTCAGCGCCCGGCTCATCGAGCAGGTGGGCTTCTCGGCGCTCTACGCCACCGGCGCCGGCTTCGCGAACTCCAGCCTCGGTGTGCCCGACATCGGTCTGGTCACAGCCACCGAACTGCGCGACCACGTGGCCCGTCTCGCCGACGTCGTGTCGATCCCGATCGTCGTCGACGCCGACACCGGATTCGGCAGCGCCATCAACATGTATCGCACGGTGCGCCTCCTGGAACGGGCGGGTGCGTCCGCAATCCAGATCGAGGACCAGGTGTTCCCGAAGAAGTGCGGCCACTTCGCCGGCAAGGAAGTGATCTCCGCGCAGGAGATGGTGCAGAAGGTGCACGCCGCGGTCGACGCCCGACTCGATGACGACACCGTCATCATCGCCCGCACCGACGCCCGCGCCGTCACCTCGCTCGACGACGCGCTCGAGCGTGTCTCGCTGTACCGCGAGGCGGGTGCCGACGTGCTGTTCGTCGAGGCGCCCGAATCCGAGCAGGAGCTGAAGACGATCGGCGCCCACTTCGACGTCCCCCTCGTCGCCAACATGGTCGAGGGCGGCAAGACCCCGTTGCTGAGCGTCGACCAGCTCGCCGACGCCGGATTCTCGATGGTGCTGTTCGCGAACGCCGCTCTGCGCGTCGCCCAATACTCGATGACGGAGATGTTCCGCGAGTTGTCCCGCTCCGGGTCGACCAGCGCGCTGCTCGACCGGATGGCCACGTGGGACGAGCGCCAGTCGATCGTCGGCAAGCCGTTCTTCGACGCACTCGAACTGAAGTACTCGACGCAGGACGGAGCGTCATGACGAACGCAGCTCCTTGGGACGGCGTCATCTCCGACGACGACAAGCGCCGCTACGAACTCGCCGGCTTCGGCCGACCGTCGGGTGTCGGCACACGCCCGGCGCTGCTGATCATCGACGTGCAGTACCGAACCCTCGGCGATTCGCCGAAGCCCTTCGACGAAGCGATCGAGGATTACACCACCGCCTGCGGCGACGTCGGCTGGAAGGCCCTCGAACAGATCACCCGGCTGCTCGCCCTGTTCCGACAGCACGACTTCCCCGTGCTCTACCCGCACGTGGCACCCAAGCGTCCCTACGACGCCGGCACCCTCGGCGCCAAGGTGCCCTCGATCATGGACGTCCCCGAGCAGGGGTACCGGATCCCGCCGCAGATCGAGCCGGCCCCGCAGGACGTCATGCTGCCGAAGAAGCACCCGAGCGCGTTCTTCGGCACCCCGCTCGCCAGTCACCTCATCGACCTGCGGGCCGACACCCTCGTCGTCACCGGCTGCAGCACCAGCGGCTGCGTGCGCTCCACGGTCGTCGACGCGTTCGCCTACAACTTCAAGGTCCTCGTGCCGCATGACGCCGTGTACGACCGCAGCGAGACCGTGCACCAGGTGAACCTCTTCGACATGGGGCAGAAGTACGCGGACGTCGTCTCCACCGACGACGCCCTCGCCGTGATCGACGGCCTCGGCACGGGGCGAGGCTGACATGTACGCCGTCAACTGGAACGACGTCCCCGAGACCGAGAACCTGCCCAACAACTTCCGCGTGGCGGTCGCCGGCAAGGAGATGGGCATCAACCGCATCCGCTGGGTGCACCCCACCAGGCTGCCCGCCCACTCGCATGACGACGCCGAACAGGCCGTCATCGTGATCGAAGGGTCCATCCGCTTCAACATCGGCGACGAGCAACTCACCCTCGGCGTCGGCGACGTCGCGGTGATCCCACGCACCGTCGTGCACTCAGGCGAGAGCATCGAGGGCACCGCCGTGTTCGTCGAGATCTTCGCGCCGCTGCGACTCGAGAACCTGTACGGCTTCCTCGGCAACAGCGCCGTCGCTCCAGGAGAGGACTGAATCCATGGCCCGTCAATGGATCTCGCCCCACGTCGTCGTCGAAACCGAGCACTACGGCAGCAACCAGTCGGCGATCGTCGGCTCCGACGGTGTCGCCCTCGTCGACGCTCCCCACATTCCCTCCGACGCATTGACGTGGCGCCACTTCGTCGAACGGCTCGGCACGGTGCGGTTCCTCATCAACACCGATCATCATCCCGACCACACGATCGGTAACCGGTACCTGCCCGGCGAGATCGTCGCCCACCACGAGACGAGGCGGCGGCTCGAGACGGAAGCGCCGTCGATGCAGTACCTGCACGACCTCATCGGTCGGCTCGACCCGCACGGCGTGCACCTGCTCGACGGCTACACCGTCCGACTGCCGACGATCCTCGTCGACCAGTCGATGAGTCTGCACCTCGGCGACGTCCACCTCGAACTCCGCTACCAGCGCGGACACACCCGCAACAGCATCCTCATCCACCTGCCCGAGGACGGCGTCCTGTTCAGCGGCGACATCGTCTGCGAGGCAGGTCTCCCGTCCTTCCAGGACTCGCGCCTGCAGGACTGGTTCGATGCGATCGACGCCGTCGAGACCTACGACTTCGAGCTGCTCGTGCCCGGTCACGGCGAGGTGATCGATCGGGCAGGCGTCGATCGCTACCGAGAGCTCGGCCGAGCCGTCGTCGCCGACATCGTGCAACGGCTCGACGCCGGCCACGAACGCGAGCAGATCCTCGCCGAGGTCCGCTTCGAGGACAACATCCACGTGGCCACACCGAGGACCGCCGGCTACCCGGACGACCTCATCGAGGGGTTCCAGGTCAACTCCGTCGCCCGTCTGCTCGACGACCTCCAGGCACAACCAGAACTGAGACACCGCTGACACCCGTTCCGGGTCGCCGTCTCCCGTCCTCCCCACCAACCCACCAACTCAACGCACTCACCATCCAAACAAAGGAATGTCCATGACGAAGCGCCCACACATCATTGGGGGGATACTCCTCAGTGCTGCCCTGATCCTGTCGAGCTGCGGCTCCGACGACGACGCCGACGACGGTGCCGCACCCGCGGCCACCGACGAGGCACCCGCGGCCACCGACGAGGCACCCGCGGCCACCGACGAGGCACCCGCCGCCACCGACGCCGCACCCGCCGCCACCGACGCCGCACCTGCAGAGACCGCGACCGAGGCAGGCGGCAGCTCCGATGTCGTCGCCGCGGCACAGGCGATCATCGACGCCGCCAAGGAGATCCCGAGCTCGTCCGATCTCGGTGATCCGATCGACGTCACGGCGCTGGCCGGTGAACTGATCGTCAGCATCCCGATCGACGCAGGGCTCGAGTTCTACCAGGTCGGCGAGAACGCGATGCAGACCATCGCCGAGGCCGCCGGCCTGACCTACGAGACCTTCCCGACCGACGGCAGCCCGACCTCGTTCCAGCAGGCCTTCGCCCAGGCGATCGCGAAGGACGCCGGCGCCATCCTCCTCAACGGCCCGCTGCCCGAGACCCTCGAGCCGCAGATCGAAGAGGCGGCTGCCGCCGGCATCCCCGTGATTCCGGTGCACCTGTCCGACCAGTCCGAGCCCGTGCTCGACATCACCCCGTACGAGGCGTTCGCACCCTTCAACCTGGGAGCCGAGCTCTCCGCGCTGTACGCCGTCACCGATCTCGGAGGTGAGCCCGTGAAGGCGCTCGTCCTCGAGGCATCCGGCACCGGCCCGTCCGACGGCATGGTCCAGGCGATCCGCGACGTGCTCGCCAACCAGGCGCCCGAAGGCAGCGAAGTGGTCGAGAGCCTGAACATCCAGGTTCCCGAGTGGGCGACCGACATCCAGCCCGCAGTGCAATCCGCACTGCTGGCCAACCCGGACATCAACGCCGTCATCCCGATCTACGACTCGATGGCACTGTTCGCCATCCCCGGCATCGAGCAGGCCGCCGCCGACCGCAACCTCGGCGTCTACTCGTTCAACGGCACGCCCGCCGTGCTCAACCTGATCCAGGACGGGATCATGCGGTCGAACGTGGCCGAGAGCCCGGACTGGGTGGCGTATGTGAACCTCGACACCGCCTTCCGGGCGATGCTCGGGGTGCCGCCGATCGAGAAGGTCAGCGGGCCCGTGCGCCTCATCGACGCCAGCAACGTCGCCGAGACGGGCAACCCGCCCGAAGCCGGCCTCGGCTTCGGCGACGAATTCCCGAGCGCCTACATGCAGCTCTGGGGACTTGCGTGAGTTCTGAGCAGTCCGTGGAACCGGGTGGGGGCGCACTCGGTGCCCCCACTGCGGGCACCGCCCTCCTCGAGGTCATCGGCCTGTCGAAGGCGTTCAGCGGTGCCCCCGCTCTCCGCAGCGTGGATCTGACGATCCGCGCCGGAGAGATCCACGGACTGCTCGGAGCCAACGGCTCCGGCAAATCGACGCTCATCAAGATCCTCGCGGGGTTCCACCAACCCGACGACGGTCGCATCATCGTGAACGGTGACGAGCGTCCCATGCCACTCGGCCCCCGTGGTCTTCGCGATCACGGCGTGGCCTTCGTCCACCAGGACCTCGGGCTGATTCCGGCGTCCACCGTGCTCGAGCACATGGCGCTCGACTCCCACGGTGCGGCGCCGGGTCTCCGACGGATCTCCTGGCGTGACGAACGACTGCGGGTCGAAGAACTCCTCGCCCGCTTCCAGGTGTCGATCGACCCGGACGCCCTGATCGAGATCCTCTCGCCCGTACAACGGGCGATGGTCGCAGTGGTGCGCGCGGTCGGCGACCAGGAGCGAGCGATCGGCAACGCACGCTCCTTGCTCGTGCTCGACGAACCGACCGTCTTCCTGCCCCGTGACGAGATCGACCTGCTCTTCGCACTGCTGCGGCGGCTGAAGAGCCAAGGGAACTCCGTCGTGCTCGTGTCCCACGACCTCGACGAGGTGCTCGCCGTCACCGACCGCGTCACGGTGCTGCGCGACGGCTCGCTCGCCGGCACGCGCGACGTGGCCGGCCAGACCCGACAGGACATCGTCGAGCTGATCCTCGGCGCGCCTGACGAACACGTGCCGCACGGCAAGCCGACGGTGCGGACCGACCTCCCGCCCCTCATGGCCGCCGAGGGCCTGACCGGCGACCGGATCCAGAACCTCTCGATCGAGCTGCGCGGCGGCGAGGTGGTCGGCGTCACCGGACTCGCCGGTTCCGGCTTCGAGGAACTCCCCGAACTGCTCTTCGGCGCACGAACACGCCGAGCAGGCACGATCCTCGTCGATGGACGGGAGGTGACCCGCCCGACGCCTCGCGAGATGCTCGACCGTCGGATCACCCTCGTCCCGTCCGACCGCAAGGCCGAAGGCGCCGCCCAGGACCTCACGGTCAACGAGAACCTCGCCCTGCCGTTCTTCGGCGACCATTCCGGCGGCTGGCTCATCCGATGGAGCGCCCTGCGCGAGCAGGCGCAGCGCATCTGCCGACGGTTCAACGTCGTGCCGCCCAGCGTCGAACTCACCTTCAGCAACCTGAGTGGCGGCAACCAGCAGAAGGCGCTGCTCGGCAAGTGGTTCCAGACCGACCCGCTGGTGATGCTCCTCAACGAGCCGACCCAGGGCGTCGACGTGGGCGCCAGACGCGAGATCTTCAAGCTGATCCGCGAAGCGGTCACCGACGGGATGTCGGCACTGTGCGCCACATCCGACTACGAGCAGCTGGTCGAACTCGCCGACCGGGTGCTCATCCTGCAGGACGGACAGGTCCGCCACGAGCTGCACGGGGCCGAGATCACCAAAGACTCCCTGGCAGCCCTCATCTACTCGGAGGCAGCGGCATGACCGCCATCGACGACACGCCCGCCACGTCCACGGCCACGTCGGACGCCGCCGCGCCGCCGCGCCGCCGCTTCCGAGAACCCGAACGGTTCGCCCTCATCGGGGTGTGGATCGTCCTGATCGTCTTCTTCGTGCTGCGTGTGCCCGACACCTTCCCGACGACCGCCAACCTGTCGAACATGCTCGGCTCGCAGGCCGTGCTGCTGATCCTGGCGCTCGGGCTGATCATCCCGCTGCGCGCCGGTGACTACGACCTGTCCGTGGCGTCGGTGCTCACCCTGTCGGCGGTGATCGTGGCGGCGCTCAACGTGACGCACGGCTGGTCGATCTGGATCGCGTCCGTCGTCGCCATCCTGGCGGGCGTCCTCGTCGGCGTCGTCAACGGCTTCATCGTCGCCCGATTCGGCATCGACCCGTTCATCGTCACGCTCGGCATCGGCACCATCGTGGTCGGCCTGTCGTCGATCGTGGCCGACTCCCGCACGGTCAGCGGCGTCGACCCGGTGCTGTCCGACGTGATGCTCTCCAAGCCCTTCCTCAACATCCCCGTCGACTTCTACTACGCCGTCGTGCTCTGCGCGATCGTGTGGTACGTCTTCGAAAAGACCGCACTCGGGCAACGGCTCCTGTTCGTCGGCCAGAACCGCGACGTCGCCCGACTCAACGGCGTGGCGGTGCAGAAGCTGCGCTGGATCGGGCTGATCTGCTCGGCCACGATCGCCGCCTGCGCCGGCGTGGTGTACGTCGGCACGACCCGTAGCGCCGACCCCGGCTCTGGCGCCGGTTTCCTCCTTCCCGCCTTCGCGGCGGCGTTCCTCGGCTCGACCACCCTGCGCATCGGCCGGTTCAACCCCTGGGGCACGCTCATCGCGGTGTACTTCCTCGTCACCGGCATCACCGGCCTCCAGCTCATGGGCGCCGAGCAGTACGTGCAGCAGCTCTTCTACGGCAGCGCCCTCGTGATCGCCGTGGTGCTGTCGCAGGCGGTGCGTGTGCGCAGCCTTCACAAACGCGTCGCCACCGCCATCCCGGTCTCGGCCACGCCCACCACCGACCTCGCCGAGGGCGAGAACCCAACAGAAAGGTCCGACTCATGAAGGCACGAGGAGCAGTCATCCACGAAATCGGCGGCAAGTGGGAGGTCGAGGATCTCGAACTCTCCGGCCCGGGCGATCACGAGGTCCTCGTGCAGGTCATGGCCAGTGGCCTCTGCCACTCCGACGACCACTTCGTCACCGGCGACCTCGCCGTCACCCTGCCGATGGTCGGCGGCCACGAAGGCGCCGGCATCGTCAAGGAGGTCGGGTCGAAGGTCAGCCGCGTGAAGGTCGGCGACCATGTGTCGACGCTGTTCATCCCCGCCTGCGGCACCTGCCGCTACTGCGCCCGCGGCCAGTCGTACATCTGCAACAACGGTGCCGGCATGGAGCACGGGCTGGCGATGGACGGCACGCCGCGGTTCCACCTCGCCGAGTCCGGCAAGGGCATCGGCGGCGTCACCCGGCTCGGCACGTTCGCGAACTACCTCGTGTGCCACGAGAGCCAGACCGTGAAGCTGCCCGACGACATCCCCTTCGACGTCGCCTGTCTCGTGTCCTGCGGTGTCGCCACCGGCTGGGGCGCCGCGGTCAACGCCGCGGTGATCCGCCCCGGCGACGTCGTGCTCGTCATGGGCGTCGGCGGCGTCGGCATGAACGCCGTGCAGGGTGCACGCCACGCCGGAGCCGACCACGTGCTCGTGGCCGAGCCCGTCGAGTGGAAGCGCGAGGCGGCCATGAACTTCGGTGCCTCCGAGGTGTTCGCCAGCGTCGACGACGCCCGCGAGCGCATCGCACACCTCACCAACGGCCAGGGCGTCGACGCCGCCATCATCACCGTCGGCCGCGTCGACGGCGACATCATCGGGCAGGCCTTCGAGGTGACCGGCAAGGCCGGCGCCACGATCCTCGCCTCGATCGGTTCGAGCGACAAGTACATCGCCGCCAGCCCGCAGGACTTCACGAACTTCGCGAAGCGCATCCAGGGCGTCATGTACGGCCTGTGCAACCCGGTGGTCGACATCCCCCGCCTCCTGCAGATGTACCAGGACGGCCGGATCAAGCTCGACGAGCTCGTCACCAAGCGGTACGACGTCTCGGAGATCAACGAGGCCTACGCCGACATGCACGCCGGCAACAACATCCGCGGCGTCATCGTCCACACCCACTGACGCTCGCGTCCCGAGGAGCAGCCCCCATGACCGATCCAGTGCCCGATCCCAACGCCCCGATCACCCGAACCCGTCTCCTCATCGGTGGCGAGTGGGTCGACGCCGCCGACGGCAAGGAGTTCGACGTCTACAACCCCTCGAGTGGCGAGGTGCTCTGCCGCGTCGCCGAGGCCGGCCCGGCCGACATCGACCGCGCGGTGCGATCCGCCCGCCAGGCACTCGAGGGACCGTGGGCGCAGATGTCGCCCCTCGACCGATCGAAGTGCCTGTGGCGGCTCGGTGAACTGCTCGAGCAGCACGCGCCCGAGATCGGTCGCGTCGAGACGCTCGACCAGGGCAAGCCGTACGGGGCGGCCGTGCACGCCGAGGTGCCCTCGGCGGCGAACCTCTTCTATTACATGTCCGGCTGGGCGACGAAGCTCGAAGGCGAGGTCATCCCCATCTCCGCCGGGCCCAACTTCCACGTCTACACCCGGCGCGAACCGGTCGGCGTCGTCGGCTGCATCGTGCCGTGGAACTTCCCGTTGGTGATCGCCGCCTGGAAGGTGGCGCCTGCGCTGGCTGCCGGGAACACCGTCGTGCTCAAGCCCGCCGAACAGACGCCGCTGTCAGCTCTGCTGCTCGGCGAGCTCGCACTCGAAGCCGGACTGCCGCCGGGCGTGCTCAACGTGGTGCCTGGATTCGGCCCCCGCGCCGGCCAGGCGATCACCGAGCACAACGACGTGGACAAGGTGTCGTTCACCGGCTCGACCGCCACCGGCCGCCGCGTCATCGACGCTGCCAAGGGCAACCTCAAGAAGCTCTCGCTCGAGCTCGGCGGCAAGAGCGCCAACATCATCTTCGCCGACGCCGACATCGAGGCCGCCATCGCCGGATCGGCCGGGGGCATCTTCTTCAACGCGGGTCAGGCGTGCGCCGCCGGCTCGCGGCTCTACGTGCACGAGGACGTCTACGACGACGTCGTGGCCGGCATGGCGGCGGCCGCCGCCGCCATCAAGGTGGGCGACGGCTTCGACCCCGCCACCGACATGGGGCCGATGGTCAGCCAGGAGCACTTCGACCGGGTGTCGGGCTACCTGCGCACCGGTCTCGAAGAGGGCGGCCAGGCCGTGACCGGCGGCCAGCGTGTCGGCGACCGCGGCTACTTCATCGCCCCGACCGTGTTCGCCGACGTCCGCGCCGACCACACGATCGTGCGCGAGGAGATCTTCGGACCGGTCGTCGTGGCGATGAAGTTCCGCGACGAAGACGAGGTGATCGCCGCCGCGAACAGCTCCCCATACGGGCTCGCTGGAGGCGTCTGGACACGCGACGTTTCCCGGGCACATCGGATCTCCGCTGCGTTCCGGTCGGGTACCGTCTGGGTCAATTGCTACCAGGTGTTCGATCCGGCAATGCCGTTCGGCGGGTACAAGGAATCGGGCTGGGGTCGGGAAATGGGCCACGAGGTCCTCCACGACTTCACCGAACTCAAGACCGTCTGCGTGAGTCTCAGCAACTAAAGGAGTGGCGTGTCCGCCAAGAACATCGACCGTGATTCGGCAACGCTCACATATCGGGTCACCGAGATGTTGCGTCGCGAAATCGTTCGTGGTGAGCGGGAGGCCGACTCCCGACTCAGCGAGGCCGCCATCGCCGCGGCCTACGACGTCAGCCGCGGCCCGGTCCGGGAGGCCATCCAACGGCTGGCCAGCGACGGTCTCGTCGTCGTCGAGCCGCATCGCGGCGCGTTCGTCAAGCGACTCGAACGACGCGACGTGATGGAACTCTTCGAGATCCGTGTCGCGCTCGAATGCGAGGCGGCCTCGCTCGCCGCTGAGAAGATGACCGACGAGGGGCTCGCCCAGCTGCGGTCGATGCAGAAGCAGGCTGCCGAGGCGATGACCGAGGAGCCCGACGGCTTCCCGGACGTCGTGGACCTGCATGGGCTGATCTCGATGCTGTCCGGCAACCGTCGCCTGGCTGCCCAGATCGAACAGATCAACACCGAACTCCGCCTCGCTCGGGCGCGCTCCGGCTCGACGCCCGCTCGCGCCGCGCTCGCGCTCGTCGAGCACGAACAGATCATCGGACACCTCGAAGCACGAGATCCGGAGAAGGCCGCCCTTGCGATGCGCCGGCATCTCTCGGGCGCCTTGGCCAACACCCTGGCACTCGTCTACTCACCGAACGAACCCGAGAGCAGATGACCACATGAGCCTCTTCGACCCGTGGACCCTGGGGCGGATCACCCTCGCCAACCGGGTCGTGATGGCACCGATGACCCGCAACCGCGCCGCCGACGACGGTGTCCTGCCGTCGTATGTGGCCGAGTACTACGGCCAACGCGCCGGAGCGGGCCTCATCGTCACCGAAGGCACCCAGCCGAGTGAAGGTGCCCGCGGGTACGCCGGCACCCCCGGCCTCCACAACGACGAGCAGCAGGCCGCCTGGGCGGAGGTGGCCGACGCGGTGCACGCCGGTGGCGGCAGCGTCTTCTGCCAGCTGATGCACACCGGCCGGATCGGTCACTCGTCGCTGCTCCCCGCACCGTGGGACCTCGTCGCCCCGAGTGCCGTCACCGCCGACGTCGCCGTCACCGACGCATCGGGGCGTGAGGTCCCCGCTGAAACGCCGAGGGCGCTCGAGACCGACGAGATCCACGACATCGTCGAGGTGTACGCGCGGTCGGCCGAGCGCGCAGTCGAAGCCGGCCTGGACGGCGTCGAGTTGCACGGCGCCAACGGCTATCTCCCACACCAGTTCCTCTCCAGCGGGACCAACCTGCGCGAGGACGACTATGGCGGTTCGCCCGAGAAGCGCGCTCGCTTCGTCGTCGAGGTGTTGACCGCGATGGCGCAACGGATCGGTTCCGACCGTGTCGGGCTCCGTCTGTCGCCCGGTGGGAAGTTCAACGACATGCAGGGCCTCGACGACGACGAGACCTATCTCGCGCTCCTCGACGGACTCGACGGCCTCGGCCTCGCCTATCTGCATGTGTTGCGTCGGCGATCGACCCCGCTGCACGAGGAGCTGCGCCGACGCTGGAACACGACGTTCATCCTCAACACCGGCTACTTCGGTTCCTCCGACTTCGAGGAACTCGATGCGATCGTCGCCGCCGGAGAAGCGGACCTCGTGAGCGTCGGCCGATGGTTCATCTCGAACCCCGACCTCGTCGAGCGCTGGAGGCAGGGCGTGGCCCTGTCGCCGTGGAACGAGGACACCTTCTACACACCGGGCCCTGTCGGCCTCACCGACTACCCGGCTGCCACCGGTCCCACCGCGGCGATCAGTTGAGCGCCGTGACCGCGACCCTTCGATCAGAGGAGCTGCAATGACAGAGCACGAAGGACGCATCGTCGTCGTCACCGGCGCAGGCTCCGGCATCGGTGCCGCCTGCTGCGAGCTGTTCGGTTCCGCCGGCGCCACCGTGATCGGCTGGGATCTGCGCCCGAGCGACGAGTCGAGCACTGCGGTCGACGTCGGCGACTGGGATGCCGTCAGCGCTGCGGCGGACGTGCTCGCCGACCTTCACGGCCGCGTCGACGTGCTCGTGAACTGCGCCGGTGTCATCACGCCGAACCTGTCGGCCGAAGACGTGGATCCGCAGGACTACCGCCGCAACTTCGACGTGAACGTGATGGGAATCGTGCACGCCACCAAGGCACTGCACCGGCTGCTGGTCGCCTCCGACTCTGCGGCGATCGTCAACGTGGCCAGCCAGGCAGCGCTCGTGTCGCTCCCATGCCAGACCGCCTACTCGGCGTCGAAGGGTGCGGTGGCCGCACTCACCCGTGCGCTTGCGATCGACTGGGCTGCACAGGGCATCCGCGTCAACGCCGTGTGCCCGGGCTTCACCGCCACCCCGATGGCGATGGGGCAGATGACCCCCGAGCTCGACGCTGCCGTGTCGCGCCGGGTGCCGCTCGGTCGTATCTTCCAACCAGCCGAGATCGCCGAGGCGATCGCCTTCCTGGGAAGCCGCCGGGCCTCGGCGATCACCGGCGTCGTCCTCCCGGTCGACGGTGGCTGGACCGCCGGCGAACCCGCGCTCCCGATGTGACACCGGCCGAACGGGACGCATCCCAGTTCGTATTCCACACAACCGACACCTGAGGGACCGGTACGCACGATGACATTCCAGGGAAAGATCGCTTACGTGACAGGCGCGAGTTCGGGGATCGGCCGTGGCGCGGCGATTCGGCTCGCGAACGACGGGGCTGCGGTCGTGCTGATCGGTCGTCGCCGGAGGCATCTCGACGAGGTCGCCGAGCTCTGTGGTGAGCACGCGGCTGTGCTCGAACTCGACGTGGCCGACGGCGCCGCGGTCGCCGAGGTCCTGCCGAACGCCCTGGCCGAACACGGACCACCCGACATCGTGGTCCACGCCGCCGGCATCACCGTCCTCGGCGCACTCGATGCCCTCAGTGAGGACGAGTGGGACCGGCAGATGGACACCAACGTCAAGAGCATCTTCCACTTGAACCGGGTGCTGTGGCCAGCGATGCAACCGACCGGTGGTGCGATCGTGATCGTGGCGTCGACCGCGAGCTTTGCCGCGTTCCCGCAGGACGCCGCCTACGTCGCGTCCAAGGGCGCTGTGCTGGCGTTGACCAAGGCGATGGCGCTCGACGGCGCCCCGCACGGGATCCGCGTCAACGCGGTGTGCCCCGGCTTCATCCTCACCCCGAACCTCCAGGGCTACTTCGACGGTCAGCCGGACCCTGCTGCGGCGGTCCGAGGCGCCGCGGAGGCCGCACCGCTCGCCCGACTCGGGACGCCCGAGGACGTCGCCGGTGCCGTGGCGTTCCTCGCCGGCGACGACGCGGCCTTCATCACCGGCACGTCGGTGCTGATCGACGGCGGGCTGCTCGCACGCGTCCCGACCTGAACCCTGCGGGGTGCGACGCCCCGCAACGAGCACCACCCGGCCGACGACCAACCCTGGACGCGGCCGTTCATCAGAGAGGCAAGTCCACGATGAACGAACACCCAACGGACAACGGTGCCGATCGTGACGTCGATGTGATCGTCGTCGGCGCAGGCGCCGGCGGGCTGACCGCTGCGCTCGCCGTCGCGGACGCCGGACGCTCCGTGGTCGTGCTCGAGAAGCTCGACCGCGCGGGCGGCAACTCGGCGCTCTCGACCGGCTCCATCCCGGCTGCCGGTTCCCGCCAACAGCGTGACGCCGGCGTCGACGACGACGCCGAGCGGATGATCGCGGACCTGCTGCAGCAGAGCGGCGCCCACGAAGCCGAACACCTGACACGTCGGCTCGCCGAGATCTCCGCCGAACTCGTCGACTGGCTCGTCGAGCAGCACGGCGTCGGCCTGCGGCTCATCACCGACTACAAGCACGTCGGCCACTCGGTCACCCGGCTCCACGCCCCGGTCTCCCGGCGCGGCGCCGACCTCGTCGACGACCTGCTCGCCGCGTGCGAACGCGCCGGCGTCGACGTGCTCGTCGGCAATCCGGTGACCGCACTGATCACCGATGACCAGTGCGTGCGCGGCGTCGTGGTCGAAGGCGAACGCCTCGCCCGGTACGAGTTGCGCGCCGACGCCGTGATCCTCGCGAGCAACGGCTTCGGCAACAGCCCGGCCCTGCTCCGCCAGTGGGTTCCCGAGATCTCCGATCTCGAGTACTTCGGCGCCCGGGGGTCCACCGGCGAGGCGCTGCAGTGGGGGCTCGAACTCGGCGGCTACCTCCAGAACCAGCACGCCTACCAGGGCTACGCCGCCGTGGCGTACCCGCACGGATCGATCCTGTCGTGGACCACCGTCGAGAAGGGGGCGATCCTGGTCGACGCGTCCGGTCGTCGTCTCGGCGACGAGTCGATCGGCTACTCCGGGTTCACCGCCGACGTGCTGCGCGGCGAAGGTCCCGTGCACGTCGTGTACGACAGCCGCATCAAGGCCCACGCCATGCGCGAAGAAGAGTTCGCCGAACTCGACGACATGGGCGGCGCGCGCGAGTTCGACGACGTCGAGACGCTGGCCGAGGCGATCGGTGTCGACGCGGCGGCGCTCGGTGCGACGCTCGCCGAGTACGGCGACGCTGCCGCCGGCCGGATTCCCGACCCGTTCGGCCGACACGACTTCGGGCTCGCCCCACTCCAACCGCCGTACGCCGCGTCCCGCGTCAGCCCCGGGTTGTTCCACACCCAGGGCGGGCTCGCCATCGACGCCGACGGCCGGGTGCTCACCGCATCCGGCGCGGCGGTGCCCGGGCTCTTCGCCGTCGGTGGTGTCGCCGCCGGCATCAGCGGCCAGCAGGGGGGCAAGGGATACTCGTCGGGCAACGGGCTCCTCACCGCCGTCGGCCTCGGCCGGCTCGCCGGACTCGCCGCGATCGGGCCGCGATGACCGTCGACGCCGCCTGGACGGCCTGGCACGACGACCTCTTCGCCCGTGTCGCCACCCTCGGAAGCGGCGCACTCGACGCGGCCACCCGCCGACGCGCCGCGCTCGTCGCCGTCGACGACCTCGCCGCGATGGTCGCCGCGGTCGACGAACCCCAGGTCACGGCCCTGTCCGCGTCGGCCGCGCGCAGCGCACCGATCCCGGAGGCGAGCCTGGTCGGCGGTGGACGGGTCGGTCGCGGGTGGGCTGCGCTCGTCAACGGCACGGCCGCGTGCTGGCACGAACTCGACGAGGGATATCGGCCCACCCCGTGCCACGGCGGGCTGTACTCGCTGCCCGCCGCGATGGCCGAGGTGGAGGCCAACGGCGACGACGTGGGCACGCTCCTGCGGGCGCTCGTGGCCGGGTACGAGGTGTCGACGGCGTACGCCCGGGCGATGCCCCAACCCCGACCGCTGGTGCTCCACCCCCACGCCACCCTCGCGCCCGTCGGCGCGGCCGCGGCCATCGCGACCGCCCGGGGCATCAGCGGCGCCGATGTCGCCGCCGCCGTGCACGTGGCCGTCACCCTGGCGGCGGTCGGACCCTTCTCGCACGCCACCTCAGGCGTCCTCGTGCGCAACGGCTGGGCCGGACACGGTGCGATGAGCGGGTTCACCGCGGTCGAGCTGGCGGCTGCCGGCGTGGCGGGACACGAGGGCGGACCGGTCGAGGTGCTGCACCACACACTCGGCAACGGGTTCTCGACCGACGAACTCCAACGGCGCACCGATCGCTGGGCGATCCACGACGGCTACCACAAGCTCTATGCGTGCTGTCAGTACATCCACAGCGCGGTCGAAGCCGCCTTGGAACTGTCGGCCGGGCCGCTCGCATCCGTGCGCTCCGAGGACGTCGCCCGCATCGTGGTGGAGACTCACCCGCTCGCACGGGCGCTCGACGACGTGTCGCCGAGTACGGTCCTCGGCGGCCAGTTCTCCCTCCCACACGCCGTCGCCGCCGTGCTCGTGTCCGGCTCCGCGGCGTCGAGCACGTTCGGGCCGGCGGGCCTCGACGACGAGGCCGTCGCCGCCGTGCGCTCGGTCGTCGAGCTCGAGCCCTATCCGGGCGACCTCGTCGCCCCGCACGACCGGCCGGCGCGCATCGGTGTGACGCTGCGGTCGGGTGAGCAGTTCGTCGCCGAGTGTCCGAGCGCGATCGGTGGTCCCGACCGACCGCTCACCGAAGCCGACGTGTTGGAGAAGGTGGCACGCATGACCGCCGGTCGAGCTCCGCGGTTCGCTGCGGTGGCCGAAGCGCTCGTCGACGGCGCCGTTGACGACACCGCCGACTGGCGTGAGGTGCTCGAGGAGCTGTGGAGCCGATGACCGACGGCACGGACGGGCTCGTCGACGGCGTGCTGCGCGCCGTCGGGCAGGTCCCCGACCACGTCGCCCGTTCGGCGCGGCTCCACCTGCTCGACGCGTTCGGCGTGGCGATGGCGGCCGCCGCGGCCGGACCGGTCCAGGGCGTCGTGATGCTCGCCGACGACACCCCCGGACCCAGCACGGTGCTCGGAACGGGACGCACGACGTCGCCCGCGGTGGCCGCGCTCGTCAACGGCACGCTGATGCACTCGCTGGAATACGACGACACGCACGTGACCTCCGTGGTGCACGGCAGCAGCGTCCTCGCCGCAGCCGCACTGGCGGTTGCCGAGGAGGTCGGTGCGACCGGACGTGAACTCGTCGACGCCTTCGCAGTCGGCTGGGAGCTGCTGATCCGCATCGGACTCGCCAGCCCCGGTCGGCTGCAGGCGAACGGTTTCCAGGTGACGGCCGCCGGCGGGGCGTTCGCGGCGGCCGCCGTGTCCGCGCTGTTGCACGGCGACGATCCGGCGACGCTCGCCGACGCGATCGGCATCGCCGGATCCCAGGCCGGGGGAACGTTCGCGTTCCTGGCGGGGGGCGACACCGTCAAGGCCGTGCAACCCGGCTGGGCGGCGCACGCCGGCGTGATGGCCGAACAGCTCGCACGCGCCGGGGTCACCGGCCCGCGACACGTGTTCGACGGACCCTTCGGCTTCTATCGTCTGTACGCCCACGACCCGGACGCCGCCGACCGGCTGCTCGTGTCCTGTGCGGACCTCGGCACGGTGTGGCACCTGCCCGACGCGGCGTTCAAGCTACTCCCGTGCTGCCACTACCTGCACCCGTTCGTCGAGGCGATGCACGAGGTGCTCGACGACGGAGTCGACGCCGCAGACGTCGTGGCCGTGCACTGCGAGGTGCCGAGCGAGGTGGTGGCGATCATCGCCGAGCCGTGGCCCGACCGCCAGCATCCCCGGACCGCGCAGGACGCGAGATGGAGCCTTCCCTACGTGCTCGGACTCGTGCTGTGCCACGGGCGGGTCGATGCGGCAGCGTTCGTCGGTGACGTCGACGAACTCGTCGTCGAGACGGCGCGGACGGTGCAGTACACCCCGTGGGAGGGGAGTGGCTTCCCGGCGCGGTTCCCGGCCCGCGTCCGGGTGCGGCTCCGCGATGGCAGCGAACGCACCGCCGAGGTGCTGGACGTGCTCGGCAGTGCCGGACGGCCGGTCGGCGACGAGGCCGTACTCGCCAAGGCGCGGAACAACCTGTGCGCCGGCGGGCTGTCGCCCGCCGAGGCCGAGGACGTCGTCGCAGCCCTCCTCGCCGACGACATCGATCTCGCCCGGCTGGTGGTCGTGCTCGGATCTCGCGGCAGCGACTCCCCTCCGACGGACGGCGTGGTCATGACACGGCGGGGCGTGGCCGCCTCCGGTGGCGAGTCCGATCGAGCGGCCTACTCGGCGGCCATCCGGGTCGGCGACCTCGTCTTCGTGTCGGGTCAGGTCGCGATGAGCGACGACGGCGAACCGCTCGCAGTCGGCGACTTCCATGCACAGGCCGAGGTGGCATTCGGTCGGCTCCGCGACGTGCTGGTCGCCGCCGGGTCCGGCCTCGAGCACGTCGCCAAGGTCACGATCCACCTCACCGACCGGGCAAACGTGAGCGCGCTCGTCGACCTGCGCCGCCGGTGGTTCAGTGAGCCGTTCCCCGCCGACACCACCGTTGTCGTCGCCTCCCTCGCACGTCCGGAGTGGTTGATCGAGATCGACGCCGTGGCGGTGCTGCCGCACGCATGACTCGTCGCGGCATCGCTGCGCCGTCCGAGCCCGGGCCACACGAGACGCCGAGAGGTGACGATCAGGCAGCGGCCTCGCGGACGACGAGGCCCGTGACCATCATCCCTTCACAGGTGTCGTCGACCTCGTCCCCGTCGCGGTTGAGTGTCAGGTTCAGGATGTCGCCCGGCTGCAGCGCTGAACCGGCGATGGTCATGGTCGCGGTCCCGACGGTGTCGGTGTTGAACTGAGCTGCGGTCGCCGTGACACGCGTCTGGCTCGTGTTGCCGCCGCGAGGGGGCTGCCACGTCGTCGCTGCGATCACGCCCGCAGACCCGGGCCGGTTGACGACCGGGTTGTTGGCCCACCACACCGAATCGCACGGCAGGACCGGTGCACCGAACCCGGTGATCGGCAACCATCGCATCTCGACCTCCAGGTCGGCGCCGGCGTTGTACCGCTCGGGCAGGGCGATGCCGTAGAACACGCGACTGAACACGCCGTCGTCGAACGCCATGCCGGTGGCGATGCCGCTGCCGAACGTGATCGCGGGCCAGTTCCCGGATCCGGACGGTTGCAGATCGGCAGCGGCGATCGCGATCGACCACGGCTGGTCGGCGATCGCCTGCTCGATCTTGGTGTCGACCTGCGCCTTCGTGTCGTAGCGGTCGTCGTGGTTGTGGTCGGCGTAGTAGCCGTTGACGTCGACGAGGACGTCGACGTTGCCTTGCAGGTTGAAGATGCTGAATCGTCCGTCGATGGACAGGTCGGTGGTGACGGCGTTGGGGGTGGGCGGTTGGCCGGGGCTGGGGTTGAGGCTCGATGCGTCGGGTCGTGTCGCTCCGGCGGGCCAGATCGCGAGGAAGGTGGGGGTGGTGGCGCCGAGGGCGGTGACGTTGAGGGAGAGGGCGACGGCGTTGGCGGGGATGGTGCAGTCGCCGTTCGTGCCGTGGGCGGTGACGGTGTGGGTTTCGGCCGGGCCGACGGGCGAGGACTTGGGGCCGACGGTGCTGGCTGGTCGGGTGTCGACGAGGCGGCAGGGGGTGATCGCGACGAACACGGTGCGTTCGCCCGAGGTGACGGTTGCGTCGACGACGGCGAGGCCGCCCGTGCCGAGGGTGACGGCGACAGCGGCGCCGATCGCCGCCCATCGGGTTCGGAGCAGGGATGTGTTGGCCATGGTGGGTCTCCTCGATGTGTGCGGCGGTCAATCGGCGATCAGGTACTGGAACGACGTCGTCACGGGGGCACCGGCGGCGTCGTAGCAGTCGAAGCGCACCGTGTAGGTCGTGGCGTTCACCGTCTGCAGCGAACGGCTGATGCACGTGCGGGCTGCGGCCGCCCCGTTGTGCGGGGTCACGAGCACGATCGGCACGTCATCGGTGTCGGCACCGGTGATCGTCAGTTCGATCCTCCCGACAACAGGATTGGTCGCCCCCACGGTGACCCCTGGCCGTGTCCGTCCGTCTTGGATCGTGGGTCCGGCGGCGTTCAGGAATCCCATCGCCACGACGTCGCCGGACGATCGGGCATCGATCTCGGCTCGCGTGGGGTACCGGTCGTCATGGTCGTGGTCGGCGTAGTAGCCGTTCACGTCGACGAGCACATCGACGACTCCCTGCAGGTTGAACATCGAGAACATGCCGCTCGCCGACAGTTCGGTCGTGACGGCGTTGGGGGTGGGCGGCGCGCCGGGCTGGGGGTTGAGACTCGAGGCTTCGGGCCGGTCGCCACCGTCGGGCCAGACCGTCAGGAACGTCGGCGCGCTCGCACCGATCGCGGTGACGTTGAGCGACAGCGCGACGGCGTCGGTGGGGATCGTGCAGTCGCCGTTCGTGCCGTGGGCGAGCACGCGGTGTGTGTCGGCTGCGCCGAGCGGCTGGTCGCGCGGCCCGACGGTGCTGCCCGCCCGGGTGTCGACGATTCGGCACGGCGAGATCGGCACGAAGATGCTCCGCTCCTCGGATGGCTGCGCGGCCTCGACCCCGGCCAGCCCGCCCGCGCCCAGCGTGACCGCGACCGCGGCGCCGAGGGCCGCCCAGCGGGTTCGCAACATGGTGGTGGGTCTGGGCATGGCGAACTCCTCCGGTCGCGGTTCCGACAGGTGCACAGAGCGACGAACCCGGCGGCTGATACGCGGGCCGGCCCGGGCAGCGCCGGTGCGTCGTAACATCGCCGCCGTGAAGCGGCAGGACAAGGCGGACCGGATCGGCGAGATCCTCGACGATCTGTATCCCGACCCGCCGGTGCCGCTCGACCACACCGACCCGTACACGCTGCTCGTGGCGGTAGCGCTGTCGGCGCAGACCACCGACAAGAAGGTCAACGAGGTGACGCCGGCACTGTTCGCCGTGGCCGACACGCCGGAGAAGATGTCGGCCCTCGGGCCCGATCGGATCCTGGAGTTCATCCGTCAGGTCGGGCTCGCACCGACGAAGGCGAAGAACCTGTGGCTGGCCGCGAACCAGATCATCGACGCCGGGGGCGACCTGATCCCGACGTTCGAGTTCCTCGAGTCGCTCGCCGGGGTGGGTCACAAGACGGCCGGCGTCGTGATGGCGCAGGCCTACGGTGTGCCCGCGTTCCCCGTCGACACCCACATCCACCGCCTCGCGGCGCGTTGGGCGCTGTCGAACGGCACCACCGTCGAACGCACCGAGCGTGACCTGAAGGCGGTGTTCCCACGCGACACCTGGAACCGGCGCCACCTGCAGATCATCTTCTTCGGTCGTGAGTACTGCCCGGCACTGCGCCACGACCTGATGGACTGCCCGATCTGTGGCTGGGCTGCGAACAAGAAGCGGATCGCGCTCGAAGCCCGCTGAACCGGGCGCGCCGACCGCTCGGGGTCAACCCCAGGTGTCGGGGTCGTCGCCGCTCGCCGGGTCGTCGTCGAGGACGAGGTCCCAGCGGTCGAGGCAGTCCTCGCAGCGGTAGGCCACGAAGTCGCCCGCTTCCCAGATGCCGTCTTCGCGGGGCGCGGTGAGGAGGAACGCGCGCCCGCCACAGTCGATGCAGGTGATCTGCGGGTCGGGTTCCAGCACGGCGCCAGCGTACGGCCGTAGCCTGGCCCGATGCGTGTGGTGGCAGGTGAGCTGCGGGGTCGGCGGATCGAGGCCCCTCCGGGGAACGACACACGACCCACGACCGACAAGGTCCGCGAGGCGGTCTTCAACGCCCTCGGCAGCCTCGACCTCGTCCGCGACGCCCGGGTCGCCGACCTCTGGGCGGGGAGCGGGGCGCTCGGCATCGAGGCGTTGTCGCGCGGCGCTGCGCACTGCACGTTCGTCGAGCGTGATCGCACTGCCCTGCGGGTCCTGAAGGACAACCTCGAGCACCTCGGGCTCGGCGCGGTGACCCGTGTGGTCGCCGGCGACGCAGCGGCACATGCGAAGACCCTGGATGTCGACCTCGTCCTCGCCGATCCTCCCTACGGCTTCGACGGCTGGCTCGATGTGCTGAAGGCCGTGACCGCTCCGTTCGTCGTCGCCGAGGCGGCGCAGCCACTCGATCGGATCGACGGCCTGGAGGAAGCCGGGTGGCGTGCCACGCGGGCCAAGCGGTACGGGCGCAGCTGGGTGACGTTCCTCGAGCGGATCGACCCCTGACCATCTGCGCAGCACTACCGTGGAGCCACCCATGACAACGGTGTTGATCCCCGGCAGCTTCGATCCGATCCACCTCGGCCACATCGATGTGGTGGATCAGGCGCTCGAGCTCTTCGGTCGCGTGGTCGTCGGCGTGCTCGTCAACCACGAGAAGCCGTCGGGATTGTTCACTGCCGACGAGCGAGTCGAGCTCGCCGAGGCGAGCCTCGCCGGACGCTCCGATGTCGCCGTCCGTGCGTACGGCGGGCTGGCGGTGCAGGCTGCCGCCGACGCCGGCGCCGAGTTCATCGTCAAGGGTCTGCGCAACCCCATGGACTTCGACATCGAGCAGCAGATGGCCCTCATGAACCACTCCACGGCAGGGGTGCGTACCGTGTTCCTGCCGTGCCGTCCCGACCTCGGGTTCGTGTCGAGTCGCTTCATCCGCGAGATCGCCTCCCGGCACGGCGTCGTCGACCATCTCGTAGCTGCCCCGGTCGCGGCGGCGCTGACCGCTAGATTCGGCCCGCCTTCTCATCCAAGCGGGACCACCACATGAGCTACGACGACCGACACGACGACCGTTCGCGAGGGGTTCGCGGCATGCCTGCCCGCGACCACCGCTACGACGACGGTGACGACTACGACGACTACGCCGAGATCGACGACCACTATCCCGATCCCGTTCAGCACACCAACCACGTGGGTGATGCCGAGACCCTGCTGCGGCGCGCGATCGACATCATCGCGAACGCGCCCACGATGCCGCTCTCGTCGTCGCCGCGCATCGACCGAGACGAGATCATCGAGCTGCTCGACGAGGCGCTCGCCCGGCTGCCCGAAGAGCTGCGCCAGGCACGCTGGATGCTCAAGGAGCGCCAGGACTTCGTCAACAAGACGCGCCGTGAGGCCGACGAGATGCTCGAAGCCGCGCGCGTGCAGGCCGAGCGCATGGTGCAGCGCACCGAAGTGGTCCGTGCGGCCGAGCAACGCGCCCGGCAGGTCGTCGACACCGCCGAGAACGACTCCCGCCGGCTCAAGCTCGAGACGGAGGACTTCCTCGACCAGCGCTTGGCCAGCTTCGAGATCCTCCTCGACAAGCTCGGCAAGACGGTGGCCGCCGGACGCCAGAAGCTGTCGATCGGCTCCGGCGGTGACCGCATCGGTGACGTCGAGGTCGACAACGAGGAAGACCCCACCAAGGGCTTCTTCGACCAAGACCGCTGATGGGTCTCACGTCGGCGCTCCGGGTCAACGCTGTCGAGTTGCTGCGCGCGCCCGGGTCGTCGCGGCCGGTCGAGGTGTCCCTGCCGGCCGAGGCGATCGGGGTCGACGACGCCAGGGTGACCGGCGACGTCGACATCGCCCTCGTCGCGACGTCGAGCGTCGACGGGATCACCGTGCACGGCACCATCTCGACGCCGTGGCACGACCGGTGCCGTCGCTGCCTCATCGACGTCGACGGCGTCGCCGTGGCCTCGGTCGACGAGGTCTTCCAGCACGACCCGCGTGTGGCCGACGCAGTCGAGATCGTCGGCGACCAGATCGACCTGGCGCCGATCGTGCGCGAGTACGTCCTGCTCGAACTGCCTGATGCGCCGCTGTGTCGCGACGAATGCGCCGGTATCTGCCCGCACTGCGGTACCGACCGCAACGAGACGAGCTGCGGATGTGACACCGAGGCACGAGACCTTCGCTGGGCGGCGCTCGAGGGTTTGCGGCTCGATGAACCGGGCGAGTGACCTGGCCACGCGTCGGGTTCGTTCCGCGACGATCCGCCGCTAGCCTGGCGCAGCCCGATTCGTGCGCCCCTCGGGGCGTGTGCGCTGGTGCGAAGTTCGCAGCAGAGATCCTGGAGACCCGCCGTGGCCGTTCCGAAGAAGAAGAAGTCGAAGATGAAGAGCCGCAGCCACCGTGCTGGTGCCTGGAAGCTCGGCGCGCCGGCCCGGAGCACCTGCCCGCGCTGCGGCAACGCGAAGACCCCCCACACGGTCTGCCCGACCTGTGGTTGGTACAAGAACCGCGTCGCCATCGAAGTCGGCTGATCAAGGCGACACGCTGATCATGCTGCCCATTGCGGTCGACGCGATGGGCGGCGACCACGCACCCGGCGCGATCGTCGCCGGTGCGAAGGCTGCCGCCGCGCAGGGCACGCCGATCGTGCTCGTTGGCCCGCCCGATCTCGGGAGCCGGGTCGACATCGGTGATCTCCCCCTCATCGAGGCGAGTGAGGTCATCGAGATGGACGAGGACGGTGGTCGTGCCGTCCGCCGCAAGAAGGACTCGACGCTCGTGCGCGCCGCGGAAGCGGTGCGCGACGGCCAGGCGTCGGCCATGATCTCCGCCGGCAACACCGGCGCCACGATGGCATCGGCACTGCTGCGGATGGGGCGGATCAAGGGGGTCAATCGTCCGGCGATCGCGACGATCCTCCCGGTGCCGGGTGGCCGACCGACGGTGCTGCTCGACGCAGGCGCCAACGCCGAGGTGCAGCCCGACTGGCTGGTCCAGTTCGCCCAGATGGGCTCGATCTTCTCCCGCCACCGCTTCGGTCTCGCATCGCCCGCGGTCGGCCTGCTGTCGATCGGCGAGGAGCCGGGCAAGGGCGACTCGCTGCGCAAGGAGACCTACGAGTTGCTGGTGGCCGCCGCAGCCGAACCGGGCGCCGCCCTGCACTTCGTCGGCAACGTCGAGGGTCGCGACATCATGACCGACGACGTCGACGTCGTGGTCACCGACGGGTTCACCGGCAACGTCGTGCTCAAGACGCTCGAGGGAGCGATGAAGGCCGTGATCCGCGGCCTGCTCGACGCATTCGCGTCGTCCCCCGAGTTCAAGGCGCCCGCCGACGCGCTGATGCCCGCGCTGCTCCCGCTCTACACGACGCTCGACCCCGAGACCTACGGCGGGGCGATGCTGCTCGGCGTCGACGGCGTGTGCATCATCTCGCACGGCTCGTCGAGCGAGCGCGCGATCCTGAACGGCATCAACGTCGCCCGCGAGATGGTCGAAGGCGACGTCGTCGGCGAGATCAGCCGCGCGATCCGCCCACCCGAAGCCACCCATCTCGACGCCGCCCCCGAAGACGCCGACGGCGGCTGAGAGCCGGAGTGGCGCAGAGGGCAGCCGAACCCTGCACGGAATCCGTGAGCGCACATCGGTAGGCCGTCACAGGGTCTCGTCCTCGACAGGGCGAATCGAGCCGAGAATCGTCAACGAGGTGAGCTGGTCCGCCCCGACTCCCACGCGGACCACTATGCCCGAGGGCCTCAGGCCACCGAGCGCTTGATCCGCCTCGTCGTAGGCACGGACACTCGATGGCCGCTCCGCCTCGGTCGTCGAGAACGCCCGGACGCCGTTCCTCAGCGGAGTGAGCACGGGCTGGTCGCAGTCGGCATCGCTGGTCACGGTCCCGCGTCCGAGCAGCACGGCGTCGGTCGGGATCGCTCCGGGCAGCGACTCGTCGCCGTTCACGAACGAGCACTGGTCGGGGTCTGCAGCATCACCGGACAGGCTGGTCACGGGCCAGTTCGGTGGCACTGCGAACTCGATGTCGCCGTGGCGCACCCAGCGCCAGTCGTCTGGCGTTGGCCACGGCGAGACGTCGTCGCCGACGTAGGTGTTCATCGACCGGAATCCCGTCGACACCGTTGTCGTCGCGAACACCCCTTCGCGAGTCGCGGCATCGACTCCGGTGATGCGCAGCCCGCCGTAGATCGGGGATGCGATCGTGTCCGGATCGGGCTCCGCAACGGGGATGGTGTCGACAGCGCCGACGATCGGTGCGTCAGCCAGCAGGTCGGTGCTGGCCTCGACTGCCGTGTCACCGCAGGTGATCCTCAGGTGGTCGTCGAATTCGCCCCAGGTCGACGCCGCACAGCCGGTGCGGGCGTCGAACGGTGACAGCTCGGGCGGGAGTGCGAACCGGATCTGCCCCCATTCCACCGGCACCCAGCCGTCCGGGTCGTCCGGCCACGGGATCTGGTCGATCTCGATGACGTACGGCTCGCCCTGATACTCGATCTGGATCCACGGTGTGACCGGCTCGGGAGTGGCGGGCGCCGTCGTGACGGTCGGCGCCGGAGCGTCCCGGACGGTGAGCGAGCCGAGGATCGTCCGTCCGATGGTTCCGTCTCCGCCGAAGCCGACGAGGATCACCTGCGGCGGGGTGACCGAGTCGATGATGCGCGAGACGTACGGGTTGCCGAGCGACCGCGGGCCGTCGCCGGTGTCGTCGGGGTACACGCGCACGCCGTCGGTGGGCAGGGCGAGGACGCTGTCGGCGGCGCAGTTGATGGCGCTGGCGTCGAGCGACCCGCGCGCGATCATCACTCCGGAAAAATCGCCGGCGAAGCCGCACACATCGGGGTCGAGTTCGGGCGGGAGTTCCGTCACCCGCCAGTCGGCGGGCACCCGGAACAAGTAGCCGTCGCGCTGCACCGTCTGCCAGTCGGCGGGCACGGGCGGCGGCGGCTCATTGGCGGCCCGCCACACCGACGACACGCCGACGGTCTCGACGATCGCGGCGATCTCGTCGTCGGCGAACCCGGTGAAACGCACGACCGACTGGGTGTCGCCGATCAGCAGCTGCGTGGGTCCATCGAGGTCGGGCACCGGCTGCAGCTCGGTGGTGAGGCCGTTGCGCACGACGCCCGCGTCGATGGTCGTGCCGACGATGCCTGACAGGATCGTCAGCGTGCGGTCGCCGCAGGTGATCGCGAGCTGCGACCCGTCGCTGGCCGTCGAGGAGCACGCCGGGCCGGGTCCGACGCCGAGCTCGGGTGGGAGCGACACGCGGACGTCGCCCCACTCGACCACCTGCCAGCCGTCGGGGGTGGGCGGCACCGGCATGCCCTCGAACGGCTGCGGTGGTGCGGTGACGGCGCTGGTGACCGTATCGGGGCCAGCGGTCGCTACAGGCGCCTCGGCGGTGTCGTCGCGGGCGAGCAGCACGAGGCCGCTGACCAGCACCGCGAGGGTCGCTGCGGCCGCCCCGACGAGCACCCAGGGCCGACGCGGCGGAACCGGACCGGCGAGCTCGAGGACGGAGGGGTCGGGTGCGTCGCCGAGGAGGCCGACGAACTCGTCGAGGTCGGCGCGGAGGCGGTCGAGGAGCTGGTTGTCGTTCATCAGAGGCTCCCTGGGTCGAGCGAACGGAGGGTGTCGAGGGCGCGCTTCACGTGTGAGCGCACCGTGGCGGGCCGGCATCCCATGGCGTCGGCGATCGCCGCCTCGTCCCAGTCGGCCCAGTAGCGCAGCACCAGCGCGGCGCGCTGGTCGTCGGGGAGTCGGCCGAGGGCGCGCAGCAGGTCGGAGCCCGCCGCGAACGGCTCGTCGGCGGGCCGCCGCAGCGTGCGGTCGTCCTCGACGCGCGACTCTCGGCGTGTGCGACGGTCTGCAGCACGGTGCTCGGTGCGGGCGAGGTTGACGATCGATCGGCGCAGGTACCCGGCGGGGTTGTCGAGCCGGTCGAAGCGGTCGCCGACGGCGGCGAACGCCGACTGGGCGACGTCCTCACCGGCGGCGTGACTGCCCGTCAGCGCCGTTGCCCACCGGACAGCGTCACGCCAGGTCTCGCGGTAGAAGGCCTCGAACCCGCCGGACGTGCGGTCCATCCTCCCGATCATGGTCGCTGATGTCCCGCCCACACGACCACTGACGCCGCCACCCATCCCTACCGTTGCACCGAACGCGTTCGCCCTGGTCAGGGGGGTGCAACACCCCTTCGTCAGGATGGGGGGCATGATCTTCGAGAGCCAGTGTGCAGGGTGTCGTCGTCCGGGGCCGGTGCTGTGCCGCACGTGCCGGTTCGCCCTCGCAGCCCCGACCGGGTTGCCCCGCTCCACCGATGTGGTTGCCGCCTTGCCCTTCGCCGGGCGTGCGCGTGATGTGCTGTTGGGCTTCAAGTACGGCAACCGGCGTCAACTCGCTCACCACCTCGCCGGGCTGCTGGTCAACCGCCTCGTCGCCGATGGGCTGCGACCCACCGATGTCGACGTCGTCACCTGGGCGCCCACCAGCCGGCGACGTCGGCACCAGCGTGGGTTCGATCAGGCCGAACTCGTCGCCCGCCGGGTCGCTGCCCAGCTCGGCCTGCCCTGCCGGCGCCTGCTCGAGCGCGATGGTGCGAGCGGGCCGCAGACCGGCCGGGACCGGGTGGAACGCCTGCACGGCCCGACGTTCCGGGTACATCCCCGCGTTAGCGGGGCGCGCGTGCTCGTGATCGATGACGTCGTGACCACCGGGTCCACGCTCCGCTCGGCCGACCACGCGCTACGCCGGGCGGGCGCGATCGACGTCCGGCGCGCTGCCGTCGCCACCACACCGGCATTCGCCGTCTCGGGCACGACATGGCCGTCGGTGGAACGCACCTCGTCAGAGCCGCGCCCCGTCACGCGACGACGGCCCGCCGTCCCGGCCGCTCGGCCGGTCCAGCGGGCCGCGTAGCGGTCCTCTGCGAGGGAGGAGGGTCAGCCCTCGATGCGCTCGCGCAACTCGCCGTCGTCGACGCGGATCTCGATGCGCGAGTCGTCGTCATCGCTCTCGAAGTCGACGCGGACCCGGTCGCCACCGTTGTCCTCGATCTCTGCCTGATAGCCAGGCCGGGGGCTGACTGCGTCGAGCGACAGCGATGTCCCGTTCCAGGTCACAGTGATCGATCCGCCGCTGGAGTCGTAGCTGCGAGTGAACGGAGCGACCGAACCGCCGTCATCGTCGATCGTGGTGCTCGTGCTGCTGCTGCCGCCGATGGTCGTGCTGGGGGCGGAGCTGCCGGGGGTGGTGCTGCTGCTCGGGGTGGTGCTGGGCACGGTGACGCCGGTGGTGCTGGGCACGGTGACGCCGGTGGTGCTGGGCACGGTGACGCCGGTGGTGCTGGGCACGG
>JALHOG010000026.1:0-28127 GCA_022843125.1 Ilumatobacteraceae bacterium
CGAGGCGATCCTCGCCGCGGCGCCGGCCTGAGCGTCGAGCCGTGGGCTGGCCGGCCGGGGTCAGGCCTGCGCGATCTCGGCGTCGATCTCGATCTTGACCTGCTCGCCGACGAGCACGCCGCCGGTCTCGAGCGGGGCGTTCCACTCGATGCCGAAGTCCTTGCGGTTGATCGTGGCGCTGGCCGAGAAGCCGGCCTTGGTGTTGCCCCACGGATCCTTGCCGGTGCCCGCGAACTCGAGCTCGAACGCGACGGGGCGGGTGACGCCCTTGATCGTGAGGTCGGCGTTCATCGTGTAGGCGCCGTCGCCGCCCTCGACGAACGAGGTCGATGCGAGGGTCATGGTCGGGAACTCCTCGATGGCGAAGAAGTCGTTGGTGCGGAGGTGGCCGTCGCGATCGCCGTTGCCGGTGTCGATCGACGCCATCTGCACGACGGCCGACAGGCTCGACTCGAGCGGGTTGTCGCCGACGGTGATCTCGGCGCTGAAGTCGCCGAACGAGCCGCGCACCTTGGCGACCATCATGTGGCGCACCGTGAAACCGATGTGGGTGTGGGTCGGGTCGAGTGACCAGGTGCCGGCGGGGAGTGCGGGAGTATCGGACATGGGGGGATCCCTTCGAGACGACGGACCGGGGCCCGTTCGGTGATGACAGAGCGCACCGTAACCGCATTTCATTGCGAGCACAACATTTAGCGATGCAAATGTTTTCCCCACAACCACATGGCCCTCCCCGTAGGCTTGCGGCATGGCACAACACGCGACCGCGTCGGGCGCCAGCGCCACTCGCTGGCTCGAACCACGAGAGATGGCCGCCTGGCGTGCCTTTGTCACGACGTCCACCGACCTGGGATCGGCGATGGAGTCCGACCTCGTCCACACCGGTCTGATGACCGGGGACTATCAGGTGCTGGTCAATCTGTCCGAGGCCGAGGATCGTTCGGTCCGCATGTGCGACCTCGCCGGCAAGCTCCAGCTCTCCCCGAGCGGACTCACCCGGCGCCTCGACGGGCTCGTCCGGGCCGGGTACGTCGAGCGCCGCCCGTCCGACGCCGACCGTCGCGTCATGCTCGCCGTCCTCACACCCGCCGGGTTCGACAAGCTCGTCGAGGTCGCTCCCCTCCACGTGGCGAGCGTGCGTCGCCGCATGATCGATCTCCTGAGCCCGGCCGAACTCGATGCGATCGCCAGCAGCTTCGGCAAGATCCGCGCCGCGCTCGACGCCGAGCGCGGCATCGACCACTCCGCTTGAGCGTCGCCGTCCTGGTAGAACGCTGACGTGACGAGTTTGCCCTCCGGCTTCCACTGCCACGTCGCCAACATCGGCGTGAAGGACCACACCGACGACTTCGTGGTGCTCGCCGCCGACCGCCCCGTTCCGGCCGCCGGCGTGTTCACGAAGAGCCGGTTCGCCGGGCCGAGTGTGATCGTGAGCCGCGAGCACCTCGCCGACCCGCACGCGCAAGCGATGGTCGTGGTCTCCAAGAACGCCAACGTGGCGAACGGGCCCGACGGATTGGCCGATGCGCGCGAACTCGTGGCCGGGGTCGCAGGGCGCCTCGGCTGCGCGGCCTCCGACGTGCTGGTGGCCTCGACCGGCGTGATCGGGCGCCGCTACCCCGTCGAGCGGATCCGTGCCGGCGTGGCGGCGCTGCCCGAGCGGCCCGGCGACACCTCGGCCGACGACGCGGCACGCGGCATCATGACCACCGACACGTTCGCCAAGGTCGCCTCCGCCGCGGTCGCGGGCAGCACCGCCCGGGTGGTCGGGATCGCGAAGGGCGTCGGCATGATCGAACCCGACATGGCGACCATGATCGCCGTCCTGCTCACCGACGCCGACATCGACGCCTCGACGCTCGATGCCACGTTCCGGCGGGTGGTCGACCGCACGTTCAACTGCGTGAGCATCGACACCGACACCTCGACGAGCGACACCGCCGTGATCCTCGCGTCCGGGGCCGCCGGCACCGTCGACGCCGCCGCGTTCGATGCTGCTCTGCACGACGTCTGCCTCGCGTTGACGAAGATGATCGCTCGCGACGGCGAAGGCGCCGAGACCCTGATCGAGGTCACGGTCACCGGCGCCCGCGACGCGGCGCAGGCGAAGCGGGTGGCGAAGTCGATCGTCAACTCACCGCTCGTGAAGACCGCCGTGCACGGCGCCGACCCCAACTGGGGGCGCGTGGCGATGGCGATCGGCAAGTGCAGCGACGACACCGACATCGAACAGGACCGCGTGGTGATCCGCTTCGGCGGCACCGAGGTGTACCCGACCCGCGTCGACGACGCCGGCCTCGAAGCGCTCGGCGCGTACCTACGAGGCGAGGAGGTCGAGATCGGCGTCGACCTCGGCATCGCGTCGGCCACCGCCACCGTGTGGGGCTGCGATCTGACCGACGGCTACATCCGCATCAACGCCGACTACACCACCTGACGCACTTCGCGCCCCGTTCGGGACGTCAGCGGGCGGGGATCGGACCGAGTGCGATGCGGGTGTCGACCAGACGACCGCTCGCTCCGCGCAGCCCTGCGTCGAACCAGCCCGACATGTCGACGAGCACCTCGGTCGAGGTCATCGTCGACACGCACACCTCACCCGACGACCCGACCGGCACCACCACTGCGTTCGGCTCGACCGCACCCGCCGCCGTGTAGTTCACCGACGACGTCTCCGGTTCCACCTGGTCGCACGGCCACACCCGCAGCCAACCAGGGCCCGCAGGGTTCACGGCTGTGACGGTCAGCGCCACGCCCACCGCTGTGCCATCGGCAGGGACGCCAGACCGACCCAGCACCGGCACCCGCAACGGCGCACCCGCGACCACCGACCGCACCGGACCGTCATCGCGCGTGTCGACCAGACGGCCCGACGCACCACGCAGCCCCGCGTCGAACCACCCCGACACGTCGACCAGGACTTCGGTCGAGGTCATCGTCGACACGCACACCTCACCCGACGGCCCCACCGGCACGACCACAGCGTTCGGCTCGACCGCACCGGCTCGCATGTAGTTGACCGACGACGTCTCCGGCTCCGCCTCGTCACATGACCACACCCGCAGCCAACCGGCACCCGCCGGGTTGACCGCCGTCACGTTCAACGCCACGCCGACCGCTGTGCCGTCGGCAGGCACACCGAACCGACCCAGCACCGGCACCCGCACCGGCGCACCCGGCACCACCGACCGCACCGGACCGTCGTCGCGCGTGTCGACCAGACGGCCCGAGGCACCACGCAACCCCGCGTTGAACCATCCCGACACGTCGACCAGGACTTCGGACCTCGTCATCGTCTGGATGCAGACCTCGCCGGTCGAGTCGACCGGCACCAAGACTGCGTTCGGTTCCACCGATCCCGCCGCGGTGTAGTTCACCGACGACGTGTCGGGCTCGGGCGACCCACAGGGCCACACCCGCAACCACCCGGCACCGGCAGGGTTCACCGCGGTCACGTTCAACGCCACCCCGACGACCGACCCGTCGTCCGGCACACCGAACTGACCGAGCACGGGGACACGCAGGGGCAGACCCGGCGCGAGCGGTCGTCCGCCGAGGCCGAGCATCTGGTCGCGGAGGAACAGCGCGAACTCGGCTCGGCCGGTGGAGGAGAGGTGGACGCCGTCGGTGAACCAGCGAGCCCCGGGAGCGTCATCGCTCGCCGACTCCCAGTCGAAGACCGTCAGATTCCCCCACCGGGACGTCGCCGCGAAGATCGCGGCGTTCGTCCTTGCGTAGTCGGTGCTCGTGCGACGTTCGGACACCGTCACCCACGCCACGCGACCAACGGTGCGAGCCGTCAGCGCGTTCATGACGGCATCGATGCGGGCCGCCATCGCCGACGGCGAATCGTTGTAGCCGAGTTGCACCACGACGAAGTCGGTGCCGACGGGCACCGCGTTGGCCGCCGCAACCCCATCGTTCGCCCCACCCTGCGTCGGGCGAGCACCGAGCGCATCGAACCGGGTGGACGGGTAGACGCCGTCGAGCAGCACCCGCAACGTCGACGTCTCCTCGCCGGCAACGCTGACGCCCACCGAGTCGCCGATGAACGCGAACGACGCCGTGCTCGTGACGCTGCGCCTGACCGGCACGAGGTCGAAGCCGTGCGACGGGAAGTCGAGCGCGTTGCGCAGGCTGAGGATGCTGGCGCCCCTGGGGCACCCGGTCAGCCGGTTGCGCCAGACGCCGTCGAACGTCGAGTTCGGGTCGACGACGCTCGCGATCGCGTTGGCGTTCGCGGTGCCGCACCAGTCGGCGATCCAGTCGGCGTCGATGATGCGCGTCCAGCGGTGGAGCGGGTTGCCGGGGACGTCGTCCCACGGGTCGTCGAGCGACGGGAACGAACCACCCGCCGTGCGGGGCCCGTTCGACGCCGAGAACTCGGTCGAGACGATCGCGCCGTTGCGACGCCGCACCGCGTTCGGCGTCGACCCCGTTGCGGTGATCGCCTGGTCGGTGAGCGCATGCTCGCCCGTGATCGCGCCCGCCGACGATGCGGTCGGCTTCGTGCCGGCGCCGCCGTACACCTGACAGCTCGAGGTGTCGCACGTCTTGGCGTACACCGAGCCGCCGATCGTATAGCGGTTCTGCGAGATCGCGTAGGAACGCGCCGCCACCGACTGCGCCATCAGCGCGTTCATGCCGGCGCCACCACCGGCCGATCCCCAGCTCGCCGACACCTCGCGCGGGATCACGCCGCGCAGGTAGTTGTCGATGTCGAGACGATTGACGACACGGTTCGAGCCGAGCGCGTCGCGCATCTCGATCGTGCCGCGATACTGGACGAGCGAGCCGCTGCCCGTGCAGAGGCCGAGCAGCGAGTTGACGGACGCCGTGGTCTCGTCTGCGGCCGTCGACAGCACGATCGGGCCGGTGACCGTGGCGATCGGCGTCCACGTCACGCCGGCATCGCTCGGGCATGCAGCGGCAGCTCCCGAGTACTGGAAGACGTTCTGCGCGGTCTCGGTCACCCGGACCGCCGCGAAGTTGGTCGGTGCTCCGTTCACCCGGACGTTGCCGGAGCCGTCGACGACACCGATGGTCGTCGCGTCGTCCCACGGCGTCAGCCGGACCGACATCGCACGCTCGCCCGCTGCGACCGCACCGCCCGTGGTGCCGCCGTAGTACGTGTCGAGGATCTGGGTCCAGCTCTGGCCACCGTTGACGGCGCGACCGAACGCACCCCACTGGCTCATCCCACGGCCATGCCCGTTGCCGACGCCCTGAACGATGAACGCAACCACCTGATCGTCACCCGCCGGCGCAGCCGAGACCGGCGCAGCACCAGGTGCGAGCGGGATGGCCACCAGCGCGGAGGCAGCGAGCGCGGCCGACACCAGGGATCGAGGGATCAGTCGTCGCACGAGCATCCACAGTACCGACGCGTCACACGTTCGTAACGTCACGACTTTTCATCGGCACCCGGATCGCCCACCTGAAGCCGACCGTCAAGCATTCATCAAGCGAGACGTCACGTCCCCGAGCTGCGTGGCACCGCGGCGACTGCGAGCGCGTCGACGCGGTCGTTCATCCGGTCACCGGAGTGGCCCTTGACCCAGCGGAACCGGACGTCGCCGGATTGCACGATCGCCACGAGGGGCTGCCACAGATCGGCGTTCGCCACCGGCTGCTTCTTCGAGTTCTTCCAGCCGTTGCGCTGCCAGCCCGCCCACCAGCGGTCACGGAAGCAGTTGACGACGTAGGTCGAGTCGGAGACCACCTCGACGGGACCGGCCTCCGAGCCGACCCCGAGCGCCCGCAAGGCCTCGAGCACGGCTTGCAGCTCCATGCGCTGATTCGTGGTGCGCTCCTCGCCTCCCGAGCCGCATGGCTCACCGTCGGGAGCGACCGCCCACGCCCAGCCGCCCGGGCCGGGGTTGCCCGAGCACGCCCCGTCGGTGAAGACCACCGTCAGGGACGGCTGGGGATCGGTGGCGTCACTCACGGGCCGACCGCCACGCGAACGAGCGCCTCGCCCAGGAAGTCTGCTGCGATGCGGGCCGATGCGACGGGTTCGAAGTGGACGCCGTCGGGCCGGACGTCGCGGTCTTCAGCGAGCCCGGTCTGGTCCATCCACGCAGCGAGATCGACCACGTCGACCCGTGGCGGGTCGACCTGCGCCAACCCGTCCATGATGCGGCGCGCGACGGCGTGCCGCTCGGGGTCCTCCTGGCCGGTGCCCTGGTCTCGCCACAGCACGTTGGGGATCGGCGCCTTGACCCACGCGACCTTGCCGGCGCCGAGGTCGAGGAGCTCGTTCTGGATGCGGGCATAGTCGCCGAGCAGTCGCTGCTCGTACTCGTCGTCGAGCGGCGTGTACTCGACGCCGTCCCATCGGCGGTCGACGAGATCCCAGCTGGTCACCATCATCATGACCACGTCGGGTTGCAGCTCGGCGATGCGGCGCGGCAACTCCTCGTCGAGGTAGAAACGACACCCCTCGGACTCGGGGCGGAACTCACCCTCGCGTCGCTCGCCGCCGCGGAGGAAGCCGCATCCCGCTGCGCCCACCACCTCGACCTGGGCGAGATCGGGGTTGGCGGCCGCCCAGAACAGCAGCCCGGTGCCGGTGGCGCGGGCAGTCGAGTCGCCCGCGACGACGATCCGCACGGGCCGGGCCAGCGTCGGGAGCGGTGCTTCGGTACTGCTCGTCGTCGGCACGCTCGTCGGCACGCTCGTCGGGCTGGACGAACTCGCCGGAGCGCTGTTCGGCGCGGAGGTCGGTGCGACGAGTGCTGTCATCGGTGGGGCGGCGACGAGGTCGACATCGGATGCATCGGGGTCGATTGCCGCCGCCGCGACCGTGGCGTCGTCGGTGATCCAGTACTCGCCGAGTGGCTCGGGGACGATCGTGACCGCCAGCACCACCACCGATGCCGTGGCGAGCGCCCCGCCGGCGAACGTCCACGGCAGCGCGACCCGTCGGGTACGCCGCAGGGGCTGCTCGAACCAGGTGTACGACGCCTGCGCGGTGCCCAGCGTCACCAACAGCTGGACGGCGACGAGCACGGGTCCGGACAGGCCGGTGCGCTGCTCGTCGAGGACGACGAAGATCGGCCAGTGGTAGAGGTAGACGCCGTACGAGATCGTGCCGAGCCACACCAGCGGCGGCAACGACAGCACGCTGCGCACCGGCCCGGGGGCTTGGAGCCCGAGGATCAACAGGGTCGAGACACCGGCGATCGCCGGGAGCCACCCCTCGTACGCCGGACCGCTCGACGGCGGGAACAGCACGACGCAGGCGGCGAGGCCGGCGAGCGCGACCGGCGCCGCCCACCCAACCGCTGCGGGGACGGCACCGGGAACGGCACGGCCGGCGAGCACCAGCGCGAGCAGCGCGCCGAGCAGGATCTCCGAGATGCGTGCCGGTGTAGCCCAGTAGGCGGCGTCGGCACCCCACACCGATGCGATCACCGGTGCCAGCGCCACGAACACCGCCGTCGCCGCCCCGAGCACGACGGTGCGGGCGCGGTGGGACGGCATGCGCGTGAGCAGCAGCAGCATCATCGGCGGCCACACCCAGTAGAACTGCTCCTCGATCGCGAGCGACCAGAAGTGCTCGACCGGCGACCGCGTGCCGCCGGTCTGCTGGAAGAGGTCCTGGTACGACCCCTCCCCTGCGAGGAAGACCCAGTTCGCGACCTGCAGGACCGCACCGACGAGGTCGCGTCGCAGGTCGGCGACACCATCGAACACGTCACTGACGAGCGACGTGACCGCGATCGCCCCCAGGCACAGAGCGCTGGCGGGGACCAGGCGGCGCACCCGTCGCGCATAGAACGTTCCGAGGGCAACGCGGCCCGTACGGGCGTGCTCGTGGACGAGCAGGCTCGTGATCAGATAGCCCGACAACGTGAAGAACACCGAGACGCCGAGATACCCGCCATCGAACCCGGGCACCTCGGCATGGAAGAGCAGCACCACGGTGACAGCCAGCGCCCGCACGCCGTCGAGCGCCGGCTGGTAGGCGATCGTCGGCCTGTCGCTCATGCGATCCGTGAGTGTAGGACCGCTGGTGGTGGGATTAGGGT
The DNA here is from genome assembly GCA_022843125.1 of Ilumatobacteraceae bacterium. Classification (GTDB taxonomy): domain Bacteria; phylum Actinomycetota; class Acidimicrobiia; order Acidimicrobiales; family Ilumatobacteraceae; genus Ilumatobacter. Next base: position 8,034 of record JALHOG010000026.1, read on the forward strand.
TCGTCGTCATGCTGCGCGGGGCCCGTTCGATTCGGTGCGCGGTCGCCGGTGCACTCCTGCTCGGTGCGTCGCTCACCGTCGACATCGTCGGTGGCCGTGCCCCCGCTGCGCTCGCCGCCCCGATGGAGCAGTCGATCGCCACCCCCGGACCGCTCGGCGCGATCACCGTCATCGGCGATTCGGTGATGCTCGGCGGCCTGCTGGTCGGACCCACGATCGGCGCCCAACTCCAGGCGCAGGGGTGGGGTCCGGTCCGCGCCCGGGCCGGCGAGGGCTACTCGACCGGGGCGTTCAACACCAACACCACATGGAAGGCGACGTACTGGATCGAGCGGTGGCGGAACGAGGGGTGGGACGCACCGACCGTGCTCGTGAACCTCGGCGCCAACGACTCGGGCGTCTGCCGCGCCGACGTGGCGTGCGCTCGCGACGCGATCCTGCATCTCGTCGACGCGATCGGGCCGGGGCACCGGATCTGGTGGCCGAAGATCACGCGGTTCTTCACGTTCGCCGATCAGGCGAACGCGTGGAACGCAGCGCTCGACCAGATCGCGTCCGAGCGAGCCGACTTCTTCACCTGGGACTGGCCGACCGAGATGCGCACCGGCGGGTACTCGTCACCCGACCAGACGCACCTCGGTGCCGACAGCTACCGGAAGCGGTCGGTCGTGATGGCACGTGAGCTCACGGCCGACCTGGCGCGCGCCGAGCGGTCCGGGGGCGACGCGCCCCTCGCTGCGGCCGCCGGGGCGCCGTCCACGTTCGTCCCGCTGCCACCCGAGCGCGTGCTCGACACGCGAGACGGCGGCGCCGCCGCACTGGCGCAGGGCGGATCGATCGCGATCGACATGTCGCCGTACGTGCCGGCCGGCGCGGTCGCAGTGGCGGTCGGGCTCACGACCGACGCCTCGAACGCTCCCGGCTTCCTCACCGGCTACGCGTGCGACCGGACCCCCGGTGACGTGTCGAACGTGAACCACGCCGCGGGGGTGGCCCGCGGATCACTGGCGATCGTGCCGCTCTCGGCCGACCGCCGACTGTGCGTGTTCACGCGGGCCGCCGGCCACGTGATCGTCGACCTACAGGGTGCCTTCGTGACCGGTGGTGGCGGCGCGGGGTTCGAACCGCTCGAACCGGCTCGCCGCCTGCTCGACACGCGTCAGAGCGGGCGGGCGACGATCGTCGAGGTCACCGTTCCGGACGGCGCCGAGGCGGTCGCCGTCAACCTCACCGCCACCGGCGCCACCCAGCCGGGCTGGTTGAAGGCCTTCCCGTGCGGCGCGCAGCCGCCCGTGGTGTCGAACGTCAACTACTACCCCGGCGAATCGGTGGCGAGCCTTGCCTACGTGCCGGTGTCACCCGCCGGAACGATCTGCGTCGAGACGCGCGTGCCCGCCGACGTCATCGTCGACATCACCGGCGTCTTCGCCGATGACGCCCCGCTGCGATTCGTCCCCGCGATCCCGACCCGTGCGCTCGACACGCGTTCCGGGGTCGGCGGGTGGGCACCGATGCACGGCGGGGGCCAGACGATCGACGTTCGGGTGACCCCGCCCGGGGCCGTCGCCGTCACCGGGACGATCACGATGGTGGCCCCGCTGCGACCGGGCTTCCTGCGTGGCTACGGCTGCGGTGCAGTGCCTGACACGTCCAGCGTGAACGCCGCGGCCGGAACCGTCATGGCGAACGCCACCACGGTCGGCGTGAGCGCCGACGGCCGGATGTGCATCTTCTCCCTGACCGCGACGAGCTCGCTGTTCGACGTCACCGGGTGGTGGGTGCCGTGATCCGAGTCCGGCGCGCCGTCGCAGTGCTCGCCGGGTGCACGCTCGTGGCGCTGGGCACCGAGGCGGGTGGTGAAGCTGCACCGACGGCCGCCACCGACCCGTCGCCGGTCGAGGCGACGGGTCGCGAGCAGCGGCTGTACATGATCACCGACTCGGTGGGGCTGGGTGCCGCTCCGGCGATCCGCAGCACGTTCGCCGGCTGGCAGGTGACGATCGACGCCGATGCGGGCGAGTTCACCGACACGCTCGAGCGCAAGTATGTCGCACCACGGCTGTCGAACTCGCCCGGGGTGTTCGGCGATCACGCGATCGTCGCCACGGGCTACAACTATCCGTACTGGGACCCGGCCAGATTCGATCGCAGCGTCGACTCGATGATCGCCACGTTGGAGCGCGCGGGCGTGCGGCACGTGCACTGGGTGACGCTTCGCGAGGTCCGCCCACAGGACGTCAGCCCCGCGGCGTGGCGCGGTGCGGCCGCATGGCGCTGGTACCTCGCCACGGTCAACGACCACCTCGAAGCGGCGTTGGAGCGGCACCCGAACCTGACGCTCGTCGACTGGGCTGCCGTGGCCGATCAGCCCGGCATCACGTACGACGCGATCCATCTCAACAACCCCGGCGCAGCGCTCTACGCGTCGATCGTGCGCCAATCGGTCGCCGACACGACGACCCGCCTGCCCGATGGCGGTGTGCTCCGCGTGGCCGTACCCGACGCCGCCGGGATCGGGGCGGTCGCCGTCAACGTCACCACGACGGCGCCGCGGTCGCGCGGGTTCCTCACCGCGTGGAACTGCGAGGGCCCGCCTCCGACGGCGTCGTTCCACAACCACGTACGGGGCGAGGTGGTGGCGCGCAGCACGATCGTGCCGATCAATGCCACGGGCGAGTTCTGCATCTCGACGCGGGTCGCGACGAACGTCATCGTCGATCTCACCGGCCGGTTCCCCGTCGGCGGCGGGTATCGCCCGGTCGGCCCGATCCGATGGGCCGACACGCGGGGCTCCGGCAGCCGTGTGGCGTCCGGTGGCACCCTGACGCTCGACCTCGCCGATGTGCCGGGCGTCGACCCGACCGGGGCGGGTGCGGTCGCTATCGGCCTCACCGCCACCGGGGCGTCAGGGCCGGGCTTCCTCACGGCCGCAGCCACGTGCGGGGCCGGCGTGTCGTCCTCGAACGTGAACTACCGCGGTGGCGACACGATCCCCAACCTGGTGATCGTCGAGCCCGATGCGCAGGGCCGCATCTGCGTGTTCGCCCTGACCGAGACCGACGTCGTGGTCGACGTGGTCGGGGTGTTCGATGCCACTGGCGAGGTGAACGCCGACATCCCGGTCCGCGTGCACGACTCTCGCACCGGCCGCGGGCCGTGGCCCGCCGGCGCGACCTACGAGGTGCAGCTCGACGGGGTCGCGGCCTCGGCGGCGGTGTTGAACGTCACGGCGGTCGGCGCGTCCCGGCCGGGGTTCCTGGCTGCGTTCCCCTGCGACCGGCCGTCGGCCGACAGTTCGCTGCTGAACATGGCCGGACCCGGAGCGGTCTCGAACGCGACGATCGTCGCGCCGGACGCCACGAACCGGGTGTGCGTCCGGACGTCGATCGACACCGATCTCGTGGTCGATGTCATGGGGACGTTCGGAGCGGGCTTCGTCGGAGGTGCGCCGAAGCGGCTGGTCGACACCCGAGCGGCGTGACCTGCGCAGCGCGTCAGCGCCGCGACAGGAACGAGAGCTTCCGGTTCGACGACGCCGGCGCCTCGTGGGCGTGACCGGTGCACCGGTCGGTCTCGGGCACGCCGGCCATGACCTGATCGACGTGCATACCGCAACCGGCCCACGTGGTCTTCCCACACTGCTTGCATTGAACTGCTCGGCACATGTCGACGACTGTATACCCCATGGGGTATCATTCACAACATGTTGTCCGGACATTGCGGTCCGGGCGCCGAGAAGGAGCACTCATGGACCTCGATCCGACCGAGATGACCGCGGTGGTCAACCGGCTCAAGCGCGCCCAGGGCCAACTCGCCGGGGTGATCCGGATGCTCGAAGAAGGGCGGTCGTGCGACGACGTCGTCACCCAACTGGCCGCTGTGTCCAAAGCCCTCGACAAGGCCGGGTTCGCGATCATCGCGAGCGGCCTGCAGCAGTGCATCACCGCCGCCGACGGCGATGCCACGGCCGTCGACGTGCAGCGCCTCGAGAAGCTCTTCCTGTCGCTCGCATGACCGTCCCGGCGCACCGCGCTCACCCCGACGGGTGCGGGCGCGAGGCCACGTGACGAAAACGCTTGCATGACCCGGGTGGTACCGATCGGTAACCGTGTCAGAATGCCCGGCATGATCTTCGACGGCTTCGTGCACCAGCTGCCCGACATCGATCCCACCGAGACCCAGGAGTGGCTCGATTCGCTCGATGCGGTCGTCGACACGCACGGCAAGGCGCGGGCGCGGTTCCTGTTGTCCAAGCTGCTCGACCGTGCCCGTGCGAGCCAGGTGAGCTTCCCTGCCACCGTCAGCACGCCGTACGTGAACACGATCCCGCGCGAGCACGAGCCGTGGTTCCCCGGCGACGAGCACATCGAGCGCCGCATCCGGGCCTTCATCCGCTGGAACGCCGCCACGATGGTCGTCAAGGCCAACAAGCACGCTGACGGCATCGGCGGTCACCTCTCGACCTTCGCGAGCTCCGCATCGCTGTACGAGATCGGGTTCAACCACTTCTTCCGTGGGAAGGAGGCGCCCGGCGGCGGCGACCACGTCTACTTCCAGGGCCACGCCGCTCCCGGCATCTACGCCCGCGCGTATCTCGAGGGCCGCCTCAGCGACGACGACCTCGACCACTTCCGCCAGGAGATCGGACGCAACGGTCGCGGCCTGTCGAGCTACCCGCACCCGCGGTTGATGCCCGACTTCTGGGAGTTCCCGACCGTGTCGATGGGCCTCGGCCCGATCACCGCGCTCTACCACGCACGATTCAACCGCTACCTCCTCAACCGCCAGATCGACGACACGTCACAGAGTCGCGTGTGGGCGTTCCTCGGCGACGGCGAGTGCGACGAGCCCGAGACCCTCGGCGCGATCTCGCTGGCCGCGCGCGAACAACTCGACAACCTCGTGTTCGTCGTCAACTGCAACCTGCAACGTCTCGACGGGCCGGTGCGCGGCAACGGCAAGATCATCCAGGAGCTCGAGGCCGTGTTCCGCGGCGCCGGCTGGAACGTGATCAAGGTCATCTGGGGCTCGAAGTGGGACGAGCTGCTCGCGCAGGACAAAGACGGCGTCCTGCTCAACAAGATGAACTCCACCGTCGACGGAGCGTTCCAACGGTACGCGGTGGAAGACGGCGCCTACATCCGCGACAACTTCTTCGGCCCCGACCCGCGCCTGCGCCAGATGGTGTCGGGCCTCGGCGACGACGACCTCCGCAACCTGCCCCGCGGCGGTCACGACTATCGCAAGCTCTACGCCGCCTACAAGGCCGCCACCGAGAACCTCGGCAGCGGCCGCCCCACCGTGATCCTCGCGAAGACCGTGAAGGGCTGGACGCTCGGCGAAGGCTTCGAGGGCCGGAACGCCACCCACCAGATCAAGAAGATGACCCGGCAGCAGCTGCTCGACCTGCGCGAGCGCCTGCACCTGCACGACGAGATCCCGGAAGACACGATCACCGTCGAGAACCCGCCGTACTTCCGCCCGGCCGAGGGCTCGATCGAGTTCCAGTACATGATGGAGCGGCGCCGCTCGCTCGGTGGGCCGCTGCCCAAGCGCACCACGACCGTGAAGAAGCCGCTGCCGCTGCCGGCCGAGGCCACCTACGCCGAGATGCGCGCCGGATCCGGCGACGCTTCCGTGTCGACCACGATGGGCTTCACCCGGTTGCTGCGCAGCCTGTGCCGTGAGCCGCAGATGGGCGCTCGCGTCGTGCCGATCATCCCCGACGAGGGCCGCACGTTCGGTATGGACTCCCTGTTCCGCGAGCTCGAGATCTATGCGTCGCAGGGTCAGCAGTACGAACCGGTCGATCACGACCTGCTGCTGTCGTACACCGAAGACACCGACGGCCAGATCCTCGAGGAGGGCATCACCGAGGCGGGCTCGATGTCGAGCTTCATCGCCGCCGCCACCAGCTACGCCACCCGCGGTGTGCCGATGCTCCCGTTCTACACGTTCTATTCGATGTTCGGGTTCCAGCGTGTCGGCGACCTCATCTGGCAGGCCGCCGACATCCGGGCCCGTGGCTTCCTGATGGCCGCCACCGCCGGCCGGACCACCCTGCTCGGTGAAGGGCTGCAGCACCAGGACGGTCACTCGCTCGTGCTCGCCTCCACGGTGCCCTCGGTCCAGGCGTACGACCCGGCCTTCGCCTACGAGGTCGGCGCGATCGTCAAGTCCGGCATCGAGCGGATGTACGGCCCCGACTCGCCCGACAGCGAGCGCGACGTCATCTTCTACCTCACCCTCTACAACGAGAACTACGTCATGCCGAAGCTCGACCCCGAGCGCGCAGCCGAGATCGAGGCAGGGGCGGTGCAAGGTCTGTACCGGTTCGCCGAGGCGCCCGAGGGGCCGTCCAAGCGGGCGACGATCCTGTTCTCGGGCATCTCGCACGGCGCGGCACGAGCGGCGGCGGCCGAGCTCGCCGAGCACTACGACGTCGGCGCCGAGCTGTGGTCGGCCACCTCGTACAAGAAGCTCCGCGAGGACGCGCTCGCCGCCGAGCGGTGGAACCGGATGCACCCCTCGCAGGAGCGGCGCACCCCGATCGTGACCCAGCTGCTGAACGAGTCGCAGGGCCCGATCACCGCGGTCAGCGACTTCATGAAGATCGTGCCCGAGCAGATCGGACGGTTCGTCCCGGCCGGGCGCCCGTTCAACGTGCTCGGCACCGACGGCATGGGCCGCTCCGACACGCGCGAGCGGCTGCGCCGGTTGTTCGAGATCGACATGGGTCACGTGGTCGTGAGCGTGCTCACCGGCCTCATGGAGTCGGGCCAGGCCGACAGCGGGATGGTCGACGACGCCATCAAGCGCTATGACATCGACCCCGACGCCACCGACCCCTACATCCTCTGATCACGCGACAGCGAGGACGAGCTTGCCGGTGAAGTCCTTGGCCTGGAAGTCCTCCTGGGCCCGGGCGATCTCGGCCAGTGGGTACACGGCGTGCACGAGCGGGCGCAGCTCGCCTCGCTCGATCGCGCTCACGATCGCCGGGAGGACGTCGGGCGGTTGGTAGGTCGCACCCAGCAGGCTGAGGTCGTTCAGGTAGAGCGTACGGAGGTCGAGCTCGACCATCGGGCCGGCGATCGCGCCCGACACCACATACCGCCCACCGCGCCGCAACACGTCGAGCAGCGTCGGCCATTGCGGGCCACCCACCACGTCGATCACGACGTCGATCGACCGAGCGCCGAGCGCCCCCGCGAGATCCGCGTCGCGGTCGATCACACGCTCGGCGCCGAGCTCGATCAGCAGCGGCGCCTTGTCAGCTCGTGCGACGGCGATCACCGACGCACCGCGGAGTCGTGCGAGTTGCACTGCGGCGGTGCCGACGCCGCCTGACGCCCCCGTGATGAGGACCCGTTCCCCGGCTGCCACTTCGGCACGGCGCAGCATGTTCTCCGCGGTCGACACGGCGCACGGAATCGAGGCCAGTTCGGCATCCGACCAGTCGCAGTCGACGGCGAACGCTTCGCTCGCCCGAACGGCGAGGTACTCGGCAAAGCCGCCGTCCATCTCCGATCCGAGCGTGACGGTCGAGAACGGTTCGCCCGACGGGTCCTGCTGCATCGTGGCGACGATCACCCGCTCGCCGAGCCGGGCCACGTCGACGCCGGCGCCCACCGCCACCACGTGGCCGCACGCGTCGGCGCCCTGGATGCGCGGGAACGCGAGTGCCCCCGCCCACCCGCCGTCGCCGTCGCTCGCGTACCAGCCGGTCCGAGTGTTGATGTCGGTGTTGTTGACGCCCGCCGCGCCGACGCGCAGCAGTACCTCCCCTGCGCCCGGCCGGGGCACGGGAACGTCGTCGCTCAGCACCAGCGCGTCCGGCCCGCCGTGGCGGGTCAGCAGCACCGCCCGCATCCGTTCGGGGATCGGCGACGCGGGCACGCGGCGATCGTACTTGCGGGCGCCGGCCAGACAATTCAGCGCTCGGCGATCAACCAGGCGGCCTCGAAGAGGCTGTCGAGATCGCCATGCCAGTCCGGCGCGAGGGTATAGACGATCTCCATGATCTCGGATGGGGCCTCGTGGGAGGGCGGACGGTGGGACATGTTCTGGAGGCTTTCTGTCGGCGGGTGTGGCACCGGATGACTGCCACGCCCTGACCGTGCCCATCGGTGAACACCGGCGCAGTCCCCGACCGGTCCGGATCGAATTCGACACGCGTTGCGCCTGGGCGGAGGGGCCTCAGCCGTGGCAGAGGGCGCCGCCGTCGACCACGATCTGCGAGCCGGTCATGAACGACGCACCGTCGCTGCACAGGAACACGACGACGTTGGCGATCTCCCGGGGCTCGCCCACGCGTCCGATCGGGTGCATGCTCTCGATGGCAGCGGCCATGTCGGGGCTCTCGGCCATCGCCCGCGCCACCATGTCGGTCGCGATCGCGGCCGGGTGGATCGACACGATCCGGATGCCCTGCGTCGCGTACTCGAGCGCAGCAGCCTTCGTGATCCCGGCGACCGCATGTTTCGAGGCCACGTACGGGGTCATCCCCGCGTAGCCGCGCAGACCGGCCGTCGACGAGCAGTTGACGATCACACCGCCGCCCCGCTTCAGCATCTCGGGCACCTCGTACTTCATGCAGTAGAAGACGCCGAACAGGTTGACGTCCATCACCCGGCGGAACTCGGCGTCGGTCATCTCGGCGACCGGGGCCGGGTGGCCCTCGATCCCGCTGTTGTTGTACGCATAGTCGAGACCGCCGTACGTCGCGACCGTCGTTGCGACGAGCGCCCGCACCGACGACTCGACGGTCACGTCGCACTCGACGAACGTGGCCTCACCACCGGCGCCGAGAATCAGCTCGACGGTGTCCTTCCCTCCGGCCGTCACGATGTCGGCGACCACGACCGAGGCACCGGCGGCGGCGAACGCCTGTGCGGTCGCCCGTCCGAGGCCCCCGGCGGCGCCGGTCACCAACGCAACCTTGCCTGCCATGTCAGTCATCTCCCACTCCTCCTGAACACCGGGCGCCAGGAGCGGCAACCCCTTGGCTCGATCGTGCGCGATCCGCACGCCGAGCACTAGGGCCCTTCGCCCGATCGGGCTGGGCCGTCAACCGCCCGCGGCCGGAACCAGCGTCGCGACGAGCCCGTCCAGCTGGTCGGACCAGCGCGCATACCCGGCCTCGCTGAGGTGCCAGCCGTCGGTGGTCTCACCCGGCCGCAACCCGCCCGATCCGTCGTCGAATCCGACGTGAAGGTCTACGTATGCGATGCCGCGGGCCTCGACCGACGCCCGGATCGCTGCGTTCGTCGCGACGATCTCTGCCGCCTTCTCTGCCCGCGGCAGGACCGACTGGACGACGACGACGGTGTCTGGAGACCCCTTCGCGAAGACGTCGAGGATCCGCTCGACACGCAACACGGTCCACGCGGGCGGGTGACCGTCGCGGATGTCGTTGGTGCCGGTCATCAGGAACACCGCACGGGGCGCACCAGCCGCTACCTCCTCGGCGACGGGGAGCAACTGCTCGGTCGTGTAGCCGGGGTAGCCCCGGTTCACCGCCACCACCTCGGGCAGCAGGTCGTCCCACTGCCCCCCGAAGGTGATGCTGTCACCCAGCATCACGATCGAGTCGGTGGTGATCGTCGCCCGCGAGACCTCCCCGCGGCCCTTCCACCACACGACGGTGGCGGCGGCGAAGGCCACGAGCATCGCGAGCGCCACCACCCCGAACGCGATGGTGATCGTGCGGCCCGCCATCGCGACATGCGACCACAGCGATCGACCCCCGGTCAACCGGGGCGCTCGATGATCCGGCTGCGTGACGCCGGTACAGTCGCCCGCGTGCCCGGCGACCTGTTCATCACCGGTGATCCCAAGGCCGATGCCCTGCTCAACCGCAGCGGCACCGCGCTCATGATCGGGATGCTGCTCGACCAGCAGGTGCCGATGGAGTGGGCCTTCACCGGACCGTTCACATTGCGCTCGCGGCTGGGCCACCTCGATGCGAAGCGCATCGCCGCGATGCCCGAGGATGACCTGGTCGCGGTGGCCTGCGAGCGTCCGGCGATCCACCGGTTTCCGGCGGTGATGGCGCGCCGCACCCATGCGCTCTGCATCGCTCTCGATCGCGACTACCGCGGCAGCGCAGAGCGGCTGTGGAACGGCGTCGCGACCGGCGACGAGCTGTACCGACGGCTTCGTGCGCTGCCCGGCTTCGGCGACGAGAAGGCCAAGATCTTCATCGCCCTCCTGGCGAAGCGCTTCGGTGTGCGGCCGGAGGGGTGGGAGCGGGCTGCGGGCGTGTTCGCCGACAGCCAGCCCCGCACGGTCGCCGACATCAGCGACGCGGCGACGCTCGCCGTCGTGCGCGAGTGGAAGAAGGCGCAGAAGGCGGCCGGCCGCGACAAGCAGGATCGTGCGGTGCGCGCCGTCGGCGAGGGCGGGGCATGACCGCCGACGACGCATCGGCGACGTGGACGATCACCGCCGACGACCATGCGTGGTTCACGACCTTCTCCGGCGACGCCAATCCGATCCACGACGACCCGGTCGCGTCCCGGCGTCTGCTGGGCGGGCGCATGCTCGTCCACGGTGCCCACCTCCTGCTCCGCGCGCTCGAGCACGCGGCCGCCACCGGAGCAATCACGGCGGTGCCCACGACCGTCTCGGTGGTGTTCCGCGAGGGGGTCGCGATCGGCGACCGGCTCGTCACCGCAGTGAGCCGCGACGTCGACACCGATCAGCTCACGGTTTCGGTCCAGCGCGCCGAGCCACGCGGAGCTGTCGTCGCGACCATCCGGGTCGATCGGTCGACCGACGGGTCGCCTGGTGCGATCGATGTGTTCGACCCGCCGGTACGTCCGCCGGCGCGCCCGGCCGAGCCACGTCGACTCGACCTCGATGCACTCGCTGCCATGGTCGGCGTCGACCAGCCGTCGCTGATCCCGACCATCGACCGGGCCGGATGCCATGCTCGCTTCCCTGCGATCACCGCGCTGTTCGGCGCCGGCCGCGTCGCCGAACTCGCTGCGATCTCGTGCGTGATCGGGATGCTCACGCCCGGCCGCTCCTCGATGTCGTCGTCGTACGACATCACCGTCCATCGGTCGACCGGCGACGAGGCCCTGATCGGCCATTTGGTCGACCAGGTCGACCCACGCCTACGGCGCGTCCGGCTCACGGTACAGGGCACCTCACTGCAGGCTGCGGTCACCGCGTTCAGCCCGCCACGGCCGGTCGACCAGGCAGCACTGCTCGCAGCCGCTCGCGAGGCGCCGAACGCCGGCGAGTTCGACGGGTGGCGCGTGCTCGTCGTGGGCGGGAGCCGCGGGCTCGGCGAGGCAACCGTCCGCCTCCTCGCCGCCGGCGGCGCCGACGTGCGGTTCACCTGGTGTACCGGAGCCGACGACGCCGACCGTCTCGCCACCGACGTCGGTGGTGCGAGCACGCACTGGTGCGCCCCCGACGACACGATCGCCGCCGCGCTGACCGGGCAGTGGTGGCCGACGCACCTGTGCTGGTTCGCGGCACCGGCGAGCGAGAGCGACCTGGCCGCCACTGCGATCGAGGTGGACGCGTTCGAGCGGGCGGTGGCCGATCTGCCGACCCCGCCCCTCGTCGGCGCCCTCTGGCCGTCGACCGACCTGCTCGATCTGTCCGACGATCCTCCCCCGCCGGGTGCGGTCGACCGGCTGCAGCGCAAACGGTCGGGCGAGGCCGCATGCGCCCGTCTCGCGGCACTGCGCCCCACGGTCACGGTGCATGCTGCCCGCCTTCCGACGCTGCTCACCGATCGCACCCAGACGCTGTTACCGCGCGAGTACGCCGACACCGCTGTCGGCCTGCTGGCGGCCCTGCGAACACTGCCTCCGCCGGTCGCCGAGACGCCCGGTGGAGCCACCTGACCGTCTGATACCGTCGCCCGCCATGAGTGACGACGCGTTGATCGCGGTGTTCGCCGACGGTCTCGGCCTCCCGGCCGATCAGTTGCACGACGACACGTCGCCGGTCAACACCCCGGCATGGGACAGCCTCGCCTCGATGACGCTCGTCTCACTCGTCGAGGACCGGTTCGGCGTCACGCTCTCCACCCGCGACATCATGAAGATGCAGACGATCGGCCTGGCCCGCACGGTGCTGCGCGGCAAGGGCGTCGACGGGATCTGATGGTCGACGTCGCAGCCACCGTCACGCGGTGGCGCCAGCTGAGCGGCGCACCCACACCCGACGGCGTCGAGCCGGGGCCGGCGGTGCTGGTGGTCGCGTCGTTCACCGCCCAGCCGATCGCGCCGTCGCTCGGCGTCGGTCTCACCGACGCGCTGGCTCGCGTCCCGACGATCACCTTCGCCGACTACAACCAGATCTTCCAGGTCTGCCTCGCCCCCATCGCCCACGGAGCCGGCGACGCCGACGAGATCGTCGTGCTGTGGCGGATCGAAGACGTGTTCGAGCGCGACTTCCATGCCTGGTGTTGCCGTGATGCCGATGCCCAGTCCCGTCTGCTCGACGGTGCCCGAGCGCTCGGCGCTGCAGTCGCCGGACTGGCTCACGGCCGCACGGTCGTGGTGTCGGACGCACCGACCCCGGTCGGGTACGGGCTCGACCACGACGACCCCGAGTTCGTGACCCGCCTCGTCGATCTGCAGGCCTCGGTCAACCGCGCCCTCGACGACGGGCTCCGGGGCGTCACGGTCGATCGAGTTCGACTCGCCGCGCTCCAGCACGTGACGGGCACCGCAGCTGCGTTCGATCGGCGCACGTGGCTGATGTACCGCCAGCCGTTCAGCCAACCCTTCGCGCATCGGGTCGGCGGCGAGATCGCCACGGTGATCGCGGGGCGCACCCGCGTGCCACCGAAGGTGATCGTGCTCGACTGCGACGGCACCCTCTGGGACGGCGTCGCTGCCGACGACGGCATCGGAGGGCTCGACTGCAGCGACGCCTTCCCCGGGTTCGCGTACCGCTCGTTCCAGCGCGCCGTGCAGCGCCTCCGCCATGAGGGCGTGATGCTCGGCATCTCGAGCAAGAACGACCCCGAGACCGTCGTGCGCGCATTCGCCGAGCTCGACGGCATGGTGCTCGGCGACGACGACATCGCCGCCCGACGCGTGTCGTGGGACCCGAAGCCACCCCAGGTCGCCGACCTGGTCGCCGAGCTGAACGTCGGGCTCGACTCGGTCGTGTTCGTCGACGACAGCGACTACGAGGTGGGGGCGATGCGCACTCAGCTCCCCGCCGTGCGCACCGTCCAGGTGCCTGCCGACATCGAGGAGCTGCCCGACCTCCTCGCCGAGACCGGCTGGTTCCGCCGGATGGTGGTCACCGACGACGATCGAGAGCGCACCAGGCGGATGCTCGCCGAGTCGACCCGCAGTGCCGAGGCGACGTCGATGTCGCAGTCGGAGTTCCTCGAATCGCTCGATCTCCACGTGGTCGTGAGCCTGGTCACGAGGTCCGACGTGGGGCGCGTCACCCAGCTGATCAACAAGACCAACCAGTTCAACGTCACCACCATCCGCCGCGGCGAGCCCGAGGTCACGGCCCTGCTCGCCGATCCGTCGGCACGCGTGTTCTCGGCCGCCGTCCACGACCGGTTCGGTGAATACGGCACGATCGGCGTCGTGATCGCCCTCGCCGACGACGCGTCGAGCGGCGCCGGCTGGCAGCTCGACAGCGTCCTGATGAGCTGCCGGGTGCTCGGGCGCGGTGTCGAGACCGCCATCCTCGCCGGGGTGGTCGATCATCTCCGCTCGGCCCGACCGGGTGCGGTCGTCGCCCGCTACGTCGGCAGCGGGCGCAACCACCTCGTCCGTGAACTGTTCCCCTCCCACGGGTTCGAGCCGGGCGCCGAACCGGGTTCGTTCGTGCTCCCCGCCGACCGTGCGATCGAGCCGCCGGCGCACGTCACGCTCAGCCGTCCATGATCCGTCCATGATCCGTCCATGATTCCGGGTTACGACTCGTTCGACTGGTTCTCGAACCTGTTGCCGCTGCTCCTGCTGCTGGCGCCCGCGCTCGCGTTCGTCCGCGTCGGCGGCGTGCGGCGGGCGCTCGTGGCCGGTGCCGGCCTCTACCTGCTGGCGCTCGTGGCACCCCGGCTCGCGATCGTCCACCTCGCCCTGTGGCTGGTCGCAGCCGCGCTCCAGCCGCTCGTGGCGGCCACGGGCGAACGCCGCAGCGGCCCGTGGGTGCTCGGCGGCTCGCTGGTCGCGGTGCTGGCGCCGATGGTGGCGTGGAAGGTGTGGCCGGTCGAGTTCGTGATCCGTATGAACGAGTGGCCGAACGCGCTGCTGCGCAGCTCCGACCTCGCCGAGGCGATCGACTTCACGGCGCCGATCGTCGCCGCGATCGGTCTGTCGTTCAGCTCGTTCCGCGCCGCCGACCTGCTGGTCAAGAGCAACCTCGGCCTCCTCGACCGGCTGTCGCCGGGCCGCGTGCTCGCGTACGGGGTGTTCCCACCGCTGCTCGTCGTGGGGCCGATCGCCAGTTACGACGAGGTGGCCGAGATGCTCGAACGCCCGACGCCGGTCGACGCCGGCCGGGTGAGCGCGGGGCTCGGGCAGATCCTCGTCGGCCTGTTCAAGGTCTTCGTCGTCGCCTATCTGCTCGGGTGGTCGGGTGGGATCTTCGACCTGTTCCGCAGCAACGATCCGTGGCAGATCTGGGTCAGTCTGATCGCGTTCACGATCTTCTTCTACGTGAACTTCGCGGGCTACTCCGACCTCGCGATCGGCGCCAGCCGATTGATGGGCGCCGACCTGCGACCGAACTTCGACGCTCCCTACCTGCGCACCAACCCGACGAGTTTCTGGAACAACTGGCACATGAGCCTCACCCGCTTCCTGCGCGCCAATGTGTTCACCCCGCTGGTCGGCCGACACCCCGAGCGACAGCCGGCGGCCACGATGCTCACGATGCTGCTGATCGGGTTGTGGCACAGCGTCACCTGGGCGTCGGCCGCCTTCGGCATCTATCACGGCATCTCGCTCGTGCTGCACCGCCAGATCGAACGCCGTCGGCCGGCGCGCACCGGTCCGGCGCTGCGCGTCCTCAAGCCGGTCGCGGTGGTCGCGTGGTTCGGCCTCAGCCTGCCGCTGCTCCAACTCGGGTTCCGCGACGCCCTCGACTTCTACGCTGCGCTGGTGGGGATCTCGTGAACTCGCTCGTGATCACGCTCATGCGACGGCTCGCCGTCGGCACCTCGTGGGGCGGCGTGCTGCGGATCACCGCATGGGTGGTCGTGTGGGTGGTCGTGATCAGCTGGGTGATCGATCCGGCCCCGCCGTCTCCGGCCGATCGCGACATCGAGGCCGACGTGCCGGCCTCGGAGGTCCGCTACCTCGGACCGGTGTCCCCCGGCGACCTGGCCGGGTTCGTCGCCCCGTCGCCCGCCGACACCGACGACGTGTTCACCGTCGCCTTCGTCGGCGGTTCCGAGCTGAAGCTCCGCGACGTCTCGGTGGTGGGCGAGGTCGCGTCCCGGATCGGGTCGGTCGGCGGTCAGCCGACGCGCTTCGATGCGTACACCCTCGTCGCGCCGCGGCCGATCGACGCGCTGCGCGGCATGGAGGCAGCGATCGCGAACGGCAGCGATGCGATCGTGGTGTCCCTGAACGCGGTGTGGACCACCGACGAGTGGTCGATGCGGGAGTGGCCGAACCTCGACGTCGCCAACTTCGGCACCCTCTGGCGAACCCCCGGGTCGTGGCCGTGGGCGCTCGCGTTCCAGTCGCCCGGTGACGCGGCGTGGCGGGTGACGCGGGCGATCTCGCCGATCGTCGAGGCCCAGCAGCGGCTCGGCGGCCGCGCCGACGGGTGGGTCGAACGGCTCGACGTGGTCGATCAGCCGGAAGGTGGCGCCGACGAGCTGCCACCGCCCGAGCTCGAACCACAGCTCGCCGGCGACGCCACCACCTTCTGGCTCGTCGACGAGTACGGGCCCGACGTGATGGCCGACACCACCGAACGGGTGGCCCGCATGGTCGAGGGGTTCGACGCCGATGCACCCGCTGCCCGCCACTTCACGCAACGCCTGATCGACACCGCCGAGTCGGCGGGTGTCCCCGTCTACCTCTACGTCGCCCCGTTCTCGCCGGAGAGCGCGCTCAATCCGCGGTTCGCCGCCGCCGAGGAGCGCGTCGCCGCGTTCTGGAGTGAGGCGGCGAGCGCCATCGACTCCGAGCTCGTGACCGTCGAACCGACGTCGATGACCCCCGAGTTCGCCGACCGCGCCGTCTACTTCGACATCGTCCACATGGCCGACGCGGGCCCGTTCGCCGACGTGCTCGTCGGCCGGCTGTGCGGGCAGTGGCGGAGCGTCGACCCGAACCAGGAGTGCGCCCCATGACCGACCGCAGCGACGACACGACCCGGCCCGAGCCCGCACCCGGCCGGTTCAGGGCGCACGCCGTCGAGTCGGCGATCGGGCTCGTGATCGCGCTGCTCCTGCTGTGGACCGCCGTGGCCTCCTCGACCGACATCCCGTTCGTGTACCAGGGCCTGTGACGTGCTGATCGGGTCGACCGTGCGGACGGCGTCACCGCACCCGCGCGTCACGGTGCCCGACACGCCGACGCCGGTCGTCTCGTTCGTCACCGTCACCTACGGCACCGGACCGATCGTGGTCGACATGATCGAGAGCCTCGTCGCCACATGTGCGTTGCCGTGCGAGGTGATCGTCGTCGACAACGCCCACCCCAGCCGGCGGGGCAGGGCGCGCGCCGAACTGCTCGCCGCCACCTCGGGGGTGCGGCTGGTCGAGGCGAGCGCCAACCTCGGCTTCGGCGGCGGCTGCAACGCCGGCATCGAACGGGCCCGCGGCAGGCTGGTGGGGTTGGTGAACCCCGACCTGGTGGCGCTGCCCGGCTGGTTGGAGCCGCTGGTCGAGGTGCTCGACACCGACCCGACGGTCGGCATCGCCGCAGCGGTACTGCTCGACCCCGACGGCTCGATCCAGGAGTGCGGTCAGATGCTCTACGCCGACGGCACCACGGCACCGCGGCGGGTGCCGCCCGCCGGGGTCGATCCGATCGAGGTCGACCATGCCTCGGCCGCGTGCTGGCTGATGCGCACCGTCGACGTCAGTGCGCTCGGCGGGTTCGACGAGGCCTTCCACCCTGCCTACTTCGAAGATGTCGACCTCGCCCTGCGGGTGCGGCGCAACGGCCGCCGGGTCGTGGTGCACCCCCGCTCGCGGGTGGTCCACCACACCGGGACGGGGACTCCGGACCCGCCGCGCCCTGCGTTCGCCCAACTCGACACGCTGCGCCGCCGCTGGCCCGACCTCGCCATCACCCAGCCCCGCCCTCCCGCCGGCTGACCGTTCACGCGCATCACAGCAGTGCGGGCAGCAGGGCTGCGGCGACCTCGCGAGGGCGCTCCTCGTGGGAGAACAGGCCGGCGCCATCGACCACGGTGAGACGGGCGTCGGGGAAGCTCGGGAGCATCTCGCGCGCGTAGCGGACCGGGAAGAACTTGTCGTGCTCGCCCCACACCAGCTGGACAGGCGCCGTGATGCGGGCGTGCAGGTCGCCGAGGGCGCGCACGTGGTTCATGTCGAAGCTCTTCAGCAGGCGCACCGCGGCGGCGCGCCGCTCGGCCGACTCGTGAAGCGGCCGCAGGAAGAACTCGTCGAACTCGCCGTCGAGCAGCGACCGGTCGGCGAACGCGTCGCCGAACACGAACCCGTTGCGGCGCAGCCTCCGCTGCCCGGCGAGCCATCCGAGCGGGCCGCCGATGAACGGCAGGTACCGGATCGCGATGAACGACCGGAACCGGAGCCCGATGTGTCCGGATGGTTCGGTATCGATCAGACCAAGGCCGCGCAGGCGCTCGTCACCCGCTACTGCGTGACGGGCGATCAACCCGCCGCTGTCGTGCCCGACCAGCGAGATGCTGTCGACGCCGAGCAGGTCGATCACGCGCTGCACGTTGGTGATCTGGCGTGCGACCGAGATCTCGGTGGACGCGTCGAACCGGCTGGAGCCGGCGCCCGGCAGGTCGATCACGTGACAGGTCACGTGATCGACGAGGTACGGCATCAGCGTCCGGAACGTCGCGCCGCTCACCGGCCAGCCGTGGACGAACAGCACGTCGGGGCCGGAGCCGACGGTGCGGAGGGCGACCTCGCCGCTCCCCACATCGAGGAAGCGATCGGGTGGACGTCGAAACAGATCGGAGGCGGCTTCGAGGGTGAGCGTGGACATGGGGTCTCCTCGGATTTCGACGACGCGTCAGCGACGGGGACGGGTGAGCAGGTAGGCGAGCGGGCCGAACATCCCGACGACGAACGACGCCGCGATGAACGGCCACGCGTTGCGTCCGTTGGCGCGTGCATCACGGTGCATCCACACGCACAACACGAGGATCGCGATCACCAGGTCGACGTAGATCTGCAGTGATGCCCAATTGAACGTGATCGCATCGACGAACCCGCCGACACCGTCGACTGCGAGCGCCACCACGGTGAGCGCACCGAAGAGGACCGTCACCGCCACCAATGCCCAGTACTCGCGGGCCACACCACGTTCAGCCATCTCGTCACGCCTCCTCCGTTTGTAGTGACTACTACAAACGTATCCGGCGTCGCGGGTACGATCAAGCGCGATGGGCCATCGGCACACGAAGGACGAGATCCTGGCGAGCGCGCTCGCCACCGCCTTCGCCGACGGCCTCAGCCAGCTCACGTTCGGGCGCGTCGCCAAACGGATGGGCATCAGCGACCGGATCGTCGTGTACTACTTCCCGACGAAGGACGCGCTCGTCGGTGAGGTGCTGATGGCGATGGGCCTCGAGCTCCAGCAGACGCTCGCTCCCGCGTTCATCGCGCCGGCCGCCGACCACCGCGCGCTCGCACAGCTGGCATGGCCGCTGCTCGCACGGCCCGAAGCCGACCCCGTGTTCGCCCTGTTCTTCGAGGCCAACGGCCTCGCCACCACCGGACGCGAGCCGTACCGCACGCTCGTCCCGCAGCTCGTCGAGGCCTGGATCGCGTGGGCGGCGGACCTGATCGAGGGCCCCGCCGACCAGCGCCGCACCGAGGCCGAGACCGCGATCGCCGTGATCGACGGCCTCCTCCTGCTGCGCCTCCTCGCCGGCCCCGACGCAGCCCACCGCGCCGCCCATCGCCTCGGCATCACCGACGCCTGAGTCGCTTGCATGCCCTGAATGCGACCACGACAATGGAGCGGTGGTTCCACAACCAGCGTCTGGTGGTTCGACGCACCGACCCGCCGCATGCCGGAGTCGGTCGTCGTGACGTCCGAACTCGCCAGTGCGTTCGCGGACCTCACCGAGACGTTCCGTGAACTCGACTGGGACGTCGCGTTCCGGCCCGGCAGACCGGTCGCGGAGGTCCGACCGCTGGTGAAGCTGTTCGCGGCGGGTGACGCGGCCGAGCAATTGGTCGAGTGGTTCACCCTCCAGGACGGTCTCACGGAAACGACGTCCGGGCGATTGTTCTTCGACTGGACGCCCCGGAACCTCGATCGGGTCATCTGCTGCTGGCACATCTACCTCGACATCATGCGCGAGCTCGAAGAGGACGATCCCACGCTCAGGGAGCTCGACATCTGGCACAAGCCGGGGTGGTTCCCACTCGAGGCGGACAACGACGGGGTCTTCGTGGTCGAGACGCAGCACCCGGACGTCCCCGGGCGAGTGGTCCGGAGCTGGGCGCGCGATCTCGAGGAGTACTACGAGTCGTTGCCCGCCTTCATCCGCGGCGGCACACTTGCGATGCAGATCGGCCTGCAGCCCGAGATCGTGTCCGGCCGGACGGTGTGGCTCTGGCCGAACCGTCCCAGACCCGGTTGAAGCGGCCACGTGCCTCCGGACGTACGGTCCGGGCAGCGGATGGGCTCCGGGGGTGTGATCTGTACATTTCGAGCTTGCTCGTGTTATACAGTTGGGGCATGGACGTCGCGGTCACCGAGCTCAGGGCCCACCTCGGACGGTGGCTCGACGCGGCACGTGCAGGAACCGACATCGTGATCACCGATCGAGGAACACCGATCGCCCGGATCGTCGCACTCGACTCGACTCCGGCCATCGATCGCCTCACCGAGCAGGGCATCATCGGTCGCCCGACCCGCTCGACCCGGCCGGGGGGCCGGGGCCGCCGCCCGGCCCCCC
>JALHOG010000026.1:28137-59504 GCA_022843125.1 Ilumatobacteraceae bacterium
CCGTCGGCCGACGCCGGCCGACGCCGAAGCGACCGGTCGCCGACATCGTCAGCGAGCAGCGTCACTGACGGTGAGCCTCGTCTATTTCGATTCGAGCGCGCTCGTCAAGCTCGTGCTCGACGAGGCCGGCTCCGACATCGCCGCTGCGTTGTGGGACGCATGCGACGTGGCGCTGTCGAGTCGGCTGGCCCATCCCGAGGTGTGCGCAGCGCTCGCAGCTGCCGGCCGCAACCACGACCTGACCGGATCGGAGGTCGCTGCGGCCATGTCCGATTGGGAACTGTTCTGGACGTCGATGCGCCCGGTCGAGCTGTCAGCCGACGTCGAGCGGGCTGCCGGTTCACTCGCAGCCACCCATCAGCTCCGCGGTGCTGACGCCGTGCACCTCGCCAGCGCGCTCGCGCTCGGCCCCGCAGACGTCACGGTCGCAGTCTGGGACAGGCGACTCCACGCCGGCGCCATCGCGTCCGGCCTCGCTGTCGCCCCCGCACTCCTCGGGTGAGCCCAACTCCGCGAGCAACCGGACGTTCACCTGACGTACCCGCTCACGGAGACGGGGTCCAGATCCAGGCGTCGGCGAGGTGTTCGATGGTGCCGTCGGCAGCGACACGGCGGCCGCCGAACACGAAGATGCCTCGTGCGACGCTGGTGGCGTGTGCCGCTTCCCGGTCATCGAACGGGGGAACGAGGAACCAGCCTGTCTGCAGGTCGAGCACCCATCCGTTGGCTCGCACGAAGACGGCGGTCGCTCCGAGATCCGCCGCGCCGGCGATGGTGGTGGGCCAGGCCGGATCATCCGGGGGAGGGGGGAGCGCGGTCCACTGCCCGCTGCGCAGGTCGAACACGCCACCGTCAGCACCTGCTGCGCCCGATGGCACGAGGACGACACGACCATCGCCCATGCGCCAGAGGTCCGAGCCGGTGCGGGTCGAGTCGGTCGCCCCGCGCCACTCCCCGTATCCGGTGTCGAGGCACTTGGTGACCACGGTCGGCGACGTGGTTGCCGAGGTCGGTTCGACGGGGGTTGCGAACAGGCACAGCAGCGCGCCGTCGGAGAAGAACCACCGTTCGGCGGACGGAGGCAGCAGCGTGGGCGGCAGCGCAGTCCACTCCTGCGTCCTGCGGCTGTACAGGTAGTCGGGTTGGCGAGCGGTTTCGTCCGAGCGGCGGTGATAGATGAGCACGCCCTCACCGGCGGGTCGGACCTCGGTTCCGGCATCCGCCGGTAGCCCGTCGACCACCGACCACGAATCCCTCACGGTGTCGTACAGGAGCAGGCGCCGATCCCCGGCCTCGGCGGCGTCGGCTCCCGTCGCGGTGGTGAGGACCGGGACGACCACACCGGCGTCACCCGTCATCGACTCGTCGAACGCGACGGGCGCGTCAGCGATCACCCTCCACGTGTGACTCGCCAGATCGAACGCGGCGCCATCGGTGTACCTGGTGCAGTCGCCCGCTGCGACATCGCAGGCCGGGTCCCGACCCCCCATCACGAACACGTCGAAGCCGATCTCGAACACGGCGGCGCCGACCCGCGGCATCAACGGAGGGTCAGGGACCCGACTCCATCCGGGGGACGGGACCACCCCGATGACATCAGTTGCGATGACATCAGTGACGAGCGACGTCGTCGGGCTCGACGCGACCACGGGAGCGACCTGACCCATGCTGTCGCTCGTGATCCCGTCGTCGTCGAACTCGTCCTCGGTTACGGACGACGTGTTGTCGGCGCCACGAACGACGAGCGCGAGCACGACGACTGCGATGACGCTCGTCGCTGCGGCCGCGAACGCCCAGGCTCTGCCTCGTGAGCCCCGCTCCGGGTGCTGCTCCACTGTGCGTGTCTCCGTCATTCGAGCGATTACGGAGGCGCTCGCGGCGCCTCAGGCCGGCATTCGGCCTCGGCTGACGCTGTCCGACCCGATCAGAGTATTCGTCGTGAGGCGGCGGTAGACGTCGGCCACTGCGGCTGCGGTGGCCGACCACGAGTGGCCGCCGCCCGGGGGCGGGGCGAGCACGGCACCGGCGCCGTCGACCAGCGCGGCGGTGAGTGCGGTGGTGATCGATCCCACGTCCCACGGGTCGAATCGAGCCGCCGGATCGCGCACGATCTCGGGCAGCGACGAGGTGTCGCTGCAGATCACGCGGGCACCGCAGTGCAGCGCCTCCAGCACCGGCAGGCCGAAGCCCTCGGCGTACGAGGGGAAGCACACGACCTCGGCGGTCTGCATCAGCGTCACGAGGTCGTCGTCGTCGAGCCGTCCGGTCACGACGAGCTGATCGGCGTTGCCGGCCTCGCGTGCGAGGTGCACGAGCCACGCCGCGTAGCCGTCGGTCACGGCGCACTGCAGCACGAGCTGGTGGCGTTCGCGCAGCTCGGCCGGCAACGCCGCATGGGCCGCGATCGCGCCCGGGGCATTCTTGCGCCAGTCCATCCCGACCGGCACGAGCACGTAGCCCGGCCGGATCGACGGGAGCACCCGGCGCAGGGCGTCGAGCCGCTCGGCGGCCGATCGCGTCGGAGGGGCGAAGCGGGCGTCGACCCCGGCACCGATCACGGTCACCCGGTGGCGCGGGATACCCACCAACTCCTCGAGCTCGAACGCTGCGGCGTGCGAGTCAGCGACGATCGCGTCGGCCGACACGAGCAGTCCGAGCCGCGCCCGGTATCTGGCCGATGCGCCCGGGTCGCGGAGATAGACGTCGGCGAAGCGGTACGGGATCAGGTCGTACACGGTGGCGACGAGCCGTCGTGGGGAACACGGCGGGAGCAGGTCGTCGATCGGCAGCGGCTCGAACGGCGACGTGAGGTGGAACAGGTCGACGGGGGCGTCGCGGAGCTCGCCGAACGCCACGGTGCGACCCTGGAACAGGTCGAGCTCGGCCGGCGGGTCGAGCGCGTCGTTCCACGCGAAGGCGTCGACCAGGCCGGGATGCTCGCGGTCGAGGGTGAGCGCGAGGTCGAGGACGTACCGACCGATCCCCCGGCCCGCGTGCGCCGGGCTCTGCAGCGCCTGGATGTCGTGGACGATCACGCCGCGCCGGCGCCGTCGACGCCGTCGTCGGGGCTCGGCGGTGCGAGCAGCTCGGCGAGGGTGCGCACGAGCTGTTCGAGCTCGGCCACCCGATCGGTCAGCGCCGCCATCTCGTCGCCGACGCGCGCCATCACACGGGCCTGGTGCACCGATTGCTCGGCGAGCAGGCTCTCCAACTCGGCGACACGCGCCCACGCCTCGTCGGTGGTGCCACCGTCCGGCACCGTGGTCGCTGGCCGCGCCGTGTCGCCCACGCGGCGGACCTCTTCCTTGACCATCTCGAAGTGGTCGTTGAGGTACCCGCGCACCGGCGCCGTGACGGAGCGGGCGGCGCGGCGGGCGAGCGCGCCCGGGCCGGAACCGGCGGTCGGGGATGCGGCGTCGCTCACGGGTTCATCCTGCCACGCGGGTCGATGTGAGTGCCTCGACCACGCGCCGCGCCTGCGCCGTCGCCGTCTCGCTCGCCGCGAACGCGAGCCCGGCCGCTCGCATCGACGCCAGCCGGTCGGGATCGGCGAGGAGCGCGGCGATCACGTCGGCGAGGGCGTCCGGCGTCACGTCGACCGGCACCTTCACCGCGGCTGCATCGGGCACCTCGCTCATCGCGCCGATGTCGGTGACGACGAGCGGGACGCCGCGCGCCATGGCGTGGGCCACCACCCCCGACGACTCGCCGTTCGTGAACGCGCGCAGCTGCACCGCGATCGTGGCGCGGCGCAGCCAGGTGTCGAATGCGTGGTCGTCGACATGACCGACTGTGACGATGCCGTCGCCGTCCGACACGAAGCGTGGGCCGCCGTCACCCACGATCGCCGCGCGCGCCAGGCCGCCGGCGACGAGCGGCCCGACCGCGGCGACGAACCGGTCGGTCTGCTTGGCCTCGTGGGCGATCCCGGCCGACACCACCCACGGTGCTCCGTCGGTGTCGACGATCTGTTCGGTCGTCCCGGCGTTCCAACACGGGTGCGGCCCCACGTCGACACCGGTGACGCCGGCCACCTCGCGCAGCATCCGCACGGCGTGAGCCGACTGCACCAGCACCGCGGTGGCGTGCTCGGCGATCGGCCCAGGGCTGCCCGCGGTATCGCCGTCACGACCCAGCAGGATCGGCACGCACACGTCGTGGAGGAACACCGCGCCAGGCACCGTGCGCATCGCATCCACGAGCGGCCGGTGCATCGTGCCGTTGCCCACGCAGTAGAGCACGTGGTCGAGCGCGCCCGACGCCCAACGTTCGTGGAGCGCGGCGAGGTGGTGGACCCTCACCCCCGGCGCCCGGGGCGATCGGTGCGGTACCGCAGGGTTGAACGCCTCCACCCGCACGCCCGGGAGCGCGTCGAGCGCTGCGACGAGCCGTTCGCTGTGGTCGGCGACACCGCTGGCGGCGGGCGGCAGGTGCGTGACGACACCGATGGTCGTGTGGGTGTCGCCAACACGCAGCGTCGCCGGCGCCGGCCCGCCGCCGGCGTAGGCGGCGACGGTGCGAGCGGCGGTGAGCGACCACGAGTACGGGGCCTCGGGCACGGCGTCGAGCAACGCCTGGTAGTCGGGGTCGGTGAGCGCCGCCAAAACGCAGCGTGCGATGTCGTCGGGCCGGTCGGGGTCGAACCGGGCAGCCGGTTCCGGTAGCACCTCGACGAGCGACGAGGTGTCGCTGCAGATCGTGCGGGCGCCGCACGCGCGGGCCTCCACGACCGGCAGACCGAAGCCCTCCAGCCGCGACGGCACCACCACCACCGACGCCGCCTGGTAGAGCCGCACGAGGGTGTCGTCGTCGACGAACCCGGGAGCGATCACACGGCCGACGATGCCGAGCTCGGTCGCCAGCCGTTCGACCGCCGACCGGTCGTCGGCGTACAGCGGCGCGGCGAGCACGATGGGATACGCGTCGCGCACCTCAGCGGGCAGCATCGCGTAGGCGGCGAGCGCGCCGTCGAGGTTCTTGCGCCAGTCGAGTGCCCCGGCGGCGAGCACGAAGCCGTCGGTCGCAGGCGGCAGCACGCCCGCCAGATCGGCCAGCAGCTCGGAGCGCGGTCGCGTCGGCGGCACGAACCGCTCCCCCACGCCAGCCCCGCCGACCACGACCCGGCCAGGAGCCACGCCGGCGAGCTCGATCACGTCGCGGGCGGTCGCCTCGGAGTCGGCGACGATCGCGTCCGCCGTCGGCAACATCGCGAGGCGATGGTGATACCTCGCCCGGACGCGCAGGTCGGCGAGATAGATCTCGGGATGGCGCCACGGGATGAGGTCGTGGACCGTGAGCACCAGCCGCCGGGCGCGGACCGGTACCGCCCAATCGCCGTACGCGATCGCCTCGTCGTCCGCCCGCTGGAGCGGCGCGAAGGGCGCCGGCACGTGGAGCACGTCGACGGTGCAGCCGCGCAACGCGCTCGACGGTACGAGCCGGCCACCGAGGCCGAGCTCGGCGTCGAGCTCGGCGAGGGGCTCACCGAACTCGAGCCGGTCGTTCCAGACGTAGTGACCGACGATGCCGGCGTGCTCACGTTCGAGCGTGCGCACGAGGTCGGCGACGTACCGGCCGATGCCGCGGCGTGCATAGGCGGGGCTCTGCAGCGCCTGGACGTCGAGGATGATCCCGCTCACGCGTCGGCGGCGGCCTCGAGCGCGTCGAGCCGACGCTCGATCGCGGCCAGCCGCTCGGCAAGGTCGGCCGCGACCTCGCGGACGGCAGCGCCATGCCGATCGAGCGCGTCACCGGTGCTGTGCTCGAGCTCGTCGAGCCGTTGCGTCAGCTGCTCGATCGAACCCGGATCGGCCCCCACGACACCGGCCAACCGACTGCGCACACCGCTCATCTCCACGCACCTCTCATCAGCGGACGTTTCTTCATGGGACGCGGATCCCACACCATTCGGCGATGGTACGCCCGATCGCCTCGAACGTGGGCTGTTGCTCCATCCGCGCCCGCCCGGCGGCGGCGAGCCGGCGACCCATGTCGGGGTCATCGATCAATCGG
Source organism: Ilumatobacteraceae bacterium (assembly GCA_022843125.1). Taxonomy (GTDB): domain Bacteria; phylum Actinomycetota; class Acidimicrobiia; order Acidimicrobiales; family Ilumatobacteraceae; genus Ilumatobacter. The sequence continues at coordinate 34,150 of JALHOG010000026.1, forward strand.
CGAAGGTGCGACGCGGCCTGGTCGAGGTCGGGGTCGGCCCACGTCGCCTGAGCTGGGAAGAAGCCCTCGCCCCGCTCGACGCCGACCATGCCGGCGTCGACGAGCAGCGAGTTCGAGTCGTCCATGAACGACAGGTTGCCGGAGTAGCGGGTCGCGACGGTCGGGGTCCCGAGCCACATCGCCTCGATCAGGTGCAGACCGAGCCCCTCGGCGCGGTGGAGGGAGAGCATGACGTCGGCGCGCGCGACGAGAGCCATCTGGTCGGCCTTCGGAAGCAACCGGTCGACGACGATGACATCGGGGCGATCGATCGCCGCGATCCGGATCCGTTCGTGCTCGATCCATCGCTGGTCGGCGTTCATCGTCTTGATCACGAGGACCGGTCCGTCGTCGGCCGGTTCGGGGAACGCTCGCCGGAACGCCTCGATCGCGCCGAGCGGGTTCTTGCGTTCCGTCACGCTGAGGTGGTCGAACGTGACGAGTACGACCGGACGATCGGCGGGGAGGCCCAGGTCGTCCCTGCTCGCCGACGACGCCTGCGGCTCGGCCACGGGGAGCGGGAGCGAGCGAACCGTCGGCGCGCCGGCGACCGAGGCGAGCGTCCGCTCGGTGAACTCGTTGAGCACCCAGATCTGATCGAAGTGCCGCATCCGGGACGCAACCTCGTCGGGCACGTGCTCGACGTCCCAGTGCCAGTACCCGATCAACCGGCGTCCGGCGAGCACGTCACCGTGCTCCGCGAGGAGCGGTTCGATCTGGTCGTGGTTGGCGACGACCACGACCGTGTCATGGTTGAGCGTGTCGTCGTCGGCGTGCGCACGCGCCGGGCTTCCCGTGCGTCGCAACGAGGCCGTGCGGTGCGGGATGCCGACCGCCGCCAGCGACGCGACCACCCGATCGGCCACGTTGCTCAGTGACATCTCGGAGCCGAAGAAGCCGACGACGTCGACGCCGCCGGGCGCCGCGCCGTCGGACCGCCACGTCACGGCGGCGTCGGCGCGATGGCTGCTGACGAGCGGCGACGTGCCTTCGTAGCGGTGACGGTGCTCGGCCCAGTCGCGGAAGCGGGCGAGGTCCGCGCCACGGGGGTCGGGGAACGCCTGCCGCAGGTCGCCGCGCTGCAGCCAGAGCTCGAACCAGTAGCGACCGAGTGGCGGCTCCCAGGCGCGGGCCGGTGTCTCCAACCACGCGAGGAAGTCGGCAGGCCGGTCCCACGGGTCGGGCGGCATCGCGGCGTCACCGCGGCGAGCACCGCGGAGCTCGTCGGCGAGGAGGCGCCGGACGGCGCCGTCGATCTCGATCCCGCCGGGCGCCCGGAGGTCGTCGACCGTCACCGGCGGCTGCAGGCGTCCGGCGAGATCGGGCCGAGCGGAGAGCCGGACACGTGGGGCGACGAGGCCGAAGTCCAGGCGCCATGGTTCGTGCCGATCGACATGGGTCAGGTCGACTAGGGCGGGATCCGCGTGCCCGGGCTGCGGTTCGTCTGCCTCGGCGGGCAGGCAGACCGGCCAACCGAGCACCTCACCGCGGAGGAGCCGGACCGGGTGGCCGGCGAGCGCTGCCGCCAGCGCCGGCCCAGGAGCCACATCATCGCCGGCGTCGAGCAGTCGTGTCACGAGGTCGGCGGCCAGCGCGGGTGGCGCCGAGATGGCGGCGGTGCTGTACGGGCCCCACTGCGCCAGATCGGCCTCCGTGGGCGTGAACCCGTCGACCGGCGGCGCACCACGTGCGACCACACCGACCGCGTCCTCCGGTATCACCACGGGCCGCACGGCGAGCGCGCAACCGGCATCGAGGAGCAACGCCGGCCCCGTGCCGCGAGCGACGGCATCGAGGCCGACGACGAGCGCTCGACGGGTGTGGTCGAGGGCGGCGCGGACGACGCCGGCCGGCAGGCCACCGATCGTCGCTCGGGCGTCGGCCCACCGGCCCGGCGGTCGGAGCTGGGGATCGCCGGTCCAGACCATCTCGACGTGGGTGTCGGGCCAGGCCGAGATCTGCCTCGCGAGGTCGTCGACCCGGTCGCCCGTTGCTGAGACCAGGACCACCACTCGCACGCGCCGGATGCTAACCAGGTGGCACCGGACCCGTGAGGCTGCTCGTGGCCGGACGCTCAGCGTGGACGGCTCAGCGACGGCGGAGGCGGGCGTAGACCGAGCGGAGCGGAGCGGCGGCCCGGGCGAGCTTCGAGTTGCGCCAGGCGTCCACCTCGGCTTGGAGGGCGTCGCGCTCGTGCTCGAGCTCGGCGATGCGCCGCAAGGCGTCATCGTCAACGCCGCCTCCGATCGAGGGCCACGCGGGGCGCTGCGCGCGGATCAGCACGTCATCATGATCTGTCTCGCCGCGGCGCTTCGCCTCGACGACGAACTGGAGCGTGTACGCCTCGTCGTCGGCCGCGGCGTACGCGAGGAGCGCGTGCGGCACGGCGTCGCTGTCGAACGGCAGGCTGGACGAGCCGAACGGCGTGCGGACCCGCTCGATCGCGGTGGCGACGAACCCGGCACCGTCCAGCAGCAACCGCAACCCCTCCCGGGTGAACCAGCGCAGGTGGGTGCGATCGAGCAGGCCGTCGTCCTGGTACTCCCACGCGCCCTGCAGGAGCATCATCCGCACGTCGACATGGGCGACGTGGGGCACCGAGATCACGAACCGGCCGCCGGGGGCGAGGAGCGTGGCGGCGTCGGCGAGGGTGACGGCGGGGTCGCGCAGGTGCTCGAGCACGTCGCCGAACAGCACCACGTCGAACGGCCCCGCCTCCAACGTCGACAGGGGTGTGACGTCGATGTCGGCGACGTGGACGCGCTCGGCGAAGCGCTCGGCGCGCTGGGCGGCGCCGGCGTCGAGCTCGACACCGACCACCCGGTTGCCCGCAGCCACGAGGTGCTCGGTGACATAGCCCGACCAGCACCCCACCTCGAGCACCGCAGCATCGCCGCCGACGAGGCGCAATGCCGCCGCGTGCGGGTTGTTCTCGGCCGTCGGATCGACGACGACGTCGTACTCGGGCCGCCAGCTCATCGCCCGCCGATCGTACTCACCACGCCCGCCCCGGGACTTTGCGGCAGTCAATTCACCGTCGGCACCCGAATTGTCTGCCGCAGAATCAGAGCTCGGACTTTGCGGCAGTCAATTCACCGTCGGCACCCGAATTGACTGCCACAGAATCAGAGCTCGGGACTTTGCGGCAGTCAATTCACCGTCGGCACCCGAATTGTCTGCCGCAGAATCAGAGCGGGGTGCCGGGCGAACCGTGGCGGGCTCGGTGCCACAGCGCGACCGGCACGCCGGCCAGGCCGGCGGCCAGGGCACGGGCGTGCACGCCGCGGGGTTCGTGGCGGAGGCGGCGCACCGACAGCCACAGGGCCCGCAGGGTCGTCGCCGAATCGAGGTGGCGGAACGCATGCCGGATGCGGTTGCGCTCCTGGAGGTAGCGCGTGCGGCCACCGTCGGCGCCCGTCGACAACCCACGCGCGTGATCGACGACCGAGTCGTGCACCACCACGTACCGCCACCCGAGGGCACGACCGCGCGCCGACAGGTCGAGATCCTCGTAGTAGAGGAACCAGCGCTCGTCGAAGCCGCCGGTCGCCCGCAGGAACGCCACCGACAGCAGCACGGCACCGCCGGTGAACGCGTCGATCGGCATGGTGCCCGACTGCTCCGAGTCGATCGAACCGTCGCCGATGTCGAACCCGGCCCCGTACCGATCGATCGCCACACCCAGGCTGTTGACCACGGCTGGATCGCTCCCGGCGACGAGCAGCTTCGGTTGCGCCGCGCCCACACCGGGCTCGCCGATCGCCTCCACGAGCGGCGCCAACCACCCGAGACGCACCGTGACGTCGTCGTTGAGCAGCGCGACGGCCGTCGACCCGAGCTCGATCGCCCGTGCAACACCGACGTTCGCCGCCGCTCCGTAGCCGCGATTCGCAGTGCCGACGATCGACACCAGATCGGCTAGGCCGGCCGACTCCAACGCAGCAGCGAGTTCGCCCCGCCCCTGGTCAGCGCCGTTGTGCACGACGATGATCGACGCCACGCCGCCGGCCGAGACGACCGACCGCACGCACGCCATGACCACCCCGGCCGGCGCCGTATGGGTCACGATGACGGCGGCGATCATCGGGGGCACGGTACATTGTCCCGCCGTGACCCGGACCATCCTCGTGACCGGCGGCGCCGGGTACATCGGCTCCCATACCGTGCGTGCGATGCGCGCCGAAGGGCGGCCCGTCGTCGTGCTCGACACGCTCGAGCTCGGCAACGCCGACGCTGTGATCGATGCCCCGCTCGTCGTCGGCGACATCGCCGACGAAGCGCTCGTCACCTCGGTCTGCCGCGAACACGACGTCGACACGATCGTCCACTTCGCCGCGTACAAGAACGTCGGCGAGTCGATGCAGCAGCCGTCGAAGTACTTCCACAACAACATCGACGGCACCGTCCACCTGCTCGATGCCGCCGTCGCGGCCGGTGTGCAGCACGTGGTGTTCTCGTCGTCGTGCTCGGTGTACGGCACCCCCGAGCGGATCCCGGTCGACGAAGACCAGACCATCCAGCCCGAATCGGTCTACGCGGACACGAAGGCAATCGTCGAACGCATCCTCGGCTGGTACGACCAGGTCCACGGGCTGCGCAGCGTCAGCCTCCGCTATTTCAACGCCGCCGGTGCGAGCTTCGACAGCCGCATCGGGGAGGACTGGGACTACGCCCTCAACCTGATCCCCGTCGCGATCCGGGCGCTGCTGCGGGGCGATCAGCGTCTCAAGGTGTTCGGCGACGACTACCCCACGCCCGACGGCACGTGCGTCCGCGACTACATCCACGTCGACGACCTCGCAGGGGCGCACCTCGCCGCCGTCGACCTGCTGCGCAACGGCGGCGCCACCACCGCGGTCAACGTCGGCACCGGGATCGGCTCGTCGGTCAAGCAGGTACTCGACGGCATCGAACGCGTCGCCGGCAAGCCCGTGCCGCACGACATCGTCGACCGCCGCGCCGGCGATCCGGTGTCGACCTTCGCCGAGCCCACACGAGCACGCGAGGTCCTCGGCTGGCAGGCCCGGTACGGCCTCGACGAGATCCTCGATTCCGCCTACCGCTGGCACCTGTCGCAGCACGTCGGCCGACCGGCGGCCGGCTGACACCACCGGCCACCGGTCGGTCGCCCACCTACACTCGTCCCAGCCATGAGCCTCCGTTCCGCCGCGGCCCACCGCAACCTCCTGTACCTGCTGTCGCTGCGGGAGCTGCGCACCAGGTACAAGCGGTCGCTGCTCGGCTGGGCCTGGAGCCTGCTCAACCCGCTCGTCCAGCTCGGCATCTTCAGCGTCATCTTCCTGTACGTGTTCGAGCAGAACCCGCCGGTCGGCGACCCGAGCGGGCTGCAGAGCTTCGCGCTCTACTTCCTCGTGGGATTCATCCCGTTCAACTTCTTCTCGATCAGCATCGGCGCGTCGATCGGCGCCGTCCAGGGCGGGGCGTCGCTCATCAAGAAGGTCGCCTTCCCGCACGAGCACCTCGTGCTGTCGGTGATCGCCGCCCAGTTCGTCACGCTGATGATCGAGCTAGCCGTCGTGGTCGTGGCGCTGCTCATCGCGGGCAACATGGTGCTGCCGTGGTTGCCCGTCGTGTTCCTCGTGCTCGTCCTGCTCGCGATCTTCAGCACCGGCGTCGCGTTGCTGCTCGCCGCGGGCAACGCCTTCTTCAACGACGTGAGCTACCTGTGGACCATCGCCAGCCAGCTGCTCTTCTACTCGACCCCGATCATCTGGAACCCGGAGACGGTCGGCAACCCGGTGCTCACGCAGGTCGCCAGCTGGGGTCCGACGGGTGCATTCGTGATGGCGCTCCAGGAGCTGCTGTACGACCTGCAGATGCCGAGTGCACTGCGGCTCCTCCAGCTCGCCGTCTACGCAGGTGTCTCGTTCGCGTTCGGTGCCTGGGCCTTCAACAAGCTGTCGCCGCGCTTCGCGGAGGAGCTGTGAGGTTCGCGAGATGAGCACCGTCCAGCATCCTGTCGAGGTCGACCACGTCACGAAGACGTTCCGTCGTCACCACGACCGCGCCACCTCGCTGAAGCAGTTCGTCGCCGGTGGGCGCCGTCGCACCTACGACGAGTTCGTCGCCCTCGACGACGTGTCGTTCAACGTCCGGCGGGGCGAGGTGTTCGGCGTCGTCGGGCACAACGGGTCGGGCAAGTCGACGATGCTCAAGATCATGGCGGGCATCCTCCACCCCAACAAGGGTGAGGTGCGGGTGCACGAGCGGATGTCGGCGCTGCTCGAGCTGGGCGCGGGTTTCCACCCCGAGCTGAGCGGGCGCGAGAACGTGTTCCTCAACGCCGCCCTGCTCGGGATGACGCGCAAGGAGATCACGGCGCGCTACGACGAGATCGTCGACTTCTCCGGGCTCGACGACGACTTCCTCGACACGCCGGTGAAGACGTACTCGTCGGGCATGTACGTGCGGCTCGCGTTCTCGATCGCGATCAACGTCGAACCCGAGCTGCTGATCATCGACGAGATCCTCGCGGTCGGCGACATCGACTTCCAGCGCAAGTGCACCGAGCGGTTCCTCGAGTTCCGCAACGCCGGGCGCACCACCGTGCTCGTCACCCACGACATGAACAGCGTCCGCACCATGTGCGACCGGGCGGTGTGGCTCGACCACGGCAAGCTGCGCGGCACCGGCGAGCCCGGTGAGATCGTCGACGGCTACACCGAGTCGATGACCGGCTCGACCGACCGTGTCGCGAAGCTCGGCTCCTACCGCGAGGGCAGCGGTGAGCTGCAGTTCACGGCCGCCCGGATGCTCGTCGACGGCGAACCGCGTCGCAGCCTGCGCACCGGCGACGACCTCGTGCTCGAGCTCGAACTCACGGCCACATCCCCGATCGACGATCCGGCGGTGTCGGTCACCGTGATGACGGCGTCGGGTCTGATGCTGTCGGAGCCGTGCACACGCGACGCCGACATCGTGCTCGGGCGCGTCGACGACCGGCGCGCACTCACGGTGCGCCTGCCCGACCTGGCGCTCTTGCCCGGCGAGTACCAGGTGCACTGCACGGTCTCCGATGCGCGCCGGCACCACATCTTCGACCGGGTCCACTCCGCCGTCACGTTCGACGTGATGGCCGGTACCCCGCTCGAACAGTTCGGGACGGTGTCGCTCCGGCCGCAATGGACGGTCGAGTGACCGGTCGCACCCAACCCGTGATGTCGCTCGCCGATGCACGCCGGGCGATCGAACGCAACGAGATCGACCTGCTCACGAGCGACGTCTTCGACACGCTCGTCTGGCGGCCCGTGTCGAAGCCGCACCAGCTGTTCCCACGGTTGGCCGAGCGTCTCCGGGCCGACGGCCTGCTCCGCGTGGATGTCGAGCCCGACGTGCTGGGCCACGGTCGGCGGCGGGCCGAGCGGCTCGCCCGCGACCGCGCCCGGCGCGACCGCGGGTCGGTCGAGTGCACGATCGAGGAGATCTGGCGCGAGATGCCGAGTGCATGGTTCGGCGACACGTTGGATGATGCCGTCGTGGCCCGGCTCGTCGAGTCCGAGCTCGCGCTCGAAGGCGCCGCCCTGCGCCCGCACCCCACGGGCGTCGGCCTGCTCGTCGCCGCGCGCGAGCGTGGCGTCGCGACGTGCCTCGTCAGCGACTCGTATCTCTCGCCCGACCAGCTGCGGGCGCTGCTCACCCACGTCGGCATCGACCTCGACGGGGTCGACGTGGTCACCTCCGCGAGCGTCGGCGTGCACAAGTGGGAAGGTCTGCTCGAACGGGTGCTCGCCGGGCGAGCCGTCGATCGCGGCCGCTGCCTCCACATCGGCGACCACCCGCTGTCCGACATCGAGGTGGCTGCACGCGCCGGAGTGCGTGCGGCACACGCCGCGATCGCCGACACCGACGACTGCGTCGCCGCGTCGCACGCACCGTGGGTGCGCCACGCCACGGCGACCGCCAACGACGGCGGCCGCGAAGCGATCGTGCGCGAGACCTTGCTCCATGCCGGCGACCGCGGCCTCGACGCCAGCTATCAGTTCGGCGTCGCCGTGGCCGGGCCGGTGATGGCGGGGTTCTGCCAGTGGGTCGACCGCACGGCCGTCGAGCTCGGGGCGGGTGCCGTGCACTGCCTGCTCCGCGAGGGGGCGCGCATCGCCGATCTGATCGGCGTCGTGCGCCCTGACCCGCTCGATCGTGTGCTCGTGCACGCGTCGCGGTGGGGCGTGATGCGCGCCACCGTCTTCGACGGCAACACGGTCGAGCTCGAGCGGGCGCTCGAACGCCGGCAGGACTTCACCGCAGCTCATGTCACCGCCGCGTTCGGCATCCCACAGGCCGATGTCGAGCGCGTGATCGGCGCGACCCCCTACCGGGGCTGGTCGCGCATCGAGGCCTGGGACGCGATCGCTGCCGACGACGCGTTGCGCACGCAGATCGTCGAGTCGTCGGCCCGGTTGCGGGCCGGTGTGCGCACCTACCTGGAGCGGACGCTGCGTCTCGACGACGGCCCGCTCGTGCTGTGCGACATCGGCTGGGGCGGCCGCATCCAGGAGGGCATCACCGCCGTGCTGCGCGAGGCCGGTTTCACCGGCGACGTGGTGGGCCTCTACTCGATGCTCTCGCCCGCGGGCGACGAGCGCAACGGCGCCGGGCAGCGCCTGATCGGCTACATGCCCACGGTCGGTACCGACGGAATGCACGTCGAGGCCGCCGCCGTGGCGATCCGCAACTGCGAGTTCCTCGAGCGGATCAACACCCCGGCGATCGGCACGCTGCTCGAGTTCACCGACGCCGGCGACCCGGTGTGCCGGCCCGACGACCACGACCGCATCCCCGACTCGCTCCGTGTCGCCCAGGACGGCGTGGCCGACTTCTGTCGCATACTCGCCGAGCTCGCGCTGCCCGAGCCAGCGATCGCCGACGAGTGGTCGAGCGGGCGGCTCGCCGGGCCCTCGCTGGAGGCGCTCGCAGCGGTGGTCGCCGCACCCGATCGGCGGGTGGCGGCCGCGCTCACCACGTGGGAGCACGACGACGTCGCCGGCGAGAACCCCGAGACGCTCGCGCACCCCTGGTTCGGCCGGTGGGCGCGGTTCGGCAACGTCGCCGACCTGTCGAGCATCGAGATGAACGAGATGTTCTGGATCGCCGGCGCCGCCGCCGCATCCAGCCCCACCCTGGCAGCGCAGTTCGCTGCGGTGGCGGGCGGGGCCGAGCCGACGGCGCTGTGCCCGCCGAGTGCGACCGGGCAAGCGATCGTCGCCGCGTTCCCGCCCGGTTCCGACCTCGCCACCGCGCAGACCCGGCTCGTCCCACGCACCGGTGCCGACGGGTGGATGCTGCTCCGCCTCGACACGCCGACCGACGGCCTGCGCAGCGTGCGCGTCGACTTCGGCGACACGGCGCTGCTCGCCGAGATCGGCGACGTCGAGATCGTCGTCACCACCGACGCCACCGTCGACCATGGGGCGACGGTGCGGATCATCGACGGCGCCGACCAGCTCGACCGGGCGGTCTGGGTCGGACGCGGTGGTTGGATCGGTCGCGGCCGCTGCGCCGCCGGCCCGGGCGCCCACCTCATCGTCGACATCGCCGCCGACCTGGCGCCGAACGTCAGCCGCTGCAGCGTGTCGATCGGGTACCGCGCCTGGCCGATCGACGACGCACAGCTCGACGCCCTCCTCCCCCGCTGGCGGGTGGAGCTCGGCGCCCTCCGCCGCAAGGTCGCCACCCGCCTCCACCGCTGACTCGTTCAGCGGATCTGGCGGACTCCCTCGCCGTCACCCCACGCCTGGTCGGCGGTGAGCACCTCGCTGTCGAGGCGGTGTCCGAGCGCGAGGCACAGACGGTCGCCGAGCGACAGGCCTTCGTTGCGGCGCCATCGAGCGGCGGCCCATTCGGCATCGTCGATCGTCACCGGTTCGATGTCCACGCCGTAGCTCTCCAGGAGCGCGCGTGCGATGGTCCAGTCGCGCTCCGAGCCGCGCACGCGCTGGGCCACCTCCGACCAGTTGGCCGCACCGCACGTGGCCCCGGCCACCAACGCCGCCTCGACCACGTCGGCACCCGGCTCGCCCTGCAGGAAGGCCAGCACGGCCGACGCATCGAGCACGCTCACGTTGCGTGCTCGTCGGCCGCGGCGCGTCGACGGTCGGCGAGCAGCTCGCCGACGAGGTCGGCACCGGCCAGGTCTCGGCGCACCATCCGCTTCAGTTGCTCGCGGGTGAGGAGCACGATGCCGTCGGCGGTCTCGATCATCGTGACGGGTGTGCCGGCGGTGAGTCCGGCGTGCTGACGCAGCTCGGCCGGCACCACCAGCCGGCCGCGATCTCCCATCACCGTGGCGTATGTCCCACTCATGACATGAATGTACCACTCATGATCATCATGTGGGAGAACATCTCCTCGTGCGCGACGACGGGTGAAGCCGATCATCATCATCGTCGTCTGCGAGGGTGATGATGGAGGTACACCACAGTGAGCGGGTTCCTGTTCATCACCGACCGTCAACCATCGAGCGAACGATGGGCAACGTCGAAGCGGCTGCGCGCCGCTGTCGTCTCGATCCTGTGTGCCGCGGGCTTCGTTGGTTGCGCATCCAGGTACGAGGGGCCGGCGGTCTGCGGCATCGACGAGCGGGAGACGCTGCTCAAGGCACAACTATCGACATGGTCGCCGTCGGAAGCGTTCGAGATCACAGCTGCCAGCTCGGTGTTCGTGGCCGTGGTGAGCGACCCCAGAGCGGAGCCAGGAAGGCTGTGGTATGCGGGCGGGGTGAATCTCCTCGAAGACGGTGCCGAACCCGAGCTCACACCAGATCCGAACTTCCCCGAGAGCAGGATCTCCCTCGACCCAGAGATCAGGTTCGCGAACCTCGACGAGTATCGCATCATCGAAGCCGAGCCAGGCTTCTATCGTCTCTACAGCGGAGGGGTCCCCACTATCGCTGTCGTCCGATGCCCCTAGACACTCCGGCCGCTGCGACAACATCGACTCGCCGGTTGGCAGCGACTACGGCACAGCGCTCCCGGGACGGCGCATGCTGCGCAGCATCACGTTGCGCACACATGTTCGCGACGAACCGTCGCTCGAGCGTCCGGGGTGTCAGATGAAGCGGCGGTGGCCGGTGGCGTCGCGGTAGTACGGGGGTGCGCCCGAGCGGCCGGGGAGCTCCAGCCAGTCGGAACGGTGGGGCGCCAGGTTGGGGTTGTGGTACGGGTCGCGCTCGATCTCGGCGCTCCAGCGCGACAGCAGCAGGTCGCGCTCACCGTCGGCAGTGGCCGGGTCGCGGGATGCGCTCTCGACGTGATGCCAGCTGGCGTGGGGGGTCCACAGGTTGCGGAAGCCGGCGCGACGCAGCCGCAGCGACAAGTCGACGTCGTTGAAGTTGCGCGGCAGCGCCTCGTCGAACCGCCCGACCTCGGCGAACCGGTCGGCCATGATCATCGCCGCCGCCGCCGTCACGCCACTGCACTCTCGCACCACCGACGCCATCCGGTACGGGCCCGGATGATCGCCCGGGTAGCCGAGGAGCGCGTGGGTGCACAGGCCCGGGTAGACGTGGCCGGCGTGCTGCATCGTCCCGTCCTCGAACAGCAGCTTTGCGCCCACCAGACCCACGCGCGGTTCGACGGCGAGCGCCGCCATCTCCGCGATGCTGTCGGGATCGATCAGCTCGGTGTCGTCGTTGAGGAACAGCAGCAGCTCGCCGGCTGCCGCCGCGGCGCCGAGGTTGCATTGGGCCGAGAAGTTGAACGGCGCGTCCCACTCGACGATGCGGACACCGGCGAGTTCGGTCAGCTCGGCGAGCACCGGAGCAGGGGTCGCAGCGTCGGCGACCACGACGAACTCCGTCGCCCGATGGGTCGAGCGCTCCACCAGCGACCGCACGGCCTCCACGACCAGATCGCGCTCGGCGCCCCACACGCTCCGGCGCGTCCCCCTGGTGGGGATCACCACGCTCACCGTGGCGGCGGGGGCAGGTCGCCGGAGCCGGTACACGCCGTCGAGCGGTGCCCGCTCGACCTGCGCGATCACCCCGACCCGGTCGCAGTGCTCCTGTACCGCCCGCACACCGGCGTCGTACGCGTACGGCTTGGCGTTCGAGTCGGCAGCGACGCTCGCCGGCGCCTCGCGCCAGTGGTAGAGCACCTCAGGCACGTGCACCACGTCGCCCACCTCCGACAGGCGCAGCACGAGGTCGTGGTCCTGCGCCCCGTCGAACCCGGGGCGGAACCCGCCCACCTGACGAACGGCGTCGGCGCGCGCCATCACGCAGTGCAGCACGTAGTTCTGGTGTCGCAGCCGCTCCGGTGAGAAGTCGGGTTTGTAGAACGGGTCGGCGACGCGCCCGTCGGCACGCAGCAGCGCGTTGTCGCTGTAGGCGAACGAGGCGCCCGGCGTCGCGGTGAGCGCCGCCACGAGGCGTTCGATCGTCACCGGCAGGAGCACGTCGTCGTGGTCGAGCATCACGATCAGCTCGCCGGTGGCCGCGTCGAGCGCCGCGTTGCTCGCACCGACGATCCCCTGGTTCGCATCGAGCTCGATGACGACACGCCGTGGGTCGGCGACGGTCGCGGCTCGCAGCGCCGGCACGGTGTCGTGGCGAGGCGAGGCGTCGTCGACGAGCACGTGCTGCCAGTTCCGGTAGGTCTGCGCAGCGACCGATGCGAGGCACGCATCGAGATGCTCCGGTTGCGGCGCGTACACCGGGGTGATCACCGACACGAGCGGCCCGCCCGTGACCATGCCCGGTCGTGGTGGGCGATCGAACCAGGTGTGCGCCCAGTGCCGCCACGGCAGTGCGACGTCCTGCTCGGCGCGGTCGAGTTGGGTGCGGGCTTCGGTGATCGCGCCGCGCAGACGGCCGCGTTCGGCCGCGCGCTCGCGGGCGGCCGACACGGCGTCGAGGTTCACCGTCGGGCTCCGCGACCGACGACGCCGACGAATCGGTCGCGAGCGACCGAAGCAGGCGCCTGGCGCAGCTCTTGCCGGCGGCGGGCCGCACCGAGCGCGCGGTGCACCCGTTCGAGCTCGGCCTTCAGGACGTCGAGCTCCGGGTCGAGCTCGCCCGACGACGACGGGCCCTCCGGCCACGGCAGCTCGGGGTGCAGGGCACGCACGTCGGCGCGCATCCGATGGGCGACGAGGTTCGTGATCGTGATCATCGACGACGCCTGGGTGCGATAGCGGCCGAGCATCCGCGGCACGTGGACGCCGTGCTCACCCGCCTTCGCGATGCGCAGCCACAGCTCCCAGTCTTCCCAGCCGTAGGCGAGGTCGTCGTCGCGATACCCGCCGTGACGTTCGAAGGTCGAGCGTCGCACCATCGCCTGGGCGTCGATGTAGTTCGTCTCGCACAACCACGCCGGATGCCAAGCGAGCTCGCTGCGCAGCCCCGGCTCGGCGCCGAACGCCTCCAGCGTCGCGTAGGCGAACGCTGCATCCGGATCGGCGGCGAGCGTGTCGGCCAGCACGCGCAGGCAGTTGGGATAGACGAGGTTGTCGGCGTCCATCACCATCACGAGGTCGGCCCGGGTTGCGGCGACCGCCCGGTTGCGCGACGCGGGCAGGCCCCGGTTGACCTCGCTCCCGAGGAGCCGGATCGGGACGTCGGGGTGGGCGTCCATGAACGCCTGCACGGCGGCGCGTCCGGCATCGCGGGAGTGGTCGTCGATCACGACGATCTCATAGGCGACGTCGGTCGATGCGACGATCGATTCCAACGTCTCCAGGACGACGCCGGCGTAGTTGTAGAGCGTGACGATCACCGACACCTCTGGCGTCGCGTCGGCGTAGGCAGGGGTGTCGGTGACGGTGACCACGTCGTCGTCGCCGTGCATCACGCTGCACCGCACGCGTTCGATCGATCGGATCAGCGCCATCTCGTCGAGCAGCGCTCGGTAGATCCGGGCGCGGAGGTCGTCGGCGGGCCGGAACTCGGGCAGCAGCGGGGGTTTGTGCCCGCGAGGTACCGCTCGATTGCGCCGGCGCGACTCGGCGACCGGTGCCGGACCGAGATCCTCCAGTGCGTCGAGGATCGGCGCCAGCGTCGACAGCAGGGGGTGCTCGTCGAGCACGGCAGATCGCGCCGCCTCGCCCAACGCTGCGCAGCGGTCGGGATCGTCGAGCAGGTCGCGCACGGCATCGGCGAGGTGCTCGGTGGCGACGAAGTGGACCCCGTCGACGAGCGGCTCGAAACCGGCCGACGGTTCGGTGACGACGGCGCACCCGTTGGCCATCGCCTCGATCATGCGGGCCCACTCGAAGTAGCCCGGCTTCACCTCGTCGCGATGGATGTTGAGCAGGATTCGGCTGCGGCCGAGCAGCTCGTACTTGTCGCGCCCGAACACGACGCCGGGCACGTCGCCGTCGACAGGCCGGCTGAACCGGAACAGGCGCAGTTCGGTGCGCCGGTCCCAGAGCACCGGCGCCAGGCCCGCCAGCACCGCGGCGCGGCGCGGCGTGCTGCCACCGAGGAAGAGCAGGTCGACGTCACGGCCGTCGCGGCCGTGCGCCATCGACGGCACCCCGCCGAGGCGGAGGTGCGTCGCCGCGATGTCGCGTGCGACGAGCCCGTCGACGCCGTGGCGATTGATGTCGAGGACCGCAGGGGCGCCGCGCACCAGCTCGCACGTGAGGTTGAACCAGGGCGTGCCGGGCTGCTCGGTGCACACCGGCACGCTCACGGCGACTGCCCGACGCACCTCGTCGTCGGTGGCCTCGGTGAGGGTGAAGTGCTCGTGGGGTGCGACGACGAGGTTGAGGTGGCCGTCGTCGGCGGGCAGCGCATGCTGCTCGAGGTGGGCCTCGCGTCCCGACAGGCGTGCGGCCTCGACGATCCAGGCCGCGATGTCGGTCATGAACGCGTTCCCACCGGCGGCGGCGAACACGGTGACGGGTCTCATGTCGCCGGGCGCCGCCCGCGTGCGCGGCGCCACGCCGCCGCAGGTGCCCGCCCGAGCTTGGCAGCGGCGCGCCGGACGATCTGGCGCTTGGCGGGAGCGTGCCGGAGATCGCCGGCGAGCGACCGCAGCACCGCTCGACGGCTCACGGCCGCCGGCACCTCGGCGGCGAGTCGGCGCAGCTCCTCGCGGCGAGCGTTCGACTCGGCTTCGAGGGCATCGAGCCGACGCAACAGCTCCGAATCGGGCGCAGAATCGGGCGCAGCGTCCGGGGCAGCGTCGGGCACGGGCGAGCGGTCGGACATCGAGCACGGAGGCTACCTGGGCCCCCGATCCCCCATCGGTACACTCGTAACGATGATCGAGCGGCTCCTTCCCGCACGCGCCCGCGCGTCGGCGGGGCGGCTGGCCCTGTCGATCGTCGTCGTCGTGCTGTGCTGGATCCTCGGCAACCCTCGCAGCAGCGGCCCCGACGAGCCGAGCCACATGGTGGCTTCAGCCGCACTGGTCCGGGGTGAGCGCGACGGCGCACCCGACCCGGCACGGCCGGGTTACACCCTGTTCGAGGTGCCGGCCATGGTGGGCTCGCCCGATCCGGCGTGCTGGAGCACGTCGGTCGCGCTCGACCCGAACGTGCCGGTCACGTGCGCGGCGGGCATCCCGCTGACCACCGACGAACAGTTGGTCGGCACCAGCTCCGAGAACTACCCGCCGTGGGGCTTCCTCCTGCCCGGGCTGGCGTCGTACGTGCCATCCGCGTCGGGTTACGCGTACGTGGCGCGCGTGCTCAACGCTGCGATCCCGGTGGCGTTGCTGGTGTGGTCGCTGGTCGTGCTGGCTCGCCATCGCCCGGTGCTGGGTGTCGCTGCGCTGCTCGGCGTCACGCCGATCGTGTGGTTCACGTTCGGTGTCGTCAATCCGAGCGCCGTGTCGATCGCCGGCGGGCTCGCGCTGTGGGTCGGCGTCCTCCATCTGGGTCGGCAACGCGCCGAGACGCTCGCCGTGCTCGGGTGGATCGCGTTGATGCTGCCGCGCCGCGACGGCCCGATGTGGGTGCTGCTGATCGTGCTCGTGTGCTGCGCGCTGCTCGCGCGGCGACCCGGCGAGCTGTGGTCCCAGCTCACCACCCGGTCGCGCATCGCCGTCGTGGCGGCGGCTGCGCTCGCGCCGGTGACGCCACTGTGGAACGGCGAGCAGAACCTGAACCTGGCGCTGGCACTCGCGCCGTTCGGGCTGGTCGTCGTCGATCTCGCTGTCCGCCGCATCGTGCGGGTGCCCGCCGGGCGCCCCCGGATGCTCGCGATCGCTGCCTCTGCGGTGGCGGTGTTCGTCGTCGCGGCGGTCGCTGTGACCTTCCGACCCGGCGGCTTCCGAGCCGACACGGTCCGGCTCGTGATGGGCGCCACCGGTGAGCATCTGCGCCAGCTCGTCGGTGTGCTCGGTTGGCTGAGCACGCCCGTGCCGATGCCCATGGTTTTCCTCCAGTGGGCGCTGATCGGCGGGCTCGCCACGGTGGCCTACCTCGAGTACCGCCGCGCCGCGGTGGTCGGGCTGGCGGCGCTCGCCGCCACCGTCGCTACTGCGTGGCTGCTCGAGCTGGGCCAGGGCGCCGACTACGGCCGCTACTGGCATGGCCGGTACAGCATGCCCCTCGTGATCGGGTTGCCGCTCGTACTCGCCTGGCGCGCCGACCGCGCTGACCGTCAGGGCGACGACCGTGACACGGAGGCACTCGTCGATCGCCTGGTGCCGCTCCTGGCCGGCGGGGCGTGGCTCGTCGCCAACGTCTCGTTCGTCGCGGCGCAGCAGCGGTGGGCGGTCGGCGTCGGCGGCACGTGGTACCCGTGGCGGTGGGACACGTGGTCGGCCCCGGTCTCTCCGCTGATCCTCATCGTCGTGCACGCCGCCGCATCGGCCGCGGCATTGGCGTGGTGCGCCCGACCCGTCCCGCCGGTGCTCGCGCGATGAGCAACCGGACCCGCCTCGCCTGCATCACGGTGATCGCCGTGCTGCCCTTCGTGGCGCGCTGGGCGCACCAGGAGTTCCGCGCCCCGAGCGGCACTCGCGAGGGCGTGACCAGCTATCTGCTGCTCGCCCTCCTGTGCGTCGGCGTCACGGCCGTGATGGAGGTGCCCGTCCGCGCGTCGTCGCTGTCACGGGTGGTGGTGTCGTCCACCGGTGCCGCCCTCACCGTGCTCGGTGCCACCGCTACATCGCAGGTGTTCTTCCCGGCCAGCCTGCCGCGCTTCGTGATCCTCCTCACGGCGCTCCTCGTGCTGTTCTGGCTGGTCGCGTTCGGCGCCGTGATCGCCGTGTCGGTCCGGCGCGCCGGCGGGTCGGAGCGGGTGGTCGCCGTCATCAACGCGAAGGATGCCGCACAGCTCGAGCTCGACGTCGAGGACGGTCCATTCGAGCAACGGTTCACCCTCGCCGCCACCATCGTCCCCGATGACGACTACGAGGAGATCGGTGAGCTGTGCCGGTCGGTGCGGGCCACCACGCTCGTGCTCGGCCCGGCGGCGAGTGTCCACCCCGAGGTGGTGCGGCAGGCCGAGCAGCTCCACGGCGAAGGGTTGCGTGTGCGCAGCCTCGACGACTTCTACGACGAGTCGCTCGGGAAGCTCCCGCTCACGACGCTCGATCGGTTCGCGATGATGGGTGACATCGAGTCGTTGCACGGCGGCTATGCACCGCTGAAGCGTGCGATCGACCTCGCGCTCGCCCTGCTCGGTGGCGTGCTCCTGATCGTGATCCTGCCGATCGTCCTCGTCGGCAACCTGCTCGGCAACCGTGGCGCGCTGTTCTTCCGTCAGGAGCGGGTGGGCCGGATGGGCGAGCCGTTCCGCATCTGGAAGCTGCGCACGATGAGCCCGGGAGCGGTCGATGTGTCGGGCTGGACCGCCAACGACGACCCCCGGATCACACCGTTCGGCAAGCTGCTCCGCCGCACCCACATCGACGAACTGCCGCAGGTGATCAACATCTTCCTCGGCGAACTGGCCGTGGTCGGGCCACGGCCCGAGCAGGTGACCTACGCGCAGCAGCTCGACGAGAAGCTGCCGTTCTACTCGGCCCGGCACCTCGTACGTCCCGGGCTCACCGGCTGGGCACAGGTGAAGTACCGGTACGCAGCGTCGGAGGAAGATGCCTACGTGAAGCTGCAGTACGACCTGCACTACGTGCGGCACGAGTCATTGGCGACCGACCTGCGCATCATCTGGCTGACAGTGCGCCACATCCTGATCGATGGCGGCCGATGAACGCCGGAGGCGCCAGAGGCGCCAGCTTCACACATTCGGGCCAAGCGCGAGCAGCTAGCCTCGCTGGCCGATGAGTGCCCCCGAAGCGTGTCTGTCCGTCGTGATGCCCTGTTACAACGAGCAGGCGACGTTGACGACGATCGTCGCAGCGGTACTCGCGTCGCCGCTCGTGGGAGAGCTCGTCATCGTCGACGACTGCTCGACCGACGCCACACGCGACGAGATCGCCACGATCTCCGACCCGCGGGTGCGTGTCATCCACCACGAGGTCAACCAGGGCAAGGGTGCGGCGCTACGCACCGGCTTTGGGGCGGTGTCGAGGCCGTACGTGATCGTCCAAGACGCGGACCTCGAGTACGACCCTTCCGAGTACCCCGTGATGCTCCAGCCCCTCGTCGATGGCAAGGCCGATGTGGTGTACGGCTCGCGCTTCATCGGGTCGGGGCCGCATCGCGTGCTCTACTACTGGCACTCGGTCGGGAACCGGTTGTTGACCACGGTGTCGAACATGGCCACCAACCTCAACCTGACCGACATGGAGACGTGCTACAAGGCGTTCCGGCTCGAGGCGCTGCAAAGGATCACCATCGAGGAGAATCGCTTCGGGGTTGAGCCTGAGGTCACCGCCAAGGTCGCCCGGCTCGGGTTGACGGTCTACGAGGTCGGCATCAGCTATGACGGCCGGACATACGCCGAGGGCAAGAAGATCGGCTGGCGCGACGGTGTCCGCGCCTTCTTCGTGATCGCTGCGTACTCGGGGCCGGGCGAGCGCCTGCGCATCAAGCGGCTCTCCCCCTTCGTCGCCCGCCTTACGGGTGACCGCGCGTGACTGCGTCGCAGCCCGAGCACGATGTCGATGACTCGTCGCTCGTGTCGACACTCGACACCCTCGACGACGCCGTCAACTACATGCGCTGGATCGTCGACCTCGCGCGCCCGCACCTGCAGGGTCCGATCCTCGAGGTCGGCGCCGGACACGGCACGTTCACGGGCGCGTTCGCCGAGATCGCTCCGGTGCATGCAGTCGAACCGGGGATCCACGGCGGTGCGTTCCTACGCGAGCGATTCGCCGCCGACGCCCGGGTGACCGTCACCGCCGGCATGATCTCCGATGTTCCCGCGGGTCCGGCCTACGGATCGGCGGTGATGATCAACGTGCTCGAACACATCGAGGACGACACGGGTGCACTCCGCGAGATCCGTTCACGGCTCGTCCCGGGCGGCCGGATCGCGATCTGGGTGCCCGCCTTCCAATTGCTGTACAGCGACTTCGACCGCAAGCTCGGCCACCACCGCCGGTACCGCAAGGCCGGACTGCGCACGGCGGTCGCGTCCGCCGGCTTCGACGTGGTCGACGTACGCTACGTCAACGCCCCCGGGTTCTTCAGCTGGCTGCTGATCACGCGGCTGCTGAAGCAGGAGCCCACGGCGGGACCGCTCGTCACGATCTTCGACCGGGTCGTCGTCCCCGTCGTGCGGCGTCTGGAGTCGATCATCGCTCCCCCGTTCGGCCAGTCGATCCTGCTCATCGCCGCGAACCCCGACGCCACCAACTGACGATGGCGGAACTCGCCACGTCGGACCCAGCGAGCGAGTCGTCGGCACCCCACCCCGAGCCGTTCGTCCGCTCGCCACGTCCTGGCGACGCCGCCGTCGGCATGGCGGTGATCGCAGTGCTCGTGGCGACGGCGATGCGCCGATCCCTGCCGCTCGCAAACGCCGACTCGTTGCTGTACGCGCTGATCTCCACGGAGGAGTTGACCTTCTACTACTGGGGCCAGGATCGGCTCGCAAACCTCGTACCTGCAATCGCGTGGCCGGTCCAGCAGATCGAGTGGAACTTCCTGCTCCAGACCGCGATCCTGGCGACCTCGTTCTTCGCCCTGGTCGGGTGCTTCGTGTGGTTCCACGCGACGCGCTCCGATCGCCCGACGTCGTGGCCTGCCATCACCGTGAGCGCAGCCATCACGGGAGCGTTGACGCTCGCACTCCTGAGCCGCCAAGCCGTGTACGACTTCGTGCTCGTGCAGCAGTACGCGCTGAGCATGCTGCTCTTCCTCGTCGGCATCCACTGGGTGACCGGCGAAGGGGTGGCGGCGAGAGTGCTCGGAGCAGTTGGCATCCTCGCCGGTGTGCTGGTGATCCCCTCGACGGTTGCCCTCGCTCCGGTCGCAGCCGTGATCCGGCGCGGACCGGGAATATGGAAGCGCACCGTCGTCGCGCTGGTGGTGTCGGGCGTGGCTTTCGTCATCGGCACGATCACACCGCGCCTCATCTACGACGGCATCACGTCCGCCGAGTACTACGACGACTTCTCAATCGCGCGGTTGCGCGCCGGCTATCGACGGACCCTCGACAGTATCGCCGACAGCGTCCTCCTGTGGCCGGCCGTTCTCGTCGGCCTCGTTTGTGTGATCATCCTGGTCTTGCGTCGCAGTCGCTTCGACCCAGCGCTGCGGCGGGCCTACGCACTCTGCCCCGTCATCGCGGTGGTGTGGGTGTCGGTCTTCAGTGCCAACCGCTGGATCGAGATCAACGACTTCAAGTTCCGCTACCACTTCACCGCGTACGCAGCCGGGTTGTTCGTGATGGCGGGTGCCGTCACGGAGATGGTGAGAGCGGTCACACACCGGCAAGTCGCGCCGACCTTCGAGTCCACTCCTGCCATCTCGGGTCTCTCGCGACTGGTCGTGCCGGTCTCCACAGTTGTCATCGCAGTCTCCATCGCCGGCGGTGCGACCGTAGCGGTTCCCGCGATCGAGAAAGGCAAAGAGGATGCAACCGTTGCACGGCGGTACGACGTCGAGCTCCTCGTCGGCGACTATTGGCGGGTGTGGCCGGCCATGTTCGCCGACCGAGTGGACGGTGGCGATGCCTTGACCGTCTCGTTCAGGTCCGACCCGCTGATGGAGCGCATATGGGAGGTCAGTGGGTCGTCGACTTCCGTCGGCGTGTTGTGCGTCGACGGCGATCCGGCTGCCTGCCTCGACATGCTCGAGACGATCGTCGGCGGTGAATGGCGGATCGTGTCGACATCCTGCGAGAGCCCGCTCGTGCTCGAGGTCTCGCAGGTCTGATCAGCCGGTACCGATCGTCTCGACGGCGGCGCCCTGTTGAGCGAGCAGCTGCTGGTACACCGCTCGTGTCGCCTCCTCCATCGCCATGGCGGAGAAGTGTGTCTCGAAACGCCTCCGAGCGAGCGCACCGAGCTGGGCTCTCCGCTCCGGATCGGTGATGAGCGTTCGCAGGGTCGCTTCGAGTTGCCGCTCATCGCCCGCCAGAAGGCCGGCAGCCCCGAGTCCGAAGAGGGTTCGTACGCCCGAGAGGTCACTCGCGACGCAGCAGAGACCCGCTCGCATGGACTCGAGCAGGGAGATCGGCATTCCCTCGTAACGCGACCACAGCACCGACACGTCGTTGCCTGCAAGCAGCGGCGCGACATCATCGCGGTGGCCGAGGAACGACACTCGTCCGCCCAGCATCGACGCGCCGTGGCGGCGGACCTCCTCGAACTGTGGCCCGTCGCCGATGAACGTCAGGTGCCAGTCGAGGTCGACCATCGTGCTCATCACGTCGATCAGCCCGCGCTGCAGCTTCGGAGGGGCGAACCGCGCCACCATCACGATGCCGACCGGCCCGTCGCCATGTTCTCGTACGAGCTCGGCCTCGACGTCGATCAACCCGTTGGCGATCACCCACAACCGGCCCGGGCGAACCACGTGAGCCTTCCGAGCACGATCGGCTTCGGCGTCGGTGAGACAGATGACCCCAGCGCCCAACCGACCGGCCACGGCTTCACCGACGAACGAGAGCAAACGCTGAGATACCGCGGCGCCGGCCTGGAACGGCCAGCCGTGTGCGGTGTAGACGCAGACGTGACCGCTCAGCCTGCACGCGACACGCGCCAACAACCCGGCGTTCGAGGAGTGGGCGTGCACGATGTCTGGCTGTTCGGCGTCGATCGCCGCCCGCAGATCGCGGAGAGCGCGACGCTCCCACGGGCGCGTGCGGGCCGCTCCGAGGGCCGAGACCACACGAGCCGCCGCTCCGGCATCGCGGCAGCGCTGCAGCTCCGGGCCGTCACTGCCGGCGATGACCGTGACGTCGAGCCCCACGCCGATCTGCACGGCGACCAGTTCTGCGACGTGCGTCTGGGCGCCACCGACGTCACCTTTCGTGATCACGTGGACGACGTGCATGGTCACCACCCCACCGCGTCGACCCACCGCGCCTGCCAGGTTGCGTACGAGTAGGCGGCAGCGACGTCGAACCCGGCGGCCGCACGGGCCGCACGCCGCCCCGGCGATTCGGCCAGCAGCTGCACGATCGCATCGTTCCATTCGCTCAAGTCACCTGGCGCAAGCCCGTCCATATCGGCGAGCAACCGAGCGTTCACACCAACCGGATCACCGATTGCCGGCACGCCGGATGCCGCGTACTGGAGCAGTTTGTAGCCGCACTTCGCGCGCTCGTAGACGCCGTCCCGCAGCGGCATGACGCCGACATCCCACCCGGCGATCGCCGTAACTGCATCCAGCGACCACGTGACACGACGAGTGAACGGTGCGAGATCGGCCGTCACCGATCCCGGCCCGCTGATCATCTCAACCACAGCCCCGGTACGAGCGTGGACGTCGGCGAGCACAGGGGCGAGTCGGCGTAGGTAGACCTCGGTGGCCGGTGACCCGATCCATCCGATCACGGGCCGCTCGCCGACGCGCCACTCCTGACGGCGCGAGTACTCGCCAGGCTCGATGCAGGTCGGCACGATGCGAACGTCGTCGCACCGGGCTGCCGCCCATTCGGCCAGCACATCGTTGCCGACGACGATTCGATCGGCGGCGGCCGCGCACCGTTCGGCGAGGACAGCCCGATTGAAAGGCCGCTTGTACCAGCCGCCGAGGTCGGGCAGGTTGCCGGTGTCCCATGGCAAGCCGTCATCGAGGTCATACACGCCGAGACGCGCACGGCGGAGCAGTTGGGCCTCGCGGCGGCCACGCGTGAGACGTCCTGCATTGCGCACGAGCAGCAGAGGTACGTCGGGGGTCGGCCTACCATTCTCGAAACCTGGGCCGCGCACTCGAACCGATCCGGGCTCGATCACCGCTGACTGCTCGAGTCTGTCGACCCAGTGAATCGCTCGGGCGCGAACCGTGGCGTTGGAGATTCCATACGGAACCACCACCTCGCACCTGACGTTCATCGCGACAGCATCCATGGGCCAGGCCGGGCAGGGCGGGCTCGATGCACGCCCGAGACGCTACTGTCCGCCCGTGCCGATCGACGTCGATGTGCTGATCGTCTCGTACCGCAGTGTCGATGTTCTGGTCGACACTCTGGAGAGTATCGGGCGAACAATGCCCGGAGCTCGAGTGCTGATTCGCGAGCACGCGGACGACGAATCCTCGATCAGCCGCTTGCGAGCGCTTGCGCGCTCGCGGCCTGGCGTGTCGGTGGAGCACGACCCGAGCAATCCGGGGTTCGGGGCGGGCTGCAACTCCCTCGCCGCCGCAGCGACGGCACGGTGGCTGCTGTTCCTCAACCCTGACGCGCGGGTGCTCGCATGGCCCTGGGCCGAGGCCATCGAGCCATCCCCGGCGGTGATCGGACCGAAGATGATCGACTCCGGTCCCGAAGGTGACCATTGGGGCGTCCGCTACCGGATCGTCGACGAGGTCGGCCGGAGCTGGCTACGCCGGCGCGGCCCGGCGCCCGTCGGCACCGGCTTCGTCAGTGGGGCTGCGCTGCTCGTTCCGGCTGCAGCGTTCCGAGCAGTCGGGGGCTTTGACGCCCGGTACTTCATGTTCTACGAAGACATCGATCTATGCGAGCGACTCAACCGCGCTGGCGTGCCGACACAGCTCGCCGACGGCTGGGTGGTGCATCACGCCCGAGCGCACAGCACGCGAGAACGCTTCGGAGAGAGCCTGCTGTGGTCATATCGGTCGGCGTGTCTGTTCCACGGTGACCGTGGTGAGTCGCTGCGACTGTTCCGAGCCTATGTGGCCATCGATTCGGTCGCCCGTGCCGTCCTCGCTGCGCTGAGACGGAATCCGGTTCGGCGACGCGGCTACCTCACGCTCGCTCGCCGGGCGGCACGCGACCTGCTCAATTGATCGAGCAACTGATGAGACTCGCCCACTCGCGCTGGTCAATCAGCACGTCGACAGTCGGCGCACCGACGATGTGACGCCGATTAACGTGCGAGCTGATGAGCGAGCGCACGTCCTGGACCGTGCTACCGGCCCCCCGAAGAGGGCCGGTCTCGGACGGAAGCCTCACGTGACCGCGATAGTGGCGGAGAGGGCGGGGGCGGATGACTCCGCAACTCCGGCCCCGTTGAGGCTGCTCTTCCGAGCACGTTTCGCCGTGGCGAGGGTCCTGGCTTGGGCCGTGCTGACGGTCGCGTTGACGCTCGATCGCCGCGACGCACTCGGCTCCTACATCCCTGGCGACCAGGGTGACGCCTACCTCGTACTGAGTCTGCTGCAGTGGGGCGCTGACCGATCCGTCGCTCTCTTCAACGGTTTCTGGGAGGGTCCGATCTTCGCAGGATTCGGCGACGCAATGGCGTACTCCGAGACCTTCCTGCTGGTCGCGCTACCGTTCAAGCTGATCGAGTGGTCGACCGGCTCACCGGTGATCGCGTTCAACGCCCTCTACGTGTTCGGCTGGATCTTGTGCGCCGAAGCGACGTTCGCGCTTGCGAAGCGAATGCTCGTGTCGCGGAGCGCTGCGTTGGTCGTCGCCATGGCGTTCACGTTCAGCACGGTACGAGTTGCGGGGAGCAATCATTTCCAACTGACGTGGGCTGGCCTGATTCCGCTGGCGTTCATCGCCCTCCAACGCTTCTGGGAGCAGCCGTCAGTGAAGCGGGGCAGCGTGCTGGCCCTAGCGGTGCTCGCGCAGATGCTTTCGTCCGCGTACTACGGCGTTGTGGTCCTCGTCGCCGTCGGCGCCTCCGTCGCCATCGGCCTCGCGGTCGAGTTCGCCCGTCAGCGTTCGACTCGGCAGCTGCCCGGCGCGACGGCCTTCTTCCTCGTGGCGGGGGTCCCCATGCTGTACCTCCAGCACCAGTACACATCAGCGGCCGAACGAGTGGTGGCCCGACCGGAGTACCCAGCGCCGTTCGCGACCCGCCTCGGCGATCTGCGGTCCCCGATGACCAGCACGAAGTTCCTCGACTCGGTCT
>JALHOG010000026.1:59514-62273 GCA_022843125.1 Ilumatobacteraceae bacterium
CGAACGCCCGAGAACCATGCCTACGTGGGCGCGTTCGTCCTGCTCGGCATACCGCTGCTCGTCGCCCTCGCCGTCACTCGCCGCGCCGTGATCCAGGAACGGTTACGACCTAGCCGCAACTGGGCGGTGATCGTCGTCACCGGAGTCGTGTGCTTCGGTATAGCGCTCGGCCGAACGCCAATCGTCGGTGTGCAATCACCCGTCTACGACATCGCCGGGAAACTGATCCCCGGGATCAGCAACATGGTCGCTCTCGGACGGCTCGTGGTGTTCACTCAGTTCGCTCTCGTTCTCTGCTCCGGCGTGGCGCTAGCGTGGGCGCTCGGCCGCGTTCGGGCCCGACCGGTGCGGATCGCGATCGCCGGGCTCCTGATGACCGTCGTGGCATTCGAGGCTGCAGCCAGTCACCCGATGGTGTACGTGGTGAGCCCCGAGTCCCGGTCGGCCAATGCGCTTCTCGAATCCCTGGATCCGGGCACCGTCGTGCTTCTGCCAGCAGTCCCCGTGTCGGCAGGGATCCTGCAGCCGTTCACCGAGGGGCCCCGCATGGTGCTGGGCGCGAACGACGGCTTGCGCAGCGTCAACGGCTACTCCGGGTACACGCCGAACGGCTACGAGGACGCCGTTGATGCCCTCAACGGCTTCCCAAACCCAGCCTCGATCGAGGTGCTCCGACAGCTCGACGTCCGGGTGGTCGTCATCTACACCGCCGGCATCGAGATACCCGGCACCGACGTCGACGAGGCCGTCAACACCTCCGGCCTCGCGTTCTGGCCTCCGGATGAGGTCGAGCGGCGGATGAGCCGCGTGCCAGACGGGCTCATCGCCGAGCGGTACGACGCTGCCGACGGGATCGTGCTCGAACTCACGCCAGCGCCCTGACGGCCCGACAGCCACACGGGTGGGGTATCCTCCGCCCAGGGCGGATTCAAGGCTGTCGTTTCGTCGGCCGATAACACGAGGGTCGGTTCGACGCCTCGGATGTCAGGATGATCATGCACCGCTCCGCCATGGCGATCATCGCCATCACCTCCGCCTCGTTCCTGTCCGCAACGATCGTCTCGACCGAGCCCCCGCCGGCAGGCGCCGCTGCTGCGATCAACCTGACGGAGGTCGCCGGTTCTCCGTTGACCTTCAAGTACCAAGGAAGCGACTTCGGCTTCGAGACCCTGAGCACCTTCAGCTCAGCAGCCGTCGCAGACGTCACTGGTGACGGGCGATCCGACGTGGTCGTGGGAGGTATGAACAGCCCAATTCGTGTGATCGACCTGGCGGGGCAACAGGTGACGGCGCTCGACCCTGGCGTCTCGACCGACATCACCGGAGCCGGGATCGTCCAGGCATCGCCCGCGATCGGCGACATCGACGGCGATGGCGTGTCTGACGTGGTCGTTGCGAACATGGGAGCGCGTCTCGCTGCCTACTCGATGCGAGGGGGCAGCCCTCGTGAGCTCTACAACCGAGCCGTCGCCCCGGCGTTCGACGGGATCAGCGCCAGCCTCTTCCCCACGCCAGCGCTCGGGTACCTCGACATCGACCAGTCACTCGATGTGGTGACCACGAGTTGGGGCATGGTCGTCGACGGCTTCTCCGGGCCAACTGGAGAGCCGATGCCCCACCTCCATCACTGGCTGAAGGACTCCATCTGGAGTTCTCCGGCGATCGGGGATATCGACGACGACGGCCGCAACGAAATCGTGGTTGGGGCCGACTGCGAAGGCTTGAGTCCTCTTCAACCCTGCTTCGGCATTGGCAAGGGTGGGTACGTCTGGGCGTTCAACCTCGACGGCTCGGTGCAGTGGAGCTACTTCGTACGCGACGCTGTCGTCTGGTCGAGCCCTGCTCTCACCGATCTCAACGGCGACGGGGCGTTGGACGTTGTCGTCGGGACCGGGCTCTTCTTCATGGGGCCAGCAGCCAACAAGATCATGGCGATCGACGGCCGCACCGGGTCGTTGTTGTGGGAGGCTGCGACGCCGGCACCCGTACTCGGCTCGCCAGCGGTTGGCACGATCGACGGTCAGCACCGAGTTTGGGTGGTCAGCGGCGGCGGATACCTCCAGTCGTTCGATTCTGCAGGACGACGTGTGTGGCAGCAGTGCATCACCGACGCCGGCCAGTGCTCCCCCGTGGTCGGTACGTGGGGGGGAGTGGCGATCGCCGACGTCGACAACAACGGCCGACTCGACGCCATCGTGCAGGCCGAGGGTCGAATGCGTATCTTCGACGCTGCGACGGGGGCGTTGCAGACATCGGCGAGATCGTCCTATCCGGGGACGATTTTGGCCTCGTCGGCGACCCCGACGGTCGCCTCGGTCGACGGCAAGACCTGGATCGTCCAAGTGAATATCGGTGATGCGAACGGCAATCTCCGGCCAGATGGCCGCGATGACCTGCTCGTGACGATCTGGACCACTGGCACTGCCCTGGGAGAGGCACCGTGGCCGACCTTCAAGGGCAACATGGCGCGCACCAGCGGCCCTCTTCCAGATCCGCCACCGGCGCCGGTGAACCGCTCGGATCGCCTGTGCACCACGGTCTCCGGTGGTCAGGGGGGCGGGGCGCTGGTGAATTTGACGCCAGTCGAGGCAACTGGTCCGGGTTTCGGGCTGCTCATCTCCTCCAACCTCACCACCCCACCCGACGCATCCAACGTCAACTACGGACCCAACACCACCGACCCCAACGTCGCCATCGCCCCCATAGGCAACGACGGCCAGGTCTGCTACACCAACGGACCCATCTCCCCCGTCCACCTC
>JALHOG010000027.1 GCA_022843125.1 Ilumatobacteraceae bacterium
GCGTGGGGAAGGCCGAGCCGTGCGGCCACGCCCTCCGCGAGCTCGCGCACGAGCGCCGGCGCGCGCAACGACGGCACCGACGTGACCCAGGTGGGCGCGGGCACCGGCGACCACGCCCGGACGAGCTCGGCGAGGGCGTCGACGAGGCGGTCGTCATAGCGGCCGTCGGTGAGGCGACCCTGGCGGACGAGCCGCCCCCAGCCGCCGTCACCCCACACCGCCAGCGCGCGGCCCTCCTCGTTGCGTTCACCGTCGGGGATCTTCTTACGGCTGCCCGTGTCTCCCTCGAAGCGCATCTTGCGCGGTTCGATCGGGATCGGGCGGGCGCGCAGGAACCGCTCGGCCTCGGCCACCAGCTCGACGGGCAGTTCGAGCGAGGCGCGCTGCCCGGTGCAGTTGTCGCAGATGCCGCACGGTTCGGGCGCCGGGTCGTCGAGCAGCCGGGCGATGTACTGCATGCGGCAGCCGGTGGTGGCGAAGTAGTCGCGCATGGCCTGCTGTTCGGCGCGGCGGGCGTCGGTGACGGCTCGGATTCGGGCCGCCGGGTACTCCCACGGCTCGTCGCTGCGCTCGAAGGTGGTGGGCCCGACGCGTCGCAACGCGCCCTCGACGTCGAGCTGCTTCACGATCAGTTCGAGCACCCCGATGCGGACGTTGAGCTGGCTCTGGGCGCGCATCAGCGACACCGGTTCGCCGGCGCGCTCGAACAGCTGCACGACGTCGCGCATGAGCATCTCGTGGGCGAAGGCGCGCTCGATGAAGTAGTCCTGGATCTCTTCGTCTTCGAGGCCGCGGAGCAGCACGCCGACGCTGCGCTCGAGGGCGCGGCCTGCGCGGCCGACCTGCTGGTAGTAGGCGACGGGTGAGCCGGGCGACTGGAAGTGCACGACGAAGCTGAGGTCGGGCTTGTCGTATCCCATGCCGAGCGCGGTGGTGGCGACGAGCACCTTGATCTCGTTCGACTTGAGGCGTTGCTCGGCGGCGAGGCGATCGGCGTTGTCGAGCCCGCCCCAGTAGCCGTCGGCGGCGATGCCGCGGCCGCGCAACCAGTCGGCGACGTGCTGCACGTCGCGCACGGTGAGGCAGTAGACGATGCCCGAACCCTCGAGGGTGGGGATGGTCTCGGCCAGCCACGCCAGCCGCTCGGCCTGCCGGTCGAGCGGGACGGCGCTGAGGGCGAGGCCGTCGCGCTGGAGCGGCCCGCGGAACGTGGTGAGCTCGGCGCCGAGCTGGACCGCCACGTCGTGGACGACGCGGTCGTTGGCGGTGGCGGTGCAGCCGAGGATCGGCACCGACGTGCCGGCCAGCCGGTCGACCATGCGGCCGATGCGCCGGTAGTCGGGCCGGAAGTCGTGGCCCCAGTCGGAGATGCAGTGCACCTCGTCGATCACCATCAGGCCGGGCTGGGTGCCGACAAGCGGCATCACCTTGGCGGCGAACTCGGGGTTGGCGAGCCGTTCGGGTGAGATGACGATCAGGTCGACCGTGTCGGCCGCGACGGCGTCGGCCAGCTCGTGGACGGTGGTGTTGTCGGCGGAGTTGACGGTCATGCAGCGCAGCCCGAGCCGGCTGGCGGCGTCGATCTGGTTGCGCATGAGGGCGAGCAGCGGCGAGATGAGCAGGGTGGGCCCGAGGCCCTGCTGGCGGAGCAGGTGGGTGGTGAGGAAGTAGACGGCCGACTTGCCCCACCCGGTGCGCTGGACCACGAGTACCCGGGAGCGATCGTCGACGAGTGCCTGGATCGCTTCGCGCTGCCCGTCGCGGAACGTCGCGTCGGGCCGGCCGGTGAGCATGCGCAACGCGTCGAGCAGTGGGTCCATCCGACGAGCATGACAGGTGGGTGTGGCACGCCCGTCGGCGACCGGCGTCGCGCCGTGGGGGAGTGATCCCCATCCAGGTGGGTCTCGTCGACCGGCCATGATGTGGCGCATGAGGTTGCGGGACCGGATTGCCGTTGCAGTGTCGTTCGTCGTGTTGGCGGGTTGTTCGTCGGGCGGTGGTGCGGCCACGCCGACCACCGGCGTTGCAGACGGCGGCTCGGCGCCGTCGACCTCGCCGTCCACGCCACAGACCACCGAGCGTGAGACCGATGGGGATGACGCAGCCGCCCCCGTCACGGTGCCGCCCACCACCGAGCCGGCGCTGCCGGCGGTGCGGATCGAGGACACGATCGATCCGCTGGCCGACCTGCGGACCTACCAGGCGGCCCATGGGATGCTGCCGCCCGGACCCGAGGTGGGCGGCCGGTCGACCACCCCGTGGCCGGCCGACGGTGTGTGCGGGCTGTCGCTCCGCGCGACCGACGCGAACGACGAGCCGTTCTTCAACCGGACGATCGTCGGGTGCGAGTTCACGTCGGAAGCCGCGGCGCTCGCGCACGCGCGCGAGTGGGCCGACTGGTACGCCGACGGTGTGCCCGAGGTGTACGGGCTCGCAGCGCAGACCGTCACGCCGATCACCCGTGGTGACTGGTCGGGCAGTTCCGTGGTGACCGTGCCCTGGGAGGACGACGTCCGTGTGGTCCGGTCGACGTCGATGGTGCGCCAGGTCGGCGTGCGCGTGTACCGGGTCCTCGCCGAGACGTTCATCGCACCCGGCTCGGGTGCCGACGTCGACGCCGAGGCGACGGCGCTCGCGGATCGCCAGGACGCGTTCGTGGCCTCGGTGACGATCGACCCGCTCCAGCCGGGGGCCGGCACCGCCGATGCCGCCGATCGGCTGTTGCTGCACGGCGTGTTCCCCACGTGGGACGAGTTCGACGCGATCGCCGGTGCAGAGCCCACGAGCAGTTCGTTGGTGTTCTGGGGCCGGATCGACGACCACCCGCCCACCGTCGTCGAGTCGGCATGGCGCTCCGTCAGCGTCGGTGAGGCCTCGTTGTCGGTCAGCGCCCGCCGCTACGAGCTGCCCGGCGACGCCGCCCGGGCGGCGCGTTGGTTCGAGCTCGACTGCGGCGACGCCGCGGTCGAGCCGGTGCGGGGTGTGCCGGCCGCCTGGCGCTGCACCGTCGGTGAGGAGTCGATCGCCGTCGTGCAGCACGGTGACCGCACCTACCGGATCGTCGCGGACGCCGCCCTCCCCGGGTATGCCGGCGGCGCGGCCGTCGACGCGCTGGCGGTGGCGCTCGAGTCGCGGCTCGCCGAGTTCGGCCTCGACACCGGTCCGGAGGAGCTGGTCGGGGTCGACGCCGAGTTCGCTGATGGCCTGCCGGTGCGGCCCGATCTGCTCCCGGACTTGTCGTCGGTCGAGGCGGCGGCCGACTACGCCTTGGCGTCGGTCACGTTCGACGCCGATCCTGCGACCGGTCTGGTGCAGGTGTCTGGCGACTACGAGCTCGTCGCCGCGAGCTTCATCGACGGTGGCCGGTTCGACGTGCGCCTGTACCTCGGTGCGGTCGACGCCGATCTGACGCGTCGCTACTCGGGTGCGGTCGCCCCGCTCGAGTTCCCGACCGACCGGTGGGCGCCCAACGACTTCGTGCTCGAGTCCGCCGGCCCCGGTGACAGTTCCTCGTACCGTCCGTTCTGGTCGCGACGGGTGGGCGACGTGATCGTCGTCGTCTTCACCTCGACCGGCCAGTCGCAACCTTCGTCGGAGCGCATCGCCCCGCTCATCCAGCCGGTCCTCGACCGCGTCGAAGCCCACGTGGCCGGACTGGGTCCGGTCGCCGCCCCGTCGACCGACGACATCGATCTGATCGTCGCCGCTCGTGCGGCCGAGCTCATGCGGAGTCAGCCATCGAACGCGTACCTCACGATGGTCCGGGTGATGCGCGCGGCCGGCCAGCCGATCGCCACCTCGCCCGCCGGTGCCGTGGCCGATTGGTGGGTCGAGTTCATCGGAGAAGCGACCGCGGACGGCTCCAGGATCGTGCTGGGCCCGCCCGATGGTCAGCAGCGCATCGTCCGCTTCGAGACCGAGGAGCAGGCCGAGGCGTTCCTGCAGCAGGTGCCCGGCTGGTCGGCGACGGCAGCCCAGCCGACGGGCGAGGAGGGCATCGCCGGATGGGTGCCGTCGGCCGACGGTCAGCGTGGGGTGTTCGCCACCCGCCTGGGCAGCTGGGTGTTCCTGATGGAGGACCGATCGATGCGGATCGAGCCGCAGGCCTTCGACGACGAGGGCAATCCGATCGAGCCCCGGACGACGCGCGACTTCGCCGACTCGTGGGCCGACGACATCTGGCAGAGCGGACTGGCGTCTAGCCCCTGACCCCGTTCTGGTCACCGAAGCGGGGTGACACCCCCGCGGATTGGTGACAAGAACGGGGTTGGTGGGGGTCAGCGGGACTGGAAGATGACGTCGTCGGGGGCGGCGGCGGTGATCGGCTCGCCGCCCGCGAACACCTCGTCGAGGAACTGCAGCACGTAGGTGACGGTGAGCTCGTTGGCGCGGGCGATGTCGATGTCGCCGTCGAGGCAGCCTTCTTGCGCGAACTGATCGATGAGGTCGATGACGACCTGGGGGACACCCTCGCGCAGCGGCACCGTTTCCTGATACGCACACACGTCCGTGAACGTCTCGTGCTCCCCGGCCACGAGTTCGATGCGATAGGCGGGTGTCACCGTCGAGAGCTCCCAGAGGCGAGTGACGTTCGGGTCGACCGGCGTCGTGATGTCGTCGGTTCCGACGATCACCATGAGGGGCACCGTGATGCTCGCCAGCAACTCGTCGGTGAGGGTCGGACCGACCGCCGGGGCGAGCGGGATGATCGCGTCGACGCGATCGTCTGGTGCGAGCTCGCCGACCTCGTTGGTGACGCCGGTCGCCATGGCGATCGACGTGAAGCCACCGAGGGAGTGACCGGTGACGACGACCTGTTCAGGGTCGACCGTCGCCGCATATGCGCCGGCGGTCGGATGGGCGGGGTCGACGAACGCGTCGATCAGTCTGCGGACGTCGTTCGGCCGGTTGAAGGCGTTCTCCTCCGGGGACGCGTTCGCGCCGGAGATGCGCTCGACGGATGTGTTGCCGGTGTGGTCGGCCGAGACGACGACGTAGCCGTGGCTGGCGAGCGCTTCGGTGTAGGCGGAGTGGATGTAGCGCAGTGCACCGCTGCCGTGCGAGTAGACGATGAGGGGAAACGGTCCGGGCCCGATCGCGTCGGCCGTCGCGGTGACGGCGTTGGGTGAGTCGTAGTACGCCGTGGGCAGGAACGAGTAACGGTGCGGTACGGGTGCTTCGATCGCGTCGAAGTCGCCGATCGGGAACCAGACCTCGACGGTGAGTGGCCGCACACCGGCCGGATCGTCGATCGTGATCGTGGTGGCACCCACCTGATACTCGCCGAACCCGATCAGTTCGAGTTCGGGTGCAGCGGCAGTCGTCGGCGGGGCGGTGGTGGGCGGTGCCGTGGTCGGGGGTGCGGTGGTGGGTGCCGGTGCCGTGGTGGCCGGCACCGTGGTGGCGGGAGCGGAGTTGACCGGTGCGGTCTCCGCCGTGGTGACGCCGGCCGCAGCAGTGTCGTCGGCGCCTTCCCCGTCATCCGACGAACATCCGGCCGCCACGAGGGCAGCGACGAGCACGACTCCGAACCACTTCGAACGCATGGCGGGCATTGTGACAGCGTCCCGCCCGCGCCGTCCGGTCGGGCGTCAGGTGCCGAGGCGGCGGCGGAGCTCGACGTAGACCTCGTGGCCGGCGAGTTCGGTGAGTTCGTCGCGCAGCGAGTCGACGACGCGCTCGCCGCCGGAGTAGGCCTCGCCGCCGTCATCGCGCTCGGTGCAGCACCACGCCATCGTGGTGCCGTGCTCGCCCCAGTCGGCCCGCGACCAGCGGCGGACGGTGGCCCGCTCGAGCTCGCGGTCAGGTGTGTCGTCGATCGTCTCCCAGTCGATGCGCAGCGGGAGTTGCCAGCACACCGACGGCTTCCACTCGGTGGGTGATTCGCCGGCGGCGAGCGCGGCGATGTGGAGCGCGCACCCCTCGCCACCGGCGAAGCCGGGGCGGTTGAGGAACACGCAGGCGCCGTCGACGACGCGGGTGTGGGTGCGGTCGGCGTCTCCGAAGATGCCGGTGAGCGTGCCGTCGGCGTCGCGCTCGTTGCCCGCCGCGTGGTGCTGCCACTCGTCGGGGGTGAGCAGCGAGGCGTAGGCGGCGACGTTCATCGATTCGGCCTCGCCGGCGGGGCCGTCGCCGAAGTGAGCGCCGAGCGAGCAGCACCCCTGGTTCAGCTCGGGCGCCGATCGATCGAGGATGCCCTGGCAGCCATTGCCGAACAGGCAGGTCCAGTTCGATTCGAGGAACGCCCGCTCGAACCGCCACACCGTGTCGGGCCGGGTGATCTCGATGAAGTCGCTCACCCCGCTGGAGGGTACCGAGCGCCGGGTCGGACCGAGGCGGTCAGTCGGCGACGGTGACGTACGCCTTGCGGACGGTCTCGTGGACCACCCAGCGGCCGGTGGTGCCCGACGGGGTGAGGATCATCGCGCCCGGCACGAGCTCGAACGAGGGGCCGCTGTCGAGGTGGAGGGTGGCGCGGCCCGACAGGACGCAGAACACCTCCTGGTAGCCGTCGCGGCTGAACGGGAACTCGCCGGGCGTGCACGCCCACACACCGACGTCGAGGTTGCCGTGCTCCCAGAGCGACATCGACGACTCGACGGGCGATCCGGCGATGACGGTCGGCCGCGGGGTGCCGGCGCCGAGGTCGACCGTGTGCACGTTGGGGAGGTGGGTGGGCACACCGGGGCTGCTGGGGCGGTGGTCGATGACGTACATCTTGCGGACGGTCTGGTGGATGTCCCAGTGGTGGTCCCAGTTGCGCGGTGTGGTCCACAGCGTCCCGGGCGCGATGTCGTAGCTGCCGTCGGGTCCGTCGTGGGTGATCGTGACGCGCCCGCTGACCATGAACATCGCCTCGTCGAGGTCGCGTTCGCCGACGTCGCAGCTGCCCGGCGTGCACTCCCAGATGCCGATCTCGACGTCACCCGTGAGGAACGCCCAGTCGGAGGTGACGGCCCGGTTCGGTTCGGCCGGATCGATCGGTCCGGTCGGCAGCAGCGGCGTGTCGAGGATCGAGGTCGTGTACATCGCCGTCAGTGTGTCACGCGGTTGGTGATGCGTTTCGTGCCGCGAGACCGTTCGCCCGAACCTGACGCCAGAGGGCGGCGGCGGAGGCGATGCAGGCGAGCGCGATCGCGCCGCAGAACGCGAGCACCCAGGTGAAGCCGTCGCGGATGGCGTCGAGCGTCGGGCCGGAGGCCGACACGTCCTCACCGCGCAGGACGCTGCGGACCACCTCGACGTCGCCGACCTGACGATCGACCACGAGCAGGATGATCGCGCCGCCGGCGGCGACGGCGAACGTGATGCAGATCGTGCGGATGAACTGGTGGGCGCTGTTGACGCGTCCCATCTCGGCGGGGTCGGCGGTCGATTGCATGAGGGTGAGGCCCGACGTGGTGACGAAGCCGATCGACACACCGATCAGCGTGAACGCAGCGAACACGAGCGGCACCGGCCAGGTGAACGCCACGGCGACGCCCGCGAACACCGTGGAGGGGAGCAGCAGGGTCGAACCGGTGAGGATCGTGTCCGACTCGTGGAGCCGGTCGAGGAGGCGGCTGACGAGGAATGCGGCGGTGGTCCAGCCGACGGTGAGGAACACGACGGAGAACGCGGCGAACGACTCGGACCGGCCGCGGCTGGTCTGCATGTAGAGCGGCAGGTAGTTGTCGGCGGCGAGGCCGGCGATGAGGACGAGGCCGGCGGTGACGTGGATCCGACGGAGCGGGAAGCGGGTGAGGTGGGTGCGCTCGACGAGTGGGTGGGCGGCGCGCCCCGAGTGGGCCCAGTAGGCGGCGCCGGCGGCGATCGTGGCGGCGGTCGCGGCGCCGGCGAGCCACCACCGCACGCCGACCTGTGACACCGCGACGAGCGCGGCGCCGACGAGGACGCTGACGAGCGCGATGCCGCGCACGTCGAGGACGATCCGGTGCTGCGACGAGCGTGCGGTCGGGAGCCGGCTCCATCCGGCGGCGAGGGCGAGCGCGGTGATCGGGACCTGGATGACGAAGATCATCCGCCAGTCGGCGAGCGCGAGTAGCCCGGCGGTGATCACCGGTCCGCCGAACCCCATCGTCCCCCACACGAGCGAGGTGGCGGCGAAGGCGCGCGGTCGCAGGCGCGCCGGGTAGGTGAGACCGACCGCCGCGTACACGACCGAGATGACGAGCCCGCCGCCGATGCCCTGCAGGGCGCGGGTGATCACGAGCACGGTCATGTTCGGCGCGGCGGCGGCGAGCGCGCTCGTGACGACGAACCAGAGGCCGGTGACGCGGAAGGTCCGCCGCACCCCGATCGCGTCGATGATCGGCCCGCCGGTGACGCCTGCGACGGCCGATGTGGCGAGGAACGCGGTGATCACCCACGGGAGGAGGGCGACGTCGCCGAGGTCGTCGGCGATCGAGGGCAGCGCGGCCACCAGCGCCAGCCCGTCGAACGCCGCGATCGCCATGACCGTGAGGATCGAGAGCGTGACCGGCAGGTAGGCGGGTGACCAGATCCCGCCGGGTGGCGCGTCGTCCACCGATGCCTCGACCTGCTCCGACGTCACCGCCCGCAACCTACCCCCGGGTGCTCACCCCCCATCCCGTATTGGTGACCAGAACGGGTCAGGGGAGGTGGGGGGCGACCACGATCTTGCCGCGGGCGTCGCCGGCGCGGAGGCGGCGCAGGGCGTCGGGCACCTCTTCGAGGGTGCAGACCCGGTCGACGATGGGGTTGACGTCACCGCCGGCGATCATCGCGCCGAGGCGAGCGAGGTCGGCCGGGTCGCTCGGCTTCCACCGCACGTTCGCGATCCGACCACCGCCGACCACGGCGGCGCGCGCGTAGCCGGCGAGGTTGCGAGCAACGAGCGCGAACCGTCCGTCGGGGGCGAGCACACGGCGGTAGGCGAGCGGGCTGCGGTTGGCGGCCACGTCGAGCACGAGGTCGAAGCGGTCGGGCAGACGGGTGCAGTCGGTGGTGGTGTGGTCGACGACGTGGTCGGCGCCGCACGCCCGCAGGAGCTGGTGTTTGGCGGCCGCGTCGACGGCGGTGACCTCGGCGCCCCATGCCTTCGCGATCTGGATCGCGAACGGTCCGACGCACCCGCCGGCCCCGTTGATCAGCACACGGGCTCCGGCTGCCACGTCGCCGTGGCGGGTGAGGCCCTGGAGCGCGAGGAGGCCCGAGTGCGGTGTGCAGGCGGCCTGCTCGAAGGTGATCCCGTCGGGCTTGGGCGAGAGCGCCGTCGCCCGCGCGACCACCTGCTCCGCGAACGCGCCGAACCTGCCGAACACGTCGCCCCACACCGCGTCGCCGGGCGCGAACGTGGTCACGTCGGGGCCGACCGCTTCCACCACGCCGGCCACGTCGCTGCCGAGCTGCGGTCGGCGGGGCCGGGTGGCGCCGGTTCCCAGCCGTGCGATCGGCGGCCGGCCGAGTGCGACGTCGAGGTCGGCGGTGTTGAGCGAGCTGGCCTCCACCCGCACGAGCACCTCGCCGTTGCCGGGCGTCGGTGTGGGCAGCTCGGCGAGATACGGCCACTCCCGGTAGCGGTGACGGACGATGGCGCGCATCAGGGGACGATCACGAGCTTGGCGTGGGCGTGGCCTTCGCCGAGGTAGCGCAGCGCGGCCGCGGTGTCGGCGAGCGGGTAGGTGCGTTCGACGACGGGTGTGATCGCGCCGGAGGCGAGCATGCCGGCGAGCGTCTCGAGGTCGTCGGGCTTCACCGACGCGGTGACGTTGGTGAACCGCTTGCCGCCCCCGATCGCCGCGACCTTGCGGATGATCGCTTCGCGCATCGGGCCGAACCAGCCGTGCTTCGGACCGGTGATCATCACGGCGATGCCGCCCGCAGCCAGCACTCGGCTGGTCTGCCGCCATCCGCGGGTGCCGGCGTTGTCGAACAGGACGTGCTGATCGCGGACGATCTCGGTGTAGTCGTCGAGGGTGTAGTCGATGACGCGGTCGGCACCGAGCGTGCGGACCATCTCGACCTTCGCGGTGCTGCACACGGCGGTCACCTCGGCGCCGAGCGCCTTGGCGATCATCACCGCCAGCGTGCCCACGCCCCCCGACGCGCCGTTGATCACGACCCGCTGTCCGGGCTGCACACCGGCGTGGTCGCGGAGACCTTGCAGCGCGGTGAGGCCGGCGAGCGGGACGCACGCCGCCTGCTCGAAGCTGACGTTGCCCGGCTTGTGCGCGAGCTGGCGTTCCTCGGCGATCGCGTAGGCGGCGAACGACCCCCAGCC
Source organism: Ilumatobacteraceae bacterium (assembly GCA_022843125.1). Classification (GTDB taxonomy): domain Bacteria; phylum Actinomycetota; class Acidimicrobiia; order Acidimicrobiales; family Ilumatobacteraceae; genus Ilumatobacter. Next base: position 10,244 of record JALHOG010000027.1, read on the forward strand.
GATGTCGCCCATCACCTCGTCGCCGACGCGGAAGCGGGTGACGGCGGCGCCGACTGCGGTGACGATGCCGGCGAGGTCGGCACCGGGTACCGGGTGCTTGGGTCGCCGGACGCCGGCGATGACGCGCGCCATCCGCGGTGTTCCGGAGGTGACGTGCCAGTCGAACATGTTGAGCGAGGCGGCGCGCACCTGCACGAGCACCTGGCCGGCGCCGGGAGTGGGCACCGGCAGTTGCCGCAGCTCGAGCACGTCGGGGCTGCCATAGCGGTCCTGGACGATCGCGCTCATCAGCGCAGTGTCGGTCGTGTTCGTCGTCGCCATAGTGGATCCTACTTACATCGTAAGGTCGTCGTACGACGTAAGGTACACGTACGACGTAAGGCTCGCAAGGGGGTGGGGCGTAGCGTGTCACCCGTGGCCATCGCCCCCGCCCCCGACGAGCAGCCGCCGGTGCGCGCGCCGCTCACCCGGGAGCGGGTGTTGCGGGCGGCGACCGCGTTGGCCGACACCGGCGGCATCCCGGCGCTGACGATGCGCAACCTCGCCCAGTCGCTCGGGGTGGAGGCGATGTCGCTCTACCACCACGTCGCCAACAAGGAGGCGCTCCTCGACGGCGTCGTCGAGATGCTCGTCGCCGAGGTGGAGGACGAGATCGGCGGGTTCACGGTCGAGTCCGGTGTGGCCGATTGGATGCCGGTGATGCGGGGCCGTGTGCTCGCGGCGCGGCGCGTGATGCTCCGCCACCGGTGGGCGCCGACGTTGATCGAGACGCGCACGAACATGCCGGCGGCGCTGTTGCGCTACTTCGACTCGATGCTCGGCATCTTGATCGAGGGTGGGTTCTCCAACGATCTCGCGCACCACGCGATGCATGCGATGGGGAGCCGGTTCCTCGGCTTCGACCAGGAGCTGTTCAAGCCGAACGCGGCGGGGTCGGAGAGCCCCAACGCGGCGATGCTCGTCGATCTCGCCGCGCATCTCCCATATCTGGCGGCGATGCTCGCCGAGGTCGCCCACGACGATCCGGACACCACGCTCGGCTGGTGCAACGACCAGGCCGAGTTCGAGTTCATGCTCGACATCCTCCTCGAAGGCCTCGAACGCCGCCGCGCACGGCTGGCCAGCTGACGCTGCAGCTCAGGGGGCGAGGCGGACCAGGCCGACGAGCAGGGTGCTCCAGGCAGCGGCGAACGTGACCATCCATCGGGTCTGCCGGCCGATCGCATCGACGATCTCGGTGCGCTGCGTCGCCATCTCCGTGCGAAGGTTCGCGGCGCTCACCCGGATCTCGGTGCGCACACCGGTGTCGAGCGCATTGATCTCACTGCGCAGCTCGGACCCGAGCGCCTTCATCTCGCCGCGCAGTTCGCCGCCGAGCGCTTGCATCTCGCTGCGCAACGTGCGGTCGAGGACGTTCAGGTCGTCCTTCGTGGCGACTTCGTTCCAGGTGACCGGTGGGAGGTGGGCCATGAGTGTGTCGGCCTCCTCGGGTCCGAGCATGGCGTCGAGTCTGCGGTGCAGGTTGAGTCGGGTGCGGTCGTCGACCGGCATGATGTTCTCCTCGCGGAACGTGGTGTACAACGAGGGGAAGTCGGCGACCGCACGTTACCAAAGGGGTGCCACACCGCATCCCAACCCCGTTCCGGTCACCGAAGTGCGGCGGCAGTGCCGCGGAACGGTGACAAGAACGGGTTGGGGGGGGCGGGTCAGGCGGGGTGTGGGGTCGGGGGTGCGAGGGGTTCGGCGGGGGCGGACTCCATCAGCCACCAGAGCAGGGGGTAGGCGATGAGTGATGCGCCGCTGACGAAGATGCCGGCGACCATGGCCACTCGGACGAGGAGTGGATCGAGGTCGAAGTAGCGGGCCAGGCCCGAGCAGACACCACCGATCTTCTTGTCCGCGGTGTCGCGGAGGAGGGGCTGATCTCGGCGTGACATGAGGTGTTCCTTTCGTGGGGGGACACCTCGATGGTCGCGCCGCCGCAGCGCCGGCTCCATGGGGCTACCCCGACGATTGCCACACCAGCCCGCACCCCGTCGCGGGGGGAGCCGGCGTCAGCGGCCGAACTCGCTGCCGACGATCTGGATCTCGCGGATGCGATACGGGATCGTCGTCGTCTGGTTGACGTCGGACGCGCTGCCGAACGTGCTCGCGCTCGTGGTCCACGAGAGGGTCCAGCGCGACGTGATCGTGAACTCGGTCCGACCGATGTCGTCGGAGTCGGTGAATGTGTGACCGCACGGGCCCTCGTCGATCTCTTCCCGGGCGCTGTCGGGGATCGGTGTGCCGACCCCTTCGCAGACGATGGGGCGACCGTCGTCGAGGTCGAACGTGGTGGTCGTGATGCGGGCGGTCGCCTCTGCCCAGAGCGGTCCGAGCTCGGCGCGTATGGTGATCGGCCCGGCCTGCTCGACGGCGAGCCACATGCCGAGGTTGATCGTGCCGATGTTGGGCGGGTTGATCGCAGGGATGGGTGCACCGATCAGCGCGGTCGCCTCGTCGACGATTCCCGGCACGCGGATGTCGGGGCTGGGCGGTTCGACGACCCACCATTCGAAGTCACCGGTACTCCGGTCGCTCCGACGATGACGTCGACGAGCGTCGCCGTCCGCGCGACCGAGCCACCGGTGGTGACACGCCCGCCCGCGGCCGACCCCACGACGACGGTCCGCCCGCAACGCGCGACCACCACCACGACCCCGACGGCGGTACCCGAGACCCGCCCGGCGAACACCCAGCCGCCGATCTCGCGCCCGCAGGCAACACCACCCCCGGCATCACGACCGACGACGACCACCACGACGCCGCCACCATCCACCCGCCCTCCCCGCCCCTAGCCCGTTCGGGTCACCAACCCGGGGCGACGGTGCCTCAACTCGGTGACCGGAACGGGGTTGGCGACGGGCTGGCGGTCAGTGGTTGAGGAGGGTCTTCAGGATGATGGCGATGCGCGCGCTCGTGGCCGGGTCGATCGCTCCGAGGCGGTGGACGAGGCGGCGACGGTTGACGGAGCGGATCAGCTCGCACTGGACGTAGCTGGTGTGGTCGAGACCGTTGGTTGCGCTCGGCTCGACCTCGACGTGGATCGACAGGCCGCGCCGGCTGGTGGTGATCGGGCAGACGATCACGAACGGGAAGTCGGCGCCGAACGTGTCGGGCGGGCCGATCACGACGGCGGGGCGGTGGTGGGCGGGTTCGCCGGGATACGGATCACCGAAGTCGACGAGCCAGATCTCGTCAGGCGATGCCATCGCGCACCGACGTGACCTCGGCGTCGGCGAGGTAGTCGGCCCACGCCTTGGGGTCGGAGCGCAGGGCGCTGATCTCGTCGCTCACGTGGTGTGCGAACCGTTGACGGCGGAGGGCCTCGGCCGCCGCGCGGGTGGTGGCGATCAGCGTGTCGCCGGTCTCGGCGGCGAGATCGAGCAACGCCTGACGCGTCTCGAGGTCGACTCGGATCGTCGTCGTGGTCATCGTCGCAGTCTACAAACTGTAGACATCATGTCTACACGCCCTGGTCACGGGGTGAGGGTGGCGTCAGCTGGCGAGGCGGCCGTGGGCGAGGTCGGCGGTGTCTCCGGCTTGTGTGCCGGTGGCCCAGCCGAGTGGGTCGTGGCCGCCGCGCACGGGTCGCGAGGTGAGGTCTCCGAACCGCTCCCGCACGTGGTCGTCGATGGCGACCGCGCGGCTGCGGAGGACGGGGAGGAGCGACCCGCCGCTTGACGCTTCCGCTTCGGCGGTCAGGCGATCGGTGACCTCGCTGAGGCGTTGACCGATGCGGTTGACGTAGGCGAGGAGGAACGCCGACCGGAACGACCGGCTTCTCGTCCGTGCGCCGGCTGCCGCATTGCGGCCGGCCTCGGCGAGCGCGCTCTGTGCCTGGAGGAGGAGCGACGTGTAGAGCAGCTCGGTGGCGTCGAGGTCGGCGGGATACCCGACGACGGTCGACAGCGACAGGTCGTTGTAGAAGATCGATCGGCAGCGGTTGGCCTGGGCGATCACCTGGAGCAGGAGCGACTTGGCGTCGGCGTAGGGGTCGTCGATCGCGACCCTGATCGTGGTGGGCGTGTCGGCGCTTTGCCCTCGCGCGCCGGCCGCTGCCAGCATCGCCGAGTCGATCGCGTGTCTGGTCATCAGCTCGTGGGCCTTGGCGGTGAAGGCGGCGGCTTCGGCGTCGAACGTGGTCGACTCGGCTTTGGTGAGAAGCGCCCGGACCTTGTCGAGCACGGCCCGGTCGACGCTGTCGGTGCCGGCACGCCACCCGGTCGGACGCGACGACTCGCCGGCGCCCGTGCCTGGCGGCGGGATGAGCACGTCGAGCGGGGGGAGGCGGTGCAGCATCGCCACCGCCTCGAGCCCGGCGACGATCCCGCGCTCGGGTACGGGGTGGTGCCGACCGGCCCAGCCGGCCACCCACCGCGCCTCGTCGGCGAGCAGCTGGGCGGCGAGGCCGAGCTGCTCGATCTGGTCGGCCCAGCGACGGTCGAGTGTGTCGGGCGACCGGCGGGCGTGGTCGGCGGCGATGGCGGATCGGACCAGATCCTCGGTGGCGGCCGCGCCGGTGCGTCTGGCGTGGCGCACCAGCTCGATCGGCTGCCACCCGCGGGTCCACAGTGCGGTGATCGCTCGCCCCAGCTCACCTTCGATCGCGCGGTGCACCAGCGTTGCCGGCGCGGCGATCAACGCCCGGATCTCGCGCACCGTCGACGGATGTGCCCCGAGTGCGAGCGCTCGCGCCGCGTGGAACACGAGCGCGTCGACGTCGAGGCGCTCGGCGGCAGGAGGGTCGGTGTGATGGTGGGCGCGATCGCGTGGTGCGTCGTGCCGAGGCGAGCGTTGCTGGTGGCGTGCCTTCGCCTTCGCCGCTCGTCGTGCCCGGTTGTTCTTCCCCATGTGCCCGACGGTACGGAGGGGGTGTGGCAGCCCAGGCCCACCCCGTTCCGGTCACCGAATTGCGGCAGGGCCGCCGCAGGTTGGTGACCAGAACGGGGTAGGGCCGAGTACCTCGTCGCCGAGGCGGGGTTCGTCAATCCGGATGTGCGCGGCGCTGGATCTGGTATGGGTCGTCGGGAGCGTCCGGGTACGCCTCCCGGTACTCGGTCGCTGCTTGCGTCGCCGACGTGAAGCCACAGAGCGGCCACAGCGCGACGAGGTCGTCGAAGTCGCGCGTGCGCGCTGCGTCGACCTTCATCAGGAAGACCTGGCGCAACGGAGCCCCGAGCACGCGGAGGCGTGGATGGTCGACCAGCACCTCGCAGTCGCTGTCGGCCAGCGTGTCGGGGCGGAACGCCGATGCCGAGTCGTTCAGCCAGGTCGGTGACAGGTCGTGGCGCTGGGCGACCACCTGCGCCGCCCGGCGGACTGCGGCGGGGAGTTGGCGGATGGCGTCCACGTCGGCCGTGGTCGACCGGAGCTGATGGAACGCGAGGAGTGCGCCGCCGGCGATGACGATGGTGTGGCGTTCGTGGTCCGCCAGTTCATCGGCGACCTCGTGGAGGTAGGCGGCGATCTCGTGCGCTTCGAGTGGACGTTCAGGCATCGCCGTTCGCCGCCTGACGCCACAGGGTGGCCTCGTCGACGAAGAGCCGACGGGTCGCGAGTTGGTGCGGGGTCGCGGCCTTGATCGCCGCTCGTTGGCGCGGGGTGGCTGGCATCAGGAAGGTGTCGGCCTCGAGGTCGGGCGCAGTCGCTGTCCACGCCGGCCGAGCGAGATGGTGATCATCGGCGAGCTTGTCCGCGATACCGGCCAGCAATGCGTCGATGACGTCCGATCCGGATGAACCGGGTGGTGTTGCGATCGCGTCAGCGGTCTCGTCCGGTTGGAGCGCGAGGTGGTCGAGCGCGGCGCGCAGTCGGGTCCAATCAGGTCGGACCTCATCCGGTCGATCAGCCCAGGCGTCGGTGAGGTCCGCCAGGCGGATCGTTGCCCTTCGGGGTGCATCGAGCCGCAGCTCGCGCCCGGCGGCGCCGAGGATGCTCCGAAGAGTGCCGACCGTGGGGTCGATGCGCCCCGACTCGATCCGAGTGATCGTGGTCGCGGCGACGCCTGCCCGCGCGGCCAGCGCGCGGATGCTGAGCCCGGACCCGAGCCGAGCGTGCCGCACCAGTGTCGAAGGGTCGTCGATCACGACTGTGAGCGTATACGCATACATCATGCGGTGCTCGTGCCAACCGGCGCTCGGTCAGTCGAGGTTGTTGGGGGCGGCGTCGGGGTGGGGGACCTCGACGACTCTGAGGTTGGTGATGCCCGCGAAGTCGTCGGGGTTGACGGTGTAGACGGGCAGGTCGTTGGCGATGGCCGTCGCGGCGATCAGTGCGTCGTAGGCGCCAGCTGAGCGCTTGCGGCCGGCGCGCCGGAGGTCGTTGGCGACGCGGGCGAAGGCGCGTGCGGCCGCCGCGTCGAACGGCACCGGTGTGAAGTCGGCCTCGGCCTGCTGCACGTGTGCCTGGCGGGCGGCCCGCTCGGTGTCGTCGGCTGCGACCAGCGGCCCCACCGACAGCTCGGCGAGCGTGATCGCGCTGATGGTGGGATCGTCCGGCAGCACGGACGGATCACGCAACCGCGGCAGCAGGATCACCGTGCTCGTGTCGAGCAGGCCGCGCCCGGGTTCGGTGCCCATCACAGCGAGGGGTCGACGACGGCGTCGATGTCGGCTCGCACTGCGGCCGGGTCGACGTGGGGGAGGTGCCGCCACCGTTCGAGCAGGGTCGCAGGATCGAGACCGCGGCGCGGGAGCGGCGTGAGCTCGGCGACGGGCCGCCCGGCGCGCACGATCGTGATCGTCTCGCCTGCCTCGACCCGGTCGAGCACGTCGCCACCGTGGTTGCGGAGCTCGCGGACGTTCACGACTGCCATCCGGCGAATGTATCACGCGTGAGACACGTGGCTCTGCTGGCGCCGCCGGTGATCACGACCGACTCGGGGAGGCGCGCGATCAGCTCGAACGCCACACGCGTCAACGCGATGACCTGTTCCGGCATGGTGGAGAGCGCGATCTCGATTATGCGGTCGTCGATCACAACGCTGATCGCATCGATCGAGCCGAGCGTGAGGGACGGGTTGCTGCCCGCTGCCGCGGCGAGCCCGAGGGAGTGGGCATCGATCGCGGCGTTGATCCGGGACCACAGGTCGTCGTCGGTCTCCCCATCGCCTCGTGCTGCGAGCATGGCGTCGACATCGACCGGCGGGTGCGCCGCGAGCCACTCACGTGCGACGTCGAGCACGTCGGCGCGCCCGACGCGCACCAGCGGTGCAGCGAGCAGCCCGTCGAAGTCGCCGACGTCTTCGAGGAGCGTGAACAGCGCGTGGTGGAACTCCTCACACACGTAGGTCGGGTAGCCCGTGAGCGCGGCGAGCGCCGACGTGTTGATCACTCGATGCGCGTGGCGGTTCGCCGGCCCGACGCTGCCGAACCGCGCCAGCGTCTCGTCGAGATCGTCGACGTTCGGGTCGAAGCCGTCGTCGGCATCGTCGTCCTCGATGATCGGCGGGAGCGTCCCCTCGGGACGACGACGGGGCGTGAGGTGATGGACAGACATGTGATCCTCCGGTTCGCAGTTCGGCGTGCTGGAGGGGAAGTCGGTGACGGCGACCCTAGCGAGGGGCTGTGACATCCGCTTCGTGACTGCGCAGCGCGGTCGGTGAGGCCGCGAGTGCGGGCTCGCTCGGGTCCCGTGCCCGACGAATCTGCAGGAGCATCGGAACGGCGTCCGCGAGACTCGCACCATGGAGAACACGGTGCTCTACTCGCTCGACGACCGGCATGTCGCCACGATCACCTACAACCGCCCCGACGAGCTGAATCGGATCAACGGCGACTTCCGGCGTGACGTCAACGAGGCGTGGAACCGGTTCCGCGAGGACGAGGACGCATGGGTGGCGATCGTGACCGGTGCGGGTGAGGCGTTCTGCGCCGGTGCCGACTTCAAGGAGGGCGGCGGCGCGGGCACGTGGCCCGGCAGCTTCTGGGAGATCCCGACCGTGAACTCGTTCGAGAGCGGGATGGAGATCTGGAAGCCGATCATCGCCGCCGTCAACGGTGTGTGCCAGGGGTACGGGCTCACCGGCGCGCTCGCGTGCGACTTCATCATCGCCGCGCAGAGCGCGACGTTCGGCTTCCAGGAGGTCCGGAAGGGGATCAGTACCGCCAACGGTGCGATGCGGCTGCCGGGCAAGGTGGGCTGGCAGTACGCGATGGAGATGCTGTTGACCGGCGACATGATCGACGCCGATCGGGCCCTCGAGATCGGGCTGGCCGGTTGGGTCGTCCCCGACGACGAGCTGATGGACGCCGCGCAGCACCTCGCCGGGCGACTGCTGCAGGGCGCGCCCCTGGCCCAACGAGCGGTCAAGGAGATGGCGTGGCGCGGCCAGCGGCTCCCGTGGGTCGACAGCCTGCGGATGGGTGAGACGATGCGACGGGTGGTCCGCGCCACCGACGACGCCCAGGAAGGCATCGCCGCCTTCATGGAGGGCCGCGATCCGAGGTGGACCGGCCGCTGAGCCGGGGTCAGGCGCTGGTTGCGCCGGCGGCGTCGGAGCCGTAGACCGCGCGGAAGTCGATCTGCGGTCGACGGTTCGCCTCCCAGAGGAGCGCGAACAGGGTGTCGGCGTTCTCCTGTCCGAGGACCTCGACGAGCTTGCGGTACAGCCGAGTGGTGGCTTCGTGCGTGGGCATGTCGCACCTCCGGTGTGAGTGAGTGGGCGGCTGGGTCAGCTGGGTGAGATGACGGTGAGGCCGTGCTGGCGGGCAGCGGCGGCGAGAAGCGGGTCGTAGGTGATGAGGCCGTCGATGTCGTCGGCGATGCCGAGCGCGGTGGCCAGATGGACCGAGTCGAGTGTGCGGAGGTCGGCGGGTTCGAGTTCGGCAGCGGCATCGAACACCCCGGGGGTGGCGGGGAGGAAGTCGATGGCGGCGAGGCCCTCCTCGATGTCGATCGGTTGGGAGGTGCCGCTGCGAAGGACGGCGCGTTGGAGTTCGGTGCGGAGCAGGTCGCTGGCGACGAGCTCGGGCTGGTGGTCGGCGACCCACTCGTGCAGCGCGGCGGTTTCGGCTTCGACGGTCACCAGCTTCACGATCGCCGAGGTGTCGATGTACCAGGCCATGGTGGCGGCAGGTCAGTAGCGCTCGTCGTCGCGCATGGCGCGGAGGGTGTCGCCGAGGCTCGACCCGTCGGTGATCGCCACGGTGGGGAGGGGCAGGGCGGCGGCGGACGTGGTGGCGCGGCGGACGAGACCGGCGTTGCGCATCTCCTCGAGCCGTGACGCGCGTAGCGGCACGATCTGCGCGACGGGCGTTCCCCGGTCGGTGATGGTGATCACGTCGCCGGCCGCAGCCTGCCGCACCACCTCGGATGCGTTCTGCTTCAGCGATCGAATCCCCACGGTCGTCATGTGCTACACCGTAGCACATGATCACAATGTCCTGGTTGGGCGAGAGTGTTAGTGAATACACTAACGATGTGGAGATGAACCCCGGTGAGCTGATTCGTCGGGAACGGCTCGCGCTCGGGCTGTCGACGCGCGAACTGGCTGTGCTCGCGGGCGTGTCGTACCCGACGATCTCCCGGATCGAGAACGGCCACGATCAGCCGCGCTGGGACACGCTCGAGCGGCTCGCCGGCGCGCTGGGGATGGCGTGGCGGCCGGTCCTCGAAGAGCGGCCGGCTCCACGCGTCGCCGACCTCGCCGGCCACTGGACGTCGGACCGCGCCGGGAACGCGGAGCCGGACTGGACCCGCTGGCGTGCGCTCGTCGATCAGCTTCGGGCTCATCCCGAGCTCACCGCGGTCGCGATCGCCGCGGAGCCGGAGCCGTCGGGGTCGGAGCTCGTCGACAACCTCGTCGCAGCGACGGCGGAGAAGCTCGCCGACGACGCGGGCCTCCGCCGGCCGCCGTGGACCCGCCGGGTCGACCCACTCAGCGCTCCGTGGGCTGCCGCCGCGACGCCGCGGAAGCGTGCGGAGCACCTGGTGCGGACCCCACCCCAGTTCGCGGCGCGCAACATCACGCTGCCAGCATCGGCGATCTGGCGTGAACGAGCGCAGGCCACCGCATGAACCCTGACGGTCTGCTCGGCGGCGACGACATCCGGAGGCTCATCTCCGAGGTCGCCGACGAGCTCCGAGGCGCGCCCGGGCAGCGGACGATCGTGATGGTCGGTGGGTCGCTCCTCGCCTGTCTGGGGCTTCGTGACTCGACCGAGGACGTCGACTCGGTCCGGCAGTTCGACGACACGCTGCGCTCCGCCATCCGTGCGGTCGCTGTACGTCACGAGCTCACCTCCGATTGGCTCAACGATCACGCAACGGCGTTCGCGCCGCACACCCTCGACTCGGCTGAGTGCGTGGTGCTCCTCGACCGGCCGGAGCTGCGCGTCCTTGGGGCGCCGTTGCACGTGGTGTTCCTGATGAAGCTCAGACGGGCCGATCCGGCGGACCTCCAGGACATGCGACGGATCTGGCCGCAAGTGCGTGATCGATTCCCGTCGGCGAGCGCGGTGGTCGAGGCATTCACCGCGGCGTTTCCCGATGAACCCGACGACGAGTTCCTCGACGCACTCGTCGTGGATGAGCTCGCGAAGGGCGGCTTCGACGTGCCGCGTCGGAAGGACGATGTGCTGCGTGCCTTCGCCGCACTCCCGCCCGTCGACCCCGAGCGTTTCCGTGCCGATCTCGACGCCGTGGTCGACCCGAGCTTCGTTGATCCGTTCGACCGATGAGCGCGGGCCCCTCGATGCCAACGTCGTCAGGCCAGCTCGACGATCACGCTCGGCGAGCTCAGCGTCGGCCCAGGCGACGCTCGGGGCCAGTGCAACACCTCGCGTGGCGGGGAGTCGTCCCCGTCGACCTTGACGAGGCAGGCGCATACGGTCCGGCCGTGAGACAGTCGAAAGGTAGGGTCTGGACATGAGCGAGCCGTCCGAGAAGCGGGTGATCAGCATCGAGGAGCTCGAGCGGATGTCGCCGGCCGAACGGGCTGCAGCGATCGACGCGTCGATCGTGCACGACTGGTCGGCGGTCAGGCCGGAGTTCCGTGCCGAGATCGACGCAACCGCTCGTCGCTTGGGCGACGAGCACCGCTCGCGTGCCTGACCGCCAGGTCCGGTTCACCGATTCGTTCTTCGACCGCCTCGACGTCCTCATCCCGGCGGAGCGATCTGGTGATGGCGCGCCGTCTGCGACCGACTTCTTGCTGATCGATGTTCCTCGCCTCCGCGACATGCTCGCCGAGGACTGCGTTGCTCGGCCCGTAGCGCCGGGCTCCGCCGGTGACGTGGGACGATCTCCCGATGGTCCGGCGTCATGGTGTGGGTCAGACCCGGACGGTGACGTCGGGTTGGGTCAGCCGGACGGTGGCAACGCGACGTACACGCCGGCGCCGATGATCCACGTCGCCACGATGGCCCATCCCAGCCGACTCCACGACGACCGACGATCAGCCCGGGCGAGCGCAGGTGCGAGTGTGAGGAGTGCCGCGACGAGTGCCGACACGGCGACGGCGGCTGCGGCTCCTGCGGCGCTCAGCCCGCAGGACGCGTGCGTCGCCGTCGGTCCGCAGTTGTCGTCGCCGCTGATCTGCCACCGCGTCACCGCCCATGCGATCGCGGCCCCGACCGGCGCGAGCATGCACAGTGCGAGCGCCGGTCTGAGCCACGCGGTGATGCGAGGCATCCCAGACGGATCCGGCGTCGACATGATCCGGTCCTAGCACAACGCCGACGGGCTCCTCTCGACGACGACGTGACGGTATGGGTAGACCCGATCCGTCACGGCCGGTTCGCGGTTCGCCGTGTGGGAGGGCAAGTCGGTGACGGCGACCTCAACGAGGGGTGACGTTGACGAGCCTGGAAGCCGTCGCTTCGCGTCACGGTCTGGGTCTGACGCACACCGTTACGTGCCGAGGAATGTGTCGGTGCGGTCGGTGATCGTTGCTGCGAGGGGTTCGGGGAGCCTGCCGAGCGCGGGCCGCATCCGGTCGATGAGGTCCTCGACGGCCCGCTGCGTGATCGCTGGGGCGAGCGGCCAGCGTTCGGCTTCGGCGAGCAGATCGTCGACGGTGACTCGCGACAGCACACGGACGCCGTTGACGTGCATCGCTGCTCGGTCAGGGAGTGTGTCCCACAGCATCGTCGGCACGGAGTCGTATAGCGGGGCGAGCTCGATCACGCCGGGTGCGGTGTGCAGGACGCTGAGGTTCTTCGCGTGCGCGTCGCTGTTGCCGATGACGACGGTGAACGCAACCGCCTGCGCGAGCCGGAATAGTTCGCGTTGCGGGTCGTCTGCGTGCCGGTCGAGCAGCGCTGCCACCTGCGCGAGCCCGGGGCCGCCGTGTTGCTCGTATTTCGCTCTGCCTTGGTTCGCCTGGGCGTTGATGCCGAGCGCTTGGCAGATGTCTTCCTGGTGGATGCGTTCGACCGTCCCGTCGGCGCCGACGGTCCGGTCGAAGCGCGACACGATGATGCAGTCGATCCCGGCGAGGTTGACGACCTCCGTCTGCGCAGTCGTGAGCCCGAGCTCGCGGGCGAGCGTCATCGCGGCGTGTTCGGCGGCGACGAGGCCGGGGAATCGGCGGTCCTCGACCTTCAGGATGTGCGTCGACGGGCGGCCGCCGTCCGGGCGCGCCCAACCGGTGTCGGCCTTGATGAGCAGCAGCTTGTTCTGCAGGCCGGGGATCGACAGCTCGCTGTCGTCGTACACCGCAAGCGGCCGGTCTTCGAGCCCGGCGACCTCATCGGCGAGGCCGTCACCGTCGTAGGGGACCGCGTCACCGGGCCGGTCCTCGGGGGTGTCGGCGGTGACGACGACGGCGCCGGCGACGTCACGCCCGTAGCGGGCGAGCAGCCCGTACACGTCCGCGGACGCCACGCCGGCCATCGCGGCGAGGTGCTCGAGATGGCGCCCTTCGGGGAGGAGGCCACGGAAGTAGTTCGTCGGTTTCTGGCGGGACCTGCTGAGGGGCAACGAGCACGACAGGATCGGCGAGTTGCCGGGCCATCGGTCGCACGCCTCCGCGGTGTAGCGCATCGTGAGGTCGCAGGCGCGTCCGGACGGTTCGACGTCCGCGATCCGGATGCCGTAGAGCCACACGCCGAGCGGTGGTTTGCGCCGTGCCATCAGGTCCGGTCCACGGTGATCGTGACGGTCGCTCCGAGCCGCCGAAGGAGTCGCAGGAGCAGCTCGATCGATCGGCCCTGCCGGCCACGTTCGAGCTGCGCGATCGTGTCGCGACTCATGCCGGACTGCTCGCCGAGCTCCGCCTGCGTGAGCCCCTGTGCCTGGCGAATCCCCGCAACGGCACGCCCGAGATCCTCGGGGGACCGAACCACGTAGCGTTCCATGTGACCACACCTCCCTGTGACGCCGACGTCACATCGAGACGATACACGACGATGTGACGTATACGTCACGTTCTTCGCCATGAGAGCGTTGTGACGTATATGTCACAGGACGATGCGTGACGGATTGGGTCAGACCAACTCCGTCACGGCTCGAGCCGTGACGGAGTTGGTCTGACCCAAACCGTCACGTGGCAGCATCTCTCGATGGCGTCGCGGGAGTTGCCACCGGGGTTGTACGACGACCTCGTCACGGTTGCGCTGGAGCGGTTGATCGGGTCGCTCGATGCGTCGTCGAGGGCGCAGCACGCCGAGCTTGCTGACGGTGACGCACCCGCTCGGCTCTCGCGTCACGTCGCCGATGCCGTCGCGATGGTGCTCGATGCGTTCGACGACGACGGGCGGACCGCGGCCGGTGCGGCGCTCGTGCACGATCTGCTCGCGGTGCTGGCGCATCATGCGCCCGAGGCGATCCCTGATCTGCATCTGGTGCAGCCGACGCGCACGTTGACGGTGGTCGAGCCGCGCCTGCCCGACGGGTCGTATCGCACGATCGAGCGGCCGCTCACGTCGTTGCACGACACGACGTTGCTGGTGAACGCGCCGGGGGAGCCGACGATCCTGCACGAGCTGATCGGCGAGATCCCGTCCGCGCATCGGATCGACGTGTTGATGGCGTTCGTACGGTTGTCGGGGATCCGTCCGATGATGCCGGCGTTGCAGCGTCATCTCGACGACGGCGGCCAGGTGCGCCTGCTCACCACCACCTACACGAACAGCACCCAGCTCGAGGCGCTCACGGTGCTGCGCGACGCCGCTGTCGACGTGCGGGTGTCGTACGACACGACGACCACCCGGCTGCACGCGAAGTCCTGGATCTTCCATCGCGCCCGCGGGCGCGCCACGGCGTACGTCGGCTCGTCGAACCTGACGCACAGTGCGATGGTGCCGGGGTTGGAGTGGAACGTGCGGGTGTCGGGCATCCGCAACCCCGAGGTGATCGGCCGCATGGCGGCGGTGTTCGAGACCTACTGGGAGGGCGGCGACTTCGTGCCGTTCGACCCTGACGAGTTTCGCGACCGCACCGAGCTCCCGCGGGGCGGCGGCACCACGACCATCATCCCGCCGACCGATCTCACGCTGCGCCCGTTCCAGGAGCGGTTGCTGGAGCGGATCGAGGTGGCGCGTGCGCACGGCCGCCACCGCAATCTGCTCGTCGCCGCCACCGGCACCGGCAAGACGGTGATGGCGGCGGTCGACTACCGCCGGCTGCGCACCACGCTCCCGCGGGCGCGGCTGCTGTTCGTGGCGCACCGCCAGGAGATCCTCGAGCAGAGCGTGGCGACGTTCCGGTACGCGCTGCGTGATGCGGCGTTCGGTGAGCTGTGGGTGGGCGATCATCGGCCGCGCGACTTCGGCCACGTGTTCGCGTCGATCCAGAGCCTGTCGGCGGCCGGGGTGGAGTCGATCGATCCCGACCATTTCGACGTGGTGATCGTCGACGAGTTCCATCACGCGGCGGCGCCCACGTACATGCGCCTGCTGGAGCGGTTGCGGCCGGTCGAGCTGCTCGGTCTGACGGCCACGCCGGAGCGTGCCGACGGCCTCGACGTGTTGCGCTTCTTCGACGGCCGGATCGCCGCCGAGCTGCGGGTGTGGGATGCGATCGACCAGCAGTACCTGGTGCCGTTCGCCTACTACGGCATTCACGACGGGCTCGATCTCACGCAGGTGCCGTTCCGGCGTGGCGCCGGCTACGACGTCGCTGCGCTGACGAACGTGTACACGGCGAACGACGTGTGGGTGGGCCAGGTGGTCGAGCAGATCCGCCGGCGGGTGGGCGACCCGGCGACGATGCGGGCGCTCGGGTTCTGCGTGAGCGTCGACCACGCCCGCTTCATGGCCGACCGGTTCAACGCGTACGGCATCACGGCCCGGGCGGTGTGGGCCGGCACGCCGGAGGCGGAGCGGTTGCAGGCGTTGCGGGATCTGCGTGACGGGCGGGTGGCGGTGGTGTTCGCGGTCGACCTGTTCAACGAGGGCGTCGACGTGCCGAGCGTCGACACGTTGCTGATGTTGCGGCCGACGGAGAGCGCCACGTTGTTCCTGCAGCAGCTCGGCCGCGGCCTGCGTCGTGACGTCGATTCGGGCAAGGCGTTGTGCACGGTGCTCGACTTCGTCGGCCATCACCGGCGTGAGTTCCGGTTCGACCTGCGGTACCGGGCGCTGCTCGGCGTGACCCGCCAGGAGTTGTTGCGACAGGTGGAGCGCAACTTCCCGTTCCTGCCGGCGGGCTGCCACATCGAGCTCGATCCGGTGGCGCGTGACGTGGTGCTGGCGAGCATCAAGTCCGCCGTGCCGAGCAACTGGCCGCAGCGGGTGGCCGAGCTGCACTCGATCGGCGACGTCGGCCTCGCTCACTTCTTGCAAGAAACGGGCCTCGACCTCGACGACGTCTACGCCAACAACCGCAGCTGGACCGAACTCCGCAGAGCTGTCGGCTTCCTCCCAACGCCACCGTCGACGAGCGACCGCGAGACGGGCTTCATGCGAGCGCTCGGCCGCCTCCTCCACGTCGATGACGACGAGCGCCTGCAGGGGTACGCCCGGCTCGTGTCGGGCGATGCGCCACCCGACGTTGCAGCGCTGCCCGAGTGGGACGGTCGCCTGCTGCGGATGCTCGTGGCGTCGATGTTCCACCAGCAGTCGCCGCCGACGCTGGCGGAGGCGTTGGCCGAGCTGTGGTCGCACACCGACGTGCGCAACGAGTTGGTCGAGCTGCTCGGCGTGCTCGCCGGCGACGTGACCCACGTACAGGTGCCGCTCGACGAGCACGGCGACGTGCCGTTGACGGTGCATGCGAGGTACACAAGGCGCGAGATCCAGGCCGCGTTCGGCGACGGCGACAAGGTGCTCCCGCCCCGCTGGGACAGCGGCGTGAAGTGGCTCCCCGACGCCAACGCCGACCTGCTCGCGTTCACCCTCGACAAGTCGAGCGGCGACTTCTCACCCACCACGAGGTACCGCGACTACGCCATCAGCCGAGACCTCATCCACTGGGAATCCCAGTCGACCACGAGCTTCGCCAGCCCCACCGGCCAGCGCTACCTCCACCACGTGGAGAGGGGCAGCCAAGTGATGCTGTTCGCCAGAGTGCGAGCCGACGACAGAGCCTTCTGGTTCCTCGGCCCCGCCGAGTACGTGAGTGACGAAGGCGAGCGCCCCATCGCCATCACGTGGAAGCTGCAGCACCGCCTGCCAGCCGACCTGTTCACCGAGATCGCCGCGGCCGCGGTGGCGTGAGGCGGCAGAATCAGGTCGGACCAAGCGGGACGGCGCGCCAAGCTATGGTCCGGGGGAGCGAGCCACTAGGCATCAACGATCAAGAGGGGACCGAAATGGCGAATAGGCGATCGCGGACGCGGTTTCAGCTCGGTGGTGAACAGGCTGAAGCAGACCCGCTGGCGTACGATGGATTCTATTCCTCAGCGGACTACATCTCCGTCGAGTCTCGCACCGACCCGCACTGCTTCGTCATCGGACGGACTGGAAGCGGGAAGTCCGCACTGCTACAGAGGCTTGAAGCCGATCATGTCGGTCATGTCGTGCGAATCGATCCTGAGGACCTTTCGCTGCCGTATATAACCGATCTCGGGATCATGCGGAGTCTCGTTTCGTATGACGTTCACCTTGACCCATTCTTCATTGCTCTTTGGAAGCACGTCCTGTTGGTCGAACTCATCAAGCACCGATACAACGTTGACTCCCCCGGAGCGAAGCGCAACTTCGTGAAAACACTGCGTGACCGCATCGCCCGAGACAAGAGTAAGCAGGCTGCGCTGGACTACTTCGACGAGTTCTCGGAGCGGTTCTGGTGTGAGACAGACGAGCGCGTTCGGGAGATAACGAACAAGTTCGAGTCCGAGGTTCAGAAGGCGGTGGGTGCTGGCGCCCAGATTCCGCGTGTTGCAGAGATCAAGGCCGATGCATCGGACACGACGACGATCAGCACCGAGGTGCGGTCAGAGCAAGCATCGCGGTTTCAGCGCGTTGTCAACGAGACCCAGTTAGCCCGCCTAAATCAAATGCTCAAGGTCCTGGATGAAGACATATTGGACGATCCGAAGAACTTCACCTACGTCGTAATCGACGATCTTGATCGAGACTGGGTTGATGAACGCCTATTCAATGACCTGATTCGATGCTTGTTTCGCGCCGTAATCGATCTACAACGTGTGGCGAACCTCAAGATCGTTGTTGCATTGCGTACCAATATCTTTGAGCAGCTCAACTTTGGATCTCGTAGCGGCGGCCAAGAGGAGAAATTTCGGGCCTTATCGCTACACCTTCGATGGGGGCTTAAGGATCTCCGGCTTCTGTTGGATGAACGCACCCGAGCGGCGGCCCATTTACATGACAGGCCGGAAATTCAAAGCGTGTTCTCGCTGCTCCCCAAGAAGAGTCCTCGGCGGGAGGATCCGTTGCAGTACATGTTGGATCGCACGCTCATGCGACCGCGCGACTGCATCGCCTTCTTCAACGAGGCGTTAAGCATCGATCCTGAAAAGGACGAAATGTCTTGGGCTGATATCCGTGCCGCTGAGCAGGGCTACTCGCACAAACGTTTGCTCGCCCTTCGAGACGAATGGAAGCCGACGTATCCGGGGATTGATCAGGTCTTCGCGTGCTTCAGAAAGGCAACGGTGCCGATGGACGACCTCATGGTTCGCCAGCGATTGGACGACGTCGCCCTATTGGTCGCGCGAGGGGACTTCGAAGGAACGAGATGGGTGTCCGAGCTGGCTACTCCGATTTGGGATGCTCCGTCCGGAGATGACGACTGGACCGAACGGTACAGTCCGCTCGTTCGCCTGTTGTATCGGATTGGATTTCTTGGCATTCGCCGCAGCGGTGATTCGAAAGACCTCTACAGCTACCAGGAACCAGACCTGGCGGAGAGGCCGAGTTCCCTAGCGGGGGCGACATTTACGATCCATCGGGCATTCCGGAACGCCCTGGACGTCGCGGAGACGGGCCAGGCGTCGGTTCGCCTGAGTACTAGCTAGCTACTCTCATGACGATGCGAACCTCTGTAGACGGGTCACAGCGGGGAGAACGGTACTTCCGACAAGCGTCGCTACAACCTCGGACGACGAACCAAGTAGAAGCAACCCAAGCACCGCGTGGGGAATGAGGAAGACTCCCGCGGTGAGGAAACTCCAGCCGACTACGCCGATCTGATCGGTCTGGCGCGCCGCCCACACGCCGATGTCGACAGCGAGGCCAAGGAAGAGTCCGAGGAGGAAGGAGTTCCATCGCGACTCCGATTCGTTCCACGCCAGATAGGTCGCTGTTGCAGTGGCGACCAACGCGAGGCCAGCGAGCAAGCGACGCGCTGCCCGTTGTCCGCGTGAGTGGGTCTTGGTCATGTCGCTCCGAGAGCCTTGAGTGCTGCCGTTCGCGGATCGCCGTAGAAGACCGGGTCGACGTGTTCGACGATGTCGGCGTCGACTTCTAGGAAGCTTCGCTTGTTCTCGATGGGGATGAGAGCTCGCTTGGCGCCGTTGTCCTTGGCGACCTGCAGGGGCTCGACCAACGAACGCACCGGCTTTAGGTTGCCTTGCACGCTCATGTCGCCGAGCACGACCAGGCCCGCTGCGAGCGGGCTCGAGCGGAGGGCGGACATCATTGCGGTGAAGAAGCCGACGCCGATCTCGATGTCGACTCGGTTGGCGAGGAGGTCGATCACCTCGATGTGGAAGTCGGACACGCCGAGCTCGCGGCCGATGCCGAGCTCGCTGGCGTTCGACTGCATGTAGGCGAACGCTCGGTTCACCGACTCCTTGATCGATCCGGTCACGCCGCCGGCGGTCTTGAGCTTCCCGGTGCCGGCTGACACCGACACCTCGATCCGGAACAAGCCGACGGTCCCATCAGAGGCGACACCCGTTGCGTACGCCGAGCCAGGCGCCAGCGGGTCGAGTGCGATGAGGTCGCGCCCGCCCTGCTCGGGCACGCCGACGAAGCGCTCCTCGCCGGTCTCCTCGACGATGTAGCTGAACGACGTCTGGTAGTACTCGAACGAGCCCATCTTCTTGAGCTGTTCCTTCACGCGCCGCCGTCCCTCGATCGCGAACTCGACGATCTCGGCGAGGTCGTCCTTGCTGACGATGCCGTGCGGGTGGAGGATCTTCATCAGCCCGGACACTGTCTTGCGCACTGCCTTCTTGTCGCGGCTGTTGAGGTGCGACCCGAGCGAGAAGTGGCGGTCGAGCACTTCGGTGTAGTTCTGCTTGCGCAGCTCCCGCAGCGCCTCGGCGAGGTAGTCGACGACGAACCCGTAGTGGCTGGTGAAGTGCTCGGTGCGCATCTTCGGCACTTCCCACCCGGGCAGGTAGTAGTGCAGCCGGTCGATGAAGGCCATGTCGTCGCGGATGATGTCGGGCATCGGCTCGAAGAGGTGCCCGCTCTGCACCATGACGTCGATCGGCTGGTTGGTGTTGCCGAACATGGCGATGCTGGCGTCGCCCGATGCCGACTCGGTGCCGCGCTGGTAGCTGCCCGACTCGCAGTAGGTCTTCATCGTGGTGATGACCTCTTTGGGCATCTTCTGTAGGTCGGCGACCTCGTCGAAGCCGACGACGTCCCAGATCTGCACCATGCCCTTCTGCCGGCCCGTCATGTGGCCGAACAGGTTCGCGACGGTGGTCGGCCCGGTGAGCAGCGATGCGTATGGCGAGATCTCCTGCACCACGTAGCTCTTGCCGGTGCCGCGCGGCCCGAGCTCGACGAGGTTGTAGTTGCGCTCCGCCAGCGGGATGAGCCGGGTGAGGAAGAGCAGCTTGAGCCGCCGGTCCATCTCGTTGGGCTCGTAGCCCATGCTGCGGATCATGAAGTCGGTCCACTCGTCGGTGGTGAACTCGGTCCGCTTCGACCGGTACTCATCGAGGTTGAAGGTGGCGATCTGGATCGGCTCGAGCCGCGAGATCCAGAACGAGTGCTTGCCCTTCGACTCGTCGTCGTACATGTACTTCACGTCGATCTGCGCCCACACGCCGCCAGTCAGCAGGCGCTCGTATTCGCGCGGGTACTCGGGCGGGATGTGCAGGTAGCGCTCACCGAAGTTGACCGCCTCGCCCCAGCGTTCGCCCTCGGCGACGCGCACCTTCACCTTGTCGATGAAGCTGTGGCGGCCCTGGTCCATCACCTTGCTCTGGGCCTTCATCGACTCGTCGGGCCGGATGTAGTTCTCCGCGAGCGTGTCGTTGACGACCTGCATCCCCATCTCGATCGCGACCGGATCGGACGAGGCGCAGTACTTGCCGAGCAGGAACTCGAGCACGAACACTGGCACGTTGGCGCCGACCTTCACATTGCGGACGAGGTCCTTGCGCACGACCTTGCCGGCGAAGGTGGTGTTGACCTTGTCGTCGAGGGCGTCGCGGGGCGGGGTGTCCATCATCCGACTCCAAGCTGCACAGGGATGTCGGCGGGCGACCGATAGAGCTCGGCGTCCGAGGATGGGTCGATCACGACCACACGAACCGAGGGAGCGGTGTCGTCTTCGAGCACGAACCCCAGTGTGGCGGTCTCGCCGGCCGCCAGCGTGACGATGCCGGTGCTGCGGTCGAGCTGCGCCCCTGGCGCGAGCTGCACGGTGCCGGCCTCGCGGCCGTCGGTGATGAGGACCGGACGGACCGGCGGCGGGTACATGCCGGCGAAGCGGAGCTTCACGGTGAAGATGCGGTTCGTGATTACGTCGGGGACCTCGGTGATCTCGACCTGCGCGCCGGCCGGGGCGCTCACCGACGCGGTGCCCCCCTTCGTACGCACGCTGATCACGGGGATGACCATCTCCTGGAGCGAGATGCCGCCGTGGTGGAACGCGAGGTCGCCGCCGGCCTTCAGCACGCCGCAGCCCTTAGGGAAGACGAAGTCCAGATCGCCCGCATTCCCGAGGCTCGATGCGGAGACACGCACGGTGGCTGCCGGTGTCGCGCCGCCTCGGCCGATCCAGCACCGGCGGTGCAGATCGACGGTGTCGCCGCCCGGGGCGTCGATCCGCATCGCCTCTTCGCGGTCGCGCGATGCGTAGATGTGCCCGTGGTCGGAGGCGATCACCGCCCGGCCGACGCCGACGTCGGCGAGCTTGCGGACCGCCTGCACGAGCTGGTCGATCACCGTGTTCATCACGGTGCGGGCGGCGGAGCTGCCGCCCTCTCCGAACAGGTCGATGTCTTGCGAGCGGACGACGATCAGCTCGGCCTTACCGATCTTCTTCTCCAGGCCCTTCCGCGAGGTGCTGAGCACGTCACTCAGCTCCATGTCGACCGACGCTGGCACCCGAGCCGCGAGGTGCTTCTTCCGGGCGGCGAGGTTGGGCAGCAGGTTGTCGCCGATGCGCGCCTGGAGCTTGCCGCCGTCGGCGACGACGTCGTAGCTCTGCGCAGCACCGGGCATGAGCGCCGCCATACCGGTGACAGTGATGCTGGGCAGCACGCTGAGCGCCGGTCGGATCGACACCTCGGCGTGCGCTGTGAGCCGTGACGCGAGCTCGGCACCCATCTCGTACCGCATGGCGTCGACGAGGAAGTAGGCGACGGGTCCCTGGGGCGGCTTCACCTGATCGAACACGCTGGTCTGCGGCAGCACCGGAGCGGTGTCCCAGCTCCCCGTCTGCAGCGCGTCGGTGAAACCGAGCGCGAGCCGGTCGAGCGTGGCGTCGTACCGGTTCCGGACGGCGTTGATCGCGATCTCGTCGGGGTCGTCGTCGAGCTTGGGGATCCACGCCTCCAGGTGCCGCTGGGCACGGTCGAGCACGTGCCATCGCTCCGAGTAGCGGTCCACCCAGTCGGCGACCGTTCGAGGTGGCTTGACCAAGTCGGCCTCGACGGTGTCCGCAGCGGCGCCGAGCTCGGCAGCGAGGCGGATCGCCTCCCATTGCGCCTGGCGGTCGAGCTCCTGCGACAGCCAGAAGCTGCCTGAGCGTTGCGAGTGTACGTCGAGCACTACTTGGTACTGGCCGTCTCGTACGAGCTCGCCGCATGCACGGAGCAGCGAGCGCTCTTCGAAGCGGAACGTGTCGATCGAGCCGAGCTCGAGTGGGTCGATCGAGTGCTCGCCGAGCTGGAGCTCCGTCGCTGCCTGATCGGCGATCGCCGGATACTCGTCACCGTGATGGGTGCGCAACGCCTGGCAGATCGCCCGGGCGCTGCGCTCCTGGTCGGCCGTGGCCGCAGGCAGGCTCGCGAGCTCGCTCGGCTGCACGGTCTGCAGGTCGGACCGGAACTCGAAGCCAAGCGCAGTGCGAGCGACGATGCGACGCCACTTCGTGAGGTCGTCGCCGTCGAGCGGAAGGCCGAGCCGCGACGTGACGAGCTTGCCGAGCTCGTCGACCGCCTCCTTGGCCACGATGTCGGCGTCGGTCGCGTCGTGCGCGAGCCACTCAGCGACCTGGCTGTCCGGCGCGGCGCTCTTCAGGATCGTCTTGAGCGCCGTCGGTGGCTGCGCACCGTCTGCGGCGAGCGCCCGGGCGATGTCGTCGTAGGTCGTCGACTCCTTGTTGAGGAGCTCGTCGATGACGCCGTCGGTGTATCGCTGTCGCAGCGCGTTGCGTGCCAGGTGCCGGAGCTGCGGCTCCCACTTGCCGCCGGCACACTCCAGCTCCATCAGCACCGAGCTGTCGCCCTCGCGCTTGACCCCTGGCAGGTAGACCACCACGGGGCTCGGTTCGTCGGCGGCGACGAGCGCCTCGACCCGGAACCGCGTCGCATAGCGCGACCCGTCGTCCACCACCACGTGAGCGCTGACGTCGCCAACGGTCGCAGCAACTGGCAGGTCGTTGGCCTCTCCGCCGATGAGCTGCCGGATGAACGGCTCGAACTCAGCCCGCGGGTCGTACCAGACGACGATGCGCTGCTTGAGCTGCGAGGCGAGCTGGTTGGCGACGTAGGCGTGGAAGGTGTCGGTCATGGGTTGGGGTGGGTTCGCGCAACGGTGATCGTGGGGTTGGTGCGATCGGCGATGAGCTGGTCGATCGGTGTGGTGGGTGTGCGTCGTGGGTGCCACTCGTCGGGGTTGGTGTCGTCTTGGGCCCAGAAGACGTCCTCGAGGTCGTGGGCGATCGCCAAGCTGCGATCCTCAGCGCACTTGGGGATGACGCGTTCAGGCCAAATGTGCATGGCGAGCTGCGCCCAGTCGTACTCGCCGCTTGCGAGATTAGTCCACTGGGTCTCTAGTTCTTTGGACCAGGCTCGATCATTAGCAAACAGTCTCCACAGAGGCGCGAGCACGACCGCGATCCCGTCGTTGAAATCCGGATGCCACAACGGCGCCACCGTTCGCATCTCGTCATGCAGCTCGATCAGCTCATCCACCAACGAGTGCTGCGCGTCCAGGGCACGGCGCTGCGATGCAGACGGTGACGGCCCAAATTCCTGGGCCAGATCCGACAGTTGACGCTGCTCGGAGGCCAATTTCGGCTCGATTACATCGGTCAACAGCTGAAAGAGACTGTCGGCGGTGATCCGATGCGCGTAGACCCAGACCTGATATACCCCCGACCGAGTGGCGATGGGCCAGATGATCGGTGCCTTGCGCCGTGACTGTGAGTACAAGGTGAGATGACGGTCAAAGAAGTTGCGCCGTAGCCAACCGTCAATGCCGTATTTCCGGCCAAGGGCTCCCTCGACATCGGACCACCAAGTATCCGCCTCGTTCGCGAAGACTGCGTCAAAGACTTTGCGCACGCGAGTCACAAGGTCGAACTCGTGTCCTGGATCGATTACTAGAACCGGGGACGCGCTGACCGGATAGTCATCGAGCAGCGATATGTGCGAAGCCCCCGACTCAGCGAGGATCCCAGGTGCGGACTCAGGTAGCGGGTCAAAGGGGTTAGGATCTGATGGCCATTCTGCTGCTCCAACCGCAGGCCGAAGGTCGAAGCGTCCGAGTGCGGCGCCAACGGCCCAAGACAGCAGCTGCTCCGCGTGAACGAGCTGGTTGTTGGCAAGCGCCTGCGGCTCATGTACACCCGAAGCGGCCTCAGCATCGAACTCATCTCGGTTCATCGATGTGTCGACTTCCTCGTCGTTAGACCCAAATGCCTCGATCATGAGCGCGACGTCGCCTGGGTCGACTCCGTACACCTCGCATGCAATGGCGTTCAATGAGGAGTCGATCGCTGCCAGATCATTCTCCAACTGAGCTTCGAGTTCCATCGCCGCCACAACGCTCGCATCGAAGAACTCTTGGCGTGCCTCCAGGACCCGCGGGATGCGGAATGCATGTGATGTCTCGTCCGAGGCCACGATGCGGCGAGTAATGGACCACGCGCTCAGACCAAGCTCTGCTAGTCGACTGGACTGCTCCGAATCGAGGTCTGGCACTGGCGCGCACCGGACTTGGCCAACCTCGTAAGACTTCGCAAGCGCCACTCGCCCGGCCTGAAGGTTCACGAGAAGTTCAAAGACGGAGCTGTTCAGAAGAGCAAGCAACGTAGCTAGCTCTTGGCGGTCGTCTCTCTCAACGAAGACCGACGGCCCGTTATCACCAAAAATGGCTTCTGAAGGCAAAGGGCGAAAGCAAAGACCCGTGGCTCGGCGTGGCCAGAAGAGACCTGGGCGCCCGTAGTGCGACTCGCTCCACAGCTTGGAGTTGTTTGCCGTGAGTTCGCCGAGCCTCAGACGTTCCAGCTTCGAGACCCTTAGCTCCCGGCCACCGTCATTCCAGCGAACTCCTTGATGCAAGTCCGTGTAGTATTTCCGGTACTCGCCTCCCTTGGCAAGCGGGGCTAGGCCGCCGCCTGGAGGGACTTCCCAAATGAGGCGAAGCCATCTGCTGTCGTCGTGAGTCGGCAGCCCGCGTCGGGCTATGCGGCCTGTGTCCGATTCCAGCGGGCGCTCAGAGAACAGCCGCCGAATGTGGTCGGTCGTCCAGTAGGCGAATGGTGATCCCGGTATCGCCCGGAACTCATCGAGCTCGATGTGAGTGACCTTCTCCCCATCACCGCCAGGATCGCAACACAACGACTTCAGCGACGCAGCCTTGTCTTGCACCGCAACTACGTTTAGGAACTTGGTACTTGCCATCAGCGCTTCCGCAATGAATAGGCACAGACCTCAACCATTGCGCCATCAAGCACTCCGGAACCAAGGTCTGCTACGACATCGAGGTTGCACAGCGACATGATGATGTCCTCCCGCCACTTCTCAAATCGGGTCTGGAAGAGGCACGCACGCGATGTGATCGCCCCGAGCATGCCCTCGCCCAGTAGTAGCTGGACGCCCCGCTCGACGAAAGCGGCATAGACGTCGTTCTTCGTCTTCGGGTAGCTGGCGTCGAAGACCTTCTTCGCCTTTGTGCTTCCGGCGCCGAACGGAGGGTTCATCAGGACGACGTCGAAGCGCATCCGGAGCAGCTCCAGCAGCGCGACACCCTGTGCTGCATCGTCGGCGAAGAGGCGTCGGCGGGCCGAATCAGATCCACCGCCGTTGGTGACGAATGAAGAGAGCGCTTGCAGCAGTCGGTCCTCGGCTTCCGCGAAGAAGGCGTCGTCGTCGATGCCCGAGAGGTCGAGCTCACCCTGCTCGACGTCGGGGCCGAATCCGGGCAGCGTCTGGGGCTGGATGCGCTGGTTGACGAACTCGCCTCGCGCTCGGGCGATCTCGTCAACGAGCAGCGATTCGGCGCGAAGCAGGGTGCCCATCTCGCCCGCGAGGGTCATGGCCTGCACCATCTCGATGAACAGACGCGACAGCAGCGGCGGTTGTAGCGTGCGAGCGAAGTCAGCGACCAGCTCGGGATCGC
The DNA here is from genome assembly GCA_022843125.1 of Ilumatobacteraceae bacterium. Taxonomy (GTDB): domain Bacteria; phylum Actinomycetota; class Acidimicrobiia; order Acidimicrobiales; family Ilumatobacteraceae; genus Ilumatobacter. The sequence continues at coordinate 36,388 of JALHOG010000027.1, forward strand.
CGGGCATCGGCTCGGCGATGACGATGCCGGTCCTCCGGATCTGCGGCCGGTCGGCGGCGTCGATGCCGGCATCGCGCCAGGCGCGCTGGGCGCGGAGCCAGATCGCCAGGGCAGCGATCTGCGCGGCACGGGGGTCGATGTCGACGCCATGCAGGTTGCGCTCGACGATGAGCGACGGGATCGCTCGCTCGAGCTCCTCGAGCATCGGGTAGGTGTCGCGCAGCGAGTGACCGGTCGCCTCGTCGGTGCCGAGCCCGCGTTCCCAGGCCTCCCGGTACATGACGTCGAGCAGATCGAAGCAGTAGAGGAGGAAGTGCCCCGAGCCGCAGGCCGGGTCAAGGATCCGGAAGTCGCGTGGATCCTTGATCGGCCGGGGCGGGCGTTCGTCCTCCAGCGTCACGAAGTACTCGCATCGCTCCGCCAGGGCGGTGTCGCCGTCGGTCATCTCGATCCACGTGCGACCGAGCGTGTTGTCGACGAGGAACTGGACGACATATCGCGGGGTGAAGAACTGGTTGCGGACGGCCAGCTCGCGGCTGTTGCGCGGCGCCTGGCTCTCGTCGCGCATCTGCTGGCGCTCTTCCTTGCTGTTGAAGAACTGGTAGAACCAGCCGATCGTCTCGTCGTCGGCCCACACCGGCGCGAGCTCGACTGCGTTGAGATGCGTGAGCATCGCCTCGAACGCATTACGGCGTGGCCAGAGCAGGCTCGCAGCGTCGTGCCGGTCGAAGAGCACCTTCACCTCGGCGGCCAGCTCGTCGAACAGCGTCTCCAGGTACAGGTGGTAGCCAACGCCGTCTCCGAGCGTCGTGAGGCCTGGCGCCAGGCCCGTGAACTCGCGGTAGCCCGACGAGCTCTCCCCATCGGAGATCGCCGGTTGGAGCAACCCCCGGGCTTCGAGCATCTTGAGCGCCACGAAGCGGTTGAGCGTGGTGAACGCTGTGTCGCGGATGAACCGCTCGACGGCCTCAGCGGGCTTGAGCCCGGAGGCCGTGTGGTAGCTGATCGCCGCCACGACCTTGCTGCGAGCGAGTCGCTGCTCCGCTGACAGGTGCGCACCCGGAACGTCGGCGATCGAGCCGGACCTTTGGACATCGAAGGTGCCATCGAGCTGCTCGGCGTACTCCGCTTCGAGCAGCCGCCTGACCGCCTGGGCCGCACTCCCGATCGCGTTACGAAGATGCTTCTCCACGGCCTACCTGACGAAGATCTTCTTGTCAGCGGCGATGTGGCGCTCGCACTCGGCCCTCAGGCCATCGAGCGCCGCCTTGAGCTGCTCGGGGTCGCTGATGCCACCCCGGAAGAACGGCTCGATGTCGACCAACACCATGCGCTCGCCCTCCACGATCCGCTGCGCTTCGGTCATCGCCTGCTGCAAGCGACCGGCGCACGCATCGCGATCGGCGCGAAGCTGGAGGATCGGCGGCTGAGACGAGCCGTCGTCAACCGAATGCTGCTGGAGCGGTGCGGCGACCTGCTCCTTGGCGGGGTCATCGAGCGACGGCCACTCCGCTGCCGACGTGAGCTGCGCGAGCGCGCGGGCGTACGCCTCCACCTTGGCCGCGAGCGCCTCGCCAAAGCGGCGCTCGTGCTCATCGACGATCACCTTGGCCGCGGCATCGATACTCGCCAGCTCGCGGAAGAACAGCTCCTGGTCGAGGTAGTCACGCAGCTTCTCCGCTGCGTCCCGGACGTCCGAAGCCAGATCGGGCTCGGCGTCGAGGAACGGCCACTGGGTCAGCAGCGCCCGGCGGGCGTGCTCGACCGATGCGAGCGCGTCGGATGTGAGCTTCTGCTTCAGCTCGCCGGCCCGCTTGATGCCGTCCTTCAGCTTCTCGTGCGACGAGTTGAAGCTGACGATGGCATCGCCCTCCGTCCCTCGCATGATCGCCTTCGCCTCGGCGAGGGCCTCCTCGAGGACATCGACACCCGGAAGGCGATGCGACGACAGCCGGTTCCGCTCGATCTCGATGTCGTCACGGTGGGCATCGATCGCCGCCCGGATCGCACGGGCGACGGGCCCTTCGTTGAGCTCCTTGATCTCCGAGCCGAACGTCGCCTTGTAGTGCTCGTTCGCCCTGACCAGCTCCGCGAAGTCGATGCCCTTCTTGGGAGCAAACATCGCCGCCTTGAAGTGGTTGTTGTTCCCGAGGCCGTCCTGCCCAGCGACCGACTGCGGATCGTCGACGTTGTCGCCCTTGTGCGTCATCTGTATCCGCCCAGCTCGCATCAGCGAGGCGACGAACAGGCGCACGACATCGAGGTCCCAACCGAACGGCGCAGCGCCGAAGTTCTCGGTTAGCGACTTGCCGGTCGCTCGCCGGCCAAGGTTGGCGCCCTCTTCGATCTTCGCGAACACGTCGCGAAGGGCGTCGTTGCCGTCGGCGTCGATCACCACCTTGCCGGCCTCATCGCGCAACAGGCGCAGCGATGGGAACACCGCCGGCAGGCCCTGGAGGTCCGCAGCGGTCATCAGCGCATCGAGCCCCTTGCGCGCGTCGGCGGGCTTGGCGGCGCCGTCGCGGAACCGTGTGAACACGTCGGGCAGCACCTGGTCGAGCATCGTTGCGGTCGCGCGGCCGATGTCGCCAGCACCGGTGCTCGGGCTCCGGTCGTTGCCACGGAAGAAGGCTGAACCGCCGAGACAGGCAGCACGCAGGAGCCGCTGCAGCTCCTGTTGATGGCGCCGAGCACGGTTCCGCTCGTCGGCGAGCAGGCGTGCCTGATCGGGCGTGCGCGCTTCACGACCCTTGCGCGACTCCATCTCGCGGCTACGGAACAGCTCGACCGACTCGCGATCGATCGCGTCCGACAGTGGAACCGCCCAGAAGATGGCGTCGATCTCCTGCTGGCTGCGCGCTCGCATCTCCCTGACGAGCTGCTCAAACGCATCACCCTCCTCCGCCAGAGCGAGGTGCACCATCAGGTCGCCCTTCTCCTCTTCGTGGCCGTCGATGACGAGGCCGGCACGGAAGGGCTTCACATTGTCGAGCGTGTAGGTCGGCTGCGGCTTCCAGAACCCGGTGAGCATCTCTCTGTGGAGCCGCTTGGTGTCGCTGGGTTTCGGGTTCGTGCCGTTGCGGATGCGATCCCAGTCGTCCTCTGCCGGCGTGGGGATGCGGTAGCCGTCGTCGCCCTTGCGCACGAGGTTGCCCCGCTCGAGCGCAGCGAGCGCTTCCTTCACCGACTCCAGCTCCGAGGGGGCGCCGAGCTGGCGGTACAGGCAGGCGGCGATGTTCTCCGGTGTGCGGTGCACGCTCTGCACGAACTGCAGCAGGCAGATGACCTTCGCGACGCTTGCGGCGAGCGGGTGCTGCACCTGATCGGGGATGCGGCGAATCTTGGCGCGGATCTCGCCCTCGATGTTCGACTCGACGAGGTCGTAGATCTGATCGAGCCGTGCGAGGTCGCCGACGTCCCGCTTGGCGAGGCCGACGTCGGGATGGATCAGTAGCTGCTGGGCGAGCTTGATGATGGTGCGGTTCGCGCCACCGACGTGCTTGCTCGCGCCGCCCTGGGTGCGCAGGCCCGACACAACCTGGATGATGAGGTCGATCTGGTAGGGGAGGAGCGGATAGAGGTCGATGAACGAGCTGCGGCTCAGCTCGGGCAGCGTGATGTCGGCCGACAGCTTCGTGTGGCTGGCGAGCTGACCGCGGTGCTGCTCGTACAGCTCGCCGAGTTGCTTCTGCGCCGCCGCGTTCTTCGACAGCACGCGCTTCGACGTGACCTCGGAGATGTCGGACGGCTCCAGATGCACCTGCATCGGGAAGCGATCCATCAAGCGGGCGAGCTCGACCTTCTTGTCGTCGAGGCCGGCGGTCAGCTCGTTCAGCTTCTCCTGCGACGTGACGACCAGCCAGTGCTTCCCGCGGCCCTTCACGCCGAGCTGCTGCACGATCGCCTGCAGGTCGAGCATCTTCTGCACGTCACGTGCGACGAACTGGCCGACCTCGTCAACGACGAACACGAGCGTGTGGCCCGGCTTGCGGCGTGCGATCAGCTCAGTCGCTCGGTCGGCGAGCTTGCCAGGGTTGATGTCGGCCTTGTCCTTCGCCGAACGCCACCACGAGTCGGTGTCGGCGTACGTCTCGGGCCGCATGCGATGCATGGCAGCGCTTGCCTCGCCGAAGGCGAAGCCGACATCGAGCTTCGCATCGTCCCACTCGGTGCCGTGCACGTCCTGGAAGATCGCCTCGAACTGGTCGAGCTCGCCCTTCTTCTCCAGCCCGATCTCCAGCTCGGCCAGGTCGAGATCTTCCGCGTAGCCGAGGCTGCGGAGCAGCAGGCGATACGTGATCTCCGTGAGCGTCTGGTTGCCGCTCCGGATGCCACGGTCGGTCGAGACGTCGAAGATCACCGCGTGGACGGGGATCTTCTCGGCGATCTGCTTGAGCAGCACCTGCACCTTCACGTTGGTGCGCGCGGCGAACCGCTCACCGGCTGGTGTGCCGACGATCGGCCGGTTCTCCAACGCGAGGCCGAGCATCTTGGCGAAGCTCGACTTACCGGAGCCGAAGAATCCCGACACCCAGACGCCAACGCCATCGCGCGGCTTGTTGGGCACCTCGTGGAAGACGTCGAGGATCGTTGCGTAGTGGCTCGCGATCGCGTCGGTGACGACGTACTCGTCGATCTCGAACTTGATGACGTCTTCGTCGGTCTGATCGACCTTGATGACCTCTTCGATCGGGCGCGCGACGTCGTTGGCGAACAGATCACGGATGGTGGACGTGCTCATGTCGATGCTGGTCTCTTCAGAAGATCTTCGGTCGGTAGTTGTGCTCGGCTTCGAGGACACCCATGAACCGGAGCCCCGCTGCTCCGTCGAGCGTGCCCGGGTAGCAGAGCACTGTCGGGACGACGACGCGCCCCTTGAGGAGCTCGAGCAGGGTGAAGGTGCGGTAGACGGGGAACAGCGCGCCGGCACGATGGATGAGCACCACGTCGGTGAGCGGATCAGGGTCGGTCGGCATGCGCTGCGCGACGAGGTCGTCGAGCGGTGCTCGGCGTGACAGCGCTGAGTGGATGGTCTCGATCGTGGTCGCAGTGCCCTGCTGACGCTCCAGCTCGAACCAATTCTCCAGCGGGCGCACGGCGGTCATCGCTTCCTCGAGACACTCGGCGAGGGAGATGCGGGTGACGCGCTTGCCGGCCTGCTCCAGCCGGATGGTGAGGAGCGAGAGCTCCTTGCGGAGCAGCAGCTCGTCCGTCGGGTCGTAGCGGAACAGCGCGTACGGCATGTCGTGGTAGGCGCTGATCTGTGGTCTCGGGTCGGGCGATATGAGCACCGGTTCGAGCTGCTTCGTGAGGCGGGTGCGAAGGTCGTCGCTCATGCCACGAGCTCCTCGGCGAAGGCCAGCGGCGATGCATGCGGGAGCGTGAGCTGCACGAGCGATCCCGCCTGCTCGAACTCGAGCGCCTTGAACTGGTGGAGTCGGAGGAGCTCGTTAACGACGTCGTCTTCGCGCATCAGGTACATGCGCCATTCGGCTGAGGCGAGCATGCGTTGAGGGCTGCCGTCCTCGTGCTCAAGGATCGCACGGACGAGATAGGTGAAGCTGCGCTCGGGCAGGTGGAAACGAGCGAACTCCTTCACCGTGCCGCCGGCGAGGAGCCCGAAGTCAGCCGCCATCTTGAGGAGCCCGGTGGCGACCCGCTCCAGGGTCGTCGGCGACCAGTCGTGCTCCGTCTGACCGCCGCGCTTCGACAGCGACATGAGGTACTCGTGGAGGTCGACGGGATGGATGCGGTAGAGCCCCCGCTGGTAGGCGTCGAAGAGCCAGTTCACCAAGAAGTCGCGGAACAAGAACTCGTCGCGTGTGATGTGCCACAGCAGGATCGGCTTCCACTCGTCGAGCGGCAGGTTGCCCTCTGCGAGCACGGCGAGGGGACGGTCACGGCCGGCGGGATCGAGCCGGCGGTTCAGCACCTTGCCGACATCGCGGAGCCAGTTGCTGCTCGACGCGCCGATGAAGTTCTCGTCGCGCAGGCGGTCGAGGTTCGCCTTCTTGTCGGCATCGAAGTCCCAGCGGGCGAGCACGTCGTAGGTCTCGGGGATCATCGCGCCCTTGATGACGGTGAACGAGGAGACCACGTGCTGGCGATCGGCCACGATCATGCGCCCCCGCTCCAGGACATGAACGGGACGGCCGGGTTGCCGTCCTCGCCGCGAGCGAAGGCGAGGGCAAGCATCGTGAGATCGTTCGATGAGCCGGTGAACTCGCCGGGGACCGAGACGGCTCGCTGCTCGGCCGACCGCTTCAGGCGAGCGAGCTGATCGAGGTGTTCATCGGTCGCGAGCCCTAGACGAGTGAGCTCGTGGGCCACGTCCTTGCTGCACGCCTCGACGTCGGCGAAGAAGGGCTCCCAGGCAGCGGTCTGATCGATCCACGAGGCCCACGCCTCGTTGAAGTCGTCCTCGATCTCTGCCGGCAGCGACCAGAGCGTGACAGCGCCAGGCGGGTTGTAGAGCTCGCGGCAGCGATGCGCCGCAACGGCGAACACGGAACGAGCCTGGGCGAACCGGTACGTGCGGGGGAAGCCGCGGCGCAGCACCGACGCACCCATCGACCCGAGCTGCCCGTTCGTGTTCCACCACCTGGCGAGATCGAGCTCACCCACCCGAGCGACGACAAGGCGCAGCCGCAGAAGCGCATCGAGATTCACCGCAGTCGCGGCCGCTGCCCCGCTCACATCGCCCACACCAACACCATAGCCACCGCTGCGGGAGTGCCTGCCCGGGCTGCAGTCCCGCGTACGTCGTCATGCCGCTGCGCATTAGCTACTGGCCTGCCCGGCGACGCATCCGAGGCCAGTACTTCAGCGCCATGCCCGGCGCGTCTTCTGGCATCGATCGAAACAAATGAAACAGACGATACAGTTGACGTAGGCGATACCTCGGAGTACCATGCGGATCGTCAACCAAGCGGTTGACGAGCACATTGACAATCAGCAATCACCTACTGGGTCCTTGGGGGCGCCTTGTGCGCTCACCTCTGCGTCCGCCATGCGGCGCATGTCAACCGTCGTCGCCGTTTCTTGGCGGACCGAGGAGCTGGGCAGGTGGAGAAACGGCAACCCTCTGGCCGTCCGACCAGAGGGTCACCTCAGCCGGACCGCAACGACCCTTCACAGTTACTGCGGTCCAGACAGGAGATTAGCCCGTGATCAAGTCATGGAAGAAGTGCCTTGCCTGGGGCGCCGCCCTGGGGGTCTTCGGAGGTGCCGCCTTCATGGTGGGAGACGCGTCGGCCTTGACCGACACGTCCCCCGCATTGGAGCTGCCGGTCGAGCGGTCGGCCGACGTTGCTGAGCGAGCACTTTCCGGAGGTGTCTCTAACGAGATGCTTGCTCAGGTTTCTGCGGCAATGGCGGATCCGGTGTTCCAGGCGAGGGCTGCCGAAGTCCTCGCCCGTGCGGAGGCCGATAGCGAATCGGTGCATGGGTGGACCCGCAGCGGCTCGACCGTCTGGCTCACCAAGTGGGACGTCGCGTGGATGGCGGGTCTGAGCACGGCAGGAGTCATCGCACTCTTGATCATGTTCTTCCCAATCAGCGTCGCCACGGCCTGGCAGATGGTTGGCGTGGTGATCGGTGTGTTCTGGGCGGCGGCCTTGTCCGGCCGCTGTGCTTGGATCACTCGCCGGCCGTTCAGCGCCGGAACCTACGCCTGCTGAAAGCCGGAGCCCGAACACGCCGAAGAGCCGGAACCCCTGAGGTTCCGGCTCTTTGGCGCGCCTCACCTTCGTGTATCGGCGCAAGTTCGGCCCGGGTATGTCACACCGAATGGCTACGCTGCGTCCCGCATGGAGCATGACGGCGCCGAGGAGTGGAGTGGGCTACAGCACGCTGAGCAGATCGTGAGGTCGCTGTACGAAAGGGCACTACAATCGATCGCGTCGTGCGGTGACTACGCTGTCGGCACGGCGTCGGCCTTGATCGGGAGCCAGGAGGTAGGGGTTCGGCTCGTGACTGCCGCCGATTCGAGAGCAGCTTCGCTCGAAGTTGTGATCACCGGTCAGCAGCAAGAGGCCGATGTCAGATTGGTAGATGCCGCGCGCCGAGTGTTTCGGGGAGTTCCACACGAAGCGTGGCAAACCGTGCCCTGCAGCATCGGCTTCACATTTGCGGCAAACCTCGACGTGAAGTCACTCCCAAACGTTTTGTCGCTCCCGGAGGCTGATTCGCGAGCCCATATCGTGTTTGGCCGCAATCTGCCGGATGGCCTCGTGTATCAGCATCCAACTCGGGCGCTGTGCGGCCATGTGTACGTTCCGACGGTCGTCGGCAGTGCAGCACACGATCGCGAGCAATGCACCCTATGCCACATTGTGCGTGCCCTTGCTGTCGCCATCTACGGGCGCTTCCAAGAGGTCGCCCGTACTGATGATTGACACACTAAATCGCCCTAGGGCTTGATGGAGGCTCGGGCTACTGGTTTCCAACCCTGGGTGGCGGTCCGTTGGGCAGCCTAGAACGCTGTCTCCGAACTCTCTTGGCGGGATGTCACCGCAGTGGCCATGGAGCCGTTCCTCGTTTACCAGTGCATCCACGACACGGGCGCGAGTTCGAGTTCGGCGACGCCGTATCGTTGTCGCGGACATCGGGCCCGAAGACGCGTGCCGCCTTATGCAGCCCGTGCGTGGTTTCCGCGAGCGCGTTGTCGTAGCTGTCGGAGATCACACCGATCGAGGGTCGTGCGCCGATCTCGTCGACGCGATCGGCGAACCGCACCGACGTGAACGGCGATCCGGTGTCCGAATGTGTTACGAAGCTGATCAGACGGCGGCGCCGCGTGAACGACGGCCATCTCGATCGCGTCGAAGACCTTCTGGTTCGTCCAGGTCAAACGAGCTGAGGTGCTTCGCCTTCGCTGACTGTCTGAGATATTGCAGCAGCCTGATAGCGGGCGGCTGCTCGGTCTCTGGCCTCAACAAAGGCCTCGACATCTTTGAGCTTCACACGTCGGTCGCGTCCTACTCGGTGAAACGGAATCTCTCCAGATTCCAGGAGCTTCACCAAGTATGGCCGTGACATACCGATGTACGCAGCCGCCTCAGTCGTGGTGAGAACGACGTCGCGATTCCTGTAGAGGACGGCACTAGTAGGCGTCGCCGGCAGGGATGTAGTACCACCGTTTGGAGCTGCGTCGGAAAGCGAGGAACCATCGCTGCCTGGCTGACTCGGCAAAACAGTAAGCGAGTCGTTCGTGCGCACGTCTCGTGCGTCGAGCTGGTGGATAACGTCGACAACCAGTTGCACGAGGTCGCTGAACTCGATGCCCTCGACCTTGATGCCTCCTGAGTCGAGAAGCGCCCGCGTTGTCGCTTCGATCTTTGCCGAGTCATCCATGCCTCCGATCGTACGCCGGTGGCAAGTGGTAGTCAAGTGTTTTGTTTCGTCTGTTTCGAGTGTGCGGACTCAACTTGATGGCTTCACGGCTCGGCCTACCGTTAACGCTCACGCGATGGCCGCCTCGACCGGCGGATCCCCGCCTACGTCCGTCGCCTCAAGGGGCGCCGGCCCGTAGCGCAGCCGGGTAAATCCCTCTGGCATGCGCTATGCCACTCGCTGGCGCGGGTCAGCGGCACTCGCGTGTCCCTCCGGGCGGGGTCGGGCGCTGGGCATTGTTCCACGCATGGCGCCAGCCGGGAAAGTGATCGGTGGGCACTACGTCAATGCCCCCATCAACATCAGCTTGGAGGGTGAGTTCGCGCCGCACGGCCAAGGGCTCAGGAGGACGCCGAACCTCACTCGTGATCGAGTGACGACGTCCTGGGAGGAGGTCGCCGGCCAGTCCCTCGGCGGAGTGGCGAACGCCGTGAACAAGGTGGGGCAAGCGGCCGCAAGAGCGGGCCCGCCGCCGGCGGCGGGCAAAGCCGCGGCCGCTGCAGTCAGCTCGACCGTCGAGGCTGCCGACGGGGGCGCCGTACACCGATTGCGTCGATTGGTCCGATCGGGGCAGTCCCTGATCTCGATCCCCGACAGGCTCTTCCAACGCATGGCGATGCTGCTCGGGGACCGCTGGATCGCGGCAGCTGCTGCGCCTCCGGCGCCCGCACCGGGCGTGCCCGGCGGCATCGTTGAGCGGATCGCCAAGTTCGCTGCTGCAGCGCTCGGAACTCGGGCATCGCTCGCGTCCAACGGCGCCCGACGTGGCGGAACAGATCGCGAATCTCGCCGCGCTCCGGGACCGGGGAGTCCGCACCGAACTTCTGCAGCAGGCCACGAACAAGCCGTGCCCACGCCTGGCTGGCGGCGCCTCTGTCGATCAGTTGAACCGCAGCCCCACACTCTGCGCCGCCCTTCAGGCTGCAAACGTCTTCGACGGGCCCAACGACGAGCAGGATGTGATCCGCTGCCTCGTCGACGTGCTCTCGTCCTTCTCATCCGACTCGCAAGACAGCGCTCTCTGTCAGCAGGTTGTGGACCAGATCAAGGTCGCGTTCGCCGACCAATCCGCCAGCAGCCCGTCCCACATGGTTGCGTTCGGTCCTGCTCCGACCGAGTCACGGCTGGGGCTCGCCCTTTCAGGCGGCGGGACGCGTGCGGCGACGTTCGCGCTTGGGTCGATCCTGTACCTCCTCGATGCTGACCGGTACGGCACCGTCGAACAGATCAACTCGGTCTCGGGCGGGTCGCTCACGAACGGCTACATCGCCAACACGACCCGGTCCGACCAACCGATCACTGTCGACCAACTCCGGCCGTTCGCTCGTCGCCTCGTCGACAAGGGCGCGCCACTCGAGGATTACGGCCGGCAGTTCGCATTTCGTCTTGCGATCTCGGCAGTGTCCGCCTTGGCGGCCGTCGCTACCGGAGTGTTCGCGTTGCGCGGCTCGCTCCCGTGGTGGGTGCCCGTCCTTCTGATCGGTCTTGCCGTCTACACGGCCGCGATTCTCTGGTACCTGCTGGTGCTCGGCACCAACGAGATGATGGAACTGTGGGTACGCAGGACGCTGAACCCCACCTAACCCGAGCGAGTCCCACCCGTGGCGATGCTGCTCCGACGCCGGCGCCTGCGCGCCATGATGGGCTCGGCGCCAGAGCTGCACTCACGCAGGCTTCACGAGGTGCCGGGCCCGGTCAACCACGTCTTCAGCACGCCTGATCTACGCCACGGCGAGCACTTCCACCTGTCACCGCGGTGGGTCATGTCGGCCACTTACGGGGCGAGCGACCCCGGCGACGTCCGCGTCGACGAAGCGATTCGCGCCTCAGCGGCCTTTCCCGGTGCGCTCGCGCCCGTGACGATCGACCTCGATCGGCTCAGTCTGCCGCCTTGGCTGACCACTGGAGACAGGCAGCTCCGTCTTGCCGACGGCGGCATCCGCGACAACCTCGGTCACCTCTTCCAGACCCGCATGCTCGATGGTCTCGACGACAAGATCCGACACTTGACCGACTACGGCAACATCGGTCGGTGGATCGTGGTCGATGCGTCGGCTCCGCGCGGCGTCGCTGACCTCAGCGAGGGAGTGCTGCAAAGGCTTCCCGGCCTGCGCCGCATCCCGCAGCTCACGACCTTCCCCCGCGTCATCGGCATCATGAACCAGTCGAACAGCGAAGCACGAGCGCTCGCCCTCGATCATGGGCTTCGGCGCGAGGGTGCCGGCTTCGTGGTCTCGATCAAGGATTCGCCGTTCGATGTATGTCGACGCGCCATCGACGACGACTCGCTGGTCGACAGTCTGCTCGCAGGTCGCAGCAGCGTTTCTGCCCTGGAAGGCCGTCGAGGGAGCGCTGTCGAGATACTGCGCTCGCTGGTCCGGGCCGGCGACACCGAAGCCAGCTGGGCCGGCACCGTCGGCCGGGACTCGTCCACCGCGACCACGCTTGATGGCATCGGTGCCGCCCGCGTCGTGTCGATCATGCGTCACGCCTACGTGCTCACAATGGTCCACTGCACGCTCGAGTGGGGCTGGGAGTTCCCACCCCACGACTTGTGGTCTCGAACCCGCTTTGGCGAGTTCATCGCCGAACCAACAGCGGGGGCACGTGGACGGCGGTGGGCCGTGACCGAGGAGCTCATCGCCGTGCCCGAAGACGCCCTGAGTGAACCGGCGTTGTGCCCTCGGGCATGTCGCACGATCATTGACTGAGTAGCGGATACACGGCCGCTGGGCCGGGAGGCGGCACCCCCTGCTCGAGCTCGGTCGAACTGTCGCAGCTCTGCTCTTCGAACGAGTGGATGCGCCCAGCGTGGCGGGGCCCGGTTCAGCCCAACCGCTCCGCCGGCACTGGCGGAGCCCACAGGGGAACGTCGAGCTGACGCCACACCGCGAACGTGGAGTCGAACGTGAAGGCTCCATGGTGTGCGTTCACGACCGAGATGGTGGCGGGGCCGCCTTCCCTCACTCGCAGGCGCGTCATCGCCACGTACGCCAATCGGAGCGAGTGCGGTTTCGCCCCGATGCCCATCACCAGTGCCGGGGTCTCCCACCCCTTGTAGCTCTGCACCGTGCACCCCTTGATGCCGGGCGCGTCGGGCCAGAACCGGCGCTTGCGCCGGGCTTGGTCCTGCGAGTGCTTCGCGAAGATGTGGTGGACGGGGAGGCCGGCTTGCTCGATCACCTTGACGGCATCGAGGCCCTGCTCATGCTCCTCGCAGAGGAACACGATGTCGGCAGGCGACAGGTCGTCGTCTGTGCGGCACAACTCGACCACCGCCTCACCAACCGATCGGCCGAGCTCGGCCGTCGACGCGATGTTCAGCCACCGGCGACGCGTCGGGAAGAACTCGCCACTGATCGCCACATGGTCGTCCGGGATGTCGGCGTGGATGCGCTCGCCGTCGACGTACCGGTCGGCGAACGTGTTGACGATCGGCGCCATGTCGCGCGGCAGCCGATACGAACCGGTCAGAAGCGTCCAGTTACCGGCGAAGCCGGAACCCTTCATGCTCTCCTCGTCGGTCCACGCCTTGTTCTCGTAAATGTCCTGTGTCGGGTCGGCGACGAGCAACATCTCGGCATCGGGCTTGGCCACGTGGATCCGTAGGAAGTTCCACCAGTCGAGGTTGAAGTCCTGACCCTCATCGACCAGCACCGCGTCGTACCTCGGACTGAAACCTTGTGCGCCGGCGCTCATCGCCTTGGCCACTGACACGTCGTACGACTTCGTTCCCTCCGGGACGTCACAGGTGAGGCCCGCCCGTTCCGCGTCGTCGGCGATGCGACTGCACAGACCGTGGAAGCTCACACACGTCACGAACGTCGGACTCGCCCGGAGCTCCGTGCAGCGGGCACCCACCAACGTGCGGAGGTAGTTCGCCAACGTCACGTTGTACGTGAGTACCAGCACGTGCTTGCGCTCGGCGGCGAGGCGAGCGGCCCGGACCGCCAACCCGTACGTCTTGCCGCACCCGGCCGAACCGCGGACCCGGCGTCTGCGTGCGTCGCTCGGATTGTCGGCGATGTTCTTCGCGCCCGGACTCAGCTTCGGCGCCGGCACGAAGTCGAGCGTGAACACCGACGCCTTCAGATGCTGATGGACGCGAGCGATCGACGCTCGATTGACTTCGACCGGAGGTGTTCCGACCAACTCGCTCGCCGGGCGGTGCAGCGCATCCCCGCCGAACACCGCCACATCTCGTTCGGCCGGCGAGACGGCCTGCTCGCTCAGCAGCTTCTCGGCGTCAGCCGTCGACCACTCAGGGAGCACGACGATCGCCCGCACCGCCTTGGTCGGCTTCCGGCTGTCGTCAGGCTGCGCGAAGAAGTGCTCGTAGATGGTCGAGCGGTATCGGCTCGCCTGATAGCGCGGCGCCTCCTTGCTCGATTGCCACACCCCACCCGACAGGTACTCGATCGTGCCGCCGTCGGCGGGTCGGTACTTGCCTCGCGCCCAGTGCTTCACCTCGATCGCGCACACGCCGAGGCGCGGGTGGACGGCGACGAAGTCGGGGATGTCCTGCGCGAGGCGAGGCTGGACGTAGACGGTCCAGTCGTCGTCGAGCTCGCTCAGCTTCTCCGCAACCCGCCGCTCACCCTCGTTGAGCGGTGTGATGAGCCGGTCGCACTCCTCGAGCGGTGGCCGCATGATCGCCATCGGACTCCCTCCGTCGAGATTCCCTATCGGCACCCCTTGAAGGAACCTTGACGATCGATTCGCCTCGCGCTCACGACTCGCACCCGACGCCGTCGTTGTCGTTGCCGTCGAGACCGTAGATGTCGCTGCCGATGACGTAGACGGGTCCCTGCACGTACGCAGGCCCGTTGCCGCTGCCTCCGGCGCAGTCGACATCCGATGCGATCGGCACGCATGCGCCCTCGTAGTTCGGGTCGCACTCCGACGCCGGGAAGAATGGCTGCACCGCGAGCGTCGTCGTCGGCGGGGGAGGCGGCGGCGCCATGGTCGTTGTCGTCGTCGCGGCCGTTGTCGGTGGCAGCGTGGTCGTCGTCGTGGTCGTCGTCGCCACCGTTGTCGGTGGGATCGTGGTGGTCGGCGGCGCCACGGTCGTCCGGGCGATGGTGGTGGGTGGCGGCGCTGCGAGCTCGTCGCCGGCCGCCGAGCTGCACCCGGACGGCTCGTCGTCCTTCACCACCGACAGCTCCGCCTCCCCCTCACCGATCGCTGCACCAGCAGCGGGCTCCTGGCCGACGACCACCCAGTTCGAATCGCGGATCTGCCTGCGGCCCTCACCGGTCGCATCCACACTCCTCGAGTAGAAGACGCCGCTCTCCTGGATGAGGTCCTGTGCGTCCTGCAGATCCATGCACACGACATCCGGCATGAGCGCCGCTGGCTCAGCGTTGGCCCCGTCCGACACCACGATGGAACGCGAGCCCGACGCCGACGACTCGTCGAAGCAGCCGCCACCGGCCAGCCCCGCTGCGAGACACCACATCGCCACACGCTCCCTGCGCTGCCGTGCGGCAACACGTACATCGCCAACTCCGAGAGACATCGCCCGCCCCAATCCGCGGCAGCCCGCCCGCCGCACCCGGTAGCCCAACAGCGCACACACCCGTACTGCAAGAGCCGAGCCGAACGTTCACCCCGAATGGTGACGGTGCCGCATGGTGGTCGGTACGCAGCGGAGCGGTACGCGCAGCGGTGCGGCGTGTCGCCCAGTTGAGCGGTCGTTGCCGAACTACAGGGCGTTGTAGCGAACACAAAAGGCGCTTATGATCGCTGTAGCGATCATTAACGGAGGTGGCGCGTGGCTTCAAGGCCCGTTCCGCAGCGCACACAGCGCGCGGCAGGCGACATAGGCGAGCATCTGCGTACGTGGCGCAAGCTGCAGCGGCTGACGATCGCCCAGGTGGCCGAGCGGGCCGGGGTCGCGCGCGCCACCGTCAGCCGGCTCGAACACGGTGACACGACGGTCGGGTTCGAGGTGGTGCTCAACGTCGCTCGCGCACTCGACGTGCTCGACCAACTCGTCCGCAGCGTCGACCCGTACGAGACCGACCTCGGGCGTGCCCGTGCCGACGAGGCGTTGCCGCAGCGGGTGCGGCCGTGAACGTCGTCGTCCACGTCGAGTGGCAGGGTCACACGACCGAGGTCGGCACCGCCTACTTCACGAGCCGACGATCCGTCCTCACCACACGATTCGTCTACGCGGACACCTGGCTCCGGCGGGCCGACGGTTGGTCGATCAGCCCGGACCTCCCGGTTCATCACGGCCAAGCCACCGTCGCCGGCCTCCCCGGCGCGTTCGGCGACAGCGCACCCGATCGCTGGGGACGCAACCTCGTCGAGAAGCACCACCGTGCGCAGCACCGCCGCGAACACGGCACGTTGCGCACGCTGACCGACGTCGACTTCCTCGTCGGCGTCAGCGATGTCACCCGGCAGGGCGCGCTGCGGTACACGTCGCTCGATGCACCCGGCCAGTACCTGAGCCCGGGTCGCGAGGTCCCCAAGACCATCGCGCTCCCCACGTTGCTGCACGCTGCCCGCCAGGCGATCACCGACGACGACGATCGCGCCGTGAAGACACTCCTCGACGCGGGGACCGGCTCGCTCGGCGGTGCCCGGCCGAAGGCATCGGTCGACGACGGCGGGCGGCTGCTCCTCGCCAAGTTCCCGCATCCGAACGACGCGTGGAACGTCATGGCCTGGGAAGCCACGGCACTCGACCTCGCACGGCTGTGCGGCATCACGACGCCTCGGCACGAGCTCGTCGACGTCGGCGACAACCCCGTGCTGCTGCTCGACCGGTTCGATCGCACGCCTGCGGGGCGGGTCCCGTACATCAGCGCCATGACCCTCGTCGGTGGCGCCGACGGTGAGCATCGCGACTACCTCGACGTTGCCGAGGCCATCACCGACCACGGCAGCACGGTCCGCGCCGACCTCCACGAGCTGTTCCGGCGCATCGCCTTCTCGATCGCGATCAACAACGTCGACGACCACCTCCGCAACCACGGCTTCCTCCGCCGGTCGAACGGATGGGAACTCGCCCCGGTGTTCGACATCAACCCGAACCCCGACCCCGGAACGGCGCGTGTCACCAGCATCGCCGGTGCCACATCGCGCGACGACGGTCTGGCAGCGCTCGTCGACAGCGCCGAGTGGTTCGACCTCACACGCGACGCGGCCGCAACCACGGTCGCCGACGTGCAGCACCGAGCGGGAGCGTGGCGCGACGTCGCACGACGCCACGGCATCGCCGACGCTGAGATCACCCGATTCGCAACAGCGCTCGCACGCTGACGCACCGCGGCCGGGTCAGCAGCCGTTCCGCACCCCGCCGACCGCCTGGCCGATTGGGACCCGCCGGACGGGCGAGTCGTGAGCACTACGATCGACTGTCACACCCCTTCGCGAGGATCGATCGCATGGACGTTCACTACGACGAGCAGAAGTTCACCGAACTCGTGCTGTACGTGGCCGACCGCCTTCGGTCCGACCGATCCGGCGGCGCCACGAAGCTCAACAAGGTGCTCTTCTTCGCTGACTTCGCGCACGTGCGCCGTCATGGATCGCCGATCACCGGTGCCGCGTACCAGAAGCTCGCGTGGGGGCCGGCGCCGCGGCGGCTGGTCCCGGTGCGTGAGCGACTCGTCGCATCGGGCGATGCCCACGTCGAGATCACCGAGTTCCTCGGCCGGCAGCTCCAGCGCGTCGTGCCCGACCGCCTGGCCGACCTGTCGGTGTTCAGCGCCGAGGAGATCGCGACGATCGATCAGGTCCTCACCGACCTCGAGGGCATGACCGCCACGCAGGTCAGCGACCTCTCGCACGAGGAGCCCGGCTGGCGCCTCGTCGACGAAGGGGAGACCATCCCGTACGAGGCAGCGCTCGTCGGCGCCGTCCAGGTCTCCACGCCCACCACCCGTCGACTGCAGGAGATGGCCGCGCAGCGGTTCGGTCTCCTGCCGTCGTGATCCGCCGCGTCACGGTCCACCCCGACGTCCTCGAAGCCGCTCACGAACGATTCGGCGAGGAGCGCTCGGCGCGAGGTGGGCCGTCGGAGTACGACTTCGTGTCGGGTCCGCTCGCTGCCGCCGTCTTCGCGTTCCGGGAGTTCGACGCGCTGAGCTACGACGTCGTACCCACCGTCCGGGCGTACACGGTCGTGGACACGTTCTTCGGCGTGGTCGACTTCGTCGCCGTGCTGGCGGACGACGACGTCGTGGAGATCGTCGGTTTCAGCGACGACCCCGACTACTGGACCGCCCTCGGCGGCCTCGACTCATGAGGACTCGATGCTGCGGACCGCTCGCCGGTTCGGCTTCGAATCGTTCAGCGCACTCGATTGCCCGCCGGCGGACGGTGAGATGGCGTCAGCCGACCGTCGGTGGGGGCAACGGTGGGCTTGGCTGCGCTTGTGGCACGCCCGCGTCGGTGAGCGCTTGGCGAATCCGGTTGGCCTGCTGTCGCACGTGTTCGTGCCATGCCGCTTCGAACTCGCGCGGGATCCTCTGGCCTGCCTGCACGTCGATCTGGTTGGCCCACGTGTACACGCAGCCACCGTCGGTCGGCTCGACCGCCTGGATGGATCGCGACGACACATCGGCGGGAGGTTGGACCTGCCGGACCACGGCCCTGCGGTTGTGCACGTACTCGACCACCTCGAGGATCCGGATGCTGCCGTCGAGCATCTCGTTCACCTGTTGCTCGCCCACGCCTGACGGCGTACCCGGGACCTGGTAGCCACGTCTGACGGCGGGGTCGAGCAGCGGCGTCTTCTCGGCAGGCTTCACCAAGTTCCAGACCGTCTCGCAGTCCCACGGGATCAACGCTGCTCCCTGAACTGTCTCCGTGCGCGCAGGCCACCGTCGGCGTTGGATCCGGCCGTGTAGGCCGATCCGAACCAGCACGAGGGCGAGTAACGCCAAACCCAGCCAGCGGGCAAGCCCCGGAATCAGGAGGAACACAACGGAGAGCCCCGCAAGAATCGTCACCACGGCGTCCACCACGGACACCTCACGTCGGAGGGTCGCCCGCACGTCCATCGCCGTCAACGGTAGTAGGCGGCGCCTGGATCACCTGTCGACGAGCGTGTCGCCGGCGGGGCTGGCGAGCGACCGTTCCAGGCCGGTGAAGAGACGTTCGAAGCTCGCCGCCTGGCAGTGCCACACCCCCGGTGCATGATCGGCGTGCGGCTCCACCCGCGCCTCGGCACCTCGCCCTCGATCGATCCTCGGAAGGGAGATGGTCGTGTCGTTCTTACGTCACCATCAGGGGACTGCTGTAACCTCAGACGCCATGAAGCGCCTGCAGATCATGATCGAGGAAGACCTCGACGCGGCGCTCGATCGGCAGGCTGCGGCCGAGGGCGTGTCGAAGGCGGCGATCATCCGCCGGATCGTGCGCGCCGAGCTCCCGACCACCGTGCCGCTCGCTGCCGACCCGCTCAGCCGCATGATCGGCGCCGACAGCTTCGAACCGGGCGACATCGACGACGTCGTCTACCGATGATCTTCGTCGACACCTCGTTCTGGGTCGCGCTCCGCAACGCGCGTGACCCGCACCACCGCGATGCACGTGCGCTGCTGGAGCAACACGCCGACACGGTGTTCCTCACCACGAATCAGGTCCGCCTCGAGACCTGGACGTTCCTCCGCCGACGGGCTGGCCACGGATCGGC
Organism: Ilumatobacteraceae bacterium; assembly: GCA_022843125.1. Taxonomy (GTDB): domain Bacteria; phylum Actinomycetota; class Acidimicrobiia; order Acidimicrobiales; family Ilumatobacteraceae; genus Ilumatobacter. The sequence goes on from JALHOG010000027.1 coordinate 55,433, forward strand.
AGTCGGGTTCCTCGACGCCGTCGACGCGTCGCCTCGGGTTCGCGTCGAGCACGTCGATGCCGCAACCGAAGCGTCCGCGGCCGCATGGCTCCGCGTGCGCGACGAGCGTGAGTACTCCTTCGTCGACGCCACCAGCTTCGCCGTCATGCGGCAACGTCGGATCACCGACGCGCTCGCCTTCGACGGCGACTTCACCGCTGCCGGCTTCGTCGAACTCCGCCCGGTCCGCTGATCACGGGTTCGGTCGATCCTGACTCACGCAGCGTACGCAGGGCGCGCAAGCGATGTGAGGCCGTGTCCCCCGGGCGGTGCCACACCCCCTTCGTACGCTCGGCGTGATGACAGACGAGCAGCTCGGCGACTTTGCCCCGGGTTGCGCGCTGCTGAGTTCGAACCATCTCGACAATAGTACGGATATCTGTACTATTCTCGACATGCTGTTGGATTCACCGCTGGCCGTCATCACGCCGACCGTCGACGGCGACGTGCTGGCCGTGCTCGCTCGCGCCGACGCGTCGTTCACACCTCCACAGGTTCACGCGCTCATCGGACGGCACTCCGTCGACGGCGTCCGCAAGGCTCTGAACCGCCTCGCCGAGCACGGCATCGTCGACGCCGACCGGGTCGGCAACGCCGTCAACTATCGACTGAACCGCGACCATCTCGCCGCGCACCCGATCATCGAGCTTGCCAACCTGCGGACAGCACTGTTCGACCGGATCAGCGACCAGGTTCAGACGTGGCCGCTGCCAGCGCGCCTCGTGATGCTGTTCGGTTCGGCAGCGACGGCGACGATGCGGACCGACAGCGACATCGACCTGTTCGTTGTCGGCAACGACGACGACGTCGGTCGTGACGCCTGGCAGGGTCAGGTCGGTGAGCTCGAGCGCGCCGTTTCCCGATGGACGGGGAACGACGCCCGCGTGCTGGAGTACCGCGTCGGCGACCTGAAACGCCACGACCCGGTTGTCGACGACATCCGACGCGACGGGATCCTCATCGCCGGCGACCGTTCGCTGCTCGACCGCAACCGACGGAACACCTCGTGATGGCGACGAGCACCGACCGAACGAAGCAGTGTGATGCTGCGACTCGCGCCGGTCGCCTGATGAAGGCGCGCCAGTTCTTGGACGCGGCGCGCATCATCGAGACGTTGGCCGACGAAGCCGGTGACGTCGCCGATGCCTACGTCACGCTGTGCGTGCACGCGGGCATCGCCGCGGCGGATGTCATCTGCTGTGCTCGGCTCGGCCGGCACTCGCGAGGCGACGATCACGGATCGGCCGTTGCGCTCCTCGATCGAGTCAGCCCGGATGCCGCGAAGCACCTCCGCGCGCTCTTGGCCATGAAGACGAAGGCCGGCTACACGGCGCTCCCTGTGAGCGGCTCCGAACACGCCCGAGCCAGGCGAGCAGCAGGCGCGCTGGTCGAAGCCGCTGAACGGGTCTGACACGCTCCGTCCGGCGTGAACTGCTCCGCTCGCGCTGCGTGAAACCTGCAGTCGGTGTTGCGTAAGACGTGTACTGAAGACTCGGCGGTGATGAGGAACGTCTGCAAACATGCGTCCGCGTCGTTGCGCCCCGGCCACTGCGGCGTGCTGAGCGTGTGCTTCGCGTCGTCCGCATGGCTCGTCGAGAACAGATCCGCGCGGTCCGCCGGTCTCCCATGCGCCATGACGGATCCACGGATCCTCCAACTGCGACTATGTCGACAAACTGACTAGTCCGCGCTACGGTAGATCGCATACCTACGTAGTGGAGGGGCGATGGGCGGCACTGCCGACAAGCGAAGTCAGTGGCTCAAGGGGCTGCTCGATCTGTGCGTGCTCGCGATCCTCACCCGAGGTGAGGCCTACGGCTACGAGATCGCCCGCATGCTCGAGGAGCACGGCATCGGCGAGATCAAAGGGGGAACGCTCTACCCGGCGCTCGCCAAGCTCGAGACCGAGGGCCACGTCGAAGCCACCTGGCGAACCAGCGATGCCGGGCCGAACCGGAAGTACTACGTGATCACCGAGTCGGGCCGTCATGCACTGGCCGCCGAGTCCGCCGCATGGGCGGACTTCTCCACCGCAGCGTCCCGTCTCATCGGCATCGACCAGTAGGTGGCGACGTGACACCCGAATCATGGATGTACCTCGGCCAGGTGATGGCCGCGCTGCGCGAGGACGGCGTCCCCGGTCGACGCATCGGCGACCACATCGCCGAGCTGTCCGCGCATCTCGAAGAGTCGGGCGCCGACCCGGTGGCCGAGTTCGGTCGCCCTGCCGAACTGGCAGCACGGCTCGCCGGCGACGAGCGGCTGATCCCCGCCTGGATGCGATCGCTCGGAGCCCGGCTCGCCACGATGGTCCCGGTCATGCTCGGTGCCGTGCTGTTGGTGGACGTGGTGGCCGGCGAGCGCCCGGTGGCCATCACCGTCGGCCAGGTGTGCTGGGCGCTGCTGTTCGCGACGATGATCGTCACCCTGTTGCGACTGGCGATCAACCGGCTCGACGGCCGCAGCCTGGCCTCGGCCATCAAGTGGCCGGTGCTCGTCGTGTGGTTGGCGGGCTCGGCGCTGCTGGCCACCTTGGCCGGGATCGACCGGGTGCTGCTGGAGGTTCCCACGTGGGTGGCGATCATCGGCGCCGTCACCCTGGTGGCCCCCGCGCTGGCACTGGCCAGGGCGATGGACTCGCCGATCCGGTTCCCGCCCGGCGCCGAACACCTGGCCCCGCTCAAGCGCGGTGTCCTCGCCGGCCGGGCCCCCACGGCCTGAGGGCGGGACACACGGCATCGCCGGACCCGCGAGCTCGTCGGTCCTCTGCTGCCACACCCCCTCGCCAGGATCGACCGCGTCGATGCCCACAGCGAGCGGCGGCCTTTCGGCCTATGTGTGTATGATGTGTGTATGGCCCGGTTGAACGTCTACGTCCCGGATGATCTGGCGGATGCCGCCCGGGCGGCCGAGCTGAACGTGTCGGCCATCACGCAGGAGGCCATCCGCCGCGCGCTCGACGCCAACTCGGTCGCGGCATGGCTCGACTCGCTCGACACGCTCGACCCGGTGTCGGTCTCCAGCTCCGCCGCCGCACGTGCACTCGCCGAGGCCCGCGACGAACTGTGGGGCGATGGCTGACCGAGCACCGCTGGTGCTCGATGCGTCCGCGATGGTCGAGCTGCTGTTGGACACCGAACGGTCCAGCAGCATCCGGGATGAGTTGCGGGCTCGGACACTGACCGCTCCCGCCCACTTCGACGCCGAGGTGATGTCTGCGATCGGTCGACTCCGACGCAACGGTGATCTGTCCGAGGGGAACGCCGCCACACGCATCGAACGGTTGGCGGGTGCGCCCGTCCGGCGAGCGCCGTTGGCGCCGCTGCTGGCCGGCGCGTGGGCGAGGCAGGGCGACACCCGTCTCACCGACGCCCTCTACATCGAGCTCGCACACGCGCTCGACACGGTCGTCATCACCACCGATGTTCGACTCGCTCTCGCTCGACCCGACCGCACCCACGTTCCCGGCGAACGCGCCTGACGGGCGACGTGATGGCGCCGGCCGCGGTCGTCAGCCGCTGGTGCCGACGGTCTGCACCTCGTCGACGTCATAGGTGATGGAGTTGGAGACGACGATCGTGTCGGCGGGTGTGGGGTTGGTGCGGCCGTCGGATGCGAGCCAGGTGACCGTCCAGGTGGCCGTGGCGGTGATGGTGACGGTGTCGTCGTCGGGTGTGGCGTCGCGGTAGGTGTAGCCGCAGGGGCCTTCGTCGATCTCGTCCCAACCCGGGTCATTGCGGTGGAGCTCTTCGCCGGGTCCGTCGCAGGTGACGGTGTCGCCGTTGCCCATGTCCCACGTCGACTCGGTGAGGACGGCGGTCACCTCCACCCACGGTCCGGCCGCGCGGTCGCCGACGACGAGGGTGATCGGTTCGGCGTTGCTGACCGCGAGCCACATCCCGAGGTTGACGACGCCGCGATCGGGCGGGTTGATGAAGATCACCGGCTCGTCGATCGCGCGGCGGGCCGACTCGGGCACCAGCGGGATGAGGTCGTCGACGGTGACCTCTGGGACAAAGTCGACGTAGTCGTTGCCGTAGCGGGCGCCTGCGTCGCAGTTGTGGGTGATGCGTGCGATCTCGACGACGTCGCCTTTGCGTCGGACTGCGCCGCCGGGTGCGCTCGTGTAGAACCAGCCGTCGCCGATCTGCACGTTCGGCTCGATCCGGAAGACTTCGAACAAATCCGCCATCGTCGCCCGCCGCCACTGACACGTCGGCGTATCGGGACGAGGCGGTGGCCCCGAGTCATGGCCCTCGCCAAGGCATCTGGCCGTTAGCTCATCACGCTCGACTCCGCCTTCGCACTCTGCCGGCGGTGTGGGGGTCGCGGACGGCACCAACCCCGAAACCAGCGCTGCAAGCGCTATCAGGACATGTCCTGGCATCGCACCACTCCGTCCCACTGGCCCTCGATGATCTGCGCGACCCGCTTCCAGACGCCTGCGTCGAGGCGCAAATCGACAGAGACCTCCTGCGTGATGACCCCCTCGTTCAGCAGGGTCCTTGTCCCGTTATCTGCGATGTCATAGCTGATGAACGGGACGACGTGGCACAGCAAGAGGCGGACCTCGTCCGGGTTCTGCAGCCGGGTCGGTCCCTGAAGGATCTCGAACGACTGAGGCGGCGCCGGGAGACGCTCGACGCGCCGATTGTTCGTCCGGAATACGTTGATCGTCTCGGCGAAGTCACCGGTCTCGAAGCCGATCGTGTAGTCGAGTGCGGCTTGAACGAGGGCGTCGTTGGTTGGATCGGCGAGCGCCTCGTAGTAGCGGCGGAAGCCCTCGCGGAAGTCGCGGTCGATCACCTGGACTTCTTCGAGAGTGAAGCCATCGGGGACCGGGAGGGGGCGCGTCGATGCGGTGACCTCCGGGGCGGTGGGGGCTGGGGTGGAGGGGGGAGCGGTCGGTGCGGTCGTCGCCGGCACCGTGGTGGTGGTGGACGTGATGGTTGTCGACGTCGTGATGGCGGTGGTCGTCGTCGTGGTGGTTGCGACCGTGGTGGGTGTGATCGACGTCGGCGGGGTCGTGTCGGCTGCGTCTCCACCGCCGGAGCAGGCGGACCCCACCAGCGCGACCAGTGCCAGCGGGACCACGAGTCGTGTCGCCATCACGTGAGTGTAGGAGGGGTGCCTGAGGGGCGGTTGTCGCACTCCGCCATTCATCCACGTCACGGCGCAGCGGGAAACGGGGACGACTCCCCGCGGGACGACACGGTCGATCACCGATGTCGCAGGCCACTCGAAATTCCCCCGGCTCACCGGTGCGACTCTGCGACACTCTGCCGATGCGGGGACCCTCGGCTGGTGCGCTTGCGGTGGTGATGGTGTCGATCCTGGCGGCGTGCGGCGGGAGCGGCGACGACGCCAGCGGTGCCGACACGACGATCGGCGGTGTCGACGTCGCTGACACCACGCTCCCCGCCGTGGCGGCGACCGACCCGCCGATCACCACGTCGACGTCGACCACCACGACCACCACGACGACGACCACCACGACGACGACCACCACGACGACGACGACCACGCCACCGACGACGGCGCCCGAGGAGAACTGCCTCGAGGGATCGTGGTGGCTGTCGCCGGACGGCGTGAGCGCCCTCTACACCAACCTGCTCCCAGGCTTCCCGGTCACCGTCACGGGCTCGCACTGGGTCGACTTCGTCGGCAACACGGTCGACTTCCGGGTCTTCCTCGAGGTCACCTTCGCGATCGGCGACACCAAGGTCGCGTTCGGCCTCGACCAGCTCGGCACCGGCACCTACACCGTCACCGACAACGTGCTCGCGATCACCTACGACACCTTCGAGTCGGTCATCCACGACGGATACGGCAGCGCGATCAACGACCCCAGCTTCAACCCCGACACGTACGTCGACGCACGCAACGAGATCACCGACAACGGCGACGGCACCATCACGATCAACCGCGTCACGGTCCCGGTGATCGAGATCCCGCCGGTCGCCGGCGGGCCGGTCACCTGTGGCGGCGGCGACACCACCACCATGTCGCTCGGCTACACCTCCGGTCTCGCCGACACCGTCGCCATCTACCAACGCCAGACCTGACGTCGGCTGAGGGGAATCCGGTCGGACACCGGATGAACGAAGTGGACTTCCGGATAGGTCGGCTCATCTGGGAGTGTGTCGCATGCGCGCGGTCGTTGCTCTCGTTCTCGTCGGTTCGCTGGCTGCGGGTTGCTCGGGATCCTCCGACGAACCGGCCGCCACCGCGCCCACGACCTCGGCGGACACGACACCCTCCGTCACCACGGCGAGCGGGCGGGCGGCCGACGTGGTGGACGGCGAGCGGATCGAGTCGCTCACCGACCTGCTGCCCGACGACGCCCGGGCCGTCTACGCGGTCGACGTCGCAGCCCTCGCCGTCGCCGGCGT
>JALHOG010000028.1 GCA_022843125.1 Ilumatobacteraceae bacterium
CGGCTCCGGCGGCGCGAGTCGGCCACCGGGGTCGACCGGTGCGCCGTCCACGCCGACGCCGTCGACGACTGCGCCACCCACGACTGCGCCACCCACGACTGCGCCACCCACGACTGTGCCACCCACGACTGCACCGCCCACGACCGCGCCGATCGATCCGATCGACGATCTCGTGGCGACGATCGAGCGCGACCTCAATCTCGGGGAGGCGATGCTGTTCGAGATCGGGGCCGACCCGTCGGCGCCGGATGTCCGGGCCAAGGCCGAGACCTACTTCGTGGGCCGGTCGCTCGAGAACGTGCTAGCGGGAACGGAAGGCCTCGTCGCCGACGATCTGATCCTGCTGCCGAGCCCGACCACCCCGAACGTCATCCGACTCATGACCGACCCGGTGCTCGACGAGAGTGGCGAGGTCACCCGCGCAACGGCGGTGACCTGCCGAATCGACGCCTCGGAGGTCTGGGCACGCGTGAACGACGGCGATGTCAGAGTTCCGATCGCAACGGGATCGATTCGGATCGATTCGGAGTCTCGGTTCGTCTTTGTCGACGGGATCTGGAAGCTCGACGGTGGACAGGTCATCCGTCGGGTCGAGGACGCCACCGACTGCGAGTCAGCGGGCTGACGTGCGCGAGCCGTGATCTCGACGTTCTCCACACGGAGTTGGGCGACAGTTGTCGCACTGCGCGTATCGCGGCACACGGGACGACCTCTCTGACGCGACGGGCCGACCACGGCGGACGGCCCCGATCACAGGAGGTACGTCATGCCCGACCTGTCGCGCTTCGAATCGATCTTGCATCGTTTCGGGCACACGACGATCAAGATCCTGATGGTGGTGGATGGCAACATCGACACCGTCGAGGGGCCCAACCAGTTCGGCATCGGCCGTGTCGCCCGCCTGATCGAGGATCTCGAGCGTGGTTGCTCGAGCTTCTCCGTCGACACGGCGCGCCGGCAGCCGCACTTCGTGGCCGCCGAGAACTCCGGACACATCAGCACGTCGTTCCGCTTCGACGCCCAGGCCGGCGGGAGCAACGTCATCGACGGGTACGACCAGATCTGGTTGTTCGGGATCAACGGTGAGTTCTCCGCCGGTCTCGACGCCAGCGAGCTGCGCGTGCTGACCGCATGGATGAACCGCGGCGGCGGGATCTTCGCCACCGGTGACCACGAGGACCTCGGTGCGGCACTCTGCGGCGACATCCCTCGGGTTCGCGAGATGCGACGGTGGACCCAGGCCCAGGGTGTGCCGCCGGTCGGCGGGTTCCAACGGCTCGACACCAACCGCCCCACCAACGCGGCCGAGGCCACCGGTGCCTCGCCGATGGCGTTCGCCCACGAGGCGGACACCACACCGCAGCGGATCGACTGGGTGCCGGTGTGGTCGTTCCGGGCCGGGTTCAGGCTCTACGAGCGGCCGCATGAGGTGCTCTGCCACCCCGATCTCGGTCCGATCGACGTGATGCCGGACCACCCGCACGAGGGCCGCACGCGTGAGGTGTCGGAGATGAACCTCGCAGCGAGCTACGACTTCGGTGGCGGCGTGGCGGGGAGCGACTTCCCGAACGCGAACTCCAGCGGCCCCCTCCCGCTCGTGATCGCACACGGTGACACCGCGCCGGCTCCACCCACCAGCAAGCCCTACAAGGGCAGCTGCGGCGCCTTCAGGTTCCCGATGATCAGCGTCTACGACGGCCGGTCGGCCGGGGTGAAGGGCAGGGTCGCCGTCGATTCGACGTGGCACCACTGGTTCGACCTCAACATCCACGACCTCGAGCACGCGGCCGACGACACCGCCTGGCGCAAGATCAAGCGCTACTTCGAGAATCTCGCGGTGTGGCTCGCTCCGGCTGGTCGGTTCCGGCTTGAGTGCTGGGTCATCAAGCAGTGGTTCGAGTACCCGCTCGTCGAGGAGTTCGCGAACCGGCCGATCGACGCATCGCTGATCACACCGGAGATCGCCGGGTTGGTGCGCGGGAAGTTCATCAAACTGTTCGGACCGTGCACCACGTCGAGCTTCGTGTGGGGCAACATCTGCGACCTGCACCCCAAGCTCTGCAAGGGGTTGATCGAGCTCGATCCGCGCCGGATCCCCGAGCCGTGGCCGCCGGTGTGCCTCACGTGCCCGCCGTTCGAGCTGTTCGAGGACGTCGTGTTCGAAGGTCTGCTCCGAGCGACGTTGCCGTTCATGGACGAGCTCCAGGAGCTCGGCGACGAGGTGGAGCGGATCGACCCCGAGAAGCTGCAGCGGCGATTCGCAGCCCACGCATCGCTCGGCGTCGAGGAGGCGGTCCACGCCCACGCAGCCCGTGTGCTCGCGAGCCTCGACCACGATCGTGCGACCTGGGCGAATGTCCTCGAGGTCACGCCACGGGGTGCCGAGCTGCTCGCCGCGCGCACCGCAGCCACCGCCAAGCCGAAGCGCACGCCGAAGCAATCGGCGAAGCAATCGGCGAAGCGTGCCACCAAGCCCCGCGCATCGCGCTCGAAGTAGCGGGCGGGCCGGTCAGTCGGGCGCCCGCTCGACGCCGGCGGCCGCAGGCGACGTCGCCCCACGGAGACCCTCGACGAGACCGATCAACCGGCTCATCACCTCATCGGTGAGCCGCCTGATCTCGTCGGGGGTCTCGTCGCCCACCAGCATCGAGCGCACGTCGATCGGTTCGCCCACCGCGGTGTGGACCTTGGGTCGCAGCACCACGTTCTTGATCAGGCTCGACACCAGCTTGCGGCGGCCGACCACGCGATGGGCGCCGTCCATCGCGACCGGGACGATCGGGGCGCCCGTGCGCAGAGCGAGCCGCACCGCACCGGTCTTGGCCCGCTCGGGCCAGTGGTCGGGGTCGCGGGTGAGGCGACCCTCCGGGAACAGCGCGACCACCTCGCCGGCGGCGAGCGCCTCGGCGGCGGGGCCGAGCGCGTCGCCGGCGTCGTGTGCGCCGCGATTCACCGGGATGAAACCGAGCCTGCGGACCAGCCGACCGACCACCGGCACCCGGAACACGCCGGCGGTCGCGAGGAGTCGGGCGGAGCGTCCGAGCCGGCGGCACACCAGCGCGAGCAGCACGCCGTCGGCGTAACTCGTGTGGTTCGAGATCACGATCACTCCGCCCTCGGGCAGTCGCCGCACGACGTCGCGCCGGCCACGCACTCGCGCCACCTGCACCCGCGACACCACGGTGAACACCCCACCGAGGACGGTGGCGGCGAGCGCGTAGAGCAGTGCGCCGGTGCGCCCCGGATGTCGCCAGCCACTCACGGGCGACAGTGCTAGCACGTACGGCATCGCCGCACGTGCGACGCTGTGACAGGCTGCCGGGCGATGGGGGAGCACGACGACATCAGGCACGCTCGCGAGATCGATGCCGAGTGGCTCACGACGGTGTTGCACCGCAGCGGCGTCGGCACCGGCAATGCCGTGGTGGCGATCGACGACGGGGCGATCGGGACGGGGCAGATGGGTGACAACGTGCGCTACGCGCTCACCTGGCGTGACGCCGACGCCTCGTTGCCCGCCACGGTCGTCGGCAAGTTCCCGTCCGCGAGCGAGACGAGCAGGCAGACGGCGCGGATGCTGAACAGCTACCGCCAGGAGGTCGGCTTCTACCGCGACCTGCGGTCGGTGGTCACGATCCGTGCGCCGCACGTGCACCACGCCGGCTGGGACGACGACAGCCACGACTTCGTGCTCGTGATGGAGGACGTCGCGCCGTCGCGCCAGGGCGACCAGCTCGCCGGCTGCACCCTCGCCGAGGCGGTGGCGGTCGTCGACCAAGCGGTCGGCCTGCACGCGCCCACATGGGGGCGCGGGTTGCAGCTCGCCGACGAGATCGACTGGCTGATCGCACCATCCGAGGAGCGTCTCCAGATGATGGTGTGGCTGCTCGGCCACACGTGGCCCGGCTTCGTGGAGCGCTATGCCGGCCGGCTCTCCGATGGCGAGCTCGCGCTCGGCAAGGCGATCGTCGACGACTACCCCCGCTATCACGCCGAGGTGGCAGCGTGGGCCGACCGCCACGCGGCCTGGGCGGTCACCCACGGCGACTACCGCCTCGACAACATCCTGTTCGGGGACGGCGTCACATCGCCGGCGGTCACCGTCGTCGACTGGCAGACGATCGCGGTCGGCATCGGACCGTTCGACGTCGCCTACTTCTGCGGCGCCGGGCTGCTGCCCGACGAGCGTGTCGCCCACGAGCGTGCGCTGGTCGAGCGCTACGGCGCAGGGCTGCGAGCCGCCGGTGTCGACATCGACGATGAGGCGCTGTGGGACGGCTACGTGCTCGGCAGCGCGAGCGGGTTCCTGGTGGCGCTCGTGGCGTCGCAGATCGTCGAACGCACCGAGCGCGGTGACTCGATGTTCGTCGCGATGGCCAGCCGGCACGCCCACCAGATGCGGACCGTCGGCCTGCTCGACCGTCTGGCGGGCCAACGCGGGAGGGCGACGGCGTGATCCATCCGTTCGACGACTACCCGGTCCACCAGACACCGCAGCCGATCAGCCACGTCGCCACCGACTCGCCGAACGCCTACGACCGGTACTTCTTCAATGGCTTCCCGGTCGCCGGGCCCGACGGCGCCGACGTGTTCTTCGCCGTGGCGTTCGGGGTCTATCCCAACAAGCAGGTGATGGACGGCGCGTTCAGCGTCGTTCGTGCGGGAACCCAGCACAACGTTCGTGCGTCGCGGGCGTGCCCGGCCGACCGGACGCAGACCACGGTCGGCCCGCTCGCGGTCGAGGTGATCGAGCCGATGCGCGTCCACCGCATCACGCTCGACGGTCGCCACGGCGTCGCCGCCGACCTCACCATGACCGCGATGTCACCGGTGGTGGAGGAGCCCCGCTTCGTCCACTCGGCGGGTTCACGGCTGGTGTTCGACTACACCCGCATCACCCAGTTCGGCCGCTGGCAGGGATGGATCGACCTCGACGGCGAGCGGATCGAGATCGGCGGCCCCACCGGCGAGGACTGTGTCGGCGTGCGCGACCGGTCATGGGGGATCAGGCCCGTCGGCGAGCGCGCTGTCGGACCGCCGAGCGCGCCCCAGTTCTTCTGGATCTGGGCGCCGACCGTGTTCCCCGACGCGTGCACCCACGTCGCACTCAACCACGACGGCGAGGGACGACCGTGGCACCAGAGCGGCGCGGTCGTGCCGGTGCTGGCCGCGGGCGAGCCGACGCTCGACCCCGGGCGCGTGCAGCGTGCGTCGGCTGCGTCGGTCGACATCGCATGGCTGCCCGGCACCCGCTGGGCCGAGCGGGTGACGTCACACCTCGACGTCTGGAACGGCGATCCGATCGATGTCACCTACGAACCGTTCCGCCGGTTCCAGATGAGCGGTATCGGCTACCAGCACCCGGTGTGGGGCCACGGCCGCTGGGTCGGTCAGGACGAGTCGACTCGCGACGAGATCGACCTGGGCGCCGTGAACCCGCTCGATCCGACGACCGTGCACATCCAGGCGCTCGCGCAGGCGCGCTGGGGCGATCGCACCGGTGTCGGCATCGTCGAGCAGTTCGCGATCGGCCCGCATGCGCCCACCGGTCTCACCGGCATCCTCGACGGCGCCCCCGGATGAACGGGTGAACGTCAGTCCTTGAGCTGGTCGATGGCCGCCATCATCTGGGCGTGGACGGCGTTGATCGCCTGGAGCGGCCGCATCATCACCTTGAACTCGACGATCATGCCGTCGTCGTCGCAGGTGATGATGTCGACACCGTTGGCGTACTTGCCGTCGACCTCGGTCTCGAACTCGAGCATCGCGTGATGGCCCTGGCAGATCTGCTTCACGTAGCGGAAGCCGCTCGACTCGTCCATCTCGATGCCGTCGTCGACCGACTCGGGCGTCGACCCGGCCAGCGTGGCCCCGGCCGCAGACAGGTAGAGCTTGGTCAGCTCACGCCCGCGCTGCGGTGTGAACACGATCGGCGACAGGAACACGCAGTCCGGGTGGAGCAGGGCGTCGAGCCCGCCGTCCAACCGGCCGCGCACACACTCGTGCCAGCGTTCGATGCAGTCGTGGATCGGGCCGTCGCTCATGGCCCGATTCTCACAGATCGCACTCAGACGGCGAGCAGCGAATCGACCACCTGGTACTCGTCGTGGACGACCGCCTCGGCCTCCGGGTCACAGAACCAGGTGCCGTCGGCGGCGAGGTACTTGAACCGGTAGACGGAACCGGCCGGCACTTCGACCACGGCGCTGCAGGTGCCGTTGCTGCGCTTCTTCAGCGGGTGGGCGAACGGATCCCAGTTGTTGAAGTCGCCGAGCACCGAGACGGGCTGGGCGACCGCTTCGGCCGGCAGGGCGAACGTGACCTTGACGGCGTTGCCGCCAGTGGCCTTCGAACACTTGAGCATGGGTCCCTCCTGAAGGGGTCAGGGCGCGATGTGCGCTGGAGAGGTCACGACCACCTTGGCCCAATCGGGCGGCCAGATGTGGGATCGCGCCTCGTCTTCACCTGCGCGTCACGCGGGGGCGACGGCACGCGGCGGGTGTGTCGACTCGCGAGACAGCAGTTGTGGCTCGAACACGAATTGGTCGCGGAAGCGACGCGTGCCGTCGATCTCGCTGATCATTGCATCGGACACCAGCCGGGCCATGTCCTCGAAGGGTTGGCGGAGCGTGGTGAGCGGCGGATGGGTATGGGTCGTGAACTCCGTGCCGTCGTACCCGACCACCGACACGTCGGTTGCCGAGCCGAGCGCGGTGGACGCTGCGAGCAGGGCGCCGAGGGCCATCAGATCGTTGCCGCAGACCATCGCGGTGATGCCACGTTCGAGGAGGCGCGTGGCGCCGGCGCGGCCTCCCTCGAGGGTGAACGGCGCGTCGACGATGGCGCCTTCGGGCTCGGCGATCCCGTGGGCGGCGAGCGTCTGGCGGTACCCCTGGATGAAGCGCAAGGTCGGGATGTAGCGGGGCGAACCGAGCAGGCAGCCGATGTTGCGATGCCCGAGCCGGAGCAGGTGGGTAACCGCCTTGCGGGCACCGGCCTCCTCATCACAGCGGATGTGGGGGACCGCGAGCTCGGTGGAACGGCCGTTGACCAGCACCACCGGGGTTCCGTGGTCGGCGAGCTCGCGATAGTGATCGATCCGGCCGTCGGTCTCGGCGTGGTGGCCGGCGATGAAGACGATGCCGTCGACCCCCGCGTCGACGAGCTCGGCCACGCACCGCTCCTCGGTGATGAGCTCGCGATCGGTGACGGCGACCGTCGTGAGGAACCCACGCCGACCGAGCTCCGCCGAGATGTGATGGGTGAACGTCGCGAACACGGGATTGAGGAACTCGCCGCTCACGACCCCGATGGTGTTGCGCCGCTCGGGCCGTGCTTCGGGGACTCGGTGAAAGCCCAACTCGCCGAGCGCAGCGATGACTCGCGCCCTCGTGTGTTCGGCGACTCCCACTCGCCCATTGAGCACACGGCTCACGGTCGGTTCGCTGACCCCGGCCAGGGCAGCGACGTCCTTCAGGGGTGGTCGCGTCACGGCACGGGAGTCTGCCACGCCGATGAGCCTTCAGCACTGATGCGCGAACTTTCTTGAAAGAACCGCAAATCTTTCGCAAAGCCTCGGCACGGCGGTCTGTGAGCCACCTCAACGGGTGAGACGCGATGTGCGCGAGTCGAGTGATCCGTTCACGATCGCGATCGATTCACCGAGTACCGCTTGAGCTGGTATAACGTGCCGGAACTTGGCAGTCGGGGCATGCCCGTGACGCTGTGCCGGCCAACGGTGGACCGGTCCGTGTGCGGCGCGGCGGGCGTGACCTCGGGACTTTCGGCCGCTTGCAAGCGCGAACAGGCATTGTTACGTTCGAGTGCGGGTAGCGGGTGGGGCAGCGTGCCGGCCATCCGGCCCGACAGGCCGGCCAACCGGGTCGGCCTGTCGCTCATCTGAAAGGGGAGCCATGCGAACCCGAACATTTCGAGTCCGTGCCATTGGGTTGCTCGCAACTGCTGCGTTGATCGGAGCGGCGTGCGGTGACGACAACGAGGACACTGCAGCCGAACCGGTCACGACGACCGCCGAGGCGGAAGCGCCGACCACCACCGACGCCGTCGTTGCGACGTCTGCGCCAGAGGAGACCGCGACCACCGAGCCCATGACCACCGAGCCGGCCGCGTCGACCGAAGCCCCGGCACCGACGGCGCCGCCGCGCGGCGACGCCGACCTGGTCATCTGGGCCGACGACACCCGCCAGCCCATCATCGAGGAGATCGCTGCGACCTTCGCCGAAGAGAACGGCATCACCGTTGCCGTACAGGAGTTGGAGTTCGGTCAGATCCGCGAGCAGATGAGCCTCGCTGCACCGGCGGGCAACGGCCCCGACATCATCATCGGCGCTCACGACTGGCTCGGTGAGCTCGTCGCGAACGGCGTCGTCGAGCCGCTCGACGTGAGCGGCGTCGCCGCTGACTTCCAGCAGGTCGCGATCGATGCGTTCACCTACGACGGCCAGACCTACGGCCTGCCGTACGCGATCGAGAACATCGCCCTCGTGCGCAACACCGACCTCGTCCCCGAGGCACCGGCGACGTTCGAGGAGATGATCCAGGTCGCGTCCGACTTCAAGGCGGAGAACGCCGACGATCCGACCTTCCAGGGCATCGCGCTCCAGGTCGGTCCGGAAGGTGACGCCTACCACCTGCAGCCGATCCTGTCGGCGTTCGGCGGGTACATCTTCGCCCAGAACGCAGACGGCACCTACAACCCCGAAGACCTCGGCATCGACTCCGAGGGCGGCCTCGCAGCCGCTCAGTTCCTGTCGGAGCAGGCTGCATCTGGTCTGTTGAGCGCTGACACCAGCTACGACGTCATGATCGAGAGCTTCGGCACCGGCAAGGCGGCGTTCGCCATCACCGGCCCGTGGGCACTGTCGCAGGCCGACAACGGCTTCGTCGCCACCGGAGTCCCCTACGAGGTGACCCCGATCCCCGCCCGCGAGGGGGGCGAGGCGCCGAGCGTGTTCGTCGGTGTGCAGGGCTTCATGGTCTCGTCGTTCTCCGAGCAGAAGGAGCTCGCCACGAGCTTCGTCCTCGACTTCATGAGCCAGGAATCGACGCAGCTCGCGCTGTTCGAGGCCGGCGGTCGCGCCCCGGCGTTGACCTCGGCGTTCGAGCAGGTCAGCGGCGACGCCGACGTTGCGGGCTTCGGCCAGTCCGGAGCGGCCGGTATCCCGCTGCCGGCCATTCCGGAGATGAGCAACGTGTGGTCGGCGCTCGGGTTGGCCCAGGTCAACACGCTCCGCGGCGACGACGCAGCAACGGAGTTCACGAACGCTGCGGCCGCGATCCGCGAAGCCATCGCCGGCGGCTGACGTCGTGACCACCATCGGGAAGGCGGTGCCCGAGACAGATCGGGCACCGTCGTTCCCCCCAGCCCCCCGGCGGCGTAGCGGCCCCCCGCACGCCGCCGGCGGGACTGCCTGGGGATGGATCGTCAAGATCGTCCTGCTCGGGCTCGCGGATGCAATCGCCGTCACCGGGCTCCTCATCGCAGCGGACGCCAAGGCGTGGGGATACGTGACACTGCTGGCGGTCACGCTCGTGATCGTCAACGTGGCCTTCCTGCCACGGCGCTATGTCCCGCTCAAGTACCTCGTCCCCGGCGTGTTCTTCCTCGCCGTGTTCGCCCTCTATCCGGTGCTCTACACGGCGTACTCGTCGACGACGAACTACGGCACCGGCCACGTGCTCACCAAGCAGCAGGCGATCGATCAGATCGAGAGCCAGTCGGTCGGGCGTGTCGAGGGTTCGACGGCCTACGACGTGACACCGCTCGCCTCGCCCGACGGCACCTTCGCCGGCTTCGGGCTGTACGACCCGGACACCGAGGAGATCTTCCTCGGCACGACCGAACGCATCGAGCAGCTCACCGAGCCCGCCGAGTTGCAGGTGCTGACCACGACGCAGCGCACGTTCGTCGTCAGCGTCGGTGATCTCACCGGCGTCCGCCCCGGCGGTGTCGCCGAGTTGACCGGCTACCCGGCCGATCCAGGTTCGTACGTGATGCTCGGTGAGACCGAGGGCTCCGAGATACGGCTCTCAGGAGCCCAGGCGTTCGAAGCGCTCCCGCGCCTCTCCTTTGATCCCGAGACCGAGACGGTCACCGACATCTCGACCGACGTGGTCTATTCGATCGTCGAGGGCCAGTTCACGTCCGACGACGGCCAGACCCTCAGCCCCGGCTTCCGCACGAGCGTCGGGTTCTCCAACTACTCAGAGATCCTCACCGGGAGCGCCTTCCGTGGCGCGTTCCCGAAGGTGCTCGCGTGGACCATCGCGTTCGCTGTCCTGTCGGTCGTGACCACATTCGCGTTCGGTCTCGGACTCGCGATGGTGCTCAACGACAAGCGCATGCGCGGGCGCAAGATCTACCGCTCGCTGGTGATCATCCCCTACGCACTGCCCGGGTTCATGACGGCGCTCGTCTGGCGCGGTCTGCTCAACCCGACGTTCGGCTTCAACCGCTGGCTGGGCATCGACGTCGGCTGGCTGGAGTCGCCGAACCTCGCCCGGTTCTCCCTGATCCTGGTCAATCTGTGGCTCGGGTATCCGTACATGTTCCTCGTCTGCACGGGTGCGTTGCAGAGCATCCCGACCGACCTCAAAGAGGCTGCGTTCGTCGACGGTGCCACCGGGTTCACCGCATTCCGCAAGGTGACGTTCCCGCTGCTGCTGACATCGGTCAGCCCGCTGCTCATCGCCAGCTTCGCGTTCAACTTCAACAACTTCACGATCGTCTGGCTGGTCACCAGCGGCGGACCGCGAGCGAGCGGCGAGTCTGCCGGTGCCACCGACATCCTGCTGTCGTGGACGTACCGGATCGCGCTCGACGCCGAGCCGAAACAGCAAGGTCTTGCCGCCGCCCTGTCGGTGGTGATCTTCATGATCGTCGCCGTCCTGTCCGCGATCGGATTCAAGTACACCAAGACGTACGAGGAGGTGCGCTGATGAGCGCGCACGCAGCCGACCTTCCGGCCACCAGCCGTGCCCGCGCAACGCCGGCCGTCGCCGAGGCGCCGCGTCGGCGTCGGCGTCGGGGGAGCGCGCTCGGGTCGATGTGGTGGCGGCACGTGATCGGGGTGCTGGCGATCCTGTTCGCACTGTTCCCGGTGTGGTTCGTGCTGATCGCCGCGTTCTCCGAGAACGGGACGCTCAGCTCGCAGACCCTCATCCCGGAGTCGTTCTCGACCAAGCAGTACGACGACCTGGTCGCGAACTACCCGTTCTGGCGCTGGTTCTTCAACTCGCTCGTCATCAGCCTCGTGACGGCGTTCTTCACCGTGCTCCTCGCGGCGATGGCGGCGTACGCGTTCTCCCGGCTCCGCTTCCGAGGCCGGCGGAGCGGGCTCATGACGCTGCTCCTGATCCAGATGTTCCCGGCGTCGCTCGCGTTCGTCGCGATCTACATCATGGTGCAGCAGCTCGACACCACGTTCCCGATCCTCGGGGTCGGGTCGGTGACCGCACTGATCCTCTTCTACCTCGGTGGTGCACTCGGCGCGAACGCCTGGTTGATCAAGGGCTTCTTCGACACGATCCCACGCGACCTCGACGAGAGCGCCCAGATCGACGGCGCCACCCACAACCAGATCTTCTGGCAGATCATCCTGCCGCTCGCCGCGCCCGTGCTCGCGATCATCTTCCTGCTGTCGTTCATCGCATCGCAGGCCGAGTTCCTCATCGCGTCGGTGATCATGTTCGGCGAAGACACGTCGTCGCCGAAGCTCACGGTCGCTGTCGGGTTGCGCGGCCTGCTCGCGGGCGACCGGTACGACCTCCGTTGGGGCCCGTTCGCCGTGGGCGCCGTGCTGGCGTCGATCCCGGTCGTGCTCCTGTTCCAGTTCCTCCAGCGCTACATCGTCTCCGGGATCACGGCCGGTGCCGTCAAGGGCTGAGCGGCGCATGCCGTCGAGAGAAAGGAATCCCCATGGCTGACGTCGTGCTCGACGAGGTGTTCAAGATCTACGAGAACGGGTTCGAGGCGGTCAGCGGCCTGAGCCTCGATGTCGCCGACGGTGAGTTCCTCGTGCTCGTCGGACCGTCCGGATGCGGCAAGTCGACCGCGCTGCGCATGGTCGCCGGGCTCGAAGACATCACCAAGGGCGAACTGCGCATCGGTGGCTACCGCATGAACGAGGTCCCCAGCCGCGACCGTGACATCGCGATGGTGTTCCAGAGCTACGCGCTGTACCCACACATGACGGTGGAGGACAACATCTCGTTCGGGCTCCGGCTGCGCCGGATGGCCAAGGACGAGATCGCCAAGCGGGTGCACCGGTCGTCGACGACGCTCGGCCTGACCGAGCTGCTCGATCGCAAGCCCGGGATGCTGTCGGGCGGTCAGCGCCAGCGTGTGGCGATGGGCCGCGCGATCGTTCGCGATCCGCAGGTGTTCCTCATGGACGAGCCGCTGTCGAACCTCGACGCCAAGCTGCGCGTGCAGATGCGCTCAGACATCCAGGCGCTGCAGCAGGAGCTCGGCGTCACGACGATTTACGTCACCCATGACCAGATCGAGGCGATGACGATGGGCGACCGCGTGGCCGTGATGCGCAAGGGCATCCTGCTCCAGGTCGACGCGCCGCAGCGCCTGTACGACGATCCCGACAACATCTTCGTCGCCGGCTTCATCGGGTCGCCCCCGATGAACCTCGTGCAGGGCCTCATCGCTGACGTGGCTGGAGGGCTCGTGGTCCGGCTCGGCGATCAGTCGCTCGCCGTCGACGACGCGCTGGTCGCGGCCCGACCTGCGATCCGCTCCTACATCGGCCGAACCGTCGCGGTCGGCATCCGCTCGGAAGATCTCAGCCAACCCGGGCCACACGACGACGTCCCGGAGGACCGCCGCCTCCGTTCCACGGCGCTGCTCACCGAAGCCCTCGGATCGGAGATCGTCGTCCACTTCGCCGTGCAGGCATCGCCCGTCGAGACCGACGACACGCGCGAGCTGCGTGCCGACTCCGGGGCGGGGGATGCGATCGGCGCGCTCGAGATCCAGGGGACGAAGTTCGTCGCGAGCTTCAGCCCGCGTAGCACCGTGCGACCGGGCGACGCGATCGAGGTCGCGGTCGACACCAGTCGGCTCTATCTGTTCGATCTCGACACGGGGGCGGCGATCCGGGCGTGATCGGGCTCGGGCAACCGCACCACGATCCGTCCGAGCGCTGGGTCTCGAACCCGACGCCCGACCCGGGTGAGACGGTGACCGTCGAGGTCGACGTCCCGAGCGAAGCCGGTGTCGACCGTGTGCTGCTGCGCACGATGCACGACGGCGAGCAACGGTGGAGCGAGGGCGAGTCGTCGGCGACGTCGACCGGTGCTCGCTGGCGGTTCGAGCTCACGTGCCACAACCCGGTGAACATGTACCGGTTCTGGTGCGGCGGTGGCGGGGGAGCGCGCTGGCTCACCGGCACGGGCATGCTCGGTCACGATCCGCTCGATCATCACGACTTCCGCCTCGTCACCACAGGCGCGACGCCGCGCTGGGTGCCCGAGACGGTGTGGTACCAGATCTTCCCCGACCGCTTCGCGACGTCGGGCCGGCACCTCGACGAGTTCCCCGACTGGGCGGTGCCGAGCGGCTGGGACGATCCGATCGCCGGGCGCGACGTACGCATGCGCCAGCTCTACGGCGGTGACCTCGACGGCATCGTCGACCATCTCGATCATCTCGTCGGCCTCGGCGTTGGCGGGATCTACCTCAACCCGATCTTCCCGGCCCACTCCAACCACCGCTA
Organism: Ilumatobacteraceae bacterium; assembly: GCA_022843125.1. Lineage (GTDB taxonomy): Bacteria > Actinomycetota > Acidimicrobiia > Acidimicrobiales > Ilumatobacteraceae > Ilumatobacter. The sequence continues at coordinate 13,749 of JALHOG010000028.1, forward strand.
CGACGCGTCGTCGTTCGATCGTGTCGATCCCGTGCTCGGTGGCGACGAGGCGCTGATCCGCCTGCGCGAGGCGTGCAACCGCGCCGGCCTCCGGTTGATCACCGACATCACGCTCAACCACACCGGCGAACACCACGAGTGGTTCCGCGCGGCACTGGCCGACCCCCACTCCGAGGAGGCCGGCTACTACTACTTCACCGAGCATCCCGAACGGTACGAGACGTGGCTCGGCACCCCGTCGCTCCCGAAGCTCGACCACAGCAGCGAGTCGATGCGGCGCCGCTTCTACGACGGGCCCGACAGTGTGCTCGGGCGGTTCCTGCGCCCGCCGCTCGGGATGGACGGCTGGCGCGTCGACGTGGCCAACATGACCGGCCGCTACGGCATGATCGATCACAACGCCATGGTGCGCTCGCTGTCGCGCCGCACCAGCGACGCCGTCTCACCGGAGAAGTGGCTGGTCGCCGAGCACTGGTTCGACGCCACCCTCGACATGATCGGCGACACCTGGCACGGGGTGATGAACTACACCGGCATCACCCGTCCGATCGTCAGCTGGCTCGGCGAACTCTCGATCCTCGGCTCGCTGATGCCCGGCCCCGGTCAGGACGAGCGCGACGGCACGATGGTCGCTCGGGCGATGGACGACGTCCGCGCCGCATTGTCCTGGCAGAGCGTGCTGGGGTCGATGGCGTTGCTCGGATCCCACGACACGGCGCGGTGGCGCTCGATGGCCCGCTCCGACGAGCTCGCCCTCGTCGGGCTCGGCCTGCTGATGACGGTGCCCGGTTCGCCGTGCTTCCTGTACGGCGACGAGGTCGGGCTCACCGCTGCCGACAACGAGCTCGCCCGCCGCACGATGCCGTGGGACGAGTCACAGTGGGACCACTCGTGGCTCGCCACTTATCGGCAGTGGATCCAGCTGCGTTCCGGTTCGGCGGCGCTGGCCCACGGCGGCTTCCGCTGGGTCGAGCGCACGGCCGACAGCCTCACGTTCATCCGCGAGAGCATCGGCGAGCGACTCCTCGTCCATGCCGCCAGGGTTGCAGGAGCCTCGACCATGCCGTTCGGCTTGTTCGGAGCGGGTGCGATCGATCGAGTCATCGGCGAGGCGACGGCGGACATCGACGCCGGCCATATGACGCTGCGCGCCGAGGCCCCCGGCGTCACCGTCTGGCACCTCACCTGAACGCCGGGTGCCTGGCGCCGGATGCTCGAACGGTACGGTCGCCCACATGACGGATCCGTTGGTGGTGCTGGTGCACGGGGCGTGGCACGGCGCGTGGTCGTGGGCGGCGCTGCAGGCCGAGCTCGACCGGCGCGGTATCCCGTCGATGGCGATCGACCTACCCGGGCACGGTGCGTCGACGCTGCCGCTCGGCGATCTGCACGGCGACGCCCAGCACGTGGCCGACGTGCTCGACGTGCTCGACCGTCCGGTGCTCCTGGTCGGCCACAGCTATGGCGGCGCAGTCGTCACCGAGGCTGCCGTGCGGAGCACCCATGTGCGCGGGCTCGTGTACCTCGCGGCGTTCGCGCTCGACGCCGGCGAGGCCGTCCGCGACCTCTCGCGCGCCGTCCCCCGCGACACGCTCCTGCGCGGCGCCAGCATCCCGCGCGACGACGGGACGTCGGTGCTCGATCCCGTCGCAGCGATCCCGGCGATCTACGGCAGCTGCCCGCCCGAGGTCGCCGACGCAGCTATCCGGCGCGTCGGGCCACAGCCGAACGCCACGTTCGCCCAACCGGCGACGGGCAACCCCCGCCCCGGTGTTGCGTCGACCTACGTGCTGTGCCTGCGCGACGACGCCGTCCATCCCGATGTGCAGCGTCACATGGCAGCACGCTGCGACCGCACCGTCGAGCTCGACACCGACCACTGCCCGATGATCTCGGCGGTCGAGGCAACAGCCGACGTGATCGCCGACGATTACCGCTCCGTCACGGCGTGAGGCGGGTCGCGTAGGGCCAGGCGGTGTGGCGCGGCGGCGTGCAGCGCGCACGCTCCGTATCCAGGAGGGTGACCAGACGATCGCGCAGCGACGCGTCGACCGTGCCCCAGCGGTTCGCCGACTCGATCGGGTCGTCGGTGAGGTCGTACAGCTCCCACTCGTCGGGCAGCGGGTCGAGCCGGTAGCGCCACCCGTCGGGGTCGTTTGCGGTGAGGTGGCGGATGAACGGCTCGGTCCAGGTGGCCGGGTCGTCGAAGGTCCGCACGAGCTTCCACCAGTGGCCGTCGATCGGAGTGACGATCGCCTCGACATCGGTCCCGACGTCTTCGGGGACACGGATCCGCATGCTCTCGGGCGGATCGGCGGCCAACCCGAGCGTGCGCGCCACGACCGATGCGCCGGTGTCGCCCTCGAGGATGTTGTCGCGCGTGATCAGGTAGACCGGACGAGCCGGGAGCGAACCGCCGTCGAGCACCGGAAGGAGGTCGCGTCCGGGCAGCGGATGCACCTCGGTGAACCTGGCGGCGAGCGCGCGCTCGATCGTGGCGGGGTCGGCTCCGGTGGCAGCGACGAGCGTCGGGAGCACGTCGACGTGTGATGTCGCTGCTTCGTCGACGACCCGCCGGCTGGTGGCCGTCGAACCGATCCGCGCCATCACGAACGGGACCCGCACCGTTTCCTCGTACGCGTTGAACCACTTCTGATGCAGGCCGCCGTGGGCCCCGAGCAGCTCGCCGTGGTCGCTCGACAACACGAGCAGCGCCTCGTCGGATCCACCGTCGGTCACCGCCCGGCGGACCGCGTCGACGTGCCGGTCGACCTCGGCGTGGAACCGCATGTACCAACGCCGGTAGCGCTCGGCGTGCTCGTCGTAGACGGCGTCGGCGATCGGGGCATAGCCACTCGCGTAGCAGTCTCGGTAGGCGCGCTGGGTTGCGGGCTTGTCGAGCAGATCCTCCCCACCGGTCGGCGGTGCGGGCACCGGCGGCGTGCCGTACGGATCGTCGTCCTCCAGTTCGGCAGGTGTGTTCCGCATCCAGGCCGGGAACAGCACGATGTCGTGGGGGTTGACGAAACTCGCGACGAGCAGGAACGGCCGCATCGCCTCGCGATCACCCGCCCGCCGGCGGGCGTAGCGGTCTCGGAGCCAGGCCACTGCCCGTTCCGCTGTCAGCGGGTCACGCCGGAGCCCGCTGTTGGCCTGGCTGCCACCATGCGGCTCGGGACCGATCCAGCCGGAGAAGCCGAAGGGGTCGAGCACGTCCGCATCGAGGTACGCCTGCACGGCGCCGGCGTCGAGCGCCCCTGCGTCGTCGTTGGTGGCGAGCGACCGACCGGTCGCCGGGTCGTGCAGATCGGCGTGGGTGATGTGCCACTTGCCGTGATAGGTCGTGTCGTACCCGGCGAGCCGGAACCAGTGGCCCAGCGTCGGCACCTCGCCCTCGCGCAACCAGCGCATCGCCGAGTCGTCGGGCTCTTTGGCGAGGCCGTCGGTCTGGGTGACCCCGTGGACGTCGGGGTAGTGGCCGGTGAACAGCGTCGGTCGGCTCGGGACGCACGCGAGCGAGCCGGTGTAGTGGCGGGCGAACGTGACCCCGTGCTCGTCGAACCAGGCCCGGGCGGGCAGCGCAGTGGCCCGCCAGGCGCTGAGCGCATCGTCCTCGTAGGGCGGTGCGGCACGCTCCTGATCGGTCAGGATGACGATGACGTCAGCCCGGACGTCGGTCGGGTCAGCCGTGTCCATCAACCGTGCCCGTCAGCCGTGCCCGTCAGCCGTGCCCGTCAGCCCAGGTGCTCGTGGAGGAACGCCGTCGCCTGCGGCCAGATCTCGTCGTACTTCTCCTGGTTCTGGGTGCCGAGCGCGTTGTGCGGCGCCATGAACGCATGACCGGTGCCTGCGTGCACGGTGAGCGTCGCGTCCTTGCCGAGGTCGCGCAGGCGCTGCTCCAGGTCGTGCGCAGCGTGGGGCGGGAAGAAGTCGTCGTGCTCGGCCATGTGCCCCTGGATCGCCGCTTCGATCAGCGAGTAGTCGGGCTGGGCGTCGCCGGTGGGGAAGCCGTAGAACGGCACGGCGGCCTTGACGCGGTCGGGTCGGAGCGCGGCGAGCACGAAGGTCAGCAGACCGCCCATGCAGAACCCCATCACGCCGACGCCGTCCCCGGTCGTTGACGCGTGCTCTGCGAGGAAGTCGACCGCTCCGCTCATGTCGCGTGCGGCGCGGTCGGCCGGGAGCGTGCTCATCAGCTGGCCCGCCTTGTCCATCTCGGTGTGACCGGCGAGCTGACCGTGGTAGAGGTCGGGGGCGAGTGCGACGAACCCGGCAGCGGCCAGCCGATCGGCCATCTCGATGATCCCGCTGTCGAGACCCCACCACTCCTGCACGACGATGACCCCTGGCGCCTGCCCGGACTCCGGGAGCGCCAGATAGCCCGATGCCGTGTTCCCGTTGCTGGCGAAGTCGACCATCGTTCCCATGCTCGGGAACGTTACGACACCGGTCGGGCCGACCCGTACCCGCGACACTGTCGAGATGACGCCCCCGGTGCTCTGGACCCCGCCCGCCGACGCTCGCACGTCGACCCGTCTCGGCGAGTTCCTGACGTACTGCGAACAGCGCTCCGGTCACACGTTCGTCGACTACGACGCGTTGTGGAACTGGTCGATCGACGAGGGATTGGAGGAGTGCTGGGCTGCAGTCTGGGACTTCTTCGATGTGCGGGCCTCGACGCCGTACGAACGCGTTCTCTCCGAGCGGGTGATGCCCGGCGCACGTTGGTTCGAGGGTGCCCGCCTCAACTATGCCGAGCACGCGCTGCGCGCGGCCGATGCACGCCGCGACGAGATCGCGATCGTGGCTCGGAGCCAGACCCGCGATCGTGTCGAGGTCACGTGGGCCGAGCTGACCGAGCAGGTGGCCAGGGCGCGCGCTGGGCTGCAGCGGCTCGGGGTGGGCCGTGGCGACCGTGTCGCGGCGTACCTGCCCAACGTTCCCGAGACCATCGTCGGGTTCCTCGCAGCGTGCAGCCTCGGTGCCACCTGGACCTCGTGCGCGCCCGAGTTCGGCGTGCAGGCCGTGCTCGATCGCTTCACACAGGTGGAGCCCACCGTGCTGCTCGCGGTCGAGGGTTACCGCTACGGCCGGCACGCGGTGTCGCGGCTCGACGAGCTGGCTGCGATTCGCTCCGGCCTGCCGAGCCTGCGCCACACCGTCGTCGTGCCGCACCCCGACGCTCCCGTCAGCACCGGTGTGCTGTCGTGGGCGGAACTGACGAGCGAGATCGCGCCGCTCGACTTCGAACAGGTTCCAGCCGACCATCCGCTGTACGTCCTGTACTCCTCGGGGACGACGGGTCTGCCGAAGCCGATCGTGCACGGGCACGGCGGCGTGTTGCTCGAGCACCTGAAGGTGATGGGGCTGCACGCCGACATGCGATCCGACGACCGGTTCTTCTGGTTCACCACCACCGGTTGGATGATGTGGAACTACCTCGTGTCGGGACTCCTCCACGGTGCCCGGCTCGTGCTGTTCGACGGCGACCCGGGCCACGACGGGCCGATGACGCTCTGGCAGCTCGCCGCCGACGAGGGCGTCACGTGGTTCGGGGTCGGCGCGCCGTTCATCACTGCGTCCCGCAGGGCGGGTATCACCCCGGGTGCGCAGCTCGACCTCTCGCAGCTGCGGGCGGTCGGCTCGACGGGGGCGCCGCTCCCGGCTGAGGGGTTCCGATGGATCTACGACGCCGTCGCTCCCGACGTGCTGCTCTCGCCGATCTCGGGTGGCACCGACATCTGCTCGGCGTTCGTGGGGGGCAGCCCGATGACGCCGGTCTGGGAGGGGGAGATCCCGTGCAGTTACCTCGGCTGCGCCGTCCGTGCGTTCGACGAATCCGGTCAGCCGATCGTGGGTCGGACCGGCGAGCTCGTCGTCACCCAACCGATGCCGTCGATGCCGGTCGGCTTCTGGAACGACCCTGATGGCCGGCGCTACTCGTCCGCCTACTTCGAGGACTTCCCGGGTGTCTGGCGCCACGGCGACTGGATCACGATCACCGAGCGCGGGAGCTGCGTGATCACCGGTCGTTCCGACGCCACGCTGAATCGAGGCGGCGTCCGCGTCGGGACCGCCGAGATCTATCGGGTCGTCGAGGCATTGGAGGGTGTCGATGACAGCCTCGTCGTCCACCTCGAATCTCCCGACGCCGACGATCCTGGCACGCTCGTGCTGTTCGTCGTGCTGGGCGCCGGTGAGACGATGGGGCCAGCGCCGGACGATCCCGTGCGCGCCCGAATCCGCGCCGGACTACGTACGGGTCTGTCGCCTCGCCATGTGCCCGACGAGGTCCATCAGGTGCCGGCCATCCCCACCACGCTGAGCGGCAAGAAGCTGGAGCTTCCCGTGAAGAAGATCCTGCTCGGGGCCGATCCGGATGCCGTGGCGAGCCGCGGGGCGCTCAAGGATCCCGCTGCGCTCGAACCCTTCGCCGAGATGGCTCGCAACCGCTAACGCGCTCACACCGCCTGGGCGGCGGCGAATCCGAAGATGAGGAGTTCGGCTTCGTCGGCGGGGACCGGGCGTGCGATCAGGTAGCCCTGGGCCCGTTCACAACCTCGCGCCCGCACGAACTCCAGGTGCTCGCTCGTCTCGATACCCTCGGCGACCACTTCGAGCCCGTGTGAGCGCCCGATCGCCAGGACGGCATCGACGACGCTCGCGTCGGTCGGGCTGGTGCTGGCCTCCGCCACGAAGCTGCGATCGATCTTGATCGAGTCGATCGGCAGGTGCCGGAGATGATTCATCGCCGAGTAGCCGGTGCCGAAGTCGTCGATCGACACGCGGACGCCACGCTCCCGCAGTGCCGTCAGGCTGGCGACGGCTCGATCGAGATCGCCGAGCAGATGGGTCTCGGTGAGCTCGACCTCGAGCATGGTCGGGTCGGCGCCGGTCCGGTCGAGCGCCGAGGCGATGTCGTCGACCAGGTTGCCCTCCATGAGGTGCCGTCCCGAGATGTTGACGGCGAGCCGGAGCTGGTCGTCGCGTCGGCGCTCCCGCCACGATGCCAGTCGCTCGCAGCAGCGTTCGATGACCCAGCGATCGAGCTCGATGATGAGCGACGATCGTTCGGCGACCGCGATGAAGTCGGCTGGCTGCACCAGACCGTAACCGGGGCGGTTCCACCGAACGAGTGCCTCCGCGCCGTCGATCCGGTTGGTGCGGAGATCGATGATCGGCTGCAGGTGCAGCGCCAGTTCGCCGGCGGGGATCGCCCGCCGGAGGGCCAACTCCAGCTCCACCTCGTTCGCTACAGCGGCTTGGAGCGAGCGGTCGAAGATCTCGGTCCGGCCCTTGCCGCGGTGCTTGGCCTGGTACAGCGCGCTGTCTGCCTCGCTGAGCACGACCTCGGCGCTCGCCTGACGGTCGAGCATCACCACGCCCACGCTGGCCGACAGCTTGATCAGATCCTCGCTGTTGAACGGTGCTTCGACGGCCGCGATCAAGTGGTGGCCGAGGTCTGCCATCGCCTCGGGTTCGCTGAGTCGGGTACTCACGACGATGAACTCGTCACCGCCGAGTCGGCCGACGAGGTCGACCTCGGGCACGGCGGCGCGCAACCGGCGTGCCACCTCGCGGAGTACCTCGTCTCCGGTGCCGTGGCCCCGGAGATCGTTGACGCCCTTGAATCCGTCCAGGTCGATGTAGAGCACTGCTGCAGGCAGGCCCGTCTCGACCAGTTCGCCGAGCCGTTCGATCACGGCCAAGCGATTGGGGAGCGAGGTGAGCGGGTCTCGCCGAGCCTGGACGCCGAGTTGGCGCTCGAACTCCAAGCGTTCGGTGATGTCATGGGCGATGACCACGGTGATCGGTTCGGGGCCCGTCTCGATCGTGCTGCTCGACACCAGGACCGACCACCGCTCGTCGGAGGCTGATTGCATGGTGCCGCTGCCGCTGAGGACGGACAGGTAGTCGTGGATCGAGCGTCCCGTCTGGAGTTCCTCCGGGATCTGCGTGAGCCGTTGGCTCGCGTCGTTCGCGCTGAGGATCGTCCCACTGTCGTCGATCGTCCAGATCGCGTCGGCGGCCCGCGCGACGATCGCCGAGGCCAACTGCTCGCTCCGCAGCAGCTGAGCGGTGATCGTCTGCAGGCGGAGCATCGACCCTTGCAGCGAAGCGCCCAGGGTTCCGGGCAGATCGACCGGGTGCTGGTCGTCGTCGCTGTCGGCCAGGCGTCGGATCTCCGATTCGACGTCGGCGAGCAGCGCTGTCATCTCGTTGGTCGTGCGCGTGAGGGCGCGGATGTCGTTGGTGCCGCGAACGGGTAGCGGCTTCGAGTCGATGTCACCGGCGCTGATCAACATGGCGCGACGCGTCAGCCGGCGCACTGGCACCAGCGTCGTGATCATCATCAGCGCCACGAGCGCCAGGGTGAGGCCCGCCACCGCCACCAGGACGAGCTGAGTGCGTCCGAGATCCCGTTGGGCGCCCGCCGCGGTGTCGGCCGCATCGGCCTGGAGTGCAGCGTGCACCGAGTCGGAGTACTCGGCCAGGTCGCGCATGTACGCGTTGTGGTTCTCCAGCAGAACAGCGATGGTCTGGATCAGGGAAGCGTCGAACGAGGCGAGGCTGAAGCTCTCGGCCTCGTCGAAGACCGTCTGCGGCACAAGATCCATGCGAGCGCTGACCGCGTCGAAGACCTCGCGTTCGTCCGGGGTCAGGAGTGATCGGTAGTACGCGGTGGCCTGCTGGTGCTGTGCCTCGGCGGCCGCCAGCCGATCGAAGCGGTCCGGATCGTCGTCGTACAGGATTCCCTCGAGCAGCGACTTGCCGCGCTCGCCCGCTGTGTCCATCACTGCAGCCAACGGGCGCAATCGCTCCATGTCGCCGCGACCGTCGAGCAGGAGCCCGTCGTCGGCGTGCGTACCGAGCACGTGGTCGTCGGCAAGCGCTTCCGCTAGGAGAGCGTCCAGCCGGGAGAACACGGCGGCAACAGCGAGCGGATCTGTCTCCCGCCGGTCGAGGGCGACGGCGACGGCGTCGAGGTCGCGACGGATGTCTTCCAGCTCGGCGTCGAGCTCGGCCCACGCACCCGTGCGGGCGCTGCCGAACCGGCGGGCCAGGGCGTCCAAGGCGGCGTCGAGCTGGACGTCGTTGTCGGCCTCGATGGCTTCGAAGTCGTAGCCGGTTGCGGTCACGACGAGCGGTCGTGGATAGCCGAGCTCATCGATCCGGGCGAGCCCCTCGGAGGTGATTCGCCCCAGGTTCTTCGGTGCGTAGACATTGGTCACGGTGCGTCGGTGCTCGATGAGCTCGGCGAGCGCCTGAGCATGCTCACGGTCGTGACGCTGGTCGTCGACCCGCTCGTCGGCGACGACGAGGAGTGCGATGAGGGGGACGAGTGCGACGAGGATCAGCCGGACCGCGAGGGAACCGATCACCGCCTGTGTACGCCGCACGAAGAGTGATCGGCTCGCTGAGCATCATTCTGAAATTGAACGTCGGTGTCCAAGGGCACGCCAGGGCCGGCGCCGTCGGTCAGCGTTACGCTGACGGGCATGTCGCACGTCCATCTCGATCGTCTGACCCGGGTGCGGGCCGCCATGACCGAGCAGGGGATCGACACGCTGCTGCTCTCCGTCGGCCACGACCTCCCGTACCTCACCGGCTACGAGGCGATGCCCCTCGAACGGCTCACGATGCTGGTGCTCCCCCGGGACGCAGACGCCACCCTGGTGATCCCCCGGCTGGAGGCCCCGCGTGTCACCGAGATGCCGGGTGTGTTCGATCTGGTGCCCTGGGGCGAAACCGAGGACCCGACGGCGATCGTCGCCGGCCTCGCCCGCGGTGCGAGCACGATCGCCGTCGGCGACCAGATGTGGGCGCGCTTTCTCGTCGAGCTGTTGCCGCAGCTCCCGGGCGCCACGTATCGCCGGGCCGTCGACGTCGTCGGCCCGCTCCGCATGATCAAGGACCGCGCCGAGATCGACGCGCTCGCCGCAGCGGGCGCCGCTGTCGACCGGATCGCCGCCGAGCTGCAGGCCGGTCGCATCCCCCTCGTCGGGCGCACCGAGGCCGACGTCTCGGCCGAGCTGTCGGCGCGCATCCTCGCCGAGGGTCACGACGTCGTGAACTTCGCGATCGTCGCGGCAGGCGAGAATGCAGCCAGCCCGCACCATCACGCGGGCTCGCGGGTGATCCGCACCGACGAGATCGTGCTGTGCGACTTCGGCGGCACGATGAACGGTTACTGCTCCGACATCACCCGGTGTGTGTTCACGGGCGACGTCGCCTCGGCCGCACCCGAGATCGCCGATGCGTACGCGGTGCTCCACGAGGCGCAGCAGGCAGCTGTCGCCGCCGCGACCATCGGCGCCGCTTGCCAGGACGTCGATCGCGCCGCTCGTGAGATCATCACTGCCGCCGGGTACGGCGAGTACTTCGTGCACCGGACCGGTCACGGCATCGGGATGGAAGCCCACGAGGACCCGTACATCGTCGAAGGCAACGCACGCCCGCTCGCAGCGGGTCACGCGTTCAGCATCGAGCCGGGCATCTACGTTTCCGGGCGATGGGGGATGCGACTCGAGGACATCGTGGTCGCTGCGAACGACGGTCCGGTCCCGATGAACAGTGTCGACCACCGGCTCGTCGGTGTCTGACGCCTGACGACCAGGGTCATCCGGCCAGCAGCGACTCGTCTGCCGCGGGGGAGAACGACGTCAGTTCGATGCGCACGTCAGCGCCGTTGTAGCGCGCCAACAGGCCCGCGTCGATCGCGCAGTACACCAGCGTCCCTGCACCCTGCTGCGCCGGGACGACGACGTCGGCGCAGGTTGCGCTGACACCGGCGATCGTCTCGGTCCGACCTGTCGTGGCGCCGATCGAACGTCCGGCCTCGAGCGACAGCCGTGCCGCTGCGCTGCGCCCCCAGAACTCGTGGGTGATGTTGAGGTTGCTGATCCGGGTCTCGTCGAAGCCGGTGGTGCACTCGACATCGCCGGAGAAGCAGGTGCGAGTCGTCGACCCGTTCCGCAGGTACTCGACGGTGCCGATCACCGTGCGACGCCGGTCACCCGACTGCACGACGGTCGCGGCGGTCGCGGTACCCGTCGAGGTGGGCGTGATCTCGTAGGTCGCTGTGAAGGTCGCCGACTCGCCCCGGCCGAGACGTTCGACCACGGCAGCCGCCACGGGGTCGTTCGGGAGTGTCGGCGGAGCAACGAGGGTGGGGCGCTCGCCCGTCGCGCACGCCGACAGCACAGCGGCACACGTGATCACGAGCGTGGCGACATGGCGTGTGCGGCCTGGCATGGAGCGATCAGGCTACGCCGGTCGCCCCGCAGCCGGGCGCGATCAGCGAGGGCCCGACGAGCGCCTGCGATCGGAGAGGTGGAGCGTCCGGCCAAGCGTTACCCTCCGAGCCGTGATCCGCCTCGACGCCGCCACCGTGCTGCTCCAATGGGCGGCCGGCGGCATGGCGTTCTGCTGGTTCACGACCCGTCGACGCCAGGTCGGCCTCGGTTACGGCTGGCTGCTGCGAGGCACGTACGGCTTGATGGCCGTCGGCGCTGCGGCGATCGGCTTCCGGTACGGCGTCATCCCGGTCCGGGAGGCGGCCTCCGTGCTCACTGCCCTCGCCTGCGTCGTCGGCCTCGTCGTGTCGGTGGTCCGCCGCCGGGCCGGCGTGAGCGGCCAGGAGGCAGACCACGATCGGCGCAGCGCTCGGGTCGCCGCGATGACCGGCATCGATCGAGACGTCGCCGATCGCACTGCAGATGACCAGGCGACAGGAGCTCGACGTGGAGAGTTCCCGCCGTGGCTCGACCTCGTGCCGGTGGCGTTCGCCGTCGTCGGCCTGGTGGTCGCTGCGATCGATGCGGCGCCTGATGGGGCGTACGACACCGGGCTGTCGGTGTTGCGCACGCTCGTCGGGGCGGCATTCCTCGGCGCGGTCACCGACGCGATGCTGCTCGGCCACTGGTACCTCGTCCAACCCGGGCTTCCGCGCCGGCTGTTGAACGAACTCGTTGCGGCGTTGGGCTGGCTGTGGCCGATCGAGGTGGCTGCGCTCCTGCTGCCCGTCGGCATGGTGAGTGTCTGGACCGGATCGGTGGATGACGGGTGGAACGGCACGCTCGGATGGTTCTGGGCGGCGTGTGCGATCACGACGATCGTGCTCGTGTTCGTGACCCGGGCAGCGCTCAAGGAACGGCAGTACTCCGCGGTCATGGCGGCGACCGGGCTGCTGTACCTCGCGATCCTCACGGCGTTCGGTACCGACATCGTCGCCCGCGCCGTTCTCGACACCTGATCGTTCCGCACGTTCGGAGCCGGCGCGAATGGGGCATGATGGTGGTCATGGCGCGACCCGTCTGGACCGGCACGATCAGCTTCGGGTTGGTCGCGATCCCCGTGAAGCTGTTCCACGCAGTCCGCCGTCAGAGCGTGTCGTTCAACCAGCTCGACGATCGCACGATGGCGCGCATCAAGTACAAGAAGGTGTCGGCGCTCGACGGCGAGGAAGTGCCCGAGGAGCACATCGTCAAGGGCTACGAGGTAGCGAAGGATCGGTACGTGATCGTCGATCCCGACGAGCTCGAACCCTTCATGCCGTCGGCGACGAAGACCGTCGAGCTCGAGGAGTTCGTCGACCTCGACGAGATCGACCCGGTCTACTTCGATGCCGCCTACTACGTCGCGCCTGGCACCGCCGCCAAGCCGTACGTCCTGCTCGCACGGGCGATGGAGGAGAGTGGCAAGGTCGGTATCGGCCGTTTCGTGATGCGAAACAAGCAGTACACCGCCGCGATCCGGGCTGAGAACGGCAGGCTGCTGATGTCGACCCTCGCGTACGCCGACGAGGTGATCGATCCCGCCGAGATCGACGAACTCGACGGCCTCGACGACATCGACGTGTCGGCCAAGGAGATCGCGATGGCCGGATCACTGGTCGAGTCGCTCGCCGCGACGTTCCAACCCGAGCGGTACCGCGACGAGTATCGCGAGCAGGTGCTCGACCTCATCCAGATGAAGGCGGAGGGCCAGGAGCTCACCGCCCCGGAAGCACCGGTCGAGAAGCCCAAGGTCGTCGACCTCATGGCGGCACTCGAGGCCAGCGTGCGGGCCGCCAAGGAGGCCCGCGGCCGGCACCCCGCCGCTGCGAAGTCGGCTGCGCCGCCCGCCGAGAAGACGGCAGCGAAGAAGACGGCAGCGAAGAAGACCCCTGCGAAGAAGACCGCGGCGAAGAAGGTGCCGGCGAAGAAGGCGGCCACACCGAAGCGGAAGTCGGCCTAGCCCGGCGTGGTGGCTCCGGTCGAGGTCGAGATCGAGGGCCGGCACCTCTCGCTCAGCAACCTCGACAAGGTGCTCTACCCGAGTGGGTTCACCAAGGCTCAGGTGATCGACTACATGGCGCGGATCGCGCCGGTGGCGCTCCCGCACTACAGAGGTCGAGCGCTCACGTTCAAGCGTTTCCCCGACGGCACCGGTACCGACGGGTTCTTCGAGAAGCGGTGCCCAGCGCACCGCCCTGATTGGGTATCGGTGGCGATCGGACCGGGGGATCGTCGAGGCGGCATCGAGTACTGCTGCATCACCGAGACCGCCTCGATGGTCTGGGCCGCGAACATGGCGGCGATCGAGATCCATGCGCCGATGGCGCTCGCCCGTGATCTCGACGAGCCGCGTGCCGTCGTGTTCGACTTCGACCCTGGTGCGCCCTCGACGATCGTCGAGTGCTGCGAGGTCGCGCTGGCAGTGCGCGGTGTGCTCGACGCCGTCGGCCTCCGGGGATGGTGCAAGACATCGGGATCGAAAGGGTTGCAGCTCTATGTCCCGCTGAACATTCCAGGGCCGACGCACGACGCGGCGGCCGATTTTGCGCTCGCCGTCGGCCAGGTCGTCGAGCGCCAGATGCCCGGACGTGTGACGACGGTGATGGCCAAGGCGCAGCGACCGGGCAAGGTCTTCGTCGACTGGAGCCAGAACGCCCACCACAAGACCACGATCGCCCCATATTCGCTGCGTGCTCGGCCGGAGCCGACGGTGTCGACGCCGGTCACGTGGGACGAGGTCGGGGCGTGCGCCACCGGTGACGTCCAGCTGCGCTTCCTGAGCGACGACGTGCTGGAGCGCATCGACGAGGTCGGTGACCTCTTCGAGGATGTGCTCACACTCGAACAGCACCTCCCGATTCCGGGCGGCTGACGAGCCGCCCACGAGCGTGCTCAGGTGTGTTCAGCCGAGCGAACGCAGTGTGGCGAGAGCGTCCGCGGCGATCTCGTCGTCGCCGAGGTCGCCGAGCTGACGGGCGGCCGACGCAGCGGTGAAGGCAACGGCGAGCGGTGTGCCCACGTGGCGGGTGAGGTCGAGCCACTCGATGAATCGGCCGTCATCGCGCGTCACGCTGAACAGGTCGGTGCCCGTCGTCCATGTGTCGTCGTCGGTGGCGATGACGACCTTCTCGAGCGCGCCGACCCCCAGCCGCGCGATCGACGTTGCGTGGAGGTCGGGGAGCGGCGGGTCGAACATGACGGTTCCCGCCTGCAGCACGCCGAGTGGCAGCGTGACGATCGCCGCGGCACCGTCGATCGTGTCGCCCGCATCGGTCGTCACGGTGATGCGATCGGACCTGATGTCGATGCGCCGGACCGGGCTCGACAGTCGGATGTCGATGCCCTCGGCGATGGCATCGACCAGCTGGCCGTAGCCGGTCGGGATCACGACCTCGGCGCCGCTGATCTCGTCCCCCTCGTCGCCCCACCACGCGCTGATCTCGGAGAGGGCGCCGGCGAACTCGTGCTCGACGATCCGTCTGATGTCGAGTCGGACGAGCCGGAGCGTTGCGGCGTCGAGCATCATCGTGTCGAGCACGCGGTCGACCACCGCTGCCACGTCGATGTCGGCGTCGAGCTGCTCGGCGAGCGCGACGGCCTCGGCAAGTGCGTCGTACGCAGCCGTACCGACGGCCTCTGCGACATCGTCGTCGAGCGGGGAACCCTGGTCGTCGAACGTGACGCTCGACTCGAGATCGGTCGCCGACCATTCGACGCCGAGCGAGCGGGCGAGATCGGCGACGGGGTTGTCGTCGACGCCGTGGATCCACGACGCGCCGAGATCGACCGGGACGCCGAGGGACGTGTCGGTGTGCACACGTCCGCCGAGCCGGTCGCGTGCCTCGATCACGACCACGTCCGCGCCGGTGTCGACCAGTGTGCGTGCTGCGCCCAGACCGGCCAGACCGGCGCCGACGATCACGACGAGACCCTCGATGCCGGCCGCGAGCACCTGCTCGGCAGCGCGCTGCCCGCTCGTGAGTGCACCGTGGGTGGTGGCGGGAGCAGACACGTCGGTGTGTTCGCCGGCCAGGACGAGCCGGCCGCCGATCGGCTCCTGGAGCACGGCCCGATCCTCGGGTGTGGCACCGACTGCGAGGAACGAGTAGGCGCCGAGGGCATACGGATCGGTGTGCCACCGAGTGACGAGCGACCCGATCGGCGCGGACGACAAGGTCGGCGCGGTCGGCGCAGTCGGGCGGTCTGCGCCGTCATCATCAGCAGGATCGGCACAGCCGGCCACCGTGACGGCGGCTGCGGCAGCGAGGAACTGGCGGCGGCTGATCGACACGCACGCAGTGTGCCATCACCGATCGAACCAGCGGGGTGATCTCGGTCGGTGGGTTGAATCACCGATCTCGCGCTGTGAGTGGTGAATCTGACACGCGATGTGGCAATTCCTCTGGAATCCGTCATACTGGTCCGCAATGCATCCGCGAAGTTGGGTCGTGGGGCGGCGCGATTCGATCGCGCGGCTCGGCACGGTGTGTGTCGCGCTCGCCCTCGTGGCGTCCGCGTGCGGCCAGGCCCAGTTCGTCGCCGCGCCGCAACCGGAGTTCACACGGGGCGTCCCGCCGGTCTCGACGCTCCCGGCGCCGGCGACGCTGCCGCCCGCCGCTGAGGAACCGGATCTTGCGTCGAACGAACCGGATCCGTTCGACGTCCCGGTGATCGACGTCGCCCAGATGATCATGGTCGACGACGCCGGGAACGCGATCGCGAACAGCGCCGGGTGGGCCATCTTCGAGGAGCGGGTGCGGGCGCGGCTCGCGAACAACTGGAGCGCGTCGGTTGCCGTGATGATCGACGGCGAAGTCGTCCATCAGGCGGCGTTCGGTGAGCGCATCGCCGGGTCCGGCGAGGCCGTCGAGCCGAGCGATCGTTTCCGCGTCGGCAGCATCTCCAAGACCATCACGGCGATCACCGCTCTGCGTCTCGTCGAGCGAGGCGTCCTCACGCTCGACGATCCCGTCGGTCAGGTCCTCGCCGATCACCTCGGCCTCGCTCAGTACGACGCTGACGCTCGCTCCGTCACCCTTCGGCGGTTGCTGAGCCACACGGCCGGCATGCCCAAGGGTGACGACCTGATGTTCGGCAATGCCGCCACCTCATGCGTCGACGCCGCGACCCGCACGCTCGCTTCGTCGGTCGGCGGCGGCGGCTTCAACTACAGCAACGTCGGCTACTGCGTGCTTACGGTGCTGATCGAGGCGGTCACGGGCAAGGCTTACGAGCGTGTGGTGAACGACGAGTTGCTCGAGCCGCTCGGCATCGACGGCATGCGGATCACGTCGACCTACGAGATCGGTCCCGACGAGGTGTCGCACCACCCGGTGCCCGGACGCAACTACATGGAGACCCTCGCGGGAGCCGGCGCATGGAACGCGACGCCGGCCGATCTCGTGACGATCCTCGATGCGGTCGATCCCAAGACGGTCGGGATCAAGGCGCTCACGCCGGAGTCGATGGCGATCCTTCGTCACCGCGTCCCCACCGGTGGGGAACCGTCGGGGTACGGACTCGGCGTCATCAACTACGGCAGCGGTACGTGGGGGCACACGGGCACGATCGAGAACACGCACGCGATGGCGCTCGTGCAGCCCGACGGCGTCACCTGGGCGGTGACCGTGTCGGGCAACTCGCCGGGCGAGTCGGAGTCGCTGCGCGGCATCGTGCAGAGTTCGCTCGCCGTTGCGTTCCCGGGCTGACCGCTGCCGGCGACCGGCCACCAACGTCAGGTGGGCTGATCGATGAGGTAGGCCCAGGTGCCGTCGGGCTGCCGGCGGAGGACCTCGGAGCTCCGACCCTCCATGCGCGGGGCGACGGTGCTGTCGGTGAGCGACCACTTGGCAGTGACCAGGGCGAGGTCTCCGTGCTCGACCGCCGTGAGGTTGGTCGACACCATGTGACCGCCGATCGCGAGGAGCCGTTCGAGATGGAGGCGGATCTCCTGCGGACCGACCGACAGGGTTCCGTCCATCTCGACGACGGCACCGTCGGAGTCGTAGAGCGTCAACAGCGCATCGACGTCGCGTCGGTTCACTGCATCGGCGAAGGCGGCATTGATCTCGCTCGGCCGGGCGACTCCCATACACCGAGCACTCTGGCACATCCGGCGCGCCGGATCGCGTGTCAGGATCGGCGGATGGAACTCCAGCGAGCGGGTCGACCGATCGACGACGTGATCGCAGATCTCGACGCGAAGCGCGCCCACGATGCCCGCTGGCAGGACGGGCGTACCTTCGGGATGGTGTACGACGGTGGGCCGTCGGTGCACGAGGTCGCCGAGCGTGCGGCGATGCTCTACCTGCACGAGAACGCGCTCAACACCAAGGCGTTCCCGTCGCTCGGAGCGATCCAGAACGAGGTCGTCGCCTGGACGGCAGCGTTGCTCCACGGTCCGGCAGGGTCAGCAGGTTTCCTCACCAGCGGTGGCACCGAGTCGATCCAGTGCGCGGTACTCGCCGCCCGTGAGCGCGGGCGAGCCGAACGAGGTGTGCACGCCGGTGAGATCGTCGTCGCCGAATCGGCGCACGCTGCGTTCCACAAGTCGGCGCACCTGTTCGACATGCCGATCCACACCATCCCGGTGTGCAACGACTGGACAGCAGATGTCGACGCCATGGCCGACGCGGTCAACGATCGCACCGTGCTCGTGGTCGGATCGGCACCGCAGTACCCGCAGGGAGTGGTCGACCCGATCCCGGCACTCGCCGCGCTCGCCGCCACGGTGGGTGCGAACTGCCACGTCGATGCCTGCATGGGCGGCTTCGTGCTGCCGTTCGCCGAGATGCTCGGGCGCGACGTCCCGCCGTGGGACTTCCGCGTCGATGGTGTCCACTCGATCTCCGCCGACGTGCACAAGCTCGGGTATGCGCCCAAGGGCGTGTCGGTGATCCTGCACCGCTCCAAGGAGTTGCGTCGCTTCCAGACGTGGACGTTCGACGCCTGGCTCGGGGGCTTCTACGGCTCGCCCAACCTGCAGGGCACCCGCTCCGGATTGCCGATGGCCGCCGCCTGGGCGGTGATGCAGCACCTGGGTGTCGACGGCTACGTCGAGCTCGCGCGCCAGGCGCTCGACAGCGCAGACCGCATGCGCGACGCAGTTGGCGCGACCGATGGGTTGCGGGTGCTCGGCGACGGCCGCCTCCACCTCGTTGCGATCGCCTCTGACCCTGCCAGCGCCGATCCGCTCGACGCGTTCGCGTTGGGGGACGCGCTGGCGCGGCGTGGCTGGTATCACGATCGTCAGGGCCCGCCCGACTCGCTCCACTCGACCGTCAGCAACGGGAACGCGGCGGTGATCGACGAGTGGGTCGCGGACCTTGCGGAGTGCGCCGCTGAGGTCCGCGGCATGCGAGCCGGCGATCGTTCGACGACGTACTCGACCGTCGACTGATGTTCGGCCGGTTCAGCGGGCCGGGATCGAGGCAGCGCGTACCCGTTCACGTTGTGTCAGACACAACGTGAAGATCGGTGGGAACCTTGCGGCGTGGACTGGCTCGTGACGTCGATCGTTCTGTCGGTGGTGCTCACGGTCGTGCTCAACGTCGCGCTGCGCGCGTTCCCGGGCGCCGGGGACCGTGCAGCCCGTCGGCTCGAGCAGGCCGCCCGGCGGGACCGGGGTGATCGACGGGTGCAGGTGTGGTTCCCGTGGAAGGCGATGCTGCTCGCCTCGCTCGGGTTGACCGTTGTCGTGAACCTGCTTCGCTGGCTGACGTGATGGTGCGCACGTCGTGCGTTACTCGGCTCGTTTCCGGTTGCGCAGGATGAACACCGCGACTGCGACGAGCGCCGTCACGCCGACGATGATCTGCGTGAGCTCCGCGGTCGTGTCGGACGCGCCGAGTTCGCGCAGACCGACCGCGATCAGGAACGGCGCGCCGAACAGGACGAGGGCGGCGATGATGCCGTTGCGCTCGAACCAGGTCCGGGTGTCGGTGTCGTTCGGGTCGGTGTCGGGCATGCGGTGACGCTCAGTTGACCTGGCGTTCCTTGCCTTCCCAGAAGGGCTCGCGGAGCTTGAACTTCTGGAGCTTGCCGGTGGCGGTTCGGGCGAGCTCGGTGCGGAACTCGACCTTCTTCGGGCACTTGTAGCCGGCGAGCTTCTGCTTGGTCCACGCGATCACGTCGGCCTCGGTGAGCTCGGAGCCGGGCGCCGTGACCACCAGCGCGGTCACCAGCTCGCCCCACTTCTCGTCGGGGATGCCGATCACGGCCACCTCGGTGACGTCGGGGTGCTGGAAGATCGCGTCCTCGACCTCGATCGACGACACGTTCTCGCCACCGGTGATGATGACGTCCTTCTTGCGGTCGGCGA
Organism: Ilumatobacteraceae bacterium; assembly: GCA_022843125.1. Lineage (GTDB taxonomy): Bacteria > Actinomycetota > Acidimicrobiia > Acidimicrobiales > Ilumatobacteraceae > Ilumatobacter. The sequence continues at coordinate 33,348 of JALHOG010000028.1, forward strand.
TCGTGACGTAGTTGGCCTCGTCGATGAAGCCGCCGTCGCCGGTGTGGAAGAACCCGTCGTGGATCGCGTCGGCGGTGGCGTCGGGTTGCTCCCAGTAGCCCTGCATCACCATGTTGCCGCGGGCGAGCACCTCACCGCTCTCGCTGACGGCCATGGTGCAGCCGACCACCGGGGCGCCGGCGCGGTTGAGCTTGATCGCCTGCTCGGCGGGCGGCAGGTCGTCCCATTCGGCGCGCATGCGGTTCATCGTGAGCACCGGTGTGGTCTCGGTGAGGCCGTAGATCTGGACGAACTCCCACCCGAGCTCGGTCATGCAGCGCTCGATGGTGCGCGTGGGCGGCGGTGCCCCGGCGACGACGATCCGCGTGCGGCCGTGACCCGGGATCGGGCCGTCCCACGTCTGGGCGGCGTCGAGGATCATGTTGAGCACCGCCGGTGCGCCGCACATGAGCGTGACCCCGTGCTCCTCGACGCGGCGGAGGATCTCGGCGCCGTCGATCTTGCGGATGATCACGTGCTTGGCGCCCATCCCGCTGACCGCGTAGAGCATGCCCCACCCGTTGCAGTGGAACTGGGGGAGCGTGTGGAGGTACACGTCGCGGTCGCTCACGCCCATGTGCCATCCGAAGATCGCGGCGTTGAGCCAGATGTTGCGATGCGTGAGCTGCACGCCCTTCGGCCGGGCCGTGGTGCCCGACGTGTAGTTGATGGTGGCGGTGGCGTCCTCGTCGGCCTCCCACGGCTCGGGTTCGACGTCGAACTTCATGAGGATCGCGTCGCTCTCGGCGCCGATCGTCCACTTCATCTCGCACTCGACGGACGCCATCGCCTCCTCGAGCTCGGGGTCGATCAGCAGCACGCGTGCGCCGGAGTGGGCGACGATGTACTTCACCTCCTCGGCGACGAGCCGGAAGTTGATCGGGACGAGCACGCGACCCGAACCCGACACACCGAACAGTGCGGTCAGCAGCCGCGCCGAGTTGTGCGACACCATCGCGACCCGCTCGCCGACGCCGACGCCGAGCGCATCGAGACCCGCAGCCATCGCCTTGGCCCGGCGCGCCATCTCCCGGTAGTCGATCGAACCCCACGACTCGGCCGGCTGGTCGGGCTCGTCCGCGATCGCCTCTCGATCGGGATACAGCAGCTCCGCCCGGCGGAGGTAGTCGTTGACCGTGAGCGCAACCTTCATGGCCGCGGACGTTAGTGCGCGTCGAGCACCCCCCGAGGTGCCGGGAGCTGGCACAGACGAGTTCGAGATCGCTCCCCGCGCAGCGACGGAGCGGTTCGCCGCTCACGCTGCCGACCGCCGTGCTCCATCGGCTCGGCCGATGGGAGATGTCGTGGTAGCACCCCTGACACGGCCGTGGTTCGACGTGCACGATCGTCGCATGCGGGCGGCACGGCGACTGACGGGGCGGCGCCACGGCGTTGCCGCCCTGGTCGCCGTCGGGTTCGCCCTGTCTGCGGCGGTCGTGCCCACGGAGCGCCACGTCGTCGCCGACGGCCCCGCTGTGGAACCAGCGCCGACGGCAGGGTTCGTCCCGTTCGCAGCCGCTCGCGCCCTCACCGCCATGACCCTGACCATCACGGACGGCCCATTCTCGGTCGACCCGGCCACGCTCGACTTCGGGACGTACTTCGTGGGGTCTCCGGCGCAGGAGATCGTGACGCTCGTCAACGACACGGGGCGCGAGGCGTTCTTCGAGGTGACCGGCGTCGCCGGGGTGACGGTGACGGGCATCGCCGGATGTGGAGCCTTCCTCCCGTTCGTGCCGGCAGATGGTGTGATCGCTTCGCTCTACCTCGACGTCGCCGGCACGTGCGACATCTCCGTCTCGATCGACAACACCGTGCCTGCGACGATCAACGGCGAACTCGTGCTGACCGACACCGACTCGCTGGAGGTCGACCGAGTTGCGTTGACGGCTGCGGTCATTCCGGTCGGGCCACCAACCAACGACGACTGGGCAGACGCCCAAGACGTGTCGGCACTCGCCGTCCCGCCCTTCGTCGCAGCGCCGGGCCCGTTCCCCGGAACTGTGCGACCTCGAGACACGGTGCGGATCGACGGCACCACCGAGAACGCAACCTACGAAGTGGGAGAGTACGACCCGGGCCGACCCGGAGGATCGGTCTGGTACACGTACACCGCTCCACCAGGGGGGTTCGCTGGGCGCCTCGGATACCGCGCCACACCCGGGTTCTTCGTCGCAGTCACGACCGAGCACACCTCGGTCACGGAGTCACGGCGAGCGCACGGCAACACGTGGGGTCCGTCCTCGATCCAGCACGTCCGGATGGAGCCGGGGCACACCGTGTGGTTCTCGGTCTTCAACGAGTCACCCTCGGTCGATCCGGGGCGATTCACGCTCGAGTTGTTCCAGGCACCCGACGAACAGGATTCGATCGACCAGGGGTACAGCGGTACCGGAGCCGGCGAGTTCGCACTCTCGACCGACTTCAGCCTCTTCGGCGACGGTGACACCCATCACCTGACCCCAGACCTCCCTGGTGGCGCGCCGAACGGCTGGGCCACGCTGAGATTCGCTGTGCCCGGTTCGCTCTCGGTGACGTACCGGTCGGCGACGGCGCTGACGCTCGATTCGTTCGGGTCCAACGAGGGGAGCGACCGCCCACTCGGACTCCAGATCTACCGCAGCCCCCAGCCCGAACGCATCAGCGACCCGACACAGCTCGGCACACCGATCGCTGTCGGGGTCGGGAGCGTCAGTGCCGCACCGGTGCCGGGGCTGATCGGACCGCGCTGGGAGACGACGGCCACCGTCCAGGTGACCCCGGGCCGCTACTACTGGACCTACGAGACAGATCCGCTCGGACCGACGTTCTTCCTCACCGACGTGCGTTTCACGGCGAGCGGTTCCGCCGACACCGAACCTCCGACGGCGACGATCATCACCCCGCCCGACGGCGCCCGGTACCCGGTCGGGTCCGTCCCGTCGAGCGTGGTGTCCACCTGCACCGACAACCAAGGTCCGAGCTCGTCGTTCGTCACCGTCGACGGCATCGAGACCACCTCACTCGTAACGACGGTGGGCAGTCACACCGTGTCGCTCGAGTGCACGGACTCCGCCGGCAACACCGTGACCGTCACGTCGACGTACCTGGTGTTCGCACCGACAGGCCCGTGTGTGATCGTCGAGACCCAGACCGTCGACTTCGGCGAGGTCGCGGTCGGGTCGTCCAGCAGTGATCGAGCGGTCGTCGTTCGCTCGTGCTCGGATGCGCCGATCCGCTTGGCGGTGAGCGTCAGCGATGCGACATCCAGCGGTGCCCAGACCTGGCTCGCGAGCACCTCGACGGTTCCCGCCGCCAACCAGTTCACCTGGAGCGTCGTCCCGCCGGGTGCTCCGTCCCCGATTCCTGTCGGACCCGTCCAGACAGCCGTCGGCCCGATCCTCGCGCCGGGAGCGTCACGCACCGATGCCCACCGCATCGCCCTCGGTCCGACCGGGCCGGGGCTCGGCACCCGCTTCAGATCCACGTTCACCTACACGGCCATCCAACCCTGACCATGACACCGACCAGCCCGACCCACGACGGACCCCGATGCGCCGGCGAGGAGCGCCCATGAACACCCGACCCGCATCCATTGGCACTCAACGAGTCGCGGTGTTCGTCGTCGCGGACGTGGGTACGGCTGCGGTTGCTCTGATCGCGATCGCCGCATGACCATGCCTCGATCTGTTCTGCGTCGTGTGATCGTGGTCGCTGCCACCTGTGCGGCGACGGCCGGCTCGATCGCGCCCGCACACGGCGGTGTCGCAGCTGAGCCTCCCGTCCCGGCGCCCTCGGCCCCGACGGGTGACGTCAGCGCAACGTTCACGCCGAGATCGCCCTCGGGGCCTTGCCTCACCCTCGGTGGGCCGACGACGGTCGACTTCGGGATGCTGGCGCTCGGTGGCGGTTTCGGAGCAGGAAGCGCCCCGACCACCGTCACGTCGTGCGGCGCGCCCGGGCAGGTGCAGGACGTCATGGCGTCGGTGTCGAGCGCCACCACCGCCGGCCTTCCCAGGTGGACGCCGTTCGACTGTGGCGCCAACGGCGCAGCCGCGTGCGTCACGCCGACCAACCAGTTCGCCTACCTGCTCGCTGGGGTGTCGCTCACATCCACGCCTCGAATGATCGGTCCCGTTGACGTGAGCCTCGACCACCGGCTACGGCTTCCCGCACCCGGCTCGTCCGGTGGCGGTGAGGTGATCCAGATGACCGTCACGATCCTCGCGGTGCTGCGATGAACGGATCACGGCTCGGCCGGCTGCGGCGAGCGGCCTGTCTTGCGCTCGCTGTCGTGGGTCCGTTGACCGGCGTCCCGATGGTCGCCGCAGCGGAAGGCGCCGATGGGTCGGTTGGCGGCAGCGTGACGGTTGCAGCGTTGGTCGTCACTGGTGTCACCACGCCGTCGGCGTCACCGGTTGCCGGTGACCTGGTCACCGTGCGCGTCCAGGTGCGCAACGATCTCACCCGGCCGGTCACCACGCTCGCCGTCAGCCTGTCGGGCGCAGTGAGCCCGGGCGCCACGATCGCGGCGCTGGGCGCCGGCCAGACCGCCGAGGTTGCGCTCCCGGTCTGGTTCTGCACACCGGGCGCAATCACCATGTCGGCGACGGCGGGAGGCCTCGACGGTGCCACTGCGGTGAGCGCTGCTGCGTCGCAGGCGACCGTGTCGGTCGCCCCCGGTCCGGGCTGTTCGAGCGATCCGTCCGCCGACCGTTTCCCGATCAGGGTGTCGGCCGCCGCCGACCGGAGCAACCCCATCCCGCTCGATGGGCAGCTCGTCGGCGGGGTCATCCACGTGTTCGTCGACCCGGCGAACCCCGCCCTCGCCGGGAGTCGCATCCGTCGCATCGAGTTCCGACTCGACGATCGGATCCTCACCACCGACCGCTCCGCACCCTACGACCTCGCCCGCAACCGGGGGCGACTCGCCCGCGGCCTCGACACGACGCTGTTGACCAACGGCACCCACACCGTGACCGCCGTCGTCCGGCTGCGCAACGGCACCACGCAGCGTTTCACTGCGACCTTCATCGTCGACAACGGTCAGCTCGCCAAGTCGATCCGCTATTCGACCTCGCCCGACCGCAGCAACTCGCGACCGCTCGACGGCGCCGTGCTCGGCGGCCGTCAGGTCTACATCTTCGTCAGTCCGACCACCCCGGTGGCCGACGCGTCCGTCTGGTTCTTCCGCAACAACCGGCTCAACCGGATCGAGAGCCGGGCTCCGTACGACTTCGCCGGGACCGCCCGCAACGGCGATGCACGACCGTTCATCCTCACCGGCACACGCCGGGGCACCCAGACCGTCACCGTCCAGTTCCGCCTCCCCGGCGGCGTCACCATCACCCAGAGAGCGAGCTACACCCGACCATGAGCCACAACCTTCGTCTCCGCACCGGCGCTCTCGGCGTCGCGGTCGCGCTCTGCTGCGCGGCCATTCCGGCCGGTCCGGTCGTCGGCCAGGGCATCGGTCCGGCGCAGGCGGTCGACGACCGCGCCACCACGCTGCAGGACCTCACGCTGGAGGTCGCTGCTCCCGGCGTCCTCGGGAACGACCAGGTATTGGCCTCCGAGCCGGGCGCTCCGTCGTATTCGACATGCCCCGGAGCTCCGGGAACGAGCGGGGTCGACACCCTCGACTTCCGGAGCCTGGCGCCACGAGTCGTCACCAACACAGGCGAGGGAACCTTGACACTCCAACTCGACGGGTCCTACACCTTCGTGCCCGCTGCCGGCTTCGTGGGCACGACGACGTTTGCGTACTCGCTCGCCAACATCGACGAACTCCCGCAGTGCCCGATCAACTCGCGGTTGAGTGCGACGCTCACCATCGAGGTGGTGGCCACGGACGACGGTTCCTTCGACGGCACCTTCACGCCGGTGTCGGCGCAGACCGGGCCCTGCATCCTCGTCGACGCGACCACGGTCCCGTTCGGCGACATCGAGGCCGGATCGTCAGCCTGGGCCGCTCCGAGCGGCGGTCAGACGACGACCCTGTCCTCCTGCTCGTCGATCGACCAGGTCGTGACCGGGATCGCCAGCCCGGCGCTCGGCGTTGGCGCCGGGCCGAGTGTGCCTTCGCTCGAGCCCACGAGCAATGCCGTCCCGTCGATCAGCCAGTTCCGCTACGGCGTCGCCGCTCGCGCTGCGACCGAGGCTCGTCCTAGTGGGCCGGGAGCCGTCCTGACGACCGCGCCCGCCGGTGTCGTCGGCTTGGTGCGCCAGTCGGAAGTCTCGATCGAGCACTACCTGATCGGTCCGGCGGTCGGGACGCCTGGAGCCGGAACCCAGTTCCGATTCGCCGTCACCTTCGTAGCCACGGTCCGGTCGTGAGGCGCGCCGTGACGTCGACGGCTCGCGCTCGGACGTCGGTGATGGTCTCGATGGCCATCGCTGCTCTCCTCACCGTCGCCGGCTCACCGTCGACCGCGCTCGCCCAGGCCGGCGTCGGGATCGACCCCGGGGAGATCGCCGGGCTGCCGCCGATCGAGGCCGATACCCCGATCACCGTGGCGGTCGTGGTCCGCAACCCCGGCACCGCGTCTGCGTCGTATCAGATGCTCGCCCAACCGCTCAACGGCGAACCAGAACTCCCGATCGAACCCGTCTGGTTCGGCTTCGAGCCCGCCATCTTCGAACTCGACGGTGGCGCTGCGCAGGAGGTCCAGGTGACCTTCACCGTTCCGGACGGCACCGACGGCGGCGACTACCTCGCCCTCGTCACCGCTCAACTCGTGCTCGGCGAACCGGCCACCTCCGGTGCCCAGGTCGGGGCCGCCGTTGCCACCAAGTTGTACTTCTCCGTACCGTCGGCACCCGAGTCGTCGTCGTCGGGAATCCCGACCGGCCTGGCCGTCGCAGTCGCCATCATCGCCACGTGTGCGGTCGGCTTCGTCCTCTACCGCCGCTCGGGCGTTCGGCTCAGCGTCACCCGCAGCAGTGATCGCCCCTGACGACTCACTCGCCTCGGCCTGCGCAGCCGGCTCCTCGCGGGGAGCCGCTCCAGCCCTCCACTCCGTCCGTCGGCGGGGCTGTTCGACGGAAGAAGAACCAGGTGCAGCTGTGGCGCCATCCCTCGGCCAGGGGTGTCGAGATCCCGCAGCGTCGCTCTGGCTCGAGATGCCCATGACAGCGTGGGTCGTTGTACGGAGCACACTCGGAGTACCAATCCCTCCAGTACGAATCGTCGGGTCGCACGCACAGGGCGTTCGGATCGAATCGAGCGTTCTGCACCAGGTCATGCGAGACGGGAACACCGAACGCGATCGCAACCACTGCGACGAACCACACCGGCCACCGTTTCAGGTTCAACCGCACTCCTCCTGCGCACTCGACGTCGACACCCCGCCTGCCACCTTTCAGTAGAGAAGTTACAATCGGGACGCTGCGACGTGGCGCCGCCCACCCCGAGCCGGAGCTTCACTCGTCGATCACATGGGGCTTGCGGTCGTCAGGGGCCAGGGGCGGTTGCGTTCGACGGTGAGTGCGAGATCGAGGAGCAGCTCCTCGCTGAAGTGGGGGCCGATGACCTGCACGCCGATCGGTAGGCCGTCGAGGAAGCCGGCGGGGATCGAGATCGCCGGGTTCCCGTGAAGGTTCGCGGGGAACGTGAGGCGCCCGTTGATCTGCACGCCCGCCTGGATCCCACCGAACGTGTCGGGCAGTGGGCCGTCGGCGGCGAAGGCGACGTCGGGGTTGCTCGCCGTGATGACGAGGTCGACGCCGCCGCTGGCGACGTCGAAGATGCGCGCCATCGCCTCGTTCAGTTCGGCGCGGCGCCGTTCGAGCTTGCTGCGCGCCTCCGCCCCGTACGCGCCCGGACCGTGCTCCATCGAGAACCGGATCTCGGGTGTGAGCTGATCGGCGCACTCCGGCCAGTGCTCACCGAGGCGCTCGATCAGCCCGACCGAGTTCGCGATCGACCACGCCATCCCCATGCGCGGGAGCGACGTGTCGACGCCGTCGACGCGGATCATGCCGCAGTCGGCGACGAGCTGGTCGGCGGCCTCCTCGAGCAGCTCCCACATGATCGGTGACACCACGGCTCCACCCCAGTCGGCGACGACGGCGACTCGCCGGCCGCGCAGGTCGTCGAGGTGCGAGCCGAGCCCTGCCTCCCAACCCTCGACGCGGGGGAGCGACAGCGGCTCCCGGGGGTCGCGCCCGTTGCACACGTCGAACCAGCGGGCGGTGTCGCGCACCGATCGCGAGAGGCAGCCCACGGTGACCGTCATGGCGCCCAACCTGGCGTCGGGCGTGAGCGGGATCCGGCCGTAGGTGGCCTTCAGGCCGACGAGCCCGGTGAACCCGGCGGGGATGCGGATCGAGCCGCCGCCGTCGCCGCCGGTGGCGAGCGTGACGAGCCCACCGGCCACGGCCGCCGCCGAACCACCCGACGATCCGCCGGGGGTCGTCCCGTGCTGCCACGGGTTGTGGGTGGTCCCGTTGAGGACGGTGCGGGTGACGTTGACGCCGCCGAACTCCGACGCGGTCGTCTGCCCGACCAGCACCGCGCCACCGAGGTCGCGTGCGCGGGCGACGTTGGTGCTCGTGTGCCCGGCGACCTTGTCGCGGAACACGGCGCACGCATGCGTGTCGGGCCAGCCGGCGACCTGGTCGAGCTCCTTGACGCCGATCGGCACCCCGCCGAACGGCTTCGACACGTCGGCTCGAGCCGCCGCCTCGAGTGCCTGCTCGGCGTGGACGTGCGAGAACGCGTTGAGGTTGCTCGCCCCGATCGCGTCGAGGGTGGCCTGCACCTCGTCCACGGGCGAGCGCTCACCGCTGCGGTAGGCGTCGACCAGCGAGCAGGAGTCGCCCTGCCAGGTCGCGGGCGGGTTCGTCGAGCGGTCCGGCATGCGGGAACGGTACCGAAGCGCTCGGGGTCCGTATGATCCGGACGGTCATGGACACCCGCAGCTTCCTCGGTCTCGAGCCGAGCCACAACCCGTTCCGGTGGACGTTGCCGGTGACCCCGAGCGTCTGCACCTGGGGCGGGTTCCTCTTCGGCGGTGCCGGGCTGGGTGCCGCGATCGGTGCGCTGGAGGGCACCAGCGGCCGGCAGGTCGTGTGGGCGACCGGGCAATACCTGTCGTACGCGAAGCCCGGTGAGGTGATGGACATCGACGTCACGGTGGCGGTCGAGGGGCACCAGATCACCCAGGCCCGCGCCGTCGGCCACGTCGGCAATCGCGAGATCCTCACGGTCAATGCTGCGCTCGGCGATCGGCCCGACATCCCGGCGGGCCAGTTCGAGTCGATGCCCGACGTCGGCCGGCCGGGCGACTACCGCAACCGCGTCCATGTCGCCGCCGGGCGCGGCCCGAGCATCAACGATCACCTCGAGCAGCGGATCGTCAAGGGACGCGATCCGGACCAGCGCGACGGTGTGTTCGGCGACGGTCAGGTGATCGCGTGGGCGCGGATCCCGAGCCTGATCGAGGGCGTCGACGCATCGGCGCTCGCCGTCCTCGGCGACTTCGTGCCGATGGGCGTTGGTGAGGCACTCGGTATCCGGGGTGGTGGCAACAGCCTCGACAACACGCTGCGCGTGATGCGGCTCGTCCCCACCGAGTGGGTGCTGCTCGACATCCGCGTGCACGGTGTGGAGCGCGGGTTCGGTCACGGTCTGGTGCACATGTTCGCCGAAGACGGCACCCTGATGGCGACGGCCAGCCAGAGCTGCATCGTCCGGTTCTGGAAGGGTTGAACCCGTACAGTCGGCGCATGCCGCTGCCGACTCGATACGGAATGACCGTCCCGCTCCCAGGGCCGCTGCACACCCACCGCGACGGGCTCGCCGAGTTGGCCGACCTCGGCTACACCGACGTGTGGTCGGCCGAAGCCGATGCCGCCGACGGGCTCACGCCACTCGCTCTGGCGGCGGCGTGGGAACCGCGACTCCGGCTCGGCACGGCGATCCTGCCCGCCTACACGCGGGCGCCCGCGCTGATGGCGCAGAGCGCTGCGGCGCTGGCCGACGCAGCGCCGGGGCGGTTCGCGCTGGGCATCGGCTCGTCGTCGGACGTGATCGTCGAGCGGTGGAACGGCGTGCCGTTCGAGGAGCCGTACAAGAAGGTGCGCGACGTCGTCCGGTTCCTGCGGGACGCGTTCACCGGGGAGAAGGTGACACGCACCTATGACACGTTCGAGGTGCAGGGGTTCCGCCTTGGCATCCGCCCCGAGCACGCGCCGCCGATCCTGGTGGCGGCGTTGCGGGAGGGGATGCTCGGACTCGCCGGGCGCGAAGCCGACGGGGTGATCATCAACTGGCTGGGCCCGAACGACGTGCCGACCGTGACCCGAGTAGTGCACGGCGCGGCCGGTGGGGCAGAGCGCGAGGTGGTGTGCCGGATCTTCGTGTGCCCGAGCGACAACGCCGACGTGGTGCGCGCTGCAGCCCGATTCGCGATCGCCGCGTACATGAACGTGCCCGTCTACGCGGCGTTCCAGGCGTGGCTCGGGCGCGGTGACGAGCTGGAGGCGATGTGGGGCGCCTGGCGGGCCGGCGACCGCAAGGCGGCACTGACGGCGATTCCCGATTCGGTGGTGGACGACCTGGTGGTGCACGGCACACCGGAGCAGTGCCGCGAGCGGATCGGGGAGTACGTCGCCAACGGTGTGACGACCAGTGCGCTGGCGATCCTCCCGCTCGACCCGGACCTCGGGTTCTGGGATGCAGTGCGCTCGCTGGCGCCGGCTGCCCGGTGACGCACACCCGGCCGTGAACGATCAGGCGGCGTCGCGCTCGGACTCGAGGTGCCGACCCTCCTTGCGGGACTCGAGCAGGGCGCGGATCTCGGCGATGTGGCGCATGCCGCGGCGGCGGGTCGCCTCGTCGATGCGGAACTGCGCCGGCACGTCGGCCGGCGGCAACAGCGTGAGTTGCTGGTGGGCGTGCTGATCGGTCATGTCACCCATCTTGAACATGGGGTGTGACATCGCCGCGCGACGTCGTGACCAGGGCTGATGCGTCAGCTCGGATACTGGCGGCTCAGCGCCGGATGTCGCGGATCGAGGCCGACGATGCGGATGCTGACCCCGCGCAGCTCGAGCAGGTCGATCATTCGCTCCACCTGCTCGATGGCGAGCGGGCCCGTGAGCGAGGCGTGCGTGACATCGATGTGGAGCGCCCCACCGTCCGGTACCGCGTCGAGCGCTGCGCCGAGCGCCGGCGCCGTCTCGATGTTCAGTGGTCCGCGGACCCCGATCAGCCGCAGCCGTCCACCCGGGTCGTCGACGACGGTCACCGACAGGCGGTCGTGGTTCGCAGGCGACGTGGTGCGGCGAGCCAGGTCGGCTTCGAGTCGGCGTATCGCTCGCAGGGCGCTGCGCAGGACACGGCGCGAGGCTCGCTGTTGCCAGGTCGGTCGGAGGGGGGTCGTCGTCGTCATCATCGTCTCATCGGTACTTTGCGTTAACCTGACAGTACCGGAGAGTTCTTGACGTTCAAGGGGTAGAACGACTGTTATCGGATCAAGTCTCCATCAAGGCAGAGGCGCCGCCCGAGAGGCTCACACAACCGTGGCGACCGACACGGCGATCGCAAGCACGGCGACACCGATCGGCGCTGCGTACGTGAGCCACGTAGGGAGCCGACGGTGGGCTGGCGCCGCAACCGCCAGACCGCAGGCGACACCTGCGAGCAGCCCGCCGATGTGCCCACCGATGCTGATGCCCGGCAACACGAACGTGATGAACAGGTTCATCATCAACAGCGACCCGATCTGGGTCGACAGCGGATTGATGCCGCGAAGCCAGAAGCCGATCGCGGCGACGCCCATCAAGCCGAACACCGCTCCCGAAGCGCCGACGGTCAGCCGATCCGGGGACAGTACGAGGACCAGAGCGCTCCCGCCCAGCAGGCTGGCGAGGTAGACGAGCGCAAAGCGGATTCGGCCCATCGACGGTTCGAGCATGTTGCCGAGTTGGTACAGCAGGAACATGTTGAACCCGATGTGGATCAGGCCGGCGTGGGTGAACCCCGAGGTGACGAGCCGATACCAGTCAGGGCCATCGGCGACGTAGACCTCGGCGCCGGACAGCTGCAACGCGACCGGAGCGTCCTGCAACGCCCGACCGAACAACCCGAGCTGCGCCTGGCCGAGCGACCTGCCGCCGCCCAGGATGCTCTCCGGCCCGGTGATCGTCGTGTAAAGGAACACCAGCACGTTCAGGGCCATGATCGTCATCGTCACCATCGCCGGCTGGCGTGCCTGCCAGTATTTGGCTCGGGTCTTCACGTCGGGGCGGGCCGCCTTGGCGCAGTCGATGCAGTGGCTCCCGACGGCGGCCTGCACGAGGCACTCGGGGCAGGCCGGCTTGCCGCAACGGGTGCAGCGACGACCCACCTCGCGACCCTGGTGGCGATAGCACGTCATGCTGCTCGCCGCTGGCGGCTGGCTCATCGGTGGCGGCGGTGGGGGCAACGACATGAGTGGCGAGAAGGGTATTGGGTGCCGTCGCCGATCAGGCGTCGGTTGCGTCGCCGGCGTCCCACCAGCGTCGCAGGAGCTCCCAGCTGTAGATGCCGGTGTCGTGGCCGTCGTTCCACCGGATCGAGATACCCCAATTTCCGTGGAGCTCGGCATCGACCGCATGGACGTCGGTGGCGTTGGTGACGCGCTGGCCCTGGTCGCGTCGGCCGCGGCAGCCGGCGCACGGGCAGGCGTCGCGCACCGCGGCGATCGGGAACTCGGCGCACACGCCGTCGTCGTACGTGACCCGCAGCGCCGCCGCCCGGTCGAGCTCGATGTCGACGACCTGGCTGGACGGAACGGGCACGAGCGGCAGCGTACCGAGCCGGTCGTGGCCCTGTCGCTCAGAGCCCCATGTGGACGGAGAGACCCTCCGGTGGCGCGGGCTTGCCGACGAGGTGGCCCTGCACGAGATCGCAGCCCGCGGCGCGCAGGCGGCGCAGCTGCTCGAGGCCGGTCACACGTTCGGCGACCACCTCCATGTTGAGCGCGTGGGCGAGCAGGACGAGTGCGCGCACGACCCGCGTGTCGGCGTCGGACGACCCGGACGGCAGCGCGAGGCCACCGTCGAGCTTGAGCACGTCGGCGCCCACGTCGGTCAGCAGCGACAGGGCGTTCGATCCGGTGCCGAAGTTGTCGAGCGCGATGCGGACCCCGACCCGGCGCAGTGCCCGGACCGAGCGGATCACTTCGCCGCCGTCGCCGAGCAGCGTCGTCTCGCGCGCTTCGAGCACGATCTGCCGCGGCCGCAGCCGGTATTCGCGCAACAGGTCGACGACCCGATTGACGAAGGTGGGGCTCGACAGCTGGAGTCTCGACACGTTGACGTGCACGGCGAAGCGCTGGCCGACGACGCCGTCGTCGATCCACTTCCGGGTCGCGGCGCAGGCCTGCTGCAGCACCCAGTCGCCGATCGCCATGATGACGCCGGTCTCCTCGGCGACGGGGATGAACTCGCCGGCCTCGATGCGGCCACGGGTCGGGTGGTTCCACCGCACGAGCGCCTCAGCGGCCTCGGCCCGCTCGGAGACGGCGGAGTAGATCGGCTGGTACTCGACGGTCAGCTCACCGGCGCGCAACGCTCGCGACAGCGACGCTGCGAGTTCGGTGCGGACCCGCGCCTTCGAGCGCAGCTGGTTGGTGAACATTGCCGTGCGTGCTCGCCCAGCTTCCTTCGCGGCGTGCACCGCCGTGTCGGCGTACGAGATCAGCTGGACCGCACCCTCGACCGGGTCGGTGGCGTGCACATCGGGGTCGGAGACCGCAACGCCAACGCTGACCGACACGTCGAGTTCGAGCTGGCGGATCGTGAGCCGACCGGTGAGCGCACGTCGGATGCGGTCGGCGAGATCCATCGCGACCGAGCCGTCGGTGACCCCCTGGCACAGCACCATGAACTCGTCGCCACCGAGCCGCGCCACGATGTCGTCGGGTCGAACTGCGGTGCTCAGGCGTTTGGCAGTCGAGGCGAGCAGCCGGTCGCCGATCTCGTGGCCGAGCGCATCGTTCACGTCGCGTAGCCGGTCGACGTCGATCAGCAGGACGGCGACCTCGCCGCCCTCGTGGACTGCGGCCCGCAGCGCCTGCGCGGTGCGGTCGATCGCGGCCGAGCGATTGAGGAGACCGGTCGTCGCATCGTGTTCGAGCAGGTGGAGCATCTGGCGTGCTCGGACGCGCTCGTCGGTGATGTCGCGGCAGAGCACGGCGATGTACCCGCCGTACGGCGACGTGATGAGGTGCCTGACCAGCACCGTGGAGGCGTAGGTGCGCGGGCCGTGGAGCGGTTGGGGCAGGTCGATCTCGCCGCGCCACACCCCACCCTCGGGGTCGTTCAGGAGTCGTTGCGGCACCTGGTCGAGCACGTTGCGAAGAGCGAGGCGGCCGTCAGCGGTCGGGACCTGCGGCGTGCCGAACAGGGCAGCGCCGGCCTCGTTGGCATCGATCGGTGTGCCGTCGATCCCGATCAGCACGGTGGCGGCGTCATCGGCGACGAGCAGTTCGCGGAGCGGTCCGAGCACATCCGGCCTGTCGATCGGCGGCTTCGGGGGCGGAGGGGTGCCGGTGGCGACCGGCGCGTCGTTCGGAAGAGTCGGGGGGTGCATGTCCATGGTGAGAGCCGCCGCCGCCGCGGCTGCGCTCACCCCGGTCGGACGTAGGTGCCCGAAACGGAGGCTTGCGCGATGGCCTGAGCGTTGAGCGCCTCGACCACCTCGGCAGCACTGGCATCATCGGCAGGCGCGAGCGGTTGGTTGAGCGCGTGGACCGTGAACAGGTAGAAGTGGTCGAGATCACCTTCAGGTGGGCACGGGCCACCCCAGCCCTCGACGCCGAACCCGTTCGTCCATTCGATCGATCCGGCGGGCGCCTCGCCTTCGGTCAGGCCGGTCACCGTGGGATCGATACCGGTGACCACCCAGTGGGCGAACCCGTCGGCGTCGAGATCGGTCACCGTGAACGCCACCTCCACCGTGCCGGCCGGCAGGTTGGTCCACGTCAGCGCCGGCGAGATGTCGGCGTCGTCGCAGGTGTGGCGAGCCGGCAGAACGGCACCGTCGGGCCAGGGCGCCACGAGCGTGAGGATGGGCGCCGCGGTGGGCGGGACGGTCGTCAAGGTCTCGCCCGGTGGCAGGCTCGTGGTGGTGGTCGGCGGCAGCGGGAACGTCGGGTCGCGCAGCTCGCGGCCGTCGTTGCTGCATGCGGACACGGCGATCGCAGCAGCGACCACGGCGATGACGGGAGCGGCGCGATGCACGCCGAGACACTAGCGATCGGCGCCGGGCCCGAGGCCGCAGGGTGCCGGTAGCGTGCTTGCGCATGGCCGAGCGTCGAACGATCCTCACGGTGCACGCCCACCCCGACGACGAAGCGTCCAAGGGCGCCCCCACCCTCGCCCGCTACCACGCCGAGGGTGTGTACACGGTGCTCGTGTGCTGCACCGGCGGCGAGGAGGGCGACATCCAGAACCCCACGCTGCGCGAGCCCGGCCAGCTCTTCCACGGGCTCGACCCCGAGCAGGACAAGGCGTTGCTCGCCGAGTTGCGGCCGGCCGAGCTCGCTGCGTCTGCGGCCGTGATCGGCTTCGACGAGGTCGTGATGCTCGGGTACCGCGACTCCGGCATGCCCGACTCGCCGGCCAACCTGCACCCCGACTGCTTCTTCCAGGCCGACATCGACGAGGCCACCGGCCGCCTGGTCGAGATCATCCGGCGCACCAAGCCGCAGGTGATCATCACCTACAACGACGATCAGCAGGGCTACCCGCACCCGGATCACCTTCGGGTCCACGACATCTCGGTGCTCGCGTTCGATCGCGCTGGTGATCCGGCGTGGTATCCCGAGCTCGGCGAGCCCTACACGCCGTCGAAGCTCTACTACACCACCTGGAGCAGGCGCCGCCTCGTGGCGATCCACGAGGGCCTGCTGAGCCATCACGGCGAATCGCCGTTCGACGACGGCTGGTTCGAGCGGCCCGACCACGATCACCGCATCACCACCAAGATCGACGTGTCGCAGTACATGTGGGCCCGCACCAAGTCGCTCCTCGCCCACGCCACGCAGGTCGACCCGAACGAGCGTTTCTGGTTCGGTCTCGACGACGATCAGCTCGCCGCCACCTATCCCTGGGAAGACTGGATCCTCGCCCAGTCGCGGGTGGGGCCGATGCCCGAACCCGACTCGGAGCACGACCTGTTCGCCGGTGTCCAGTTCGAGGACGGTGTGTCGTGAGCGTTCAGTACCGCGTGGTCGTCGGCAAGAAGGACGAGCGGGTCGACGGGCCCGATGCTGCCGACGTGGTGTTCTCGGTGCCCGTCGCTGTCGCTGCTGCGGCCGGGTTCGACGCCACGGTCGAGTTCATGCGCGGCCGGGTCAAGGCCACGGGCCACACGGGTCAGGTGCTCGAGCTGCTCAAGTCGGGCGAGGCGACGGCGGCACTCAGCCGGCTCGCATCGCAGTCCTGAGCTCGCGGTAGCCGATCAGCACCGCTCCTGCATCGGCGATCAGCGTCGGCAGCCGGGAGTCGTGAGTGACGAACGCGTGGTCGTCGATCCACCGCTCGGCGGCGCTGCTGAGCGCTCGCACCTCGGGCGTGTCGATCGCCGGCTGCACGTGGAGCTCAGTCACCCCGGTCGACAGTTCGCGCAGCGCTCGGGTGACCCGCTCGCGTGAACCGGCTCGCCAGTCGTGGTCGAAGTGGTCGGGGAAGAGCACGCCCTCCTCGGCCGCCAACTTGCGGAACGGGAACCCGGCCTGCTCCTCCGAGACGGTCGACGGCAGGCGGATCGGGAGTCTGAACTCACAGGCGAGCTCGAGGTAGATCCCGAAGAACTCGGGCCGCAGGGTGATCGCCGTGAGGTGCGGGGCGAGGTGGGTGACGTCGATGCCCCACACGATCGCCCGCTCGATCTGCGCCTTGAGCTCGCGGTACACCTCGTCAGCGTCGGCGTGGGCCCACAGGTCGTCGAGGTCGCGGGGGAAGCCGCCGTCGCCCGAATGCAGCGACGGGGCGTGGGTGATCGGGCCCCAGCGGTAGTGCGGATGCTCGGCGTTGAGGGTGAGGTGGACGCCGATGTCGTCGGTCGGTTCATAGAGGTCGGCAGCGTGCCGGGCCCATGGTGCCGGCACCATGATCGACGCGCACGTGGCGTGGCCGTGCCGGATCGCGTCGTAGACGCCGACGTTGGCCGCGTGGCACGAGCCGAGGTCGTCGCACGACAGGATCACCAGCTTGGTGTCGGCCGAATGCCCCAGCCGTTCGGCGAGCGTGCTCACGTCGCCAGACGCTACCGCTCGCAGGTCAGAGGCGGTGGACGGCGTCGATGAGGCGGTCGACGTCGGTGCGGTCGACGTAGAGCGCGATCCCGGCGCGGACGGCGGCGTCGATGCCGAAGCTCGCCATCGCCTCGACGGCGTAGTAGTTGCCGTCCCACACGGCGATCTGCCGGGCGGCGAGCGCGGTGGCGACCTCGGCAGCGGTGTGGCCCTCCACGTTGAACGCCAGCGTCGGGGCGCGGTCGTCGAGGTTGGTCGGGCCGTAGATCGTGACCCGTTCGTCGGCCCGCAACCCGTCGAGGAGGTGAGCGAACACGGCGCGCTCGTACTCATGGATGGACGCCATCCCGACGCTCATCAGGAACTCGGCCGCGGCCTCGATCGCGACGAGTTGCTCGTACGCGGGAGTGCCGAGCATGAAGCGGCCGGCGCCCGTGTCGTCGGCGGGGCGGACCTTGTAGGGGCGGAGCCGGTCGAGCAGGCCGGGTTCGATCCAGGTGATGCCGGCGTGCGGCCCGTACCACTTGTACGAGCTCGTCGAATAGACGTCGCAGCCGATCGCACCGAGGTCGACGGTGGTGTGCGGGGTCAGGTGCACACCGTCGACCACCACCTTCGCACCGGCGTCGTGTGCGGCCTTCGTGATCGCTGCGATGTCGGGCTTCGTGCCGATCGCATTCGACGCACCCGTGACCGCGACCCATCTGGTGCGCTCGGAGAGCAGACCGGTGATCGAGTCGACCGGGAGTCGACCGGTGGCGACGTCGAACGGGGCTAGGTGCACGGTCGCTCCGGTGTCCTCACCGATCAGCAACCACGGTGCGACGTTCGAGTCGTGGTCGAGTCGGGTGCAGATGATCTCGTCGCCGGGCCCGAGGTCGCGAGCGATGGCGCGGGTGAGCGAGAAGACGTTGGCGGTGGTGGAGGGCCCGAACACGAACCCGTATGGGTCGGCGTGCAGGAGCCGCCCCATCGTTGCGCTCACCCGGTCGACCAGCTGATCGCAGTCGTCGGCGGCCGGGAACGCACCGTGGCTGTTGGCGTTGCGGCCGCTGCGCTGCCAGTTGCCGCTGGCCTCGATCGCGGCGTCGACCACCTGTGTGCCCGCCGGCCCGTCGAACCGCGCCCACCCCTGGTACACGCCTTCGACGACACCGGGGAAACGATTGCGGAGGTCCAACATGTGGCTCACTGTCGCACAGTGACCGGTCGCGCTCCGAACCACTCGGTCAGGGATGCCTGGAGCAGTGGGTCGTCCGGAGCGCCGGCCCAGGCGACGTACCCGTCGGGCCGGATCAGCACGGCCGGGGGAGCGGCCACCTCGCCGATGACGGGCAGCTCCCACACCTGGCCGTGGTCGTCGTCGGCGTCGTACGTCGCGTCGACGAGACGGACCCGATCGCTCCACGGTCTGATGTCGACACCGCTGCCAGCCCCGAAGGTGAGGAGCACGGGCCGCGCCTCGTGGAGGAGTGCGAACACCCGGGTGGGTCCGTCGGCGGTGCGGATGTCGAGGTCGGGCATGCGCCGCCCGACGAGCGGATGCGGGTCGCCGGCGATCGGTGCCGGCCTCGGGTCGTACCGGATGTCGAGCCCGGACATCATCCCGGCGATCCGTCGCCGTGGTTCGTCCATCGCCAGCAGCTCCGTCATCGTGTCGCGGAGCGCCTGATGCCGGTCGTCCGGGCTGCTGAGCGCGACCTGCGCCATGGTGGTGCGCAGGACACGCGCCCCGATCGGATGGCGTTCCGCGTGGTACGTGTCGAGCAGGGAGTCGGGTGACGTCCCGTCGATCACCTGTGCCAGCTTCCAGCCGAGGTTGACCGCGTCCTGGACTCCTGTGTTGAGGCCCTGCCCGCCGTGTGGCGGGTGCACGTGGGCGGCGTCGCCGGCGAGCAACACGCGGCCGTGCCGGTAGGTGACGGCCTGGCGCGTCAGGTCGGTGAACCGGGAGATCCAGCTCGCGCTGCGGAGGCCGTGGTCGGTCCCGTACACCGACACGAGCGCTTCGCGGAGGTCGTCCATGCTCGGTTCGCCGACGTGCTCGCAGCGGTCGACCTGGCGCTCGGTGAGCACCGCCCGGATGGAATCGTCGGGTGAGCGGCGGCCGATGGCGTGCTGGCCGACGCCGTCGCGGGTGATGCCGGGCTCTGGTGGGTCGTCCATCTCGACCTCGGCGATCATCCAGCTCGTCGAGGCGTCCGACCCGGCGAACTCGATCCCGGCCGCCTTTCGTACGAGGCTGCGCCCGCCGTCGCAGCCCACGAGGTACCGGGCGCGGAGCGTTGTGTCGTCCGACAGCGCGACGTCGACGCCGTGCTCGTCCTGATCGACCCCGACCACCTCGCGGCCTCGGAGGGTCGGCACCCCGAGCTCGGCGACCCAGTCGGCGAGGATCGGCTCGAACCGGCTCTGCCACAGCGCGAGCCCGTAGGGGTGGCGGGTGGGGAAGTCGCTGATGTCGAGCGGGATCAACGCGAACCCCTGGACCTGCATCACCTCACCCGCCGACAGGAACCGATCCACGATGCCGCGCTGGTCGAGCACCTCGATCGTGCGTGCGTGGAGCCCACCGGCCCGCGAGCCGTCGACGTGCTGGTCGGTGCGGCGCTCGACGATCACGACGTCGGTCCCCGCCAACGCCAGTTCGCCCGCCAACATCAGCCCGGTCGGGCCGCCACCGGCGATCACCACCGCGTGATCGACCGCCCCTGCATTCGCGTGTGCCGGTCCCGCACTCGCCATGTGGTCGCTCGCCATGTGGTCGCTCCCGAGGTCGGATCCGGCCGCTCGTCGGCTCGGAGACGACCCATGTTCAGCACGCGAAAGCCGTTTGCGGCAAGCCCCACCCGCCGGGTTACGTTGAGAGTGGCGGGGGAAACGGGAGCGGTTCAGGCTCGGTGTCGGGTTGCAGCAGCTCGATCCGATTGCCGAACGGGTCGTGGACGTACACCCGGTCGTACCCGTCCAGCGGCTCGTCGTCGACCACCTCGCCGCCGGCCGCAGCAACCGCCTGCGCGAGCCCTCGGACGTCGTCGACGACGAGCGCCGGGTGCGCCTTGCGTGCAGGCCGGAACTCGGCCTCGACCCCGAGGTGGATCTTCAGCGCGCCGCGCTCGAACCAGCACCCGCCCCGGACCGCGAGGTGATCGGGCTTCGGGACGTGCGGGATCCCGAGCACCCCCTCGTAGAACGCGATCGCCTCCGCCTCCCGCCCCGCCGGCATCGCCAGCTGCACGTGATCGATCCGGACCACACCCATACGAACAGTGTGGTCCACGCGCCGACCTGCAACCTGTGCGGTCGTCGGAGAACGAACCGGCCTGTTGGAGAGCGCTCTGATCCCGGTTCGCAGCGCAGCGGACGCAGCCGGTCGATTCGAGGGAGTGTGCTCGGGCGTGCAGCCTTTCGGCGCAGCTGTGCGACACCATGATGTGATCAGTGCGAGGCGTGCGACCGTCCCGGGCGCCGAATCCGGCTACGAGGACTTCTATCGGGCGCACATCGGGCGCGCCCGGTCGCTCGCTCACCTGATCACCGGGTCACGTCAGCTCGGTCAGGAGGTCGCGCAGGAGGCGATGCTCGCGGTGCACGAGGCCTGGCCCACGCTCGAACAGCCGGCGGCGTTCCTCCGTGTCGTCGTCGTCAACCGGTCGCGTTCGGTCCAACGTCGGCAGTTGCGCGAACGGTTGCACCTGCAACGAGAGGGAGCCAGCGAACCGGTCGGGGGGCTACCGTCGATCGACGAGACGTGGGCCGTCGTGCAGCAACTGCCGCCGAGCCAGCGCGAGCTGCTGGTGCTGCGGTACTACGAGGATCTCAGCCTGAGCGAGATCGCCGAACTGGTCGACCAACCGATCGGCACGGTGAAGTCGACGCTGCACCGCGCCGTCGCCCGCTTGAAGGAGTTGCTCGATGACTGATCACGACGTCGAGATCGACGCGGCATTCGAAGCCCACCTACGCCGGACCTTCGCGGCGGTCGCCGCCACGAGCAGCCTGGCCGAGCCAGACGAAGCGGGGGCACCGTCACCGCGGCGGTGGGCGATGGTTGCCGCCGCCGTGCTGATCGTGGCGGGTGCCATGGCGACGTCGTTCGTGCTCGGACGCTCCGATGATGCACCGACGGCCGACTCCGTGCCCGGCTGGTACACCGGGCTCGCAAAGCACCTGCCCGAGGGCTTCGATCATGTCGCCGTCCTGACGTCGGACGAGCAGGGCGTTCTCTTCGAGGCACTGGACCTCGACTCGGCGCGGATCTTGGGGCTCACGGTCGCGCGGGAACCGAACCCGTCCGACCCCAGTCCCGCCATCGGCTTCGACGAGCTCGCCGACGTCGCGATCGACGCCGATCAGAGCCTCAGCGTCGTGCTGCAGGACGGCCACCGTGTGGGGATCTCGTGCAACGTGGTGTCCCCCTGGCCACGTCCCCGGTGTTCCGGCTTCTTCGGCCGTCCGATCGATCAGGAAGCGCTGCGACGTCTGGCCATCTACCTCGCTGCGATCCCCGTCGATCAGCTGCCTGCGATCGAGGATGCGGCTCCGGTCACCGATCGCACCTCGCTCGCCGCCGCTGCGGCGTTCGAGGTCACCGGCCTCGGTGTGGACGACGGCGGCTTCGAGCGTCCGCGTCTGATGGTCCTGTCCGTGGGCTCCGACGAGTCACCGATCGTGGTGCGGGCCGCTGCCGGGTACATCCCCCCGGTCCCTCCGGACGCAGCCACGCGCTCGCGCCAACTCGACGATCTGACCGTCGCCTGGCGGGTGATGCCCGACGGTTCGGTCTGGATGGTGAGCACCCGCGAGCCCATCGACGGTCAGGTCGGCCCCGAGGTGCTCGACCGGATCGCCGAGCGAGTCGCAGAAGGATCCGTGCCGACGTACCCGCCGGTGCCGTCGACATCATCGCCTGCTGTGCCGAGCATGCCGACCGTGCCGAATGACCCCGAGGCGAGCAGGCCGATCGCAGACGGCGCGCTGCCCGAGCCTGTACTGGCCCCACGGCACGGTGAAGAGATCGGCTTCGGCTCGATCGGGCCACCGATCGAGATCCCACAGCCATGGTCGATCAACTCCATCTACACCGACCTCGAACCGGGCGCCCTGATCATCGAGTTCGTCCCACCGAACCCTGCCTGTATCGCAGCGCACGCGAACGCCACGATCGGTCGTGGCGGGGCGATCCTCGTCGGCTTGTGGGTCGAGGGCGACGCTGTCGACGGCGCATGCGTCGGAAGCGGTGAGGTCAATCGGGTGACGATCCCGCTCGCTGAGCCGATCGGCGACCGCAGGATCTACACCAGCACGATCCCGGACACGCAGGGCGGCTCCGAACGCGCCGAACTTGTGGCCGACTCGATCATCGGGTTGCCTGCGGACGATGCCGTCGACGTCATCGAACGGGAGGGATTCGGCGTCCGAGACGTCACCGGCCCCGAGGCCGTCACGGCCGACTTCGACCCCGACCGCATCAACATCTGGATCGTCGACGGGTCGATCGACTTCGCCGATGTCGGCTGACGGAACAGATCGGGGTCACCCCGCACGTGAAACTGGCTCGTCGCTCGCGGCGCCGCTGCGCTCCAGTACCACCGATCCGACGACTCGGTCCCACCACGGCGAACCGTTCGACCACACCTGGATGGCGCCGGCCAGCGTGCTGAGCTCGAACGGGAGCGGGCCGACGATCATCTTGAGGACCAGTTCTCGAAGCATCAGCGACCCGGTCCCCAACGGCGCGCCGTCCGGGCGCGTGACGAAGGTTCGGGTGAGTGCCTTGCCCGGCGTCTGGCCGCGAGAAGCGAGCACCCATGTGAGCAAGATCCAGCCCACTGCGAAGAGCAGAGCGAACAACACCAGGTCCACCAAGCACGCCACCGTCCGCCTGAGCGGTGAAGCTCTCCGATACACGGCCCGATCGTCGTCGATGCTCACCACATAGCCACCGTATGTCGCAGTGACGCGCCGGTTCGTCCATCTCCCGGGTGTGCCGGGCGGCGTGCTTCGAACGTGGTCTGCTGAGGATCGTGACGTGCGGGGTTGCGACTCGCGGTGACCGCGGCCGGGCAGGGTGAGCCGAGCACTACCGTTCGCAGGCGGACCGGCAGGGACGCCGACGGAGGGGATGTGACGCACGCCGACGATCACCTGCGCATGTCACCTGCTGAGCGCGCCCTCGCCTGGACGATCATGCTCACGTTCGGTGCGTTTGTCGCGACCGGGGCTGCGATCGAGGTGCTCTTCACTGCGTCGGGCGACATCTGCTACGCGTTCCACGAGTCGCCGAACACGCCGCTCGGGTGGTCGATCGTCGTCGCCGGTGCAGCCCTCATGGCGGTGATCGGCTGGCGTCTGCGGCCCCGCCGATGGTGGGCGTTCACCGTCCCGGCGATCGTCGTGCACATGCTGATCTACTCCTGGTGGCTCACACCTGCCGGTACCTGCTGACCGACGCGACATCCCCGTTCGGTCGATGCCGAGCGGGCGCTCCGACTCGTCTGCAAGAATCGGCTGGTGCGGGTGGAGCCGGTGGTCGGGGCGTTCGTACGGCACGGGTGTCGGTTCGTCGTCGTCGGATCGGTCGCGCGGTCGTGGCGCGGGGATGACGTGGTGCCGCACGACCTCGATCTCGTGGTCGACGGCGGGCCTGAGCGCCGCCCGGCGATCGTCGCTGCGCTCCGCGATGTCGGAGCGAGCGTGCAGCGGGGCGGCGTGTGCGAACGGGTCGAGGCCGGCTCGCCAATGCCGTGGACGTGGGGTTTCCGCGTGCGCACGCCGTTCGTCCCTGTCGACGTGATCGTGCGGTTCGCCGACGGTTCGACCGTCGATGACGTGCTTCCCACGGCGACGACCGTGACGCTGCCCGACGGTTCGGTGGTGCACGTCGCCGCGACGAGGGCGGCGGCATGAGCGCCGCGACCGGGTTGTCCGATCTCGATGTGGCGATCCTCGAAGCGCTCGCGGCGGTGGGGGCGGCTTCTGACCGACCCTTCGTGAGGTCGCAGCTCGTGCTCGACGGCGTGTACGAGCGGACGGGGATCGGGCGGCACGTGTCATACGAGCCGCTGTGCGACCTCGCTCGGCACTGGGTCACGCACCTGCAGTTGATCGCGTTTCACGGCAACCTCGGGTCGCAATGGGGATTCGACCCCGCCGATCCGGCCTACACCGAGTGCCGGCTCACACCCCTCGGGGCCGCTGCGCTGGCTGCCGAGCGTGGCGAGCGCGCGGCGTTGCCGATCGGTCTGATCAACGGCGACATCCACGCCGGCGGTCCCCGCCCTCCGTTCGATCCGCGCCGCGTGGTCGCAGCGATCCAGCGAGCCCCGGAGCTCGACGACGGCGCGATCATCGCCGCGATCGGCCTCCCGTCGTTCCCCTCCCGCTGTCTCGTGACCGGTGATCTCGCCGCGCTCGCAGCGGCGCACGAGGTCGACCTGCTGGTGTCCGCGAGGATCGACGCCGAGGCGACCGATCGGCTGGTCGTCACCGGGTTGCCGCCCGGAACGACGGCCGCTGAGATCGGTGGCGACATCGCTGTGCTGGTTGACATGCGCGGACCCGACGTGATCGGTGTGCGGGATGTGATCGACGAGTCGAGCTCGGACTCGGTGCGGCTGGTGGTCCAGCTCCGAGCCGGCGCGGACCCGGACGCGGTGCGCGTCGCACTCCACGAGTTCTGGAGCGTGCAGCGACCGGTGCGTGTTCGGTTGGCTCGTCCCCTCGCCGCGACGATCCAGTCGTTCGTCGGCACCGACCTCACGCCGCTGACGAACTGACCGCGCGCCGCGTTCAGTTCCAGGTGCGGCCGTGGGCGCGGTCCCAGAGGCGTTGTCGCCAGTGGGCTGCTTCTTGGAGGCGTTCGGCGATCTCGGCGTCGGTGAGGGTGGCGCGTTCCCGTCGTCGTCGGCGGGCGTTGGGGTGGGTCCAGTCGATCCAGCGGCCGTCGAGTCGTTCACCACTCGGGTGCTGGTAGCGGCCTTCGGGTTGGGGTGGTGGTTCGGTGGGTGGCACGGGGTGGGGGTGTTGGTCGATGAGTCGGCCGTTGCGGTCGCGGAACTCGAGCCCGTCGGGTTGGTCGGCGTTGCCGGTGATGGTGAGCCGCCCGTGGTGGACGTCTCGGTGATGCTTCGCGCAGGTCGACACCAGGTTCCAGGAGTCGGTGGGGCCGCCGTCGGCCCAGAACACGATGTGGTGGACCTCGACATGGGTGGCGGCGCACCCGGGTACCCGGCAGCCCTGATCGCGGTACTCGACGAGGCGACGCAACCGGTCGGGCACGATGCGTTGGGAACGGCCGACGCCGACGGGGACGTTGTCGCGTTCCCACACGGGTTGGGCCTGCCCGGAGCAGAACAGGTACTCGAACACCGCCGGTGGGACCGGCACACCGTTCGACATGGTGACCGTGCCGGTGTCGGTGTCGACGTGGACGAACATCTTGAACCCGTCACGCCGCTGCGGTGACGCGGTGGACATCGAACGGCGACACATCTCGTCGAGCGCGTCCCACCAGGTGACGTCGGTGTGCCCGGCACGGAACAGATGGTCACGCGCCTCGTTGATCGCAGCGTCGAACAACATCCCACGATCCGCCCCACCACGCGCCGACAGCGTGAACGCCGAGTGCTCGTCCCACCCGAACGAGAACCGCTCACCCGACTCAGGGGCGGGGGCGGGGTCGGGATCGTCGGGATCACCCTCGAAGTGCTCGTCGCGGATCATCCGGCGCAACTGACGCACCGTCGCGTTCGTGGCGAACTCGGTGATGAACCCATCGGCCCACGCCGGCGCCTTCGCGGTGACCTCCCACACCTGATCGATCGACAACTCCCCACGACCGAACGTCGAGCGCAGCACCGGGAACTCCACGATCCGACGCGCGATCTCCACGATCCGCTTCGCCACCCGCGGCTCGACACCCAGCTGGATCGTCAACCAGTGCGCCGGCGACAACGTCCCCGCGCCCTGCCAGTCATCATCGGCGAGCGCCCGCACCGTCAACTCCACGATCCGCGCCTGCTGCGCGTTCACGACCCCCGCCACCACCGCCAACTCGCCCTCCAACGACACATCGAGTGACGCTCCG
>JALHOG010000029.1 GCA_022843125.1 Ilumatobacteraceae bacterium
AACAAGACCTCGACGCGATCGCCCGCAGCCTCAACGCACGACCCCGCAAGACCCTCGACTGGCAGACTCCGGCAGAACGATTCACCGAACTCGTCGCGACCACCACCTGAGACCGCCCCTGATCCACATCGAATTGACTGCCACAGAATCAGTGTCGGCCCCCTGACTTTCTGGCAGTCAATTCTGCAGCCTGTGCCGAATTGACTGCCACAAAGTCAGTTGCCGGACCCGTCCCCGGACGCGGTGACGGCCACGCCCCGAGGAGCGTGGCCGTCGCGTACCAGATGAACTGGATCAGTCGAGGCTGATCGGTTGTTCGTCGGCGTCGGTGAACTCCTCGGCGGAGTCAGGAGCGTTCTCGTCGGGGCGGAGCCCGGCGGCGACCATCACCTTCTCGCTGACCTCGACCATCACCTCGGGGTTCTCTGCCAGGAAGTTCTTGGCGTTCTCCCGGCCCTGACCGAGCTGTTCGCCCTCGTACGTGAACCAGGCGCCCGATTTCTTCACGATCCCCAGGTCGACCGAGAGGTCGAGGACCGAGCCTTCGCGGCTGATGCCCTTGCCGTACATGATGTCGAACTCGGCCTGCTTGAACGGCGGCGACACCTTGTTCTTCACGACCTTGACGCGGGTCCGGTTACCGACCACCTCGGCACCGTCCTTGAGGGACTCGATGCGACGGATGTCGAGGCGAACCGAGGAGTAGAACTTCAGCGCGCGGCCACCGGGGGTGGTTTCGGGGGAGCCGAACATCACGCCGATCTTCTCGCGAAGCTGGTTGATGAAGATCGCGATCGTGTTCGTCTTGTTGAGGTTGCCGGTGAGTTTGCGCAGGGCCTGGCTCATCAGGCGGGCCTGGAGACCGACGTGGGTGTCGCCCATCTCGCCCTCGATCTCGGCCTTCGGCGTGAGCGCCGCCACCGAGTCGACGACGATGACGTCGATCGCTCCCGACCGCACGAGCATGTCGCAGATCTCGAGCGCCTGCTCGCCAGTGTCGGGCTGCGAGATCAGCAGCTGGTCGATGTCGACGCCGATCGCCTTGGCGTAGATCGGATCCATCGCGTGCTCGGCGTCGATGTAGGCGCACGTGCCGCCGTTGCGCTGGGCCTCGGCCACGACGTGCATGGCGAGCGTGGACTTACCCGAGGACTCCGGGCCGTAGATCTCGGTGACGCGGCCACGCGGCAGGCCCCCGATGCCGAGCGCGAGGTCGAGCGACAGTGCGCCCGTGGGAATCGCCTCGATGCCGAGGGTGGTCTTCTCACCCATGCGCATGATCGAACCCTTGCCGAACTGCTTGTCGATCTGGCCCAGCGCCATCTCCAGCGCCTTGTCACGGTCAGTACTCATGGACTGCTCCCTCTCCTGCTTGTTCCTGGTCGTTTGCGTCGTGGGGCCGGAGCCCGACCGGTCGCACCGTGCGACCCGAGAACCACCGTAGAGAGGGGGTGTGACACCCGGTCCGGAGGTGGTGCGGCGGGGGCCCGGCGCAATGACAGGAGTGTAGTTCGACGAACAGTCGTTCGGCAAGCATTCCGGGGAACGGGCGTTCGACCGCCGCTCCATCCGGGTCAGAGCGTGGCGTCGGCCTCGCCCGCCAGCTCCTCCGCCGTCGGGCGTCGCATCCAGAGGTCGACCGCCTGCCAGAGCGTGAACGAGATCGGGTAGAGCACGATCGGACCGAGCAGCGCAACGACCACGGCGGGGATCACCACCCACCACACCTCGATGTCGGGCAGGCTGAGCAGGATCGC
Source organism: Ilumatobacteraceae bacterium (assembly GCA_022843125.1). Classification (GTDB taxonomy): domain Bacteria; phylum Actinomycetota; class Acidimicrobiia; order Acidimicrobiales; family Ilumatobacteraceae; genus Ilumatobacter. The sequence continues at coordinate 1,758 of JALHOG010000029.1, forward strand.
GACCAGGGTGACGACGAGGACGCCTCCGAGCGTCAGCACGAAGCTCGCCGTCGTGGCGCCGAGCTCGAATGCATGGTCGCCGCGGCGATACCCGTGCCCGCACCGGCGGCAGTGCTCCTGACGCTTGAACCAGCCGTGGAAGTACGCCCGGCGGTCACCGCACCAGGGGCACCGGCGGGTGAGACCACGAACGAGCAGCACCGGCCGGGACGGGAAGTTGGGGATCGGTTGGAGCGGCGGACGCTCGTACGACGACCGGTCAGCAGATCGACCCCATTGGCTCACAGTCGCAGAGTACCGCTCGCGTTTGACAGACTCTCCCCCGATGGAGCGCAGTTTGGCCGGGATGTTGTTCTTGGTCGCCGGCATCGCGCTCGCGATCTCGGCTGGGGGCTGGTGGATGCAACGCATCGTGTTCACCCCGAACGACCACCGCGACACCGCCGCGGCGATGCTCTCGGAGGTCGAGATCCGCCAGGAGATCAACCAGATCGTGTCGGCCGCAGCGTCGGGCACGATCGGGCGGCCGGTCCCCGAGCTGAGCCCCTGGATCGAATCGGAGATCCTCAGCACCCGCGCGGGTGCCGGGATGATGGGGCCGCTCATGGAGCAGATCCACGACCGCATCATCGGCAACCGCGACGACGAGCCGGTGCTCGTCGACGGCCAGCAGATGGTCTTGATCGTGCGGGATCAGGCTGCGGCGAGCGTCGAGCCGGTCCTGATGCCGATCCCGGTGATCGGCACGATGAAGACCATGCGGACCATGATCGGATGGGTGATCATGATCGCCGCCGTCATCGGGCTGATCACGACCCTGCTCGGCATCTTCGCCCGGCCCGAGCGGCGAGACGTCCTGCGCGGCCTCGGCGAGTTCTCGATCGCGATGGCGGTGTCGATGCTCGTGTTCGGCTACCTCGTCCCGGTGCAGATCCTGCCTGCGATCGACAACGACACCTGGGCGCAGGCCATCCCGCGCCTCGCGGAGCGAACGCTCGGCGTCGTACTCGGCACCGCGCTCGTGTTCGGCCTGCTGGGCGCGGCGCTGCTGCTCGCACAGACGTCCGGCGGCAAGCGCCGCCAGTGGTCGACACCGCTCTCGGTGACCCGCTACCGCGGCGGCGACAACCCTGGGTGGGGCTGACCGCCCCGCTCGGTCGAGGGCCTTCCGAGCGACTGCTAACGTCGCCCGATCGGGCGACGAACCCAGGGGGGCCATGAGCACGATCGATGCACCCGTCGACATCGCGATCCGAACCGTCACGCGCAAGCTGGGCCTCGGCGCCATCATCGGCATCATCTTCTTCTCGGTGTCCGGTGGGCCCTACGGCCTCGAGGACGTCATCGGTTCCTCGGGCGCCGGCATCGGCCTGCTGCTCATCGTGATCACCCCGATCATCTACAGCTTGCCGATCTCGCTGATGGTCGCCGAACTCGCGACGATGATGCCCGTCAGTGGGGGCTACTACCAGTGGGTCAAAGAAGGGCTGGGCCAGTTCTGGGGCTTCCAGGCCGGCTGGTGGGCGTGGGTCGCCAGCTGGTTCGACCTCGCCATCTACCCGGTGCTCTTCGTCGAGTTCTCGAGCTATTTCATCCCGGCCCTCGCCGAGAACTTCTGGCTCCGCTGGATCGTGGGTGTGGCGTTCATCTGGGCGTTCGCTCTCGTCAACATGCTCGGGGCATCGGTCGTCGGTGACTCGAGCAAGCTGTTCCTCGTCATCGTGCTGGCGCCGTTCGTGTTGATCGTGCTGATCGGCATCTTCAAGATGGACCAGAGCCCCGTGATCCCGTTCACGGCGGAGGGGGTGTCGTGGACCACGGCATTCGGCGCCGGCCTGTTCGTGATCATGTGGAACTACGCAGGGTGGGACGGCTTGAGCACCGTGGCGGGCGATATCGAGAACCCGCGGGTCAACTACCCAAAGGCGCTCGCGATCTGCATCCCGATGATCACGCTCATCTATCTGATCCCGACGGTCATCAGCCTCGCTGTCGTCGGTACCTCCGACGTCGAGTGGACCGCCGGAGCGTTCACGACCGTCGCCGAACAGGTCGGTGGCGCCTGGCTCGGGCTCTTGCTGTCCTTCGGTGCGATCGTCTCCGCAGTCGGCCTGTTCTCGGCGTGGCTGCTCAGCTACTCCCGCATCCCGTTCGCACTCGCGAACGACGGCTTCCTGCCGAAGCGGCTCACGCGGGTGCACCCCACACGCAACACGCCGGTCACCACGATCGTGATCGCCGCGACGATCTGTTCCGTCGTGACGCTGCTGCCGTTCGAGAAGCTCGCGGCACTGTCGGTGCTCGTCGGCGGGTGCGTGCTCATCCTCGAGTTCATCACCCTGATCGTGATGCGGCGACGACACCCCGACCTCGAACGACCGTTCAAGGTCCCCGGCGGTCCGATCGTCCCGTACATCATCCTGCTCGTGCCGGCGGCGGTCATCACGACGGCCGTGTACTTCACCGTGCTCGAGTCAGGCTTGTTCGCCGGCGTCGGACTCGCCATCATCGGGCTGATGACCGGCGTCGTCGCCTACTTCGTCCTCCTCCCCGGCAAGCGTCGGTCCGGCATCGACCGGCGGGTCGACTTCACCACAGGGGAGCTCCTCGGATGAGCATCCAGTCCCGTCCCGACGACTGGGAAGCCCCGGTCACCCTGCCCGAGGTGTCGACCCCTCGACGAGTGCTCGTGCCGTTCGACGGATCGCACAATGCCGAACGCGCCCTCGCGTGGGCCGAGCTCATCGCGCGCACGGCCGACGCCGAGGTCATCGTGGTGGTCGCGTTCGAGCAGCCGCTCACGATGCGCGGCCGCGGCGCCGCCTACATCGAGACCGTGCGCGACGAGCTCAGCGACGAGGCCACCACGCTCGCGAAGGAGGCGGTGCAACTGCTCCGCGACCACTCGATCGACGCACGCGGTGTCGTGGTCAAGGGCGAGCCGGCCCGAGCGATCCTCGACACGGCCGAGGACGAGGACGCCGAGCTGATCGTGATCGGGCGCAACGGACTCACCGCCGAACTGCGCGGTGTCGCCGGCGCCCTCGACCGGTTCCGCGATCTGCTCCAGGGTGGCGTCACCGACAAGGTGACGGGTCACGCCACCATCCCGGTCCTGGTGGTGTCCTGATGGCGATCACAGTCACCCGCCGTGAGGCGCTGCGGCTCGCAGGGTCGGGCGTCGCAGCGCTCACGATGGCTCGCTTCCTGACCGCCTGCGGCGACCCCGACAGTGGCCGCATCAAGTTCTTCAACTGGCAGGACTACATCGACGAGTCCCTCCTCGCAGACTTCGAGCAGGCAGCGGATCTCGTGGTGAGCTACACGACCTACGCGTCGAACGACGAGCTCGCCGATCGTGTCGCGCTCGCAGGCGTGCCACGCCGCGGCAACCGGGCATCGACCGGTTTCGACCTGATCGTTCCGAGCGACAGCATCTTCGAGCGGTTCCGCGACCAGGAGCGGCTCCAGCCGCTCGACCCCGAGATCGTGACCGAAGCGCTGCTCGCCAACCTCGACGATGCGTTCCGGGCGCTCGCCGTCGATCCGGGCAACCGGTTCGCGATCCCGTGGGCTTCCGGGTCCACCGGGATCGGGTACGACACGACCGTGTTCCCCGAGCCGCCGACCTGGGACGTGTTCCTCGACCCGGCGCAAGCCGGGCGGATGACCGTGCTCGACGAGCGGCGCGAGGCGTTCGCGGCGGCCCAGTTCGGGCTCGGCATCGATCCGAACACCGTCGATGCGGGCCAGATCGACGCCGCCGCCGAGCGGCTCACCGCGATCGCCGCCAACGTCGAGTTCGATTCGGCGACCTATCTCGACCGGCTCGCCGACGGTGAGCTGGTGGCGGCGCAGGCATTCTCGACCGACGTCCTCCAAGCCCAGGCTCGCAACCCCGACCTGGCGTTCGTCGTGCCGGAGGCCGGCGGGGTCCGCTGGGTCGACCTGCTGTGCATCCCCGATGACGCACCCAACCCGGAGGGCGCGAACCGCTTCGTCGCGTTCTACCTCGACGCGAGGATCTCGGCACAGAACTCGGTCGCGATCCGAGCCGCGACCGGGAACGCCGCTGCCGCCGAGTTCCTGCCCGCTGCGGTGGCGAACGACCCGGTGATCTCGCCGCCCGCCGACGTCGCCGAGCGCCTCGTGGTGCTACGCGACCTCGGCGACGACGAGGCCCTCTACAACGACCCGTGGGTGCGCATCCGGGGCTGACGGCCCCGGACGCGCAACCGACGGGTCAGCCGATCAGCTCGTCGGCGAACTCGGCGAACACGTCGGCGTACTTCATCGCCTCGTCCTCGGTGTGCATCACCGAGATGAGCCACTGCTCGTCGAGGCCCGGCGGCAGCAGCACGCCGCGGTTGATCCCGTGGATCCACTGGGCGAAGGCGAGGTCGAAGTCGGTTGCCTTGTAGTCGCGGTAGTTGCGGACCGGTGCTTGCGACCAGGTGATGCACCCCTTCGCACCGAAGCGCACGGTGTGCGCCGGGAGACCGGTTCGGTCGATGACCGCCTGGCACGCGTCGACGAGGCGCCCGTTGCGCTCGACGGTCGCGGTCTGGACGTCTTTCGTGCAGGCTTGCCCGAGCGTGGCCTTCACCGCCGACATCACGAGCGGGTTGCCGTTGTACGTGCCGAGGTGCAGCACGCGGCCGTCGGTGATGAAGTTCATGTACTCGGCCTTGCCGCCGAACGCACCCACCGGCCATCCGCCGCCGATCGACTTGGCGAGCGTGACGAGGTCGGGGGTGACGCCGAGCTGCTTGCTCGCACCGCCGTAGCCCGCCGTGATGCCGGTCTTGACCTCGTCGAAGATCAACAGCGAGCCGTAGCGCTCGGTGATCTCGCGGACCTGCTGCAGGTAACCGGGATCGGGGAGGCAGATGCCGATGTTCTGCATCACCGGCTCGACGATGAAGCACGCCACGTCGCCCGCCGACAGCGCCCACTCGAGCGCCTCCGGGTCGTTGTACGGGATGACGACGACGTCGTCGACGACGTGCTTGGGAATCCCGAGCGAACTGGGCACCGAGTTGGGCCGGTTCGCCGGACCAGCGAGGTCGAGCGACGGCTTGTTGGAGATCATCACCTCGTCGTGGTGGCCGTGATAGCCGCCCTCGACCTTGACGATCCGGTCGCGCCCGGTGACCGCGCGCGCCACCCGGATCGCGTCGTGCGTCGCCTCGGTGCCCGAGTTGGTCGGACGCCACATCGGCTGGCCGTACCGCTCGGCGAGCAGCTCGCCGACCTCGGCGTTGAGCTCGCACGGGGTGACGTACAGCACGCCGTGCTCCATCTGCTCGAGCACCGCCTGGGTGACGAGCGGGTTCATGTGCCCCGCGAAGAGGGCGCCGAAGCCCATGTCGTAGTCGATGTACTCGTTGTCGTCGACATCGACCATGTGCGCCCCGGCAGCGTGCTTCACCACCACCGGCCACGGGTCGTACGCCTGGAAGCTCGACGGCACACCGGCCGGCATCACCTTCCTGGCACGCTCGGTCGCAGCCTGCGACCGTTTCGTTCTCTCCGAGTACACAGCCATCTCTCTGGCGGTGATCTCCTGGGCCTTGGCGACGAGGTCGTTGCGGCTCGACACGGTTATCGGTGCTTTCTGTGAGGTTGTGAGGGCAGCCTAGGTGACGGTCTCGTTCACCCGCCAGTGGGACTCGGTTCAGGCGATGTCCATCGAGCGCAGCCGGCGTGCAGCGAGCAGCAGCGCCACGGCCGCCGCCACGAGCGGGACGATCACACTCGGAGCGAGCGACAGGTCGCCGAGGTCGAGATCGACCCCGGTGCGCGACGTGATGATCGAGCGGGTGTACCCGCGCACCGACATGCGCGCCGGGATGTTGCCGTAGCCGGCGACGATCCCCTCCCACACCAGCACGTACGCGAGGCCCCACACGATCGCGTTGCGGACGAGCAGGCCGGCGAGCAGGAACAGCGCCGAATAGGCGATCACGGCGACCACGCCGGCGAGCACGGTCGCGCCGACGAGCGCTCCCCCACCGTCGACCAGCACCGAGGCGACGCCGAGCGGGATCACCGTCAGCGGCAACCCCACCGTGACCGCCGCCGCCCACGCTCCGGCGACGACGGGCCAGCGGTCCATCGGGCGCAGCCACAGGTACACGAGAGTGCCGTCGTCGCGGAGGTCGCCGAGGGCAGCGGTCGCGAACACCAGCGCCACGATCGGCACGAGCGCAGTGAAGCCGAGGTCGGCGATCACCCGCACCGCTGCTTCGAGCGGGTCGTCGATCTCGTCGGACACGCCGACCGCAGCGGCGACGGCGGCGACCACGGCACCGACGAGCACCAGCGCAGCGAGGCGACCCCTGGTGACGAGCTGGGCGAGCACGACCCGGTAGGTGAGCCGGAGGGCGCGAAGCGGTTCGACCACGCGCATGCTCGTGCCCGCGCTCATCGCCGCTCCACGAGGTAGCGGAACACCGATTCGAGGTCGTCGTCGAGCGGCTGGACCTCGCGGAGGCGGACACCGAGCTCGCGGGCGAGCGGCGCGATCGCGCGGCCGAACGCATCGACGTCGGAGGTGTCGGCGACGAGCTGATCGGTGGCGACAGAGACACCGTCGACGAGCGACCGTGCGAGGAGCGCGGCGGCGAGCGCACGCGGCTGCTCGGCGACGACGCGGATCCGGTGCGGGCGGTCGTCCATCAGCGACCGCAGCGCCCGGTAGTCGCCGGCGGCGGCGAGTCGCCCCTGCGCGATGACGAGCACGTCGGAGCCGAGCCGGGCCACCTCGTCGAGCACGTGGCTCGAGACCAGCAGGCACTTGCCCGCGTCGCCGAGGTCGTGGAACAGGCGGATCATCCGGTTGCGCTGGACCGGGTCGAGCCCGGTGAGTGGCTCGTCGAGGATCAGCACGTCGGGGTCGTTGACGAGCGCGGCGGCGAGCTTGACCCGCTGGCGCATGCCCTTGGAGTAGGCGCCGACCGGCTTGGCCTCGGCCGGATCGAGGTCGACGAAGCCGAGCGCCCGGGCCGCGGCCTCGGTCGGATCGGCGATCGCGTGCGTCTCGGCGGCGAGCTCGACGAAGCGCCGTGCCGAGAGCCGGTCGAACAGGGCGTCCTGCTGCGGCGCGAGACCGATCCGGCCGCGGACCTCGCGGTTGCGTCGGGCGTCGACGCCGAACACGTGCACCGTGCCCTGGGACGGCGGCGTGAGACCGCACATCAGCCGGAACAGGGTCGACTTGCCGGCGCCGTTCGGGCCGAGCAGCGCCGTCACACCGGGGCCGACCGAGAACGTCACGTCGGACACGGCGACCACGTCACCGAACGCCTTGCTCACGTTCGTGACCGACACCATCGGGCTGGTCACCGGCGGGCTGGTCACCGGCGGGCTGGTCATGGGCGGGCTGGTCATCAGACCGCCGCCAGCCTGCGATAGCGGTAGACCAGAGTGCCCGCGCCGAGCAACAGCCAACCCAGGTTGGCGAGCACCACCGGCAGCGTGCCGATGTCGATGTACTCGACGGTGCGATTCCCGAACAGACGAGCGGGGATCTCGAGCGGGGTGCCGAGCGGGTCGAGCAGCCGTAGCGATTCGGTCATCCCGGCGGCGTCGACCATCAGGGCGGTGGCGAGCGAGAGCCCGAGCATGAGCAGGATCACGGCGACGCTCGCGAACGCTCGGCGGTCGGTGAGGCTCGATGCGCCGAGGCTGACCGCCGTGTAGATCACGCTGATCGCCACGCCGGCGAGGACGACGCGTGCACCGACCCAGATCCCGTCGACCACACCCTCGGGCCCGAGCCCCTGGAAGGTGTACCCGAGGAACGCGAGCAGCGCCGGCCCGGCGGTGATGATCGACAGCGTGCCGGCGACGGCGATCACCTTGGCGAGCAGATACGTCGGGCGGGTCAGCGGCGTCGAGAGGTAGAGGGCGTACATCCCGTCGCGCCGGTCGCGCACGATCGCCTCGGGGGCGACGAGCGCGGTGAACACGAGCGCGGCCATCACGGAGAAGTTGAAGAACTCCCAGTACTCGGGGCGCACCTCGTCGCCGAAGTCGCCGAGCAGGATCGCGATAGCGAGGAACGCGACCGCCGGGACGAACCCGATGACGATCACGACCACGGGGAACACCTTGTGGCGCCCCTTGCGACCGAGGCCGAGGATGCTGCGGACCGTGTGCCATGCGACCGAACGCACCGCGCCCGCGACACCAGAACGGCTTCCCTCGTAGGCGCGGTACCCGCGGTCGAGGATGCGCGCATCGCTCATCGGTGCGTCGCTCACGACCGGGCTCCCTCGAACAGGTCTTCGAGCCGGCGGCGGCGACGCACGATGCGGCCGATGCGGGCACCCGAGTCGGCCACCGCGTCGCGCACTGCGTCAGCGACGCGATCGGCGTCGTCGGCGACCACGTCGAACGCCGCCGAGCGATCGTGGAGCCTCACGTCGAAGCCGCGCTCGCGCAGCGCGGCGAGGACCGCAGCGGTGGCGTCGGGCCGGTCGGCCACCTCGACCAGTTCGACCGTGACCCCTTCGTCGTTGCCGACGAGCTCGGCCAGTGGGCCGTCGGCGACGAGCCGTCCGGCGTCGAGGGCGACGACGTGATCGCAGATCCGCTCGACCTCTTCGAGCAGGTGCGACGAGAGCACGACGTCGATGCCGAAGTTGGTGCTGATCTCGCGGATCAGGGTGAGCATCTCGTCGCGCTGCACCGGGTCGAGGCCGTCGGTCGGCTCGTCGAGGAAGACGAGCGACGGGTCGGCGGCGACCGCTTGCGCGAGCTTGACCCGCTGGCGCTGCCCGGTCGACATGGTGCCGAGCGCCCGGAACCGCTCCTCGCCGAGGCCGACCAGCCAGAGCGCATCGCTGGCACGGGTACGGGCCTCGTCCTTCGGCATGCCCCGGACCTCCGCGAGGTGCTTCACGAAGTCGGACGCGGGCATGTCTTCCGGGAGCACGTTGCGCTCGGGGGCGTACCCGACGCGGGCCCGCAGCTCGGCGCCCTGCGTGACGGGGTCGAGGCCGAGCACGGTGGCGTTCCCGGCCGACGGCCGCCGCAGGCCGAGCAAGATGCTCATGAGCGTCGTCTTGCCGGCCCCGTTCGCCCCCACGAGCCCCGTCACGCCCGACTCGACGTGCACGTCGAGCGCATCGAGCGCCCGGTGCGCGCCGAACTGCACGGTCAGCCCGGCGGTCGAGATGATGCTCACAGCCCCCGATCCTGACGCATCCCCGATGCTCCCACATCGGCCGGACGGCGGAGCGCCGGTCGTCCGCGCGGACGATCGACCGGGCGGACGGTCAGCGGCCGGCTACACGATGCGCCGGAACTCGCCGAGCGCGACGGCGCCGATGTCGACGACCTGCGACACCTGCTCGAACAGCGCATCGATGCGTGGGTCGTCGTTGACGCGGCCCATCACCTCGTCGTGGTGGGCGCGATCGCGGAAGCGGGCGAGCCCGATCAGCACGGCGTCATCGCCGGCACCGAGAGCATCGGCGAAGCCCCTGCACCCGTAGCGCGGCGACAGGTCGACCGCGAGGAGCGTCTCATCATCGAGCGCACCGTGCTCGACGTAGATCTGCGCGGCGGCGCGCTGGATCTCGACGAAGTCGTCGACCCTCTCGGGAGCGAGCCGGTAGACGTACACGATCGTGTGCATGCGCAAGTGTCGCCGACCGTCACGCCGAACGTCCACGCTCTGCTGCGCAGCACCTGGGCGTGACGGATATCCGGCGGAGTGCCACACCGGTGGGGCATCATCGGGGAACCACCTCCGCGTACCACGCCTTGTCACCACGTCCCGTCCTGTTCGAGGAACCCCCGATGTCCACCGCAACTGCCAGCAACGCCTACGACGCTTCGTCGATCCAGGCGCTCAGCGGGCTCGCCCACGTCCGTCACCGGCCGCTCATGTATCTCGGTTCGGCCGGCATGGGTATGGCCGGCCTTCATCACCTGATCTGGGAGATCGTCGACAACTCGGTCGACGAGGCGATGGCCGGCAACGGTGACCGGATCGTGGTGATCCTCCACAAGGACGGCTCGGTCGAGGTCCGCGACCAGGGCCGCGGCATCCCGGTCGACCCGTTCAAGGACGGCCCGCACAAGGGCCGCTCCGCGCTCGAGGTGGTGCTCACCGAGACCAACGCCGGCGGCAAGTTCGACGGCGGCTCGTACAAGGTGTCGGGCGGCTTGCACGGCGTGGGTGCGTCGGTGGTCACCGGGCTCTCGACCCGGCTCGACGCCGAGGTGTGGCGCGGCGGCCGCCGCCACGCCCTGAGTCTCCGGCTGGTGAAGAACCGCAACGGGTCGTCCACACCGGGCGTGCTCGCCGAACCGCTCCGTGACGTCGGCCCCGCCAAGACGAAGGGAACCACCGGCACGATCATCCGGTTCTGGCCCGACCTGTCGCTGTTCAGCGACGAGCACGGTGTGGCGTTCACCAAGCCGCAGTGGTCGACCCGCCTGATCGCCGAGCGGTTCCGCCACAAGAGCTTCGTGCACCCCGGCCTCACGTTCGAGCTGCGCGACGAGCGCGATCCGGCCAACCCGGTGGTCACCGAGTGGTGCTCGCAGGGCGGCGTGGCCGACCTGGTGGCCGAGCTCACGTCCGAGTCCGACGCGGTGTCACCGGTGCTCAGCTTCACGGGCGAGGTCGACGACACCGGCGTGCACGCGGCGATGGCCTGGACGGTCGACGGGCGCGACACGTCGATCGGCTACGCGAACGGCGTGTCCACGCCCGAGGGCGGCATGCACATCGCCGGCTTCCGCAACGCGATCACCGAGGCCGTGCAGCGCTACATCACCGACCGCGGCCTCCTGAAGGACAAGGAGCAGGTCCCCACCACCCGCGACATCTTCGGCGCCGCGATGACCGTCGTGTCGATCATGATCCCCGGCCCGCAGTTCGCCGGGAACTCGAAGTCGAAGCTGATGAACACCGAGGCGAGCGCCCGCACCCGGGCGATCGTCCTGCCGATCATGACCCGCTGGCTGGAGGAGAACCCGGCCGACGCGAAGCGGGTGGCCGACCTCGCCGTATCGGCGATGCGCACCCGCACCAAGTCGAACGCCGAGCAGCAGGCGGCGCGGGCGCTGCTGTCGAAGGGGTCGAAGTCGCGGAACGGGCTGCCGCCCAAGCTGCGTGACTGCACCGGCAAGACCGACCGGCCGAAGGAGTTGTTGATCGTCGAGGGCGACAGCGCCGGCGGCACCGCGCTCGACGCGCGAGACCCGTCGTTCCAGGCGATCCTGCCGCTGCGCGGCAAGCCGCTCAACACGTACCGGGAGTCGGTCGACCGGGTGGTGAAGTCGCTGGCCGACCTGATCCTGTCGATGGGCTGCGGCATCGGGGAGGACTTCGACCTCGACAAGTTCCGCTACGACCGGATCGTCGTGGTGGCCGACGCCGACAATGACGGGCTGCACATCCGTGCGCTGATCAAGGCGTTCCTCTACACCTGGTGCCCGGGGTTCATCGAGTCCGGTCGGCTGTTCTACGCGCTCCCCCCGCTGTGGTCCACCACGGTGCGCGGCGAGCGCATCTACCTCGCCGACGACGCCGCCCTTGCCGTGTTCCGGGCCGAGCACCCCGAGCACAAGGCGCACGTCAGCCGCATGAAGGGGCTGGGCGAGATGGACCATCAGGAGCTGCGGCTGGTGATCGGTTCGGGCCGCTCCATCGGCCGGGTGGTGGTCGACGACCCGGCCGGGCTGGCGAAGCTCACCGAGCGGCTGTTCGGACCGAAGTCGGAGGGCCGCAAGGCGTGGTTCCTCGAACGCACCGGCGAGACGCTGAGCATCGCTGCAACCACCGGCGCCGCGAAGGGCGCCGAGTGATGGCGGCACGCAAGGGCGGCGCGAAGAGCGGCAAGGGCAGGGGCCCGTCGCTCGCGCTCGAGTTCGAGGAGACGATCGTCGAGCTGCCCGCCGTCGAGCAGCTCGACCGCGACTACTTCGCCTACGGCCAACAGGTGATCGAGGATCGTGCGGTGCCGTCGGCCGCCGACGGGCTCAAGCCGGTCCACCGCCGGATCCTGTGGGACATGCACGTGCAGCGCCTGTTCCCCGACCGGCCGTTCGTGAAGACGGCCCGCGTGGTGGGCGACACGATGGCGCTGTTCCACCCGCACGGCGACCAGTCGATCGCCGATGCGCTCACCCGTCTCGCGCAGCCGTTCGCGAACCTCGTGCCGCTGCTCGACTTCCACGGCAACTACGGCAGCCCCGATTTCTCGGCCGCGGCCGCGAGGTACACCGAGACCCGGCTCGGCTTCGCCGGCGTGCTGCTGCTCGACGACATCGACCAGGGCACCGTGCCGATGATCGAGAACTACGAGGGCTCCACCCAGGAGCCGGTGGTGCTGCCCGCGGCGTTCCCGCAGCTACTCGTGAACGGCGCCAACGGCATCGCCGTCGGCCTGTCGTCGTACCTACCGCCGCACGACCCGCGCGAGGTGTGCGCGGCGGCCCTGCACCTGATCGCGAACCCGAAAGCGACGGTCGACGAGTTGATGGAGCACCTGCCGGGGCCGTCGTTCCCGCAGGAGTGCACGATCACCAACGGCGACGAGATGACCGACATCTACCGCGCCGGTGTCGGCCGCGTGGTGGTGCGCGGTGCGTGGACGGTGGAGGAGCTCGGGCGTGGACGCCAGCAGCTCGTGATCACGTCGCTCCCCTACGCCGACACGACGACGGGATCGACGGAGAAGTTCATCGCCGCCGTGGGCGACGCGCTCGACGAGGGCAACCTCGCCGGCATCGTCGACTACAACGACGAGTCGTCCGACGGCGCCACGCGCATCACGCTCGGGCTCGCGTCGGGCATCCAGGCCGAGCAGATCATCCCGGCGCTCCTGCGGTTCACGAACCTGCAGGTCACCAACAAGGTGCAGATGCACTTCCTCGACGAGCGCGGCTCGGTGCGCCTGTACAACCTGCGCACCTGCCTGCAGGCCTGGATCGACCATCGCATCCGCGTGGTGATCCGGCGCTCGGAGAACCGGCTCACCAAGATCGACGACCGCCTGCACCGGTTGCAGGGTTTCCTCGCGGTGCTCGTCGACATCGACCGCACGATCCAGATCGTCCGCACGTCGAAGACCCGCGCGATCGCCCGCGAGCGCCTCACCGACGAGTTCGACATCGACGAGGGCCAGGCGAACGCCGTGCTCGACCTCAACCTCGGTCAGCTCACCGAGGACGCGGTGATCGAGTTCCGCAAGGAGGCCACCGAGCTCGAGAAGGAGGCGGCGAAGCTGCGCAAGCTGCTCGCATCCCCTGCCGCGCTGCGACGCCAGGTCGGCACCGAGCTCGAAGACGTGATCCCCCAGTTCGACGGTGTCGCGCCGAGGGTCACCACCATCACGACCGAGGTCGTGCAGCGGGTGTCGAAAGCGGCGATGGTGCTCGACGAGCCGGTCACGGTGATGGTCGACGCGGCCGGTTACGTGCAGGCCCAGCGGGCTGGTTCGAAGGCGAAACCGAAGCTCGAACCGGTCCGCACGTTCGACACCACGACCGCCCAGAACCTGGTGGTCATCACGAGCGACGGCCAGCTCCACCGTGCGCTCGCCGCGTCGGTGCCGACCGACAAGCCGACTGCGGCAGTGAACGTGTTCTCCGGCCTCGAGCCGGGTGACCGCATCCTCGGCTGGTGGGTCGACGAGTCGATGGAGACCGACCTGCTGCTCGTGATGTCCGACGGCCAGGTGAAGCGGATCGAGGGCGAGGATCTCGCCGGTGGCGATCGCAAGGGTGGTATCTCGCTCGTGAAGGTCGCCGCCGGGGCGAAAGTGGTGTCGGTCGCGCCGTTCCTCGGTGACCGGCCGGTGCTGATCGTCACGCAGGGCGGCCAGGCGGTGCGGTTCGTGCCCGACGACGTGCGCCCGATGGGTCGCTCAGCCTCCGGTGTGCGCGGCATCAAGCTCGCTGCGGGCGACGTGGTGGTCGGTTCGATCCACCCGGCCGACGACGTCGGGCTGTTGCTCGTGGTGCAGGGCAAGGGCGGCGGCAAGCGCGTCTGGATCGAGGAGTTCCCCGTGCAGGGCCGTGCCGGCAAGGGCGTGAAGTGCGCCGTGGTGACCGGCCGGACCGGACCGGTGGTGGCGGTGTGCGGCGCCGACGACGGAGGCACCGTCACGGTCCGCAACGCCGACGGCGCAACGTCCGAGGTCTCGGTCGGCGCCTTCGCTCAAGCCGCCCGCGACGCCGCCAGCGGCAAGATCCGCAACTTCGACGGCACGATCACCGACTTCGTGACGGAATGAGTCAGACCAACTCCGTCACGGCCTGGCCGTGACGGAGTTGGTCTGACTCATTCCGTCACGCGCCTCAGCTGCGGGGGACCTGCACCCAGGGCAGGTCCTTGTCGACGCGGGGCTCGCCGGGGAGGCCGAGCACCTGCTCGCCGAGGATGTTGCGGAGCACTTCCGAGGTGCCACCCTCGATCGAGTTCGCACGCACCCGGAGGAACGCGTATTGGAAGCCCTTGTTCGCGCCCGTGGCGTCGAGCTCGGTGGGGCGGCGGAACGTGTAGTCGTAGCCGATCTGGCCGTCCATGCCCATCAGGTCGATGCAGAAGTTGTAGAGCCGCTTGTTGAACTCGGCGAACTCGAGTTTGGCGACCGACATCTCCGGGCCGGGGTTGCCGGCCCGGGCCTTCTCGGCGGCGCGCAGGTTGGTGAGGCGACCCACCTCGCCGCGCACCCACAGCTTCATCAGCTCGTCGCGACGGGCTCCGGTGCGCTCCGACTCGGGGAGCCGGTTCCATGCCGCGACGGCGTCGTTCGCGGCGCCGCCGCGCCGGGGCGTTCCCCCGCCGCTGGCCGACCCGCCGCCGATCGCCGAGCGTTCGTTCATCAGCGTGGTGAGCGAGGCGCGCCATCCCTCGCCCTCGGCCCCGATCCGGTTGGCGTCTGGGATGCGGACGTCGGTGAGGTACACCTCGTTGAACTCGGCCTCGCCCGTGATCTGGCGCAGCGGCCGCACTTCGAGGCCCGGCGAACGCATGTCGACCGCGAAGTAGGTCATGCCCTTGTGCTTCGGCAGGTCGGGGTTGGAGCGGGTGACGAGCATCCCATAGTCGGCGAGGTGGGCGAGGGTGTTCCAGACCTTCTGTCCGTTGACGATCCACTCGTCGCCGTCGCGCACCGCACGGGTGGCGAGCCCGGCGAAGTCGGAGCCGGCGCCCGGCTCGGAGAAGAGCTGGCACCACTTCTCCTCCCCGGTGAACATCGGCCGGAGGAAGCGCTGCTTCTGCTCGTCGGATCCGTGGGTGACGATCGTCGGACCGGCGAGCTGCATGAAGAACGAGGTCGGGTCGGCAGGCTTCCCGCCCGCTTCCCGGAAGCGCCGTTCGATGTGCCGGTTGAGGTCGGGCCGCAGGCCGAGGCCGCCGAACCCGACCGGGAAGTGGACCCATGCCAGCCCGGCGTCGTACCGGGCGCCCCGGAGCTCGGCGTCGGGGGTGGTGGCTGCCGGGTGGGCCGCGAGGACTGCGTCGATCGCGTCGTCGACCTGCTGCAGGGGGGTGCTGGACGTCGTCATGGTCACCTCGAGAGTCTCGCGGAACGGAGTGTGGCGAACGGCAGTGGAGCTGGCAGACTGTGGCCCGCGTCCGTCGGGGTCACCCGACGGGTCCGCACCCATGGTGGGCGTAGCTCAGCTGGTGGTAGCGCCAGGTTGTGATCCTGGAGGTCGGGGGTTCAAGTCCCCTCGCTCACCCCACCGCTTGGGGCCCAGGCAGTTGGGGGAGGGTCGCCCCTCCCCTACACTGCCTGGGCCGCAGCACCCCGGTCGTGACCACATCACGCCCGGACGCGTTGCAAACCGCCTCTAGCTCAATGGCAGAGCAGTGGACTCTTAATCCATTGGTTCTGGGTTCGAATCCCAGGGGGCGGACTACCCGAGCACACAACGCTCTCCCGCGTGGGCCAAGCCGTCGTCGCACGGCGGGATCCGGCACGTCGAACCGCTGAGCGAGTCGGTGGGTGAGATGGCGTGGAAACGACGATCGGTCGCCCAAGGCGGCGATCGGTCAGATCTCCGGTGTGGTCCGCACACGACGCCGAGTCGCGGTGATGTCTGCTTCCCATGCCTCGGACCGCTGAGGTCTATCGGGCGAGTCGCGATGACCAGTACAGGGGCATCTGCTTCTCATGGGCCAACGCGACGACACGGATCTCGTCGTTCGACACGGCGTCCACGATGAGGTACGGGTACTTCCGCAGCCGAACGTGTCGCGCCAGCAGAACGCCCTTCACACCCCACACCGGCGAGCCGGCGTTCGGGAAGCTGCTGACCCGTTCGATTCGACGGAACACGGCTTCGGTGAACCCTGCACTGCGGCCTCGTTCACGTTCGTCGTAGTACCTGGCTGCGCTGATGATCTTGTCGATCGCCTCCTCGTCGAGGCGGACAGACATGCTCACCCGTCGGCGAGGGCGGTCTCGACCCGCTGCCGAGCGGTAGCGAGATCAACGCCCGCCGACTCACCGCTGGCGGAGCGCTCGATCCGTCGCTCGACCTCGTGAGCCCAGGGGTCGGCCCTTTCGGGCGAGTACTCCGGATCCGGACCATCGAGGCTCGCGAGCAGTTCGGCTGCGAGCATCTCGCGCTCGTCCTCCGGCAAGGCCAATGCCTGCTGGAGCTCGCGGCCTGCCCGGCGAGTGCGGCTCCATCGCGGCTGCAGCCGAAGGTGGGTCGACATCGCTCGATCACTCAGCGCCAGCGGCGGCGGTGGAGCAGGTCGATCAGGTGGTCGAGCACGGCCGGGTCGGCGCGCAGGCCGTTGTGCTCGTACTCGCTCGTGATCCACGTGCGGCAGTCCGGCAGCAGCGCCGCGGTCTCGAGCGACAGGTCGAGCGGCACGTACACGTCGCGGGCGTAGATCGACGCGGCGACCGGGACGTCGGCCTCGGCGAGCCGTTCGGGGAAGTACAGCTGGTTCCACTCGTGCTCGGCGAGCAGGTCGGCCGCGTCGGCGAACGGGGCCAGCTCGGTGTCCTCGTGGAACAGGCTGCGGTGGAGGTGCTCGCCGGCGAGCAACGTCACGTCGTCACGGACGCGATCGGGCATCGTGCGCTCGGCCGACCAGCGCGTCGCCACGCCGTCGGCGTAGCTCGACTCGTGCAGCACCGAGTAGATCGGGTTCCGGCCCACGAAGGGCAGCAGCGCGGCGAGGTCATGCGAGAACGCCGAGGAGCGGTGGTCGAGCTCGAGCAGGAAGTGGATGGCCTCGGCGCCGCCCGACGCCCCAAGGCGGTGGCCGATCGTCCGGAAGCGCTCGGCGCTCACGGTGTCGCCGTTCGGCAGTGAGATCTCCCCGGCTGAGCACCGTGCGCTGAGATCGCGGACCCGGTCGCGGTCGTCGGGGAACCAGCGGTAGTAGGCCTCGGACGCGTCGATCATCATCTGCCACGTCCGCGCGTAGATGTCGTCGACAGGGCGCCGGGCCGCGCTCAGGCCACCGGTGATGATCGCCCCCGCGAGCGAACCGGGGCGGGTCGACAGGTAGTGGAGCGTGGTGAAGCCACCGAACGACTGGCCGAGCACCGTCCACCGTTCGACGCCCAACGCCTCGCGGACGAGCTCGCAGTCGTTGACGATCTCGTCGGCACGGAAGTGGGTCAGGTAATCGGCCTGCTCGGCGGGACTCGCGCCGGCGAGTGCGCCGGAGACCTCGCCGGACACGCTGCCCTCAGAACGGACGACGCGCGACGACACCGGCGTCGACCTGCCGGTGCCGCGCTGGTCGAGCATCACCACCTGGTAGTCCTGCAGGGCGCGTTCCAGCCACGGAGGCGTCCCGGTCAACGACGGTCGCGGCGCCTCATGACCGGGGCCACCCTGGAGGAACACGAGGTAGGGCCGACCCTCGCCGCCCTCGCCGGTGACCACCCGGGCGAACACCTCGATCGATCCGGCCGACGGGTCCTCGCCGTCGAGCGGTGCATCGAGGACGACATCGGTGAGCGTGAGACCCGGGAGACGATATGTGCGGGTGCGCATCACCTCACGCTACGACGCGCTCGCGACACGGCCCTGCGCAGGCGACGACCTTCGCCTTCTGGCTCGCTAGATGAGCGACCAGAGCAGTCGGACTGTCAAGACCAATGCAACCGCTGCGCCGCCAATGACTTGCGCCTTCATGTAGATCTCGCTCGGTTCGAGGAGATCGCGCCAATCTTTCACATGACGGCTGGCTGACCACGAGATCCAGCATGCGAGCGTCACGACGAAGGCTGTCCACACGGTCTCACCCATGACCTGCTGCAGTTCGTCCGCACCTGCTCGACCTCGCGGGCCCACGCCTCAGCTGCGTCAGGCGAGTCGCCGGGTCCGGACCGTCGAGGCTCGCGAGCAACTCGGCCGCAAGCATCTCGCGCGCGCCCTCCGGCAGAGCCAACGCCTGCTGGAGCAACGACGCTGTGTCCGACCCCATCCATCAAGGTTACTTCGGGGCGATGTGGCCCGCCCGCACGGGCCCGCGCCGACGCCGCGTCACCGGGTGGCTATGGCGCAGTGACGAGGCGGGTGAGCAGGGTGACGGCGTCGTCGATCGCGGTGGTGGTCGACGCCGACATCATTTCGCCGAAGCCGAGGTCGTGGGCCGGGACGGCGACGATCGTCACCGAGGTCGGCGGCGCGCCGTCGAGCGCATGTGCGAGATGCACGAGCGAAGCAGGGGTCACGTGGTGGGTCGTGCTGCCGGCTGGCAGTTCGTGCTCGTCCACGTCGAGTTCCGCCATCGTCAGGCTGTCGATGTCGACGCTCGCGTCGACGACCACCACGTGGTCGGCGTTGACCACGTCGACGGCCAGCTCGGGCACCAGCTGCGTCACGGAGCGCACGGTCACGCCGTCGACATCGAGCGCCTCGATCCGCCTCGCCACCTCGCGGCCGGCGCGGTCGTCGGAGCGCAGGTCGTTGCCGCACCCGATGACGAGGTAGCGGGCACGGGGCACCTCAACCACGGTGGCGCTCGGCGATCAGGCCACCGTCGGCGTCGACGAGCTCGACCGACAGCGGCATCTGGCCGAGGGCATGGGTCGAACAGCTCAGGCACGGGTCGAAGGCGCGGATCCCGGCCTCGATGCGGTTGAGCACCGGCTCGGGGATGTCGGGCCCGTCGATCCACTCACGAGCGATCTGCAGCACGGTCTGGTTCATCGCCAGGTTGTTCTGGCCGGTGGCGATGATCATGTTCACGTCCTCGAGCACACCGTCGGTGTCGACCCGGTACTCGTGGAACAGGGTGCCGCGCGGCGCCTCCGACACGCCGACGGCCCGCGTGTGGCTGATGCGGCCGGTGGCCCGCACGATCGGGTCGAGGATCGCGTCGTCGGCGAGCAGCATCGCCATCTGCTCGGTCGCCGCGAGGACCTCGATCAGCCGGGCCCAGTGGTAGAAGAACGACGACGTGGCCGTGCCGCCCGCACGCTCGCGGTAGGCCTGCAGCGCCTCGTCGGCGAGCGGCGAGCCCATCGTCGAGCACACGTTCAGACGGGCGAGCGGGCCGACGCGGTAGGTGCCCCGCGCCACGTCGTCGTGCTCCCCCACCAGCGGCTTGAAGTACGGCGACTTCAGGTACGAGTCGGGCCCGGCCGCCTCGCCGATCCAGTCGCGGTAGTCGTTCGGCGCGATGTGGTCGGCCACCACCTGCCCGGTGGCGTCGACGAACTTGAGGTGACCGTCGTAGTGCTCCCACACGCCTGAGTCGTCGGCGAGCCCGAGGAACAGGCTCGGGAAGTTCCCGAACGCCCTGATCTCCCGGTCGTACCTGCCGAGCATCCCGACGAACAGCGCGAGCGCGTCCTGCGCGGTGGTGTGCGCCTCGACGAGCCGAGCGCGCAGGTCGTCGCGCGTCTCCGACGTCATCGGGTGGGCGACGCCGCCGGGCACGATGCCGGGTGCATGGACCTTGCGACCGGCGACCGCCTCGATCACCGACTGCCCGAAGCTGCGCAGCCGGATGCCGCGTCGGGCCAGCTCGGGCTCGGCGGCCATCACGCCGAACACGTTGCGCTGCGCAGGGTCGGCATCCCATCCGAGGAGCAGGTCGGGCGACGTGAGGTGGAAGAAGCTGAGCGCGTGGCTCTGGATGATCTGGCCGAGGTTCGCCACCCGGCGCAGCAGGACCGCGGTCGGCGGGATGTGCGCGCCCATCACCGCGTCACCCGCCTTGGCGGAGGCGAGCAGGTGGCTCACCGGGCAGATGCCGCACGTGCGAGCCGTGAGGCTCGGCATCTCCCACACCGGGCGCCCCACACAGAACGCCTCGAACCCGCGGAACTCCGTCACGTGGAACCGGGCGAAGTCGACCGCGCCCGCGTCGTCGAGCCCGATCGTGATCTTGGCGTGGCCTTCGATCCGCGTGACCGGATCGATCATCACCGTCTGTGCCATCGTCGTCCCCTTCGTCCGTCGCCCGCTGTCATCCGAACCTGATCGACTCGCCGGTCGCCGGTGGGCGCCGGCCGGCCAGCAGCGACTCGATCGCCTCCCGGATCCGGTCGGCCGGAGGTGGGCAACCCGGCACGTACGCCTCGACGTCGATCACCTGGTGCAGCGGCCGCACCTGCGGCAGCAGCGCCGGCACGATGCCCGCGGCGCGCGGGACCTGGCCGTCGCGGTCGGGTGCGTCGACGTAGACGCGCTGGAGGATCGCCTCCGGATCGCCGAGCGGGTTGCGCATCGCGGTGACGTTGCCCGAGACCGCGCAGTCACCGAACGAGATCACGAGCTTCGACCGCTCGCGCACGATCTTGGCGAGCTCGGCGTTGTCCTCGTTCGCGACCGCGCCCTCGACCAGACAGATGTCGACGTCGTGCGGGAACTCCTTCACGTCGGCGATCGGGCTGTAGACCAGGTCGACCGCAGCGGCGAGATCGAACAACCACTCGTCCATGTCGAGGAACGACATGTGGCAGCCCGAACAGCCACCGAGCCACACCGTCGCGAGTCGTGGACGGGTCATCGGCGGGCCTCCGGTTCGGTCCACTCGCCGCGCTGGCGGGCCGCGACGAGCCACGTGATCATGTTGGGCGCGTGGCGCATCTCGCCCACCGCCGAGCCCTGGTGGCTGAGCGCCCCGGTCGGGCAGGCGGCGACACACTTGCCACACCAGGTGCACGACGTCGCCTCACCCCACGGCTGGTGCAGCTCGGTGACGAGCTCGGCGCCGTGGCCGCGATGGGCGACGTCCCACACGTGCGCGCCCTCGACTTCGGCGCACACCCGCACGCAGCGAGTGCAGAGGATGCAGCGGTTCGGGTCGAACACGTACTTCGGGTGCGACGCGTCGACGTGTCGGCGCGGCGACCGCAGCTCGTAGCGCACGTGGTCCATGCCGCACCGCACGGCGATGTCCTGCAGTTCGCAGCTGCCGTTCGACACGCAGACCGCGCACACGTGGTTGCCCTCGGCGAACAGCAGCTCGATGATCGAGCGGCGGTACGAACGCAGGCGCGGCGACTCGGTGGTGACCTCCATGTCGGCGGCGACGGTGGTCGCGCATGCCGGGCGCAGGCGCGGGTCCTCGGCGACCTCGACGACGCAGAGGCGGCAGCCGCCCATCGTCGACACGCCCTCGAGGAAACACAGCGACGGGATGTCGACCTGGTGCCGGCGGGCGCACTGGAGGACGGTCTCGCCCTGGTACGCCTCGACGTCGACACCGTCGATGGCGATCGCGACCGTGGTCGGGCGCTCAGGCATCGCTCACCTCCGTCGCCCCGATCAGTGCGTCGTACTCGGCGCGGAAGTACTGGAGCGTGCTGAGCACCGGGTTCGGGGCGGTCTGACCGAGCCCGCACAAGCTCGTGTCGCGAACGACGGCGCAGAGGTGTTCGAGGTCGCGCAGGTCGCGCCGGCCGCCGTTGCCGCTCGCGATCTTGTCGAGCAGGTGGTGCATCTGCACCGTGCCCGTCCGGCACGGCACGCACTTGCCGCAGCTCTCGTCGCGCGAGAACTCCATGAAGTACTTGGCGACGTCGGGCATCCGCTTGCGGTCGTCCATCACGATCAGGCCGCCCGACCCCATGATCGACCCGAGTGCCCGCAGGCTGTCGTAGTCGACCGCAGTGTCGAGGTAGCGCGCCGGGATGCATCCGCCCGACGGCCCACCCGTCTGGGCCGCCTTGAACGTGTGACCGTCGGCGATCCCTCCGCCGATCTCCTCGACGATGTCGCGCAACGTCGTGCCCATCGGGACCTCGATCAGGCCGGTGTTGACGATGTCGCCGGCGAGCGCGAAGACCTTCGTGCCGGTGCTGCCCTCGGTGCCGATCGACGCGAACCAGTCACCGCCGTTGGCGACGATCGACGCGATGTTGGCGAGCGTCTCGACGTTGTTGATCATCGTCGGCGCGCCGAACAGGCCGCGCTCGGTCGGGTAGGGCGGGCGCAGCTTCGGTGTGCCGCGACGGCCCTCGATCGAGGCCAGCAGCGCCGTCTCCTCACCGCAGACGAACGCTCCCGCGCCGATCCGGATCTCGATGTCGAGATCGAAGTCGGTCTCGAGGATGCGGCGGCCGAGCAGACGGTTGCGCCGGGCGACCTTGATCGCCCGGTCGAGGCGCTCGACGGCGCGCGGGTACTCGGCCCGCACGTAGATGTACGCCCGGTGCGCCCCGGTCGCGTAGGCGGCGAGCGCGATGCCCTCCAGCAGCCGGTGCGGGTCGTCCTCCATGATCGTGCGGTCCATGAACGCGCCGGGGTCACCCTCGTCGCCGTTGGCGACCACGTACTTGACCGGCCCGGGGGCGGCGGCGAGCAGGGCCCACTTGTTCGCCGTCGGGTAGCCGGCGCCGCCGCGACCGCGGATGCGTGAGAGCCGGACCTGATCGAGCACCTCGTCGGGCGTCATCGACGTGAGCGCCTTCGCCAGCGCGGCATAGCCGCCGTGGGCCACGTACGACTCGACCCGGTCGGGGTCGATCACGCCGCCGTTGGCGAGCACGATGCGCTGCTGGCGGGCGAAGAACGGCATCGACGTGTCGAGCAGGTGTTCGGCGGTCGGCGTGCCGTGGTCGGCGTGGTTGCGGACGATCCGCTCCGCGCTGATCGGGGTGACGATGTGGTAGTCGTGCTGGCCGCCGCCGCGCTGTTCGACCCGCATCAACGGGCCGCCACTGCAGAGCCCCATGCACCCGGTCTGCGAGACCGCGACCGTGTTGCCGAACTCGCCCTCGGCGAGCTCGCGAACCGCCTGCAGGACCGCACCCGAACCGGCGGACGCGCAGGACGTCGAGTTGCACACCTTGACGCGCAGCGGCGTGCGGAACTGCGCCTCCCGCTCGCGCTCGGTCACCTCGTGGAGATCGATCGGGGTGGCCATCAGGCACCGCCTCCCACCACGACCGACCCGAGGCCGGCCGCCTGCGGGGCATCCGCGGAGAGGATCGCGTCGAGCCGATCGACGGCGACCTGCGGGCTCTGGTGTCCGAGCACCTCACCGTCGATCACGACGACGGGCGCGAGCCCACACGATCCGAGACATCGCGCTGTCTTGAGCGTGAGGCGGCCGTCGCCCGTGGTCTCCCCCGCGCGCACGCCGTGGGCCTTTGCGACACCGCTGACGATGTCATCGGCACCCTTGACGAAGCACGCTGTGCCGGTGCACACCGTGCACGAATGGTCGCCAGGCGGCTCGAACGAGAACAGGTGGTAGAAGGTCGCGACGCCGTACACCATGCTCGGTGGCAGGCGCAGCGCCCTCGCCACATGGAGGAGGACCTCGTCCGACAGTGACCCGAACACGTCCTGGGCGACGTGGAGGGTCTCGATCAGTTGGTCCTGCGCGAAGTGCACGCGCTTCAGATGCTTGTCGACCAGCGCGAACCGGTCGTCGCCCGGCAGATGCTCGGCCTGCCGGCGAACGACCGATCGCTTGCTCTCGGGCACGGTCACGGCCAGGACGGACGCAGTGTCGCTCATGGAACCTCACAGGGGAACGACCCCTCAGGTGATCGTGCCCGGCACGGCGGATCGCCGGTAGGGGCCAACGGCCCGCTGCCGCAGGGCCGCGATCCCGGGCGTGATCAACGGGCTGCGTCACGGACGCACGAGGGGACTCGTCCCCATCGGTGAATCCCGCGACTCGTGCGAAGGTGATCGGCGTGAGTCGAGCAGCCGACTACCGGGCCGCGGCCAGCCAGTTCCGCAACTGGTCGACGCAGTTCCACGACGCCGCAGCCACCCTCGCCTGGTCGTTCCCGCACGAGGCGTTGGCGCCGTGTCCCGTACGCGACACGCTCGACGATGCGCTGGGCGTGTCGGTCCACAACCTCGCCACGGCGGTCGCTGCCATGGACGAGCTCGCGGTGATCTGCGATCGACGGGCGGTCATCTGCGAGCAGTACGACGCTGCGCTCGCGGCCGATGCGCTGCGCCGGGCCCACTGGTTCGCACAGCCGCCGGCCGAGCGCACCGGCCCGCCCCCGGCTGCGCCGGTGCCGCCGTACCCGTGGGTGTCGCGATGAGCGCGAGCCCGGTCGCGGTCGACACCGATCGCTGCGACGACGTCGTCAGGACGTGGCGGCGGATGGTTGCGTTCGTCGACGGCTACCCGCCGAGGATCGGTTCGCTCGTCACGGACCTCTCGCTCGACGGCTTCGGTTGGTCCCCGACCCCGCTCTGGGAACTGATCGAGGAGCTCGGCCACGCCGCCGACGTGCTCGAGGTGACCGTCGACGCGGTCGAGGCGGTGGGGTTCGATCTCCAACTCCCCGGCTCGAGCAGCGACCTGGCTGTGCTGATGCGGCGCATGGAGCGGTCGCTCGATGACGGCCGAGGCGCGGTGCCCACCGACCTCGCCGACCCCGACGAGGCCGAGGGCCACGCCGAGTACATGGTCCGCCTCGGCTACCTGCCGCTGTTCGGACCCGCTGGCCCCTCGGTCGCGGATCTCAACCAGGGCTCCGTCGGCAACTGCTGGTTCCTCGCGGCGCTCAACTCCCTGGCCCACAGCGACCCGGTACGCCTGCGCCAGATGATCACCGACCACGGCAACGGGACCTACACCGTGCACTTCCCCGACGGATCGGTCACCGTCGACGACGAGTTCTACGCAAGCCGCTCGTCGACGCGCTACGCGCGCGGTCCGGATGGCGCGAGACCCGAAGTAGTGTGGCCGCTCGTGTTCGAGAAGGCCGCTGCGCAGTACTTCGGCGGCGACTACGACGACATCCACGGCGGGTGGCCGGCCGACGCGTTCGCAGCGCTCGGAGCCACGGTCGACAGGACTGCCCTGAACCCGCGGCTCCGGTTCGATCCCGCCGACGGCGATGTGGCCGCCGACATGCAGGCAGCGCTCGACGACGGTCGGCCGATCACCGCCGACAGCAGCGGGGCGTTCGGTATGGGAGGCGCACACGCATGGAGCGTGACCGCGGTCGACACCGACACGGTCACGGTGCGCAACCCGTGGGGGTACCCAGGCATCAAGTTCGAGGCCGGCCTCTGGAAGTACCTCGAAGACGAACCGGTCGGCTTCGCCGACGACGGCGACGGCGACGGCGACGGCGACCACATTCGTGTCGACCTCACGACAGGAGAGATCACGATGCCCATCGACGTGTTCACGGCCAACTTCGACCACATCGACATCGTCGACGGCTGGGCCGACGACTGGAGGGAGGCAGCGTGAACGCAGGATCACGGTGCGCCGTCGTGGCGGGCGTGGCGCTGGCGCTCGCCGCGTGCGGTGGCGGCGCCGACGAGGCGACCGATGACAGCAACGCGCTCGGGACCATCCCAGCAGCGGAGGGCATCGGCATGCCGAATCCGATCACGGTCTCGAACCAGACCCTCGTGAGCGAAGCCGTCTACGTGGTCGTCGCCACCACGACGAACATCGCCGAGCAGGACGACGGGTCGCGGCTCGTCACGATCCGGGTCGACCGCGCGTTGAAGGGCGATCTCACCGGCGAGGTCGTCGTGATCGTGCCGGCCGAACGCAAGATGTTCGACGACCCCGAAGGCATCTGGTTCCTCGACGGAGCCCAGCCACACAACCTCCTCGAAGATCCATTCCTTGCGGTCCCGCGCTGGATCGAGGAGGAGCAGAGCATCCTCCGCGCCCTCGACGGATAGCCGAACGGCCCCCGTCGAGGGCATCAGCACACGCGAACATCTCGCGGTCTGCGTCGTCGATGGCACCTGCCACCTCGCTTCCCACGTGGCGCAACCCGCTCACTACAGTGACCCCGTCGCCGGGTGGACCGGCGACGCGAACACAGGAGAACGAGGGGACATGGGGATCACCGATATTCCGTTCAACACGATGGCGGGCGGGCAGAGCAGCCTCAGCGACTACGCCGGCTCGGTCGTGCTGGTGGTCAACGTGGCATCGAAGTGCGGCCTCACACCGCAGTACGAGGCGCTCGAGGCGCTACATGAGCGCTACGTCGATCAGGGATTCTCGGTGCTTGCGTTTCCGGCCAACGACTTCGGGGCGCAGGAGCCCGGCACCGACGAAGAGATCCTCGAGTTCTGCCGGGCCACCTACTCGGTCGCGTTCCCGGTCTTGTCCAAGATCAGCGTCGTCGGCGACGACCAGCATCCGCTCTACAAGGAGCTCACGGCGGTCGCCCCGCTCGCCGTCGGCGACCCCGACGGGTTCCGTGAGGTCCTGCGCGGTCACGGCATCACCCCGAACGACGACCCCGACATCCTGTGGAACTTCGAGAAGTTCCTGATCGGCCGTGACGGAAGCGTCGTCGCCCGGTTCGCACCCACGATCACTCCCGACGATCCTGCCGTGACGACTGCGATCGACGCAGCTCTCGCGAGCTGAGCCCCAGGGGAACCACCGGACGCGGCTGATGCAAGGGCGCTCACGGCCGGTGTGCTCCCCCTGGTGGCAGGTGATGGTGCCGGGACGGACATCATCCCGGATGTCGAAATCGCGACAAGCCGCTCAGACTGCGTGACCGGCGTAGCTCACCTTCCGGTTCGAGAACACGACGGCTCCGATCAGGATCAGCAGTGCTGCGCCGGCAACCGATAGGCGCGCCGCATCGTTGTCCTGCAACGAGATGATCGCAGGGAGCACGAGCAGCGACACGAGGTTCATGACCTTGATCAGCGGATTGAGCGCCGGGCCCGCCGTGTCCTTGAAGGGGTCGCCGACCGTGTCGCCGATGACCGCGGCCTTGTGCGCGTCGGAACCCTTGCCTCCATGGTGACCGTCCTCGATGTACTTCTTCGCGTTGTCCCATGCGCCGCCGGCGTTGCTGAGGTAGTTCGCCATCAACTGCCCGACGAGGATAACTGCCGCCAGGAACGCGCCGAGTGCCTTCCAGTCGATGCCGAACCCGATCACCACCGGGGTCAGCACTGCGAGCAGCGCCGGGGTTGCCAGTTCGCGCAACGACGCTGCCGTACAGATGTCGATCACCGGGCCGTAGTCGGGATCCTTCTCGCCGCTCATGATCTTGCCGTCCGCGAACTGGTTGCGGACCTCCTGCACCACCACGCCGGCGGTGCGGCCGACAGCGCGAATGGCGAGCGCCGAGAACAGGAACGGTACGGCACCGCCGATCAGGAGGCCGATGAAGATCTTCGGGTCGGCGACGTTGATCTGCAGGATCGGCTCGTCGAAGATGCCGCGAGCCGTGCGCTCGAGCTCCCCGAACCGTTCGGCGGTGAGCAACTCCTTGCCGGCGGTCTCGACGAAGCTCGCGAACAGGGCGACCGCAGCGATGACGGCCGACCCGATGGCGAAGCCCTTCGTGACCGCCTTCGTCGTGTTCCCGACCGCATCGAGGCTGACCATGATCCGTTGGGGCTCACCGTGGAACTCTCCGGACATCTCCGCGATCCCGGCGGCATTGTCGCTGACCGGGCCGAACGTGTCCTCCGAGACGATGACGCCAGTGGTGGCGAGCATGCCCATGCCGCAGAGTGCAACGAGGTACAGCGAGAACTGCAGGTTGCCGTCGCCGAGCAGGAGCGCAACGCCGATCGCAATCGCAATCGCGATCACGGCATACACAGACGACTCGAGGCCCGAGGCGGTACCGGAAAGCACGACCGTCGCCGGGCCGGTTTCGGCCGACTCTGCGATCTCCTTGACAGGCGCATGGTGTGTGGCGGTGTAGTACTCGGTGAGACGGCTGACGCCCTGTGCGAGTACGAGACCGATCGCCACGGCGGCGAAGCATTTCCACCCAGCGTTCGCCTTCTCGTTGCCGACATAGGTGAGCGAGACCACGAGCGTGCCGATCAGTGTCAGGACCCCGGCGACGAGGAACCCCCGATTGATCGGCTTGAGCGCATCGGTCTCCCCGGGCTTGGCCTTCACGAAGAAGATGCCGACGATCGACGCGACCACACCGATCGCTCGGGCCGCCAACGGGAAGATCAGACCCAACGCTGGATTCATCCCGATCGAGTTGAACGCCGTGACTCCGAGGATGATCGAC
This sequence comes from Ilumatobacteraceae bacterium, assembly GCA_022843125.1. Lineage (GTDB taxonomy): Bacteria > Actinomycetota > Acidimicrobiia > Acidimicrobiales > Ilumatobacteraceae > Ilumatobacter. Next base: position 30,179 of record JALHOG010000029.1, read on the forward strand.
GCCACCAGCGTGACCTCGTAGCTCTCGAACAGGTCGGCCGCCATACCGGCGCAGTCACCCACGTTGTCGCCGACGTTGTCGGCAATGGTGGCCGGGTTGCGCGGATCGTCCTCGGGGATGCCTGCCTCGACCTTGCCGACCAGGTCGGCGCCCACGTCGGCCGCCTTGGTGAAGATCCCACCACCGACGCGCAGGAACAACGCGAGCAGGGAACCTCCGAAACCGAACCCCACCAGGATCACCGATGACGTGTTCTGCGCCAGCATGATGATGACCGTTGCACCCAACAGTCCGAGGCCGACGGTGAACATGCCCGCCACGCCACCGGTCCGGAACGCGACCGTGAGCGCGTCAGCCATGCTGCCGCTGCGCGCGGCGGCCGCCGTGCGGACGTTGCCACGGGTCGCGAGCGTCATGCCGATGTAGCCGGTGAAGCCCGACGCGAAGCAGCCGAGGATGAACGCGAGGGTGCGCCAGAGCCCCGACTCGACGAAGCTCAATGCAACCGATCCGTCGGGTCGCACGATCTTCGTGGAGGTGAGGAACACCACGATCGCGACCGGCACGAGGATGATGCCGATCGTGCGGAACTGGCGCTTGAGGTAGGCCAGCGCACCTTCTTGGATCGCCGCAGCGATCTCGCGCATCTTGGGGGTGCCCTGGTCGGCGGCGAGGACCGATCGGGCGAGGTAGAAGCCGACCGCGATTGCGAGCAGCGCCGAAAACGCCGACAGGGTCAGCACCGTCCACTCGGCAGAGCCGAGCTCGAACGACTGCCAACCGCCCTCGGCGATGAGGACAGAGGGATCCATGTTGTCTCCTGCTTGTGTTGCCTGGCGTCATTGCCAGGACGAACGACACGGATCACTCCGTGGCTCGCGTGGTACCAGCCCCGCTGTGCGAGCGGCGTGAAGCTAGCGCATCTCGGCTTCACGCGAAGAGACGCAGCTGTCCAGCCCGCTCTCGAGGCGTGCGGCGACGATCAGCCGGCCGTCGTCAGGAGCCGGTCGCAGGGACCGGGTGGTGTTCGATCCGAGCGATCTCGGCTGCCAGGCGTTCTGCGGGGACCGGGCGACCGAACGCCCAGCCTTGCGCGAAGCGCACACCGAGCTCGCCGGCCACGCGAGCCGTCTGATCGTCCTCGACGCCCTCGGCGATCGTGGTCATCCCGGTCCGGCGCGCGAGGTGCACGATCGATGCGACGACCGCTCGCGAGCGCTCGTCGTCGACGAGCGTGCAGACGAGGCTCCGGTCGATCTTCAACACGTCAGCGGGCAACCAGCGGAAGTAGCCGAGCGCCCAGAAACCCGAACCGAAATCGTCAACTCCGACCTGGACGCCCATCGCCGTCAGGCGTCGCAGCTCGTCGACGGCCGGGTCGTGCTCCTCGACGAGGAGCGACTCGGTGACCTCGACCACCAGCAGCCGGGCCGGGAGTCCGGTGAGCGCCAGCACCTCGGCCACCTGATCGGCGAAACGGACGCGACCACCGTGCTGACGGAGTTGCGCAGGCGACACGTTGACGGCCACGGTGATGCCTCGCCCCGGGAAGCCGAGCGTCATCGCCGCCTCGGCCGCCTGCCGGAGGATCGACAATCCCAACCGGTCGATCTGATCGGTCGCCTCGGCGCGCTCGATGAACTCGTCCGGGCGCACCTGCCCGAGCACGGGATCGTCCCATCGAGCGAGCGCCTCGACGCCGACCACGTCGCCGCGCGCCAGACTGACGATCGGCTGGAAGTGAGCCGAGATGCCGTCGACGTCGATCGCGCCGGGGAGCCGCTCGTCGATCAGATGCTGGCGTTCATCCTGCTGCCGGAGCGCCGCGTCGTAGCACCGGACCGGTCCGGTGACGCTCGTGCGTGCGAGATGTCGGGCGCGCTGCGCTCGGATCACCACGTCGAACACGCTCCGATCGCCCTCGACGCCGATCGCCATCCCGACCACGACCCGCACCAACGGGCGCGCCGGGGCGCCACGGCTGATCGCCTGGTGGGTGACCTGTCGCGCCACCGACCCGCTGTCGGCGACGTCATCGCTCGCGTTGATCACGATCGCGAACTCGTCCGATTCGAGGCGGACGACGGCGATGCCGTCGTCGAACCACCGGGCCAGGCCGCGAGCGACACGTACGACGAGCGCGTCCCGTTCCTCCTGGCCGTGGGCGGCGCCGAACTCGTGCATCCCGTCGATGCCGACCACGATCACGGCGACGCGCTCGAGGTCGAGTCGCGCCCCGATCGCATCGAGTGCGAATCGGTTGCCGATCCCGGTGAGCGGATCAGCGAGCGCCTGCTCACGCAGCCGCCCGAACAGGACGTGCCGCTGCGCGTGGTCGGCGAGGTGCCGGGCGAAGAACGCTGCGACCGCGATCAGTGTGTAGACGATCGGCGTCACCGTGGGGACACGCCGGACCACGACGACATGCACCAGCACCGCCATCACCACGGCCGCGGTGATCACGATCGTCATCGACGCCTCGCGCAGGTCGCGCCGGACGTCGTCGCCGTCGTTCGGCTCCGGCGACGCCATGCGTGCACCCGTCGCGAAGAGCGGCATCGCAATGGCGTACAGGGCGCTCGCGAGCCCCGAGACAGGAGCCGACAGATCGGCGCGGAATGTCGCCATCAGATCGGCGACCGCGAAGACCGTCAGACCGCCGGCGAACAGACCCGTCGGCACCCCGGGACGGCGGATGAAGACCAGCATCCCGAACGACGCCACGAGCACGGTGGACGGAAGCGCGAACGCGGCGAACATCGCCGCGTCGGACGCGACGCCACCCGGTTCGACGACGAGCCGCCAGACCAGCAGCGCCACCACCGACGACATCAACAGCGCGTCGATGACCATGCGCAGGACGGGACGCACGAACGACTCGCTCCACACCGCGCGGGTCATCCCGGCCACGAAGATCGGGAACGCCGCGACCGAGATGAGATCGCCGAGGCTCGGTGCGACGGGCTTACCGAAGCGCAGCTCGACGGCGAGCACCACCTGCCCGGCGCCCCACACGATCAGCGTGATGCCGAACAACTGCCGCCACCGCCGGTCGGATTCGCTGTATCGGGTCGCCAGCAGCCACCCGCCCGAGCAGCCGGCGGCGAGCCCGTACATCACCATGAACAGCCATGGCGCCACCGACGTGAACACATCACCGATGGCGATCACGAACGCCGTCGACACCCCGAGCGCGAACGCGACCAGGTCGGCCGGCCGCCAGGCGGCGATCGCAGGGGGTGTGGTTGGTCCTGTCATGGAACGGCGTGGGAGTGGGCCCTGGAACCCATCGGCATCGGCACGCCACAACTTCACCCGAACGATCGAACTTCGTCACGGGTTTACCGGCCCAAACGGTGCTATAGCATCGTTAGGCCGCCTTCGGTGGACCTGAGCGAGTCCGCAACCCGTCCGTGGCGGTGCAGCGTCGTGCTGACCGCCTGCTCACGCAGCCATCGCGGCAGCTCCACCTCGGCCGCGCCGACTGGCGTCGAGGCGTCGACGGCGACGCCCGCAGCGTGAGCCGCGCGCAGCATCGCTGGTTCCGGCTCCCCAGTCAGGACCCGCAGCCGGTCGACGCCGAGTGTCGACAGCCGATCCGCGAACGCGAGCGCATCCTCGTGCCGGGCGTCGCTCCACTCGATCCGCGTACCGGTGGCCCGTGCCGCCGCCACCACGATCGACCGATCGCGTTCGGAGGTGGCCTGCGAGCACCTGACGGCGACCCCGCCCAGGAGGTGGCGGTAGCGGAACATGTTGCGTTCCGCCATCAGACCGGTCGGATCGTGCTCGACCCGGCCGACCGAACGCATCCACGACTCGAACGCACCGTCGATCTCGGCGATCGGACGGCCGGTGTCGCGCCACCCGGTCAGCGAGGCGACGTAGTTCGGGCCACCCGCCTTCGCAGTCGGCCCGACCGCCGACCGCTTCCAACCGCCGAACGGTTGGCGTTGCACGATCGCGCCGGTGATGCCGCGGTTGACGTACAGGTTGCCCGCCTGCACCCGTTCGCTCCAGGTCGCGATCTCGTCGGGGTCGAGCGACTGCAGGCCAGCGGTGAGACCGAAGTCGACGCTGTTCTGGATCGCGATCGCGTCGTCGAGGTCGTGGGCTCGAACGATGCCGAGCACCGGACCGAAGCACTCGGTGCGGGCGAACCACGAGCCAGGGCGCACACCGCTCCGGATGCCCGGCGACCACAGCCGACCGTCGTCGGAGCGGGGCTCGGGTCGCAGCAGCCACTCCTCGCCCGGGTCGAGCCGGGTGAGCGCACGCCACAGCGGTCCGTCCGGGTGGTCGCCCGGCGGTTCGATCAGCGGTCCGACGTCGGTCGCGAGGTCACCGGCGGGGCCGACGCGCAGCGTCGCTGCGGCATCGCGGACACGCTCCATGAACGCAGGGTCGTCGTACAGCGATGCCTCGACGATCGCCAGGCTCGCGGCCGAGCACTTCTGACCGGCATGCCCGAACGACGAGCGCACCAGGTCGGCGACCGCACGATCGACGTCGGCCGCAGCCGTGATCACCATCGCGTTCTTCCCGCTCGTCTCGGCGTGCAGCCGCAGATCGGGGCGCCACCCGAGGAACACCCGGGCCGTGTCGTGGGCGCCCGTCAGGATCACGGCGGCGACGTCGGGATGGGTGACGAGGCGCCGACCGGCGTCATCGTCCGCGGCGGGCACGAACTGGAGGATGTCGCGCGGGATTCCCGCCTCCCAGCACAGCTCAGCGACGAGCGCCGCTGTCTGCACCGTCTGCGGGGCGGGCTTGAGGATCGCCGGATTGCCGGCGGCGAGGGCTGCGAGCACTCCCCCGGCCGGGATCGCGAACGGGAAGTTCCACGGCGGCGTCACCACGACCGGCCCGAGCGGCGACGCCTCGGCGCCGATGGGCTCGGCCAGCTGCACGGCGGCACGGGCGTAGTACCGGGCGAAGTCGACGGCCTCGGACACCTCGGGATCACCCTCAGCGACGGTCTTGCCGGCATCGACGACCATCGTCGCGAGGATCCGGCCGCGCTGCCGCTCGAACACCGTCGCGACACGGTCGATCAGTGCGGCGCGATCGACCGGGGCGAGCTCGGCCCACCCGGGCATCGCCCCGGCCGCCACCGCCACGGCGCGATCGACATCGGCAACGGTCGGCACCGGTCGCAGATCGGCGTCGTCCGACGCTTCCCGACGCGGTTGCTCCAGCGCGGCGGCGATCCACTCACGGTGCGCCGGATGGGTCCAGTCGGTGTCGACGGCGTTCGTGAACGGAGCGTCGATCGGGAGTGCCGTAGCCGGGACTGGCCGCAACGCCGGGCGGCGGCGCGCCGGGCTCACCGCGCTGCGCGCGCGTACTGCGGCTGCAAAGGCGGCCGCCTCGGCGTCGAACCGCGCCGGGTCGTCCGCGAGATCGAACAGATGGGCGAGGAAGTTGTCGGGAGACGTGTTCTCGTCGAGACGCCTGACGAGGTACGCGATCGCGGCGGGAAAGTCGGAGCGCGCCACCACCGGTGCGTACAGGAGCAGGTCGCCGGCCCGGTCGCGCACCGCTGCGGCCTGGGTGGGCGCCATGCCCTCGAGCATTTCGATCTCGACCCTGAGGGGCCGGCCGGCCGCGACCAGCTCGTCGCGACGCCCCAAGGCCCACGCCACGTCGAACAGGTTGTGGCTGGCGACACCGACCCGGACGGCGGCATCGAATGCCGGGGCGAGCAGGACATCGAGCACGCGTTTGAAGTTGGCATCGACCTCGGCCTTCGTCGCGAACGGCGCGGTCTCCCAACCGTGCAGTTCCGCGTCGACACGCTCCATGGCCAGGTTGGCGCCTTTCACGATCCGGACCCTGATCCGCCCGCCGGCCCCGGAGTGACGCCTCACCGCCCACTCACCGAGTCGCTGCGCGGCGTCGACCGCGTCGGGCAGGTATGCCTGCAGCACGATGCCCGCATCGAGCGCTCCGAACTCGGGCTCGTCGAGCACCGTCCGAAAGGCGGCCAGCGTCAGGTCGAGATCGCGGTACTCCTCCATGTCGAGGTTCACGAACGTGGGCGGATTCGACGCCGCCCCGGCCCGGTACAGCTCGCGGAGCCGCTCGGCCACTCGCTCGACCGTGCTGTCGAACGCGAGCGGGTTCAGCCCGGCGCAGATCGCCGAGATCTTGACCGACACGTGGTCGACGTCGGGCCGTCCCACCCGTTCGAGCACGGCATCGAGCCGTCGCCGGGCCTCCGCATCGCCCACGATCGCCTCCCCGAGCACGTTGACGTTGCAGCGCACCCCTGACGTTCGGCGCCGAGCCAGATGTGCCGAGAGGGCGGGGTCGTCGGCAGGCAGGATCACGGTGGCAGATTCGCGCCGCAGCCGCGCCACCACCGCGGGCATCACGACGCCGGGCGCGACCGGTGCGGCGATCGCGCCGAGCCGCAGCGCGACCCGATCGGCGAGCGCGAACCCCGACAGGTCTGCCGCCCGCACCAGCGCCCGGAACCGTCGCGCCGCCGCCGCCCGATCGGGGATGCGCGGCACCTCGTCGGTGAGTGCGACCGTGAACGCGGCAGCGCCCGGATCGGCGACGAGGGCGCGCAGGCGAGCCCGGCGCCGACGTTCACCGCGACCCATGCACGAGTCGAGTGCGGCGGCTTCCTCGACGAACCGGCGAGCCAGCGCAACCGCCTCGGCGATGCGCCATTCGTCGCTCGGCTGACCAACACCTGCGATGTTCGGAGCAGACGAGGGCGAATCGGAGAGTGCAGATTCCATGGCCCCAGCCAACCCGTAGTGCCAGTCCGCCGCTAGCACGAACCGGCACCGAGTACGCTCCATTCGTACCAGGTTCCCCGAGATGGATCCCTCCACTCACCTCCTCCTCGACCTCTTCGCCGAGGTGCCCCACGTCATGGTGTGCGTCAAGGATTCCGGCGGTCGATACGTCGCCGCGAACGCGGCGTTCGTACGGCGGGCGGGCTGCCGCAGCGCAGCCCAGGTGGTGGGCTCACGTGCTGCCGATCTGTTCGCAGCGGATCTCGCATCGGCCTACGACGCGCAGGACCGCGCAGTGCTCGTCACCGGCCGCGACCTGCGCAACCATCTCGAACCGATCGAGCACCACTCGGGGATGCGTCGGTGGTACCTGACGAGCAAGGTGCGGCGGCACATCGACGGCGCAGCACCCCTGGTCGTCGTCGTGTCGGTCGAGGCACATCTGGACGGCGACCAGGCATCCGGGTTGCGGGCGGCCGTCGAGCTCGCGCAGGAGCGCTGCACCGGCCCGGTCCGGGTCGCCGATCTGGCCGCGGCCGCCGGCACCAGCACCGACCGGCTCGAACGGGCCATGCAGCGCGCCCTCGGCGTGTCCCCGAAGCAGTACCTGGTGCGCCTCCGTGCGGATGCGGCAGCGCGCCTACTCGCCACCACCGACCGGCCGATCGCACGCATCGCGGCAGAGTGCGGCTACTACGACCAGAGCCAGTTGACCCGCCAGTTCCGCGCCCACGTCGGCATGTCCCCCAGCGAGTACCGAGCCACGGCCCGGCGCTGACAACGCTGTGCGCTAGGCGCCCAGACGTCGGAAGTCGGGCGGGCGCTTCTCCAGGTAGGAGCCGACGCCCTCACCGAAGTCGGGGCGGCCGAAGCTCTCGAGCATGAGCCGCTGCGACTCGCGCTCGGCCTCGCCGAGGCCCCGGTGGTAGTGCTGGTACACCTGCCGCTTCATGACGGCGATCGACGTCGGCGAGCACGTCGCTGCGAGCTGCTCGAGGTATCGACGGCAGAACGGCATCAGCTCGTCAGACGGAACGAGGTGGTTGGCGAGGCCGATCCTGAGTGCTTCCTCCCCGCCGATACGACGCGACGAGAACAGCAGGTCGAGCGCGACGCTCGGGCCGACGAGCTGCGGGAGCAACCACCCGAGGCCCCACTCGGCGATCAACCCGCGTTGGGCGAACGCCGTGAGGAACAGGGCGTCGGGCGTGACGACACGCAGGTCGCAGGCGAGCGCGAACGGGAAGCCCATACCGGCGACCGGGCCGTGCACCGCGGCGATGACGGGCTTGTCGACCGCCATCAGGTACGTGAGGCGGCCGTCGAACTCGCCGGTGGACTCGCCCCACGCAGGCGGCTCATCGGCGAGCGCCTCGCCGCCGCTCTCGACGATCTCGGTGAGCATGTTCATGTCGGCGCCGGCACAGAAACCACGGCCGGCGCCGGTGATGACGATGCCCACGACGGCGGGATCGGCGACGGCGCGCTCGACGGCGTCGCGGATCTCACCGTCCATCCGATTCGTCCACGCGTTCAGCGCTTCGGGGCGATGCAGGGTGATGGTCGCGACGGGGTCGTCGACCTCGTAGAGGATGTCGTCGTACACGGGCGCACCATGCCACAGACGATGCGGACGAAACGGATCGCGCTCGCTGTGCGAGCCTCGGCGGCGGTCAGCCGCGCGTCAACGTGTTGGAGCGGACGCCATCGACTTCGATCGTGATCGTGCCGCGTGGGTTGGCCGTCGCGCACGCGTAGCTGACTCCCTCCCGGCCGAACCGGTAGGTGAAGCGGCTGCCATCACCGAACTCGCAGACGTACCGCGTGGGCTGGACGTCGAAGTTCGCGATGGTGAAACCGGCGTTCAGACAGCTCGACCCGAATCGGCACGGGCCTTCGGTGCCGACGGCGAGCACCGCCGGAGCGTTCGGGTCGACCGGTCCGGGCACGGTCGTCGTGGTGGTCGGCGCCGGCGCGATCGTCGTGGTCGTGGGCGCGGTCGTGGGCGCGGTCGTGGGTGCGGTCGTGGTGGTCGGCGCAACCGTGGTGGTCGGCGCAACCGTGGTGGTCGGCGCAACCGTGGTGGTCGGCGCAACCGTGGTGGTCGGCGCAACCGTGGTGGTCGGCGTAACCGTCGTCGTCGGGACAGCGGCGGTCTCGGGCGCGGTCGGCGAGGTCGTGCCCGTCATGGCTTCGGTGATGGGCGGAGGTGCGATCGGCGTCGTCGGTGGCAGCAGGCTGGTGGCGGGTGCGGTGTCGAGCGGTGGCACCTCGCTGATCTCGGGCAGCGCGGCGGTGTCGAGCGGTGGCACCTCGCTGATGTCGGGCAGGACGACCTCGGTCGGCAACGGCGGGAAGAGCGTCGTCGGCGGGGAGGCGACCTCGTCGTCGCCACCGCGGCTGACGAACAGGATGACCCCGGCCGCGATCACACCGAGCAGCAGCCACAACCACACCGGGAGCAGCACGCGCTGACGCCAGAACGGCTTCTTCGGGGGCCGCTTCGGGCGCGGCTTCGGAGCCGGGGCACCGCCGGGAGGCGGGAGGCCGGCTGAACCGGATGACGAGAAGTCGTGGTCTGACACGGCCCAGACCGTAACGCCTCGCCGGGACGGAACCCGGCCATCCCGCGCCGTACGATCCGGGCGTGACCAGTCTCGACCCTCGAACCCCCGTGATCATCGGTGCCGGCCAGATCAACAGCCGCGACCGTGGCGCCGAACCGATCGACCTGATGAGTCGCTGCGCCGAGCTCGCGCTGGACGACACGGCCGCTTCGGCAGCGGTACGCGAACGCATCGACGCAGTGCGGGTCGTGTGGGGCGTGTGGCCGTATCGCGATCCCGGCCGACTCGTCGCCGAGCGGGTCGGTGCACCGGCAGCACGCACGACGATCAGCACGATGGGCGGGAACCAGGTGTACGACCTGGTCATCGACACCGCCGCTCAGATCGCCACCGGAACGACCGACGTCGCAGTGGTGTGCGCGGCCGAGACGCTGCGCACCCGGCGTGGCGACAAGGCATCCGGTCAGCGCTCCGTCTATCTGCCCGAGGCGGAGGGCGCTGCCCCGGACGAGGTGGTCGGGAGCCCGAAGCCGCTCTCGAACGAGTTGGAGGACCGGTTCGGGGTCGGGATCGCGACCACGTTCTACGCGATGGCGGAGACCGCGATCCGGCACCGCAACGGCGAGGGGGTCGACGAGCACCGCGCCCGCATCGCTGCGCTGTGGGCCAAGGGAAGCGAGGTCGCCGCCACCAACCCGAACGCCTGGATCACCAGCGGTGTGTCGGCGGCCGAGATCGCGACGGTGACCGACCGCAACCGTCCGGTGGCCGCCCCGTATCCGAAGCTGATGGTCTCGAACCTCGACACCGACCAGGGCGGTGCGATCATCATGTGTTCGGTCGCCGCGGCTGAGGCCGCCGGCGTTCCACGCGAGCGATGGGTGTTCCCGTGGGCGGGGGTGTCGGCCCACGATCACTGGAACGTGACGAACCGCTGGGCCTGGGACGAGTCACCGGCGATGCGGCTCGCCGGCCGCCGCACCCTCGAGCTCGCCGGCGTCAGCCACGACGACTGCGACCTGCTCGACCTCTACTCGTGCTTCCCCGTCGCCGTGCAGGTCGGCCAACGCGAGCTCGGGATCGACCCCGGCCGCACCTGGACGATCACCGGCGGGCTCACGTTCGGCGGCGGCCCGCTGAACTGCTACTGCATCCTCCCGTTGACCCGGGCCGTCGGGCTCCTCCGCTCGACCGATGCCCGCCGCGCCTTGCTCACCGGCAACGGCGGATGGTTCACCAAGCACAGCATGCTCGTGCTCGGTGACGCGCCGAGCACCGCCGGATTCCGCACCGACCAGGTGCAGGACGCTGTCGACGCGCTGCCCAGCCGCCCGACCGCGGCGGCGCGGCCGGCCCGCGCCGCGCTCGAGACCTACACGGTGCTCTACGACCGCACCGGCAACCCCGATCGGGCCGTGCTCGCCTGCCTCGACGCCGACGGCGCCCGGCACTACGCCCACGCCACCGACGTCGCCACGGTCGCCGTGCTGCTCGCCGACGACGCATGCGGCCACGAGGTGGCGCTCGGCCCCGACGACTCCGGCACCCTCGCCTGATCGCCCGCCCCGACCCCGGTTGGGTCAGTCGAACGTGGGGCGAGGGGCGAGGCCGGCGGCTCGGTAGCAGGCGTCGATGATCGCCATCGTCGCCACGCCATCGTCGGCGGTGGTGGGGAACGGGGTGCCGTGCTCGATCGCGTCGCGGAAGGCGATCAGCTGGTGCGAGTACGTGGTGGACCGATCAGCCGGGATCGTGCGGGTGCCACCCTCGCTCTCGACCGTGATCGCGGCCCCGCCGAACTGCGGCGCCAGCGGGTTCGTCGCCATCATCGTCCCTCGGTCACCGATGACGCGGAGCCACGCCACCATGCCCTCGATCCCCTCGGCCACCATCGTCGACGAGACCGAACCGGTGACCCCGTTGGGCCAGCGGAGCTCGGCCGTCAGCGTGGCGTCGATGCCGGCCACCGGGACATCGGCGGTCGCCGACACCACCTCGGGATCGGCACCCACCGCCCACCGCGCCCACTGGATCGAGTAGCACCCGAGGTCCATCGTCGAGCCGCCGCCGATCGAGAGATCCCACCGGATGTCGTCGCGCGGGATCTCGCCGAGCTGGATGTCGAACGTGGCCTCGACGCGCGAGATCGAACCGAGGTCGCCCGAGTCGATCACCTCCCGCATCTGCGCGACGTACGGGTGGTACCGCCAGTGGTACGCCTCCATCACCACGACATCGGACGCGTTGGCAGCGTCGGCGATGAGCTGGGCATCGCCTGCGTTCGCAGCGAACGGCTTCTCGCACAGCACGTGCTTGCCCGCCTCGATCGCAGCGATCGCCCACTCCCGGTGCAGCGAAGCAGGCGTCGCGATGTAGACGGCGTCGACGTCGGCGCACTCGACGAGCTCTCGGTACGACCCGAACGCCTGCGCACAACCCCAGCGCAGAGCTGCCGCCTCGGCCCGCTCGAGGTCGCGCGCTGCTACCGCAGCGAGCTCGACCCCGTCGACGATGGCCACGGGCTCGATCACCGCCGAGTCGGCGATTCGTGACGCTGCGAGGACTCCGAGACGAACAGTCATGGGCGGCGACTGTACGTAAGCTTCTGCCCCGTGATCGAGCCCGTGAGCCCCGCCGAGGTCGATGCGCGTGCCGACGAGTGGCGTCCCGACCTGCTGGCGGCGCTGCGCGGACTGTACGGGCTCCGCGGCGACGACCTCTGCGACGTGCTCGAGAAGCGCGCCCGCGAGGCAGCCGCGCAGCGCGCACCGGAGATGGTCGCGCGCGACCGCGAGCGAGCCGTGCGGCCCGATTGGTACCTGAGCAACGAGCGCGTCGGCTATATGGCGTACGCCGATCGTTTCGGTGGCGGCACGCTCGACGGGCTCCGCGACCGCATCCCGCACCTCGTCGACCTCGGCGTCGACGTGCTCCACCTGCTGTCGTTGCTCACGCCCCGCGTCGGCGAGAGCGACGGCGGCTTCGCCATCCGCGACTACCGCTCGCCCGACCCACGGCTCGGCACGCCGGCCGATCTGCAACAGCTGATCGGAGCGCTGCACGACGCCGGCATCAACCTCTGCGTCGACTTCGTGTTGAACCACACGAGCGACGACCACGAGTGGACGCTCGCTGCCCGAGCCGGCTCGGTGTACCACCGCGACCTCTACATCACGTTCCCCGATCGCACCCTGCCCGACCGGTACGAGGCGACTCTGCCCGAGGTCTTCCCCGACCTGTCCCCCGGCAACTTCACGTGGATCGCCGAGCTCGAGCGCTGGGTGTGGACCACCTTCCGCGACTTCCAGTGGGACCTCAACTGGGCCAACCCCGACGTGATGATCGAGGTCGCCGACCTCGCGTTCCACCTCGCCAACCTCGGCGTCGACGTGCTGCGCCTCGACGCCATCGCGTTCACCTGGAAGCGGCTCGGCACCAACTGCCAGAACCAGCCCGAGGCGCACCTCGTCGCCCAGGCGCTCCGGGCCGCGCTCGGCATCGCCGCGCCGGCCACGATCCTGCTCGCCGAGGCGATCGTCGGACCGGACGACCTGCTCGGCTATCTCGGCCGGCACGAACTCGAGCGCCGCGAGTGCGAGCTCGCCTACCACAACCAGTTGATGGTGCAGGGCTGGTCGATGCTCGCCACCCGCGAGGCCGCGCTCGCACGGGTCGCCCTGTCGCGGCTCCCCGACCCTCCGAGCCGTACCACCTGGTTCACCTACGTTCGCTGCCACGACGACATCGGTTGGGCGATCGACGACCCCGATGCCACCGCCGTCGGAGTCACCGGTGCCGGCCACCGCGAGTTCCTCGCCCGGTTCTACCGCGGCGACTTCCCCGGTTCGTTCGCACGCGGCACGCCGTTCGGCATCAACCCGACGACCAACGACGAGCGCACCTCGGGCATGGGAGCGACGCTCGCCGGGATGACCGCCGCGGTCGAGGCGGGCGACCCGGCTGCCGTCGACGCAGCGATCGAACGGCTGCTGCTGCTGTACGCGATCGCCTTCGGTTACGGCGGCATCCCGATCATCTACATGGGCGACGAACTGTGCATGGTCGACGACCGGGGCTACCTCGACGACCCGCTGCGCCACGCCGACAGTCGGTGGTGCCATCGGCCCGAGTTCGACGAATCGATCGCGGCGCGGGCGTTCGTCGCCGGGACGGCTGAACAGCGGCTCTGGGACGGCATCCGGGCACTCGTCACCGCCCGCCGGCGATGCCTCCCCCTGCACGGCGCCACGTCGTCGCATCCGATCGACATCGGCCATCCGTCGGTGTTCGCGTGGCACCGGCGCCACCCGCGCTTCGGCGAACTGCTCGGCCTCGCCAACGTCGGTGACGGGGCGGCGACGATCACCCCGCCGAGCGCGCTCGGGACCCGCACGTCCGGTCTCGTCGACCATCTCGACCCCGACGCCAACCGCCTGTTCCAGATCGCACCACGCCAGGTCCGCTGGGTCGCCCAGCCACCCGGCTACGCGCCGATCCCGTAGCGCTGCCGGCCGAGGCGTGCCGCCCTACCCGATCCGGCCGGGAACGCCCCGACCCGGCGAGTCGCCGTCGTAGTAGGGCGCAGGCCCGCTCGGCGGCACCTCGGTTCGCAACACCACCCACGAGCACGAGTGCCGCCAGTCCTCGCTCAGGAACTCGGAGTCGGCGCACGCCTCGTACCGGCAGCGAGGGTCCTCGTGCCCGCCACACCCCATCGACGGATCGCGCCACAACGAACCGTCGGCACGGCGGCACAGCGAACCGCTGTCGAGGTCGACGTAGTGGCAGTAGGCGTCGTGGAAGCCGACTGCCCCGACTCCGACCGCCATCAGCGGCACGAACACCCACATCGAGCGGGCGGCGCACCGACCTGGCCCGCACCGGGTCGCCTCCGACGCTGGTGTTCACACCCTGATCGAAGGACCTCAGACGCGGTCGAGGGAGGGAAACGGGTCGATGCGGTAGACCGCGTCGTCGCCGCGTCGGGCCCGGTACTCGGGGCCGGCGAGCACCCACGCGGCAATCGCCATCACGACCATCACGCCGGCGCAGACCGTGTACGCGAGGACGCGGCCACCGGCGCTGTAGAGCACGCCGGCCAGCACCGAGGTGACGCCCCCGGTGAGCGTCTGCGCGGCGCCAAGCATCCCCTGCGCGGATGCCTGCCGTTCGGTCGGCGCCACCATGCCGACTGCGACCGCGTTGCTCGACACGGTGAGCGAGTCGCACACCGCGTGCACGATGCTCACGACGAGCATCAGGACGGCGGCCGGCATCACGCCGTAGAGGAACATGAAGATCGCGCCGAGGATCAACCCGAACGGGCCGAGCCGGAACGGGCCGAGCCGTTGCGCCAGCCGCCCGCCGTACGACCCGAAGAAGATCAACGGCAGGGCGAAGATCGTGATGCCGAGATTGGCCATCAGCTCGCTGGCGCGCAGGTCGTCGAGGACGATCGCCCACAGCGCGTCGAAGGTGCCGATCATCAGGAACAGGGCCGACCCGACGACGAGCCCCGACACCATCGCCCGTGATCGCAGCAGGTCGAACGCGAATCGCGGCTCGGGGATCCCCGTCGGCACCGCCTCGCGGACCTCGACGCGCAGCATCACCGGCAGGGTGAGCACGGTCAGGACCGCGATCGCGAGGAACGGAGCCGGGATGCCGAACTGTGGGACGAGCACGGCCGACACGGCCGGCCCCGCCGCGAACCCGGCCACGTCGGCGGCCAGCAGCAGACCGAGGTTGCTGCCGAGGTTGCCCGGGTCACCGTTGATGACGATGCGGCGCACCGCCGGCGTGGCGATGCCGACACCGACACCCATCACGAAACGCGCGATGAGCAGCACCACGACGGTGTCACCCACCGCCATCCCGAGCAGTCCGACCACGTTGAGGACCAGACCGATGACCACCATCCGGCGGGCATGACCCCGGTCGGCGATCGGCGCGAGGAACGCCTGCGCGACGAACGACGAGAGGAAACCGAGCCCGACGATCATGCCGAGCCAATGGGCTTCGATCCCGTACTCGTCGCGGAAGTCGTCGAGGACCGTGAACATCACGCCGTAGCCCGACGCCAACACGGCGGTCATCAACCCGAAGGTGAGGACCTCGATGCGTGACACCGCAGCGAGGCTAGCGGCGACGTTCGGCCAGCGACCCGACCAGTTGTCGCGTCTCGACGTACACCGTGTCGTCGTCGGCGAAGGTCGGGTCGAACACCACCCGATCGAGTCGTTCGGCGACCTGCCGTGCGCGCTCCGCCTCGTCGGCGGCGGTCCAGTGACGCGCCCGCCCCGGGTTGGTCGCACCGCTGGCCGCACCCCGTGCGGCGGCGAGGTCGCCGAACCGGTCCTGGAGCACGCCCCACCGGCCACGCCGTCGCCGGCGCCACAGCTCGACGCCGATGCGGAGCACCGACGCCAGAGCGAGCCCTGCGCCGACGACCAGGACGGCGAGCCCCGGGCGTGCGGCCACGGCGTCGGCAGCTCCGGTGACCAGCTCCGAGCCGATCGATCCCGACGACGACTCGCCCGACAGCGGCACCGAGGCGGTCGGGTCGAAGGCCTGCCACCCCGTCTCGGGGAACCAGACCTCGACCCATGCGTGGGCATCAGTGCCGCGCACCTCGTAGACACCGGCGATGCGGTCGCGAGTGCCCGACACGTAGCCCGTCGCCAGTCGCGACGGCACCCCCTGGGTGCGCAGCATCACGGTCAGCGCCGACGCGATCTGCTCGCAGAACCCGAGTCGTGAATCGAACAGGAAGTCGTGCACGGCATCCTCACCCGGATCGGGCAGCGGCGCATTGAGGTCGTACTGGACGTTGGCGCCCATCCACGCCTCGAACGCCCGCACCATGCCGTACGTGGTCGTCTGACCGGCGGCGAGCTCGTTCGCGAGCGCGATCGTCTCGTCGGACGTGCTCGCCGGGACGGCGAGGTAGCGACCGAGCACCTGGCGGCCCAGATCGGTGAGGCGCTCGTCGAGGCGGCCCTGGCGCAGCAGCAACTCCTCGGTCACCTGCGGCCGCTCCGACACGACGGTGTACACCGAACCGGCCGGCAGGATCGTCGACGCCCGGATCGCCCCGTCCGAGCGCACCCACACATCGGCGTCGATGATGACCTGGCTCGGCCGGTAGGCGGCGAACACGACGTTGGGCAGGTCGGCCTCGGCGTAGAACGTCTGCACGAAGCGCTCGACCGGGACGTCGTCGGCGAGCGTGTCGCCGATCGCAGGCGGCACATCGATGTCGGGCCCGCCGCGCTGCGAACCGATCTCGTCATCGGCGTACCAGCGCCGCCCGTCGAACTCGCTGAACGTCTGGCCGCGCCAGAAGTCGGGCCCGGTCGCGCGTACCCGCATCACGACCTCGTCGCTGAGATCGCCGCGCACCGAGGTGTCCATGGTCTGCGCGAAACCCGTGTAGCCACCGGCCTGCCCGGCAGGGGCCCTGTCCGGCGAACCGGTGCGATCGTTCCGGATGTCACCTTCCGGGCCGGCGATCGCACCAGGGAGCCCGACCGGGCTCATGTCGTCGATGAACGTGGGTAGCGACAGGCGCGCCGGGCCGTCAGGAATCGGGACAACGGCGAGCACCGCGATCGAGGCCACTGCGCCGAGCGCGAGCGCACCGGCACCGGGAACGAGCGCTCCGAGGCGGATCGGCCGCCGCGTCGCGGACGTCGGGCCTGCCAGCGCCCACGAGGCGCCGCCGAACGACACGCCCCACGCCAGGAGCCACCAGCCGATCGTCCCGTCGACTCGGAAACCGGACGCGTACATCAGCACGACAGCGGAGATGGCGAGCCCGACGCGGACCGTGCGACGGTCACGGCACTCGAATCCGTGGAGCGCGATGAGGATCACGAGGATCTGCGGGAGCGGCCCGCGCAGCAGCCCGAGCAGCCCGTCGAGCTGGCCGGCCGACGCCGCGACAGCGATGAACGCCAGCAGCGCCCCGAACGCGACGAGCAACCGGACGTACGGGGGAGCCGCCTCGCCCGATGCCAGCAACGGTGCCGAGACGGCCGCACCCAGCACCACGCTGGCGACCACCATCACGGTGACGAGCGGGCTGTATTCGAGCGTGGTCATCAGCATCAGGAGCGACACGAGGGTCGCCGCTGCCGCCCACCACCTCGCCGAGGCGCGAGCGGTGTCCTCCGGCTCGGCCGCACCGCGGCCCCGGAGACGTTTCCGGACGGGGGCGGGCACCTCACCGAGGTCGGCGGCAGCAGCCCACCGGGCAGCCGTCGGACGGTCGGGGATCGCCACCGGGTCACCGCTTCCGATCGCCGCCGACACCTCGGCCCGGGCGCGCAGCCCGTCCTCGATCGCAGACCGAGCGGCACCTGCCTCCGCATCCGGATCGGACGTGCCGACCCGGGCCCGGACGACCCAGCGCTGGTCGGCGTCGTGCCGGCGGTCGTGCACGACGAGCTCACCGGTCCGCAGCGTCGACCCCCAGTGCACGAACTTCTCGCTGTCGCCGTCGCGCCAGGGCCGCACGCCGTCGGTGTCGCCCGCCACGGCGCCCGGTCGACCCTCGCGGGTGCCGCCGGCCGCCACCGAACTGCGCTGCACCGGGACGTGCTGGTGGCGCTGCAGCGGCGCCACCACCACCTCGCCGACCGAGATCTCGAACTGGCGACGCCACCACACCAGACCGATGCCACCCGCGCTGCGGACCCGCACGCGCACCTGATGGAGAACGCCTCGACGCGGGAGCGTCGCCTCACCTCGGAACCATCCGTCGTCCGACCAACCCGACGCCAGTACCGCTCCGGCCGAACGGACCTCGACCCAGACCGGCTGCGCCGAACGGATCTCACACGACACAGCGACCGGGAGCCCCTGGTCGACCAGACCAGGCAGGGTGAGCGCACCAACCTCGACCCGGCGAACTGCCTGCCACCCGGACACCACCGCCGCCGCGAACCAGACGGCAGCGACGACCAGCATGATCACGACCGGCGTGGCGCCGGTGAGGCGGGCGATCGCCGCTCCCCCACCCCACGCGAGCAGCATCCCGAGGCCGCCGGCAGCGACACCGGTGGGTCGCGGCCGACTCATGCGGTCGGGGCCGGGACCTGCGTCAGACATTCCGCAACCACTTCGCGGCCGGCGCGGACCGAGCCGTCGGCATCGACGACGAGCACACGATGTGCGAGCGCGACCTCGGCGACGTCGACGACGTCCTGGGGCACGACGAAATGCCGACCTCCCATCGCGGCGATCGCCTTCGCCAACCCGATCAGCGACACGCCGCCACGGGTGGATGCGCCGAGCCGGACACGCGGGTGCTGACGGGTGGCCTCGAGGATCGAGACCACATAGCGGGCCAGCGCGTCGGCGACGTAGACCGACTGGACCGTCGCCCGCGCCTGCACCAGCTCGCCGATGTCGACCACCGGCTCGACCGCCTTGAGCACGGAACGGCCACGGCGCCCGGTCAGCACCTCGACCTCGTCCTCGGGCAGCGGACGGCCGGGCGAGACGACGGCGGCGAACCGGTCGAGCGCACCTTCGCCGAGAGGATAGGTGCCGGTCATCTCGACCGGGTTCTGGGTGGCGATCAGCAGGAATGGCGACGGGAGGTCGCGGGTGACGCCATCGACGGTGACCGCACCCTCCTCGGTGGCCTCGAGCAACGCGGACTGGGTGCGCGGGTTGGCGCGGTTGAGCTCGTCGAAGACCACGATGTTCGAGAACACCGGGCCCGGCCGGAACCGCAGCTCGAAGCTGTCTCCCTGCGGCACCATCGTGCCGGTCACGTCACCGGGCAGGAGGTCGGGCGTGCCCTGGATGCGGTGGAACGAGCCACCGACCGACGAGGCCAGCGCCTGGGCGAGCAGGGTCTTGCCGACACCAGGGATGTCCTCGATGAGCAGATGCCCGCCGCTCAGCACGCAGGCGAGCGCCGTCCGGATCGCTTCCTCTCGACCTGCCAGCACCTGGCCGACCGAGCGCGCGATCCGCTCCGCTGTGGCCGCGACCTGCTCGATGTCGGCCGAACCGGCTGGATGCACGAGCGAGTTCGTCGGGGTGGTGCCCGTAGGCGCGATCGTCCGTCCAGCCATCGTCTCCATGCTGCCAGATCATCGGCTGGCCCCTGGTTCGCCTTGAGCGGCCAGGCCGATGCGCCTCAGCGCCGGATCCGCACCGACAGGCATGTGACGCATCCGTCGAGCTTCTCGAACTCGGAGATGTCGACCTCGACCGTGCGGTAGCCGAGGCTGCGGTACATCTCGGCGGTCGCTGGTGCACCGGTGGACATCAGCAGACGATGGTCGTCGAGCAGCACGACGTGCGCGCCCGCCGGCTCGGGCACAGCGAGGAAACGCGGGTACGCCGACGCGTCGTCGACGTGGTCGAGGTGACCGACCACGGTCCCATCGGGCAGCGCCGTGACCGCCGACTTGAGGTGCAGGACGCTGGTCACCGGCACGCCGACCACCTCCCAACCGCGTGGAGCGAGGATCGCCCTCAACTGCTCGACACCATCGTCCGAGGTACGGGCGGTCCGGCCGACGTAGACGGTTCGGCCCACCTTCAGGACATCGCCGCCGTCGAAGGTGGCGGGCGGCTCGATGCGGACGACCTCGAGGCCCTGCGTGATCGCAGCCCGTTCGGCACCCTCCACCTCGGCGGCACGCGACGGCGCCCCGGGCCGGGTGATCACGGCCAGATCGTCGAACACGACGAGGGCGTCCTCGACGAACACCGCATCGGGGCAGTCATCGGCGGGCTCGACCTCCGTCACGTCCCATCCGGCCGATCGCAGGGCGCCGACGTACGCCTCCCACTGTGCGAGCGCGAGCACGAGGTCGATCGGCTGCGGCTCCTGATGCGTGACGATCCCGTCGACGAGTGACGGGCCGGGTCGGCGAACGAGTGCGATCGGCATGTCGGGCGACGCTACCGACCCCTACCATCGCCGCGATGCGCATCGTGTCGTTGCTCCCGTCGGCCACCGAGATCCTGTTCGACCTCGGGCTCGGCGACGACGTCGTCGGCGTGACCTTCGAGTGCAACTGGCCACCGGCTGCACGCTCGAAGCGGATCGTGTCGACGTCGGCGCTCCCCGAGGGTCTGTCCCCCGGCGAGATCGATGCCGTCGTGAAGGAGCGGATGGCGGCCGGCGAGGATCTCTACCGGCTCGACCGTGGTGCGTTGGCCGAGATCGACCCGGAGCTGATCGTGACGCAGGACCTGTGCGCGGTGTGCGCGATCGACGTGAGCGAGGTCGACGACGCGATTGCGTACCTGGGCTGCGCGGCGACGGTGGTGACGCTCGACCCGATGACGCTCGACGAGGTGATCGACTCGGTCGCCACCGTGGGCGCGGCGACCGGCACCGCCGAGCGTGGCGCCGAGATCGTCGCATCGCTGCGAGCGCGGGTCGCCGCCCTGGGCGAGCGGATCGCCGGGGCAGCGCGCCCGACGGTGCTCGTGCTCGAGTGGACCGATCCGGCGTTCACCGCCGGGCACTGGGTGCCCGATCTCGTCGACGTGGCGGGTGGGGAGAGCGTGCTGTCGTTCGCAGGCGGGAAGTCGCACGGCGTCGAGTGGTCCGCGATCCGGGAGGCCGACGCCGACGTGGTGATCGTGGCGCCGTGCGGCTTCGGCCTCGACGGCGCCGCCGAGCTCGCCGCCGGCGTGATCGCTCGCGACCTGCTCCCACCCGCCGCTGCGGTGTGGGCGATCGACGCCGATGCCGTGATCGTGCGTCCCGGCCCACGCGTGGTCGAAGGTGCCGAGGCGATCGCCGCGATCCTCCACCCCGACCGCTGCGGCGATCCCGACCCCGCCCTGGCGCGCCGCGTCCGCTGAACGTCAGCCGGCGAGGGGTGAGGCGAGGCGGGCGGTGACCGCCGCTCGCACCTGGTCGTCGAAACTGCGCACATGCGCCTCGACGAGCGCACCGACGTGGTCGGCATCGCCACCTCGCAGCGCATCGAGGATGATCGCGTGCTCGTCGACCGCGTGGCGGGTGTCGGCCACGTCGGCGAGGTAGAGGTGCCACACCCGGTCGCTCTGTGCGTACAGCACGTCGAGCGTGTCGGTGAGGAAGCGGTTGCCTGCGGCCTCCCAGATGATCTCGTGGCACCGCCGGTCGACCTCGAGCAACGTCTCGTCGTCGTGGAGGTCGGTGGACGCGCCGATCACCCGACGCATCTCGTCCCACTGCTCGGCGGTGCCACGCAACGCAGCGAGCCGGGCCGCGTACGGCTCCATCACGGCGCGGGTCTCGAACAGCAGCGACAGCTCGCCGGCGTCGATCGACGACACGAACATGCCTCGCCTCGAGATGACGGTCACGAACTGGTCGCGTGCGAGTTGCAGGAGCGCCTCGCGGATCGGGGTGCGGCCGAGACCCAGTTCCTCCTGGAGCCGCTCCTCGCGGATCACGTCGCCGGGCGCGAGATCGAGCCGGACGATCATCCGGCGAATGGCCGTGTAGGCCCGTGCGCTCATCGAATCCGCTGTGATACATTCATGATATATCAGAACGAGCCACGTGAGAGGCAGAGGCCAACACCAATGAGCGAAGTCCCAGCAACCGCCAAGTGCGTCGTGATCGGCGCCGGCATCGTCGGCAACTGCCTCGTGGGCCATCTGGCCAAGCTCGGCTGGACCGACATGGTGCTGATCGACAAGGGCCCGCTCCCGAACCCCGGCGGTTCCACCGGCCACGCGTCGAACTTCATCTTCCCGACCGACCACAACAAGGAGATGGCGTTCCTCACGGTCGACAGCCAGAACCAGTACATCGAGTACGGGGTCAACAACACCTGCGGCGGCATCGAGGTCGCCCGTGAGCCGGAGCGGCTCGAGGAGTTCAACCGCCGCATGACGTCGGCGAAGACCTACGGCATCGAGGCGTCACTGATCACGCCGGCCGAGGTCAAGGAGCTCGTTCCGTTCATCAACGAGGACATCATCCTCGGCGGCTACTACACACCGACGGTGTCGGTCGTCGACTCGCTGCAGATGGGCACGCTCATGCGCGAGGAGGCGGTGAACGCCGGCAAGCTCAAGGTGTTCGCCAACACCGAGGTCCACGACATCGAGACCGAGACCGTCGACGGCATCACCCGGGTCACGGCGGTCGTCACCGACAAGGGCCGCATCGAGACCGACTGCGTGGCGATCGCCTGCGGTGTGTGGAGTCCACGCATCGCCGAGATGGCCGGGGCCAACATCCCGCTCACCCCCGCCGTCCACCAGATGGCCGACGTCGGCCCGATCGAGGTGCTGGTCGAGTCCAACAAGGAGCTCGCCTACCCGATCATCCGCGACATGGACACGTTCTGCTACGAGCGCCAGTCCGCGGGGTCGATGGAGGTCGGCTCGTACGCCCACCGGCCGATCTTCATGCACCCCGACGAGATCCCGTCGAACGAGGAGTCGCCGCTCTCCCCCACCGAGCTGCCGCTCACGTACGACGACTTCGACCCGCAGATGGAGCAGGCGATCGAGCTGATGGAGATGCTCGGCGACGCCGAGATCAAGTACGCCATCAACGGCCTGCTCTCGCTCACCCCCGACGCAATGCCCGTGCTCGGCGAGACCCCCGAGGTGCGCAACCTGTGGTCCGCCTCGGCGGTGTGGGTCAAGGAGGGCCCCGGCATCGCACAGCTCGTCGCCGAGTGGATGACCTACGGCTATCCCCGCATGTGCGATCCGCACGGCTCCGACATCGCCCGCTTCTACGAGCACGAGAAGACCGAGCACCACATCTACGCCCGCTGCGCCGAACACTTCAACAAGACCTACGGCATCGTGCACCCGCGCGAGCAGTGGGCCAGCCAGCGCGGCATGCGCCGCAGCCCGTTCTACGCCCGCGAGGAAGCGCTCGGCGCCGTGTTCTTCGACGCCCGCGGCTGGGAGCGCCCGCAGTGGTACGAGTCGAACGCCGACCTCGTCGAGCGCTACCCGGTGGCGTGCGAGGCGCGCGAGCACGAGTGGGACGCCCGCTGGTGGTCACCGATCATCAACGGCGAGCACATGCACATGCGTGAGCACGTCGGCATGGTCGACCTCACCGCGTTCAACGAGTTCGACTTCGAAGGGCCGGGCACGCTCGCGTTCCTCGACCGGATGACCGTCAACTCGTGCAACGTGCCGGTCGGCCGCTCGATCTACACCCCGGTGCTCACCGCCGACGGCGGGTTCCGCTCCGACCTCACGATCATGCGCCTCGGCGACCAGCACTTCCGTGTGATCACCGGCGCCTTCGACGGTGGCCGCGACAAGTACTGGTTCACCCGCAACCTGCCGACCGACGGTTCCGTGACGTTCACCGACAAGACGTCCGGGATCTGCACGATCGGCGTGTGGGGTCCGAAGGCGCAGGCGACGATGGCGAAGATCGTCACGAGCCAGCACCAGCCGTACGACGTCACCCAGGCCGGTTTCCCGTACGGCGCGGTGCGCGACGTGCTGATCGACGGCGTGCCGTGCACGATGTTCCGCATCTCCTACGTCGGCGAGAACGGCTGGGAGGTGTACACGAAGATGGAACACGGCCTCCGCCTGTGGGACACGATTCGTGATGCGGGCGCAGAGTTCGACATCCGCCCGGTCGGCATCGGCGTGTACGCCGTGACGGGCCGCATCGAGAAGGGCTACCGCCTGATGGGCGCCGAACTCGAGAGTGAGTACAACCCGGTCGAGGCCGGGCTCGCCCGCCCGAAGGTGAAGTCGGCCGACTTCATCGGCAAGGAGGCCTACCTGAAGGCCCGCCAGGAAGCCGAGACGTCGGGCCCGGCGGCGATCATGTGCACCCTGTCGATGGACTCGCAGATGTCCGCGAGCGGCATCAAGCGGTACCCGGTGGGCGGCAACGAGCCGATCGTCACGCCCGACGGCAACCGGATCGTCGACAGCCACGGCCGCCCGTCACGGGTCACCACCGCCGGCTCGGCCCCGTCGCTCGACACCTACCTCCTGCTCGCCTACCTCCCGCCCGAGCACGCCGTCGAGGGCACCAAGCTCGGCGTCGTCTACATGAACGAGCAGTACCCGGTCACGGTCGCACGGGTCGGCAGCCAACCCCTGTTCGACCCGAACGACGACCGCATGAAGACCGACCCGAGCTGATGACGTCACGGAGTGTCGAGGGAAGCACATGAGAATCCTTGTCTGCGTGAAGCGCGTGCCCGCACCGGGCGCTCGCATCAACATCACCGCCGACGGCCAGGAGGTCGACACGGCCCACCTGGCGTTCACCACCAGCCCGCACGAGGAGTGCGCGGTCGAGGCCGCCGCGCAGTTGATCGAGCAGCACGGCGGCGAGGCCACCGTGCTGACGCTCGGTCCGGGTGAGGCCGAGGAGCAGCTGCGGTACGCGGCGAGCGTCGGGATGCACAAGGGCGTCCTCCTGCCGACCACCGACGGTGAATGGGACCCACAACGGACCGCCGCTGCGATCACCGCCGCGATTCGCGAGCTGGAGGCCGCCGACGGAGCGTTCGACCTGATCCTGTTCGGCAACGAGTCGGCCGACTCGGGTGGCTTCCAGGTCGGGATCCGTGTCGCCTACGCGCTCGGCCGGCCGATGGTCAACGGCGCCAAGGGGCTCACCGTCGACGGTGGCACGGCCCACGTCCAGCGCGAAGCCGACGCCGGACGCGAGACCTACGAGCTGCCGATGCCCGCTGTGATCGGGATCAAGGAGGGCATCAACCTCCCCCGCTACCCGACGATGAAGGGCCGCCTCGCGTCGAAGAAGGCCGAGGTCGCAACGCTCGCGCCAGCGGCCGATCCCGGTGGCCTCGCCAAGGTCGTGCTCGCCCGCCCGGCGGAGAAGAAGTCCGAGACGATCATCCTCGGGCACGGCCCGGAGGCCGCGCCCGCCGTGGTCGACGTGCTCGAAGAGATCGGGGTCCTGTGATGACGACCGTGCTCGTGCTCGTGGAACACGATCGGGGCGCGCTCGCCCCGGCGACGCTCGAGGGCCTCACCGCAGCCCGCTCGATCGGCGACCGGGTCGAGGCGATCACGATCGGTGCCGATGCCGACGCGCTCGCCGCCGACCTCGCTCCGTACGGCGTGGCGACGGTGCACCAGGTGCACGACGGCCTCCTGGTCGACTACGGCCCCGAAGCGTGGGGTGACGTGCTCGCCCAGGCGGTGCGGGTGCTGCAGCCCGCACTCGTCGTCGCCACCGGGACCGACCGCGGCAACGAGGTCCTCGCCCAGGCCGCTGCCCGCCTCGACCTGCCGTTCTCGGCCAACTGCACGGAAGTGCGCGGCGACCCGACCGCCGACACGATCGAGATGACCCGCGTCCGCTGGGGCGGCTCACTGCTCGAGGAGGCGACCCTCACCGCGCCCACCAAGCTCGTCACCATCGCGCATCACGCCGTCGACGCGTCGCCCTCCGATGCTCCCGGCGCAGCTGCCGTGGCCGAGCTGGCCGTGTCGCTCGACGCATCGCTCGCCCGCAGCGTGGTGAAGGGCCGCGTCGAGCGCGAAGCCGGCGTCACGCTGTCGACCGCGCCCGTGGTGGTCGGCGGTGGCCGCGGGGTCGGCTCCCCCGACGGGTTCGCACCCCTGCAGGAGCTCGCATCCGAGCTGGGTGGTGTGGTCGGGTGCTCCCGTGCGGTCACCAACAACGGGTGGCGCAATCACGCCGACCAGGTCGGCCAGACCGGCACCCGGATCGCCCCTGACGTGTACTTCGCGTGCGGCATCTCGGGCGCGATCCAGCACTGGGTGGGGGCGATGGCGAGCAAGAACATCATCGCCATCAACACCGACAAGGACGCCAACATGGTCAGCCGGGCCGGGTACGCCGTGATCGGCGACCTGCACCAGATCGTCCCTGCGATCACCGCCGAGATCCGCAAGCGCAAGGGCGCCTGACCCGCCACCGCCGACGTTCGCCAACTGGTCGCGGTCAGAGGTAGTGGCCGGTGTGGATCGCTACCGGGGTGGCGACGACGTCGGTCGGCGCGGCGATGAGTTCGGCCAACGACAGGTCCTCGCCGGGCGGGATGTCGTCGCCGCGCCACGCCCGCGCCTCGGCCCGGGTGAACCGCCGGAACTCGATCTGCGAGAGGCAGCGACCCGGACGTGACAGCGCCGAGTGGAGACGCTGCACCGGCTCGTTCGTCGTGATCAGCACCGCCACGCGAACGCCCTGGCCGACGATGCCGTCGCCCACGTTGAGCAACCGCGACAGCGACTGCCCGACGCGGTCCTTGGCGTCGGCGCGGATCAGCTCGTCGGCGTCCTCGATCACGAGGACACGCCAGCGATCCTCGTCGTCGCTCTCGAGCAGGACCTCCATCAGCGTCGAGGCGCGCCCGAGCACGGCGTCGGGGTCGAGCACGATCTGGAACCTCGCCGACGAGCGCCAGGCGCGGGCCAGCGCTCGGATGGCCGTGGTCTTGCCGGTGCCGGGTGGGCCGTGCCAGAGGATGATCCGGCCACCGGCCAGCGACAGGTCGGTCGCGACGAGACCGTCGACCGCGGCCCGGACGGGCGCCGGGTAGTGGTCGGCGATCGCTGACCACACGGGCGCCGCGATCGTGCGGGTGATCGTGTAGGCCGAGTTGCCGACCTGCCAGAAGTCGAACGGCACCGTCTCCGGCGCTGGATCGGGCACCGGCGCATTGGCCACGACCTCGGCAACGGCCTTGGCGAGCCGCTCGGGGTCCGCGGCGCGCACCCACACATCCGCCGCACGTGCACCCCAGCGCGC
>JALHOG010000030.1 GCA_022843125.1 Ilumatobacteraceae bacterium
GCGCCTGCGCCCGGCACCCGCTGGCGCGGGCGCTGCGCTGCGGCGGGCTGGTGCTCGCGGCGCTGCAGAACACGGCGCTCGCCTACCTCGACGGCCGCGCCGCCACCGACGTCGCGTTCTGGCGGATGATCGCGACCTCCACCGATCAACTGCGGGCTCGCGCACATGAGATCGTCGACGCGGCCGGAATCGGTGCAGTGGTCGACACCGAGGCCCTGCCCGGAGCGGGTTCGGCGCCGGGCGTCACGATGCCGTCGGTCGGGATCGCCGTCGAGGGCGACCACCTCGCTGCGCTGCGCGCCCACGACCCGCCCGTGATCGCCCGCACCCGCGACGACCGCACGCTGCTCGATCTCCGCGCCGTCGACCCCACCGACGACCCCACCCTGATCGCGGCCCTGCGCACGTTCGCACCATGAGGGTCGTCGCCACTGCTGGCCACGTCGATCACGGGAAGTCGTCGCTGGTGCTGGCGCTCACCGGGACCGACCCCGACCGGTTCGAGGAGGAGAAGCGACGCGGCCTCACGATCGATCTCGGCTTCGCGCACACCACCCTGCCGTCGGGCGCCGGGGTGAGCTTCGTCGACGTGCCCGGCCACGTGCGGTTCCTGCGCAACATGCTCGCCGGGGTCGGCGGGGTCGACGCCTGCCTGTTCGTGGTGGCCGCGACCGAGGGTTGGAAGCCGCAGTCGGAGGAGCACCTGCGGATCCTCGAGCTGCTCGGCCACCGTCACGGCGTGATCGCCCTCACCAAGGCCGACCTCGTCGACGAGGAGTGGCTCGAGATCGCCCAGCTCGAGCTCGCCGACCGCGTCGCCGGCACCTTCCTCGCCGACGCCCCGGTCGTCCCCGTGGCCGCGCCGACCGGGCTCGGGCTGAATGACCTGCGCGCGGCGCTCGACCACCTCGTCGCCGACACACCGGGCGCCGCCGACCGCCAGCGGGCGAGGCTCTGGATCGACCGGTCGTTCGCGGCGAAGGGCAGCGGCACGGTCGTCACCGGGACGCTCACCAACGGCACGCTGCAGGTGGACGACACAGTGGTCATCGAACCGGGCGCCCGGTCGGCCCGCGTCCGCGGCATCCAGACGCTCGGCCGTTCGGTCGACGAGATCGGCCCCGGCAACCGGGTGGCGTTGAACCTGAGCGGCATCGGACACGACGAGCTCACGCGTGGCGACGCGGTGGTCACCCCCGGCCGCTGGCGCACCACCGACCGCTTCGACGCCGAGCTCACCGCGCTCGCGACGCTCGATCACACGGTGTCGCGGCGGGGTGCGTACCTCGCTTACATCGGCGCCCGGGAGGTGCCGGTGCGGCTGCGCGTGCTCGGCGACGATGCCATCGCACCCGGGACGGCGGGTGCCGTGCGCCTCTTCCTGCCGCTCGCCCTCCCGCTGCTGCCGGGCGACCGGTTCGTGCTCCGCGAGTCGGGTCGCGACGAGACCGTCGGCGGCGGCGAGGTGCTCGACGTGGCCCCGGTGCTCAAGGCGTCGCGGGCCGCACCCGACCGGTCGGTCGAGCGGGTGATCGCCGAGCGCGGTTGGATCGACGTCGGCGAGCTCGAACTGCTCACGGGCGAACAGGTCGACCCGACGGTCGGCCACTGGGTCACCACGGCCGCCGTCCTGGAGGAGACGTCCCTACGTCTTGTGGCCGCTGTCGACGCGGCCGGACCGACCGGGTTCGATCTGGCGATGCTCGACGAGCGTGAGCGAGCGGTCGTGGCCCAGCTCGACGGGATCGGGATCGAGGGCGGTCGAGCCCGCCGGGCAGGCACGGCCGATCCGTTCGCCGACCATCCGCTTGCTGCTGCGATCCGGGCCGGCGGCTTCGCCCCGGAGGTGCCCGCCGACGCCGACCGCACGACGATCCGCGAGTTGGTGCGCCGCGGTGAGCTGGTCGAGCGCGACCAGGTGCTTTTCCACATCGACGCGATCGATGCAGCGGCGCGCATCGCCGCCGAGCTGCTCGCTGCCGACCCGGCAGGATTCACCGTCGCCCAGTTCCGCGACCGAACCGGCGCCAGCCGCAAGTTCGCGCTCCCGCTCGTCGCCGAGCTCGACGCCCGGGGCATCACCCGCCGTCGCGACGACCTGCGCATCGCCGGCCCCCGACTTCCCGCCGCCTGACGCGCAGTCGCCCGCAACCCGATTCACCTCGCGCTCAACCGATCGCACCGGGCGGGCGTGTGCATGATGTGGAGATGATGGCGCAGCGCAGCGGGGTCGACGGCTTCGAGCGCTTCTATCTGGCCGAACACCCCAAGCTGATCGCGATCGGGCTCGCCTGGACCGGCGACCGAGACACAGCCCGCGATCTCGCGCAGGAAGCCCTCACTCGGGCGTACCGGGCGTGGTCGACGGTGGAGCTGCTCGACCTGCCGGGCGCCTGGGCCCGCCGCGTGATGATCAACCTGCTGATCGACCATCAGCGCGACCGAGGCCGCCAGCTGCAGCTCGTCACCCGGCTCGACCGGGTGCCGGACGCGCCGCCGCACGATGCGATCGGGCACTGGTGGGATGCGGTACGGGCCCTGCCCGACCGGGAGCGCGCCGCCGTGATCCTCCACTACCTCGAGGACCTTTCGATCAACACGGTCGCCGAGATCCTCGAGGTCAAGCCGGGCACGGTGAAGTCGAGCCTGTCGCACGCCCGCGACAAGCTGCGCGCCGCGCTCACCGATGCCGACGGAGGTGCGCGATGAGCCAGATGGATGACCACGATCTCGACCAGCTCGGCCGAATGGCCGCAGCCCACACCCGGGCCGAGGCCCGAGCGATGGCCGACAGCCCGTCGGCGCTCGGCGAGCTGCTGGCGCGCGAGTCGGGTGCACCATCGGCCGAACCGGCTGAGCTGCCAGTCGCGCCCACCCGGGCGGTCGAGCGGCCGCGGTGGAAGCTCGCGGCGGTGGCCGCCGCCGTCGGTGTGCTCGCACTCGGACTCGGGTGGGCACTCGTCAACGGCGTCGGCGGCACGATCGACATCGTCGCCCCCGCCGGCACAGGCCCCGGGTTTCCGGGCGGAGACACGACACCGGTGACCAGCACCCCCGGCAGCACGTCGCCCGAGAACACGAGTCCGGACACAGTCACCAGCATGCCTCAGAGCACCGCGCCGGCGACCAGCACACCGACATCCGGCCCGGGAACCACCGCCGCCCCCGTGCCGCCGTTCACCGGGTTCGAAGTCCCCGAGGTGGTGCGCCCCCAGCTCACCGACGTGCCCCTGCTGCTGCCCGCATCGCCCATGCCGGCGGAGAACACCTACCTCGCCGAAGGGGCCAGTCAGCAGGACACGCCGCTGTCGCTGTCACAGCTCTGGGTGCGGGCGGCCGCCGACGGCACCATCGACGCCGTGCTCCATCTGGGCACGCGGATCGCTCCCACGATCGAGCAGCCAAACGGTGAACCGATCGAGATCCCAGGCTGGGACTCGGCCCGCACCTACGCGAGCGTCGACGGCATCGTCATCCTGGAGCTGTCGGCGCCGGAGGGTGTGGTGGGCGTCTGGTCGCAGGGTTTGGCGGCAGACGAGACCGCTTCGATCGCGGCAACGCTCCGCGCCGACGGAGCAGGATGGACGGCGCCGGCGCTCGAGGAGCCGGGCTGGGTGGCGGTCGACGCCACCTGGACGCGCGGCCACGCGATCCGTGGCCTCACCACGCTCAGTCCCGGGGAGGGTGACGTCGACTCCTCGCTCGACATCAGCGTCGGCCTGTCGATGTTCGACGGCGGCATGATCGGGCTCGACGCCGAGCTCCAGCTCGTCGACGTCAACGGCGACCCAGCACTCCTGCGCCGCGGCGGCGCGAGCGCCCTCGCGGTCAAGCGGTCCGACGGTGTCCTGGTGCGACTCGGCTCGCGCGACCCGGATGCCGACCTGGAGCGTGCGGCGCGGTCGCTCGCCCCGGTCGATCAGGCGACGTGGGACGCGTCGTCACAGCCATGGGGGCCGGTCGAGGGCTGCGTTGGGTTCTTCTGCTGACCGCTACTCGGCACTGACGTCGTCGGCCACCGGTGCGGCGTCGTCGGACTTCTTGCGCATCTCGCGGTAGTCGCGGGCGGCGCCTTCGAGCGGCTCGACCTCGAGCGTCACGCCGTCGATCGCGGCCACCCGCAGCGGCTCACCGGCCTGGATCGGGGTGGCGCGGTTGGTGCGCGCCCGCCACTGGGCGTCGTTGACCTGCACGAACCCCTCGGGGCTCACGGCGCTCACGGCCACTCCTTCAGCGCCGATCAGCCACTCGCGGCCGACCGTCGGCGTGGCGAAGCGCGTACGGGTCATCGACGGCATGCCGACGATGAAGGTGAGCATGATGCCGCCGATGCCGGCGATCAGGCTGAGCCAGGTGGGTCGCAGCGATGTGCCGCTCACCGGCTCGAACAGCCAGAAGCTGCCGACGATCGTCAGCATGATCCCCACGCCGGTCCAGAACCGTGGGATACCGACCTGGACGTCGACCGCGAACGCCGCCATCGCGAGCACCAGGAGCGCGACCGCCCACCAGCGTGCCGGCAGCTCGGCGAGGCCGTAGCACGCGAGGAGGGTGCAGACCGCTCCGACCACCCCTGCGACACCGACGCCGGCCGTGAAGAACTCGAACAGCAGCAGCGAGAGACCGATGAGGATCAGGAGGTAGGCGACCGGCGGGCTCGACACCGTGTGGAACAGCTGGTCGACGAGCCCGAGCTTCGAGAACCGGGCGGCGGCGATCGTCTCGCGCTGCACGGTGCCCGACTCGGTGACGCTCTCCTCGGTGGTGTCGAGCACGACACCGTTCTTCTCATAGCCGTCGAGTGCCTCGAGCATGTTCCGGATGGTGGCGATGCCTTCGTCGGAGATCCGCTGACGGAACACCGCGAGTTCGCGCGCTTCTGACAGGCCGACGCTGCGGTTGCGGAGCTCGATGAGGCCCGGTCCGAGCTCGATGGTGTCGGAGACGGCCGGGCCGACGTTGCCGACCCGGGAGCCGGGGGCCATGCCCGTGACGTCGGCGACGGCGAGGATCTGGGCCGGGGCGCCGTAGAGGCGGGCACCCGACGGGCCGACCCACACGGCGACCGGGAGGGGCGCCTCGGCGATGCGGTCGAACAGCTCAGCCATGACCTCGTCGCTCACCACGGCACCCTGCGAGTTGACCTGCAGCACGAGGGCCTGGCTGTTCTGCTCGTCGGCACGGTCGATCGCATCGACGATCGACTCGACGACGATGTCGTCGAACAACCCGCTGACCTGGAGCACGTCGACGGGCTCGACGGTGGACGTGCCCGAGTCGTTGTCGTCGGTCGTGTCCTGCGCCGCCGCGGGCGCGGCCGCGCCGAGCATGGCGATGCCGGCCAGCAAGCCGATCAGTAGTCTGCGCACGCAGTGCCTCCGGGAGATCCAGTGTCGAGCCAGCGCCCCCCGACCGAACCGGGCATCTCGAGCATCGTCGACACGAGGCTCGTGATCGTCGCCGGCAAGGGGGGCGTCGGGAAGACCACGGTAACGGCAGTTCTCGCCCGCGCGGCAAGCGCTGCGGGCAAGCGGGTGCTCGTCGTCGAGCTCGACGGCAAGGCCGCCCTCGACGAGCTGCTGCCCGGCATCGAGGTGCGCCACATCGCACCCGCCATGGCCCTGGAGGAGTACCTGCACGATCACGGCTTCAAGCGGATCGCCAAGCGGCTCGCCGCGACCGGGGTGATCGACGTGGTCGGCACGGCCGCGCCCGGCATCGACGACCTGGTCGTGCTCGGCAAGATCAAGCAGCTGGAACGCTCGGAGGAGTGGGACCTCGTCCTGGTCGACGGCCCGGCGGCGGGTCATGCGATCACCTTTCTCACCGCGGCCGCCGGTTTGCGCGATGCGGTCCGGAGCGGACCGATCGGCGCCCAGGCAGACGAGGTCCTGGCGATGCTCGCCGACTCCGAGCGCTGCCAGGTGGTGCTGGTCACCCTTGCCGAGACGACGCCGGTGAACGAGCTCGTCGAGACCGCCTACGCCGTCGAGGAGCGCGTGGGCGTGCGCCTCGGCCCGATCGTCGTGAACCAGGTCGATCTCGGTGAGCCCGTGCCCGACCCCGACCGCATGCAGACCGACGCCAACATCGACGGGGCCACCACTGACGACGGCGCGACCATCGACGATGCGATCGCCGCGGCCCGATTCCGGCGCGAGCGCGCCGCAGCCCAGGCAGCCGAGATCGACCGGCTCGCGGGCGAGCTCGCGCTCCCCCGGATCGTGCTCGCACGTCGTCTCGTGGCGGGCCTCACGCCCGACGACATCACCGCCCTCGCAGCACCGCTGATCCATCGCGACGGAACGCCGGCACCATGAGCGCACATCCGGAGGGAGCGATGGCGACGGCGCTCGACGGGGCCGAGGTGGTGGTGTGCTGTGGTTCGGGCGGTGTCGGCAAGACGACGATGGCCGCCGTGACCGGCCTCCACGCCGCCGCAGCGGGCCGCCGCGTGGTGGTGGTCACGATCGACCCGGCGCGACGGCTCGCCGATGCGCTCGGCCTGCCCGACGGGCTCCGGGGCGAGCCGCAACGGATCGAGCGGAGCGAGTTGGAGGGCGCCGGCGAACTGTGGGCGATGATGCTCGACACACCGGCGATGTTCGACCGGGTGGTGCGCTCCCACGCAACCGACGCCGAGCAGGCGGAGCGGATCATCGCCAACCGCTTCTACCGCAACATCGCCGGCGCGTTGAGCGGCACCCAGGAGTACATGGCGTCCGAAGCCCTGTACGAGCTGCACGGTGACCCGCGCTTCGATCTCGTGGTGGTCGACACACCGCCGAGCAGAAACGCGCTCGACTTCCTCGAGGCGCCGGGGGTCCTCACCCGGTTTCTGGATCACCCCGTGTTCAAGCTGCTGATGATGCCGACCCGGACCGGCTTCCGCGTGCTGACGGCCGCGAGCCAGCCGCTCCTGCGAGCGATCGGGCGCATCGTCGGCTCGGACGTGCTGGCCGACACCGTCGCGTTCTTCCAGGCGTTCGCGGGCATGGAGTCCGGCTTCCGCGACCGAGCCGCGGCGGTGACGGCGCTCCTCCACGACCCGACCACTCGTTTCGTGCTCGTCACCGGCCCTCAGCGAGACAGCATCACCGAGGCGGCATGGTTCGCCGATCAGCTGCACCATCAGGGTTTCGGGGTTGCCGCCACCGTCGTCAATCGTGTCCACCCACGCTTCGGGTCGGGCACCGCCGCCGACGCGTCCGCCCGAGCTGCGTCGGCGCCGGTCGGTTCCGATGCGGCCGCGCTGTGGCGCAACCTCGCCGAGCTCCGCACGGTCGCCGAGTCGGAGCGGGTAGCGCTCGCGCCGCTGGCGGAACGGGTCGGCGACGAGTTGCTCGTCGAGGTACCGCTCCTGCCGACCGACGTGCACGATCTCGACGCCCTCACCCATCTCGCGCGCCACCTCTTCCCGTAGACGGGCCGCCGGCGTGCGGGCTGGCGTCAGGCGACCGCAGCGCCGGTCATGATCGCCACGGCGTCGCTCATCGAGTGACTTGCCGGGGTCACGACGGCCGCCCGCCGGCCGAGCCGCTGGATGTGGATCCGATCGGCGACCTCGAACACGTGCGGCATGTTGTGACTGATCAGGATCACCGGGAGCCCGCGGTCGCGCAGGTCGCGGATCAGCTGGAGCACCTGTCCCGACTCCTTGACGCCGAGCGCCGCGGTGGGTTCGTCGAGGATGACCACCTTGCTACCGAACGCCGCTGCACGTGCGACCGCGACCGCTTGGCGCTGGCCGCCCGACAGCGTCTCGACGGCTTGGGTGATGTCCTGGAGCGTGCCGATGCCGAGATCGTCGAGCGCCTGCTTCGCGTCGCGCCGCATGCCCGACTGGTCGACGATCCGGAACACCGAGCCGAGCAGACCGGGCTTGCGGCGTTCGCGCCCGAGGTAGATGTTGGTGGCGATGTCGAGCGCCGGCGCCACCGCGAGGGTCTGGTACACGGTCTCGATCCCGGCGGCGCGGGCGTCCTGCGGGCGCCGGAACGTGACCGCTGCGCCGTCGAGTTCGATGCTCCCCTCGTCGGGCACCATCGCGCCGGACAGGCACTTGATCAGCGACGACTTTCCGGCCCCGTTGTCGCCGATCACGGCGAGCACCTCGCCGGGGTACAGCTCGAGGTCGGCGCCACCCAGCGCCGTGACACGCCCGAACCGCTTCACCAGTCCGCGCGCAGCGAGGATCGGCTCGTTGACGGCACTCGTTGCAGCGTTCACTTCGCCACCTTCCGGATCCACTGGTCGAGGGCGACGGCGACGAGGATCAGCGACCCGATCGCGAAATTCTGCCAGTAGGCGTCGACGCCCGACAGCTTGAGGCCCTGGGTGAACGTGGTCACGATCAGCGCACCGATCAGGGTGCCGGTGAGACGGCCGCGCCCACCGAAGAGGCTGGTGCCACCGATCACCACCGCCGTGATCGTCTGGAGGTTGATGTCGGTGGCAGCGTTCATGCTGGCCGACTCGGCCCGACCGATCTGCACCCATGCGCCGACCGCGTAGATGAAGCCGGCGACCATGTAGACGCTGATCAGCACGCGTGTCACGTCGATGCCCGCCAGCCGAGCAGCTTCCCGGTCGTCACCCGTCGCGTACACGTGTCGGCCCCATGCCGTCTTGGCGAGCACGAATCCGAACGCGATGTAGAGGACGATCGCGACGAGCACCCCGGCGGTGATGTTGAACTCCCCCCACGTAACGCGCTTCGAGGTCCAGAGCAACAACGAATCCTCGCCGATCGCCTCCTTGGAGATCGTCTGTGCTTCGCCGTAACGCAGCCCGAGCGAGTTGTAGATGTAGAACGTTCCGAGCGTGACGATGAACGGAGGCAACCCGATCTTCGTCACGATGCCGCCGTGGAAGGCGCCGAGCAGCAGACCCACGACCATGCCGAGCGCGAGTGCCAGCACCCCGGGTACGCCGTGGTCGGCGGCCATCTTCGCGACCACCATGTGGGTCAGGAGCATGGCGGTCCCGACCGACAGGTCGACGCCGGCGGTGAGGATGATCAGCGTCTGACCGACGGCGAGCACGGCGAGCACCGCCGTCTGCTGGAGCATGATGCCGAGGTTGAACGGCTGCTGGAACTTGCCGTCGCTCGCCCAGGCGAACACGAGGCACGACAGCACGAGCACCAGGGCCGGGCTCAGCGTCGGGTAGCGGTGGAGCGTGTGCTGGATGCGTTCCAGCGGCCCGCCCGATGATCGGTGCAGGGACGCGGCGTCGCCCGGCGGCGCAGCGATGGAGTCGGTCACGGTTCCCCCCGAGAGACGTTGCCCGAGCGCAGGCGTTCGGATCGTAGACGCGTTCGGTGGGGCGACTGGACGGGCCGGCCGCCCCACCGAACGCAGGTGTCGAGTGTCAGTGGTCGAGTGTCAGTGGTCGAGTGTCAGTGGTCGAGCGTGGTGCTCAGACGGGCGCTCGGCGAGCGCCGGGAGCGATCAGCCCCAGCAGATCGCCTGGCCCTCTTCGACCGAGATGCTCTCGACGCCCTCCATCGGCTCGCCGGTCACGAGCGCCACACCGGTGTTGAAGAAGTCGAGACCAGCGGTGACCTCGGGTGCTGCGCCGCCGTCGGCGAGCTGCTTGATGGCGGCCATGCCGAGCGTTGCCATCTGGCCCGGGTACTGCTGGGCAGTGGCGCCGATGACACCGTCGGCCACGAGGCGCAGACCCGGGTCGCAGCCACCGTCGACCGAGGCGATGATCGCCCCGTCTGCCTTGCCGGCTGCGGTGAGGGCGTCGAACGCACCCTGGGCGGCCGGTTCGTTGATGGTGTAGACCACATTGATGTCGGGGTTCTGCGACAGGCAGGTCTCCATGGCCGACTTCCCGCCGTCGACCGCACCGTTGGTGGGCTCGTTGCAGACGACCTCGTACTCGCCTCCGCTGTACGAGCCCGTGGGCGGCTCCTTGCCGTTGCCCGACGGGTCGTACTCGTCGAGGATGCCCATCCCGTTCAGGAAGCCCTGGTTGCGCTGGGTGTCGACCGAGACGACCTGGTCGTTGAAGAGGTTGAGCATGGCGATCGTCGCCTTCTCGCCCCCGAGCTTGGCAGCGGTCCACTGGCCGATGAGCTGGCCGGCGAGATAGTTGTCGGTGGCGAACGTGATGTCGACCGCCGACGCATCGCTCGGCGGCGTGTCGAGCGCGATCACGAGCAGGCCGGCCTCGCGGGCCGCCTTCAGCGCGGGGATCACGGCATCGCCGCTCGGCGTGATCAGGATCCCCCGGTCGCCGTTGGCGATGGCTGCTTCGATCGCCGCGATCTGGCTGTCGGTGTCGCCATCCTCACGACCGGCGGCGACGGTCAGGGTCACGCCGAGGGCCTCGGCCTCGGCCTCGGCCGAGTTCGCCATCGACACGAAGAACGGGTTACTCGTGTTCTTGAGGATCAGCGACACACCGACCGCGCCGTCTGCGTCGCCGCCAGCCTCGGCAGTCGCGGCGTCTGCGGTGGCGGTCGGCTCGGCAGCCGCCGTCTCGGCAGTTGGCGCGTCCTCGGCCGTCTCCTCGTCGTCGCCCCCGCAGGCAGCGAGCACGAGCGCGGACGTCATGGCGACGGCGACCAGCCGACGCTTCACGGACAGGTTCTTCATGCGGGTCCCCCTCAGGATCTCTCCACGTGTCGCTCTGACAACGTTGTCAGAATGGTACGTGGATCTTGACAACGTTGTCAACCCCGCGTAGTAATGTGGCGCAGCCCAGCGTCCCGGCACGATGACCGGCACGACCACCGGCACGACCACCGCCAGCTCGGGCGGACGAGCGACGAGAGGACCCGACGAGATGCGCAACACGCCCACGCGGCGCCCCACGATGCGCGACGTCGCCGACCGGGCGGGCGTGAGCTTCAAGACGGTGTCGCGGGTGGTCAACGAGGAAGGCAGCGTCAGCCCCGATCTCGTCGAGCGGGTGGGCGCAGCCATCCGTGATCTCGGCTACCGGCCCGACGGGCGGGCCAGGCACCTGCGCCAGGGCGCGTCCACGGGCGCGATCGGCTTCATCCTCGTCGATGTCGCCAACCCCTTCTTCTCGTCGATCCTGCGCGGCATCGAGGAGGTCGCACGGGGCCACGACACGCTCGTGCTGGCGGGCAGCACCGACGGCCTCACCGACCGCCAGGACCAGCTCGTGGATGCGTTCGTGTCGCGGCGCGTCGACGGGCTGATCGTCGTACCGTCGGGATCGAGCGTGGGTGCGTTGAAGACCGAGCTCGAGCGGGGCACGCCGATCGTGTTCCTCGACCTCGAACCCGAGGAACTGGTCGTCGACCTCGTACGCAGCGACCACCTGGGCGGTGCCCGGATGGCCACGCAACACCTGCTCGACCATGGCCACAGCGACATCGCGTTCATCGGCGACGACCCGACGATCTTCTCGGCGGGTTGTCGCCTGGACGGGTTCCTCGCAGCGATGGACGCAGCCGGCATCGACGTGCCACCGCACCGGATCATCACCGGCCGGCACAGCTCGGACACGTGGCGGACGATCGTCGCCGATCACCTCGGGGCGCCGAACCCGCCCACCGCGATCTTCACCGCCCAGAACTTCATCACTGTCGGCGCCACCCACGCACTGCACGATCTCGGCCTGCACCAACGCATCGCCCAGGTCGGCTTCGACGACATCGAGCTCGCCGACATCGTCGAGCCGGCGATCACCGTGGTGCCGCAGCAACCGCGAGAACTCGGGCGGCGCGCCGCCGAGCAACTCTTCCGACGGATCGGCGGCGAACGCGACGAGCCGATCCGGGACATCGTCGAGAGCCCGATCATCGTGCGGGGGTCGGGCGAGATCCGCCCGCCCTCCGGCCGCTCGGGGTCGAACGCCGCCACCGGCCGCACGCGTGCGGCTCGCGCCCGGTCGCGCGGATAACGTCGCACCCGTGCACATCCTCCTCGCCACCGACGCCGACTGGATCGTCGACGAGGTCACTGCCGCGCTCGGCGGCCCCGACACGTCGTTCACGGTGTGCCGAGACGGCCGCGCCGTCGCGGGTGCCGTTCGCGAGCGCCAACCAGACCTCGCAGTGCTCGATCTCCAGGTCGGGTCGATGGGGGGCATGGCGACCGCCATGGCGCTCCGACTCGACGAGTCGGGCGGGCTGCTCCCCCACGTCGCCATCCTGATGCTCCTCGACCGCCAGGCCGACGTGTACCTCGCTCAGCGCTGCGGCGCCGAGGGCTGGCTGATCAAGCCGCTCGACGCGCTCCGTCTACAGCGGGCCGCCAGCGCTTCGGCAGCCGGCCAGGAGTACCGGGAAGGCATGCCGGTTCCGGCCACCGAACCCGATGCGGATCCGGCTGCGGATGTGGCTGCAGAAGGTGAACTTGGCGCAACGGCCGAGGAAGAGCCTGCCCCCGCCGGATAGGCTCGGCGGCCGCTACGGGGTGTAGCGCAGCTTGGTTAGCGCGCCACGTTCGGGACGTGGAGGCCGGAGGTTCAAATCCTCTCACCCCGACCACAAAGCCCTTGGTCACGGGCCTGCGAGAGCAGCCCGGGCCAGGGGTTTCGTCGTTCCGGGGGTCCCGTGGGAGCCATTGTGCTGTCCCGGCCCTTCCACTTGTGCTTGTCGATCGCGGTCAGCCGTCTCGGTGACGGGCGTGCGGGTCCGTCCTGGTCGAGGTTGGCGGCGCTCGCTGCGGAGCGGGTGGTGGCATTGCACTTCGCCGGCACTGCGGTGGGCGCTGGGGATTCCGGTCTCGTGGACAGCGGACGGTCCCCTCCGGCGCGATCTGTTCCTGGTATAGCGCTCACCAGGACGATCTAGTCCATACTTTTGCCCCATGACGGCTTCTCTCGATCCTCGGGACGAACTTGCGGCGGCGGCCGCACACGCTGCCGCCCACGCCGAGAGCGGCATGCAACCGCACGAACCGAAGGCATCACGGACGAAGCTGAAGAAATACGGCCTCCGCACGCTGGTGCTGCTGTTCCTGCTGAACCTCATCGACGAGTTCGACCGGGCCGTGCTCGCGGTGGCGCTCGACGACATCCGCCGCGACTTCGGACTGTCGGACGCCACGGTCGGGCTGCTGCCCGCCGCCGTGATCTTCATCACCGGGATCATCGCCCTGCCTGCCGGCAACTGGAGCGACCGGGGGCCGCGCAAGAAGATCCTCGGGGCCGGGGCGATCGTCTGGGGTACCGCCGGTCTGTTCGCGGCGATGGCCCAGAACTTCGCCCAGCTGTTCGCGACCCGGGCCCTGCTCGGGTTCGGCCAGGGCACCATCGGCCCCACGCACCTGTCGATCCTGTCCGACACCTACCCGCAGTCGGTGCGCGGCCGGGTGCTCGGCTACCACCGATCCGCGAACCCGGCGGGACAGGTGCTCGGCGCGTTGATCGGTGGCGTGATCATCGGCGCGTTCGGATGGCGGTGGGGGTTCGTCGCCGCGGCGATCCCGGGGTTGATCCTCGCGGGGTTCGCGCTCTGGTTGCTGCGCGAACCCAGGCGCGGCGAGGCCGACCTGCAGCAGCTCGTCGATGACAATCCGCTGATCTCCGCGTTCCTCGCCGAGCCGGCCGACCGGCTCACGTTCCGGCAGAGCCTCGGCCGCATCTGGCGCAACAAGACCCTGCGTTACTGCATCTTCGCCAACGCCACGTTCGGCTTCGCGCTGTTCGGCTTGGTGTTCTTCCTCCCCACCTACTTCGAGCGGATGTACGGGATGTCGGTGGAAGAGGCCGGCGCGGTGCAGGCACTGATCGCGATGGGCACGTTCGTCGGCACCTGGTTCGGCGGGCCACTCGCCGACCGCAACCTCGCCAAGGGCTTCGGGGCGTTGTGCCGCTACGGCTGTCTGGCCGCGCTGATCCTCGCCGTGTCGTGGCCGATCGCCTTCGCCGTGCCGGTGGCCGGTGTGACGATCACGCTGCTCGTGGTGTCGTCGTTGCTGTCGTCGCTCGCCGTGCCCGGCGTCGTGGCGGTCATCGCCGCCGCCGCACCGCCACGCATCCGGTCGCAGGCGTTCTCGTGCTTCGGGCTCGCCCTGTCGGTGTGCGGTGCGGCCTCCGCGCCGATCCTCATCGGGTTGATGTCGGAGACGTTGCAGCGCAACGGCTTCAGCGACGCCGATGCGCTGCGTTGGTCGATGTGCGGACTCGTCGCCGTGGTGATGGTGCTCGGGACGTTCCTCATCGTGCAGGCGAGCCGGCACGCCGAAGCCGACGTGAACGCGACGATCACGGAGTTCCTCGAGTCGTACAACGCGGCGCCCAGCTGACCCGTTCACACGCTCACAGCTCGATGTCGCCGCTCGGGAATCCGGTTCCCGGGGGAGCGTTGACCCGCGCAGATCGGCCCGTACCTAGCGGGCCCGATCGACGGTCGGCCCGCGCCCGGTGCGCCGATCCTCGCTGCACTCGTCGAAGCGAGCGTCCGTCGTTCTGCGTTGCTCGTCTGCGTGCCGCGTCCGCGTTGCCTCCCGCTGCATTCCGATGTACCTTTACTTTCGTGGCAGATGTAAAGGAACGCCGGCGCGGGGCGACCACGATCAGCTCCAAGAACCAGATCACCATCCCGGCCGCCGAACTCCGCGCCGCTGGGCTCGAAGCCGGCGAACGTCTCACAGCTCGCGCCGACGGGCCCGGACGCGTCATCCTCGAACGCCAGCACGACGTCCTCGCCGACTTCGCCGGTGCACTCACCGGGGTGTACGCCGACCACGGCCTCGAAGCGCTGCGCAACGAATGGGACTGATCCATCTCGACGCCGGAGTCGTGATCGGATTCCTCGACGCCGACGACGCCCATCACCAGTCCGCCGCCCAGGCCCTCGCCGCAGCATTGCGGTCCGGCGACCGGCTCGCCATGGCTGCCTCTGCCTTCGCCGAATGCCTCGTCGGTCCGTCACGCCGCGGCGAACGAGCCATCGCCACCGTCAGCGACCTGTTCGAACGCCTCC
The DNA here is from genome assembly GCA_022843125.1 of Ilumatobacteraceae bacterium. GTDB lineage: Bacteria > Actinomycetota > Acidimicrobiia > Acidimicrobiales > Ilumatobacteraceae > Ilumatobacter. Next base: position 14,921 of record JALHOG010000030.1, read on the forward strand.
CGATCGACATCGTCGGCCTCGACGCCGACACCGCACGACGCGCCGCAGCCCTACGTGCCAAACACGCCGCACTCCGCCTGCCCGACGCGCTCGTCATCGCGACCGCATCTGAGCGCTCTGCCGATCACCTCATCACCACCGACCGGCGATGGCCCACCGCCCGCAAGCTCGGACTCGCCACCCCGATCACCGTGCTCTGACCGCACAGAACGCTCACCCCGGCGGCCGTCATCCTCGGGCTGTTCGCCAACACCTCACTCGGCATTGCGCTGGCGCTCACGCTCCCTGCGCTCGGGAGCTGGTGGATCAGCGCTCCCCGCCGACGGGCCGGACGCTGAAGCCCCGCCTCCCTACCGCAGTGCGGCTGGAGGCGGGGCCGCTTCGCATCCCGCGCCATCGTCGACCTGCGGCGGGCACCAACCCCGTCCCTCTGTGATCGAAGGAGCGGGGTCGGCGTCCGCCGTAACGCCTCGATTACCCCGGGTTCGGCTCCGCCAAACCGAACACGATGACGTCGACCGACCGTGACCCAGTGACCGAACGGCGGCGTCCGCCGCACGGCGGCGGCACGGGGAGCTGGGTCACTCCCCGGGCCGCACGCCGCGCCGCCGCTCGGCGGGCTCCAACGCCAGCGGTCAGCCGGTGACGTTGAACGAGGTGAAGGCCTGATCGAGCGCCTCCCAGTCGGCGTCCGACAGGATCTGCACGGCGAGCACCGCCGTGTAGCTGCCGTCGGCCGGCACGGCGGCGAGCACCACCACCTCGGCGCCACCTCCGCATCCCGACCAGTAGCCGTACTGACCGGCGAACACACCGTCTTCGTAGGCGGCCAGACCGTTGTCGGTCGAGCACTCCCCGCCAGGCGGGGCGAACGTCGCAATGGTGTCGGCGATGTCACCGGCGCCGGGGAACACCGTGTAGAGCAACCCTGGGATCGAGTAGCTCGTGTTGAAGGCCGCCATGTCGGACGATGCGGCGATCAGGGGGAGCTCGGAGCCGTCGTCGAGCACGAGCGGTGACGTCGTCACGTCGCTCCACTCGTTGGGCACGTTGATCGTGAGCAGGCCGAGATCGTCGACGAGGGTCTGGTACCCCGAGTAGCCCACGGTGGCCGTCGACCCGGTGTCGACATCGCCGACCTCTTCGGCGAACGAGAAGGCCGGAGTGATCGGCTCCTCGCCGTACAGGTCGCCACGGAGGACCTCTTGGGTGTCGAACCGGAGGACTTCGATCTTGATCGGCCGACCCTCGCCGGACGTCCGGATCACATCGCAGTACGTCTTGAAGGTGCCGTCCGTCCCGATCGGGAGACCGTTGAGTGAGGTGACGATGTCACCTGGCAACACACCGGCACGGTCGACCGGCGAACCGGGAGCGACGCCGGCAACCCACACCCCGGCGAGGCCCGACTCCGGGTCAGCGACCGCCTGGCCGTTGATCCCGAGTGACTCGAAGTCGCCCTCCTGCAACCGACCCACGACCTTCTGCGCGAGTTCGCTCTCGATCGCGAAGAACTGCGACTGATTGGTCTGCGAACCGGTCGCGTAGTTCACGGCAACGACCCGCCCGTCGGCGCCGACGAGCGGTCCGCCCGAGTTACCAGGCTGGATGTTCGCATCGTGCTCGATCGTGAAGTCGATCGATGCCCACGGCGTGTCGCCACCGGCCTGCGCCTTGGCGACGATCCCGCGAGTGAGCGTGTACTCGGGATCGCCGAGCGGGAAGCCGGCGGCGTACACCTCCTGCCCCACCGTGGGGTCGCCGTCGAACCAAGCGAGCGTCGGCAGCGGATCATCCGTGTCGATCTGGATGACAGCGAGGTCGTTGCACTCGGAGACACCGACGACCGTTGCGTTGTAGCTGACCGTCGTATCGCCGCCGAGGAACACCTCGAGCGTCGCGGCACCGGTGACGACGTGGTTGTTGGTGACGGCGAGACCGCTCGGGTCGATGATGAAACCCGACCCACTACCGGCCTGCGTGGCCATACCGATCTCGGGGTCGCGAATCGTCCCGGTCGCGATGATCTGCACGATCGCCGGCTGGACCTGGTCGAAGCTGGTTGCGACACCAGGGGTCGCCGGTGCTGTGGTCGCAGGCGGCGAGGTGGTCGCCGCCGGGACGACCGGAGTTGTCGGGGCCGGCGTCGAAGCCGACGGCGGCACGGTCGTGTTGGAGCTGTTCTCGGATCCACCGCTCGAACCGCACGCTGCCAGAAGCAGCGAGCCAGTCGCGACGATGACCCAGTTTCGTCGTGATGTCATGAGACGATCCTCCCGATCGCGCCACCCCCCTCGCATCGGTGAAAACCACACGCGCCACGCGTTTTCGATCGTTGACCGGTTGCGGTGCTCGTGCCAGCACGAGGCATGGCTCGCACGGCGGTCGGCCCGCCGCGCCCTGTGGCAGCTCGCCCGGAGCTACGGTGCGGCCATGACGCTCCGCCGCCGTCTCCTCGCCGTGCTCGCCCTCTCAACGGGCCTGGTCGGCACCGTGTCGCTCGGGACCTCCGCTCCCGCCGCAGCCGCAACCGTCCCGGCCGGCTTCACCGACAGCGCGGTTCCCGGGGGGAGTTTCAGCTCGCCCACGACGGTGCAGTGGCTTCCCGGTGACCGGTTGGTGGTGCTCGAGCAGAGCGGTGCGATGCGGGTCAGCCAGGCAGGCGGGCCATGGCGGACAGCGATCGATCTCAACGTCTGCAGCGGGAGCGAACGCGGTTTGCTCGGCGTCGCGGGCGACCCCGGAATGCTCGCCAACGGCTGGGTCTACGTGTACTACACGCGCCCGGCGGGCGGTACCTGCGTCAATCGGGTCAGCCGCTTCACGATGTCGGGCACCGAGATCGTGCCCGGCAGCGAGGTCGTCCTGCTCGACAACATCGCGTCTACCGGAGGCAACCACAACGGCGGTGACCTCGAGGTGGGCTCCGACGGCTACCTGTACGTCGCCATCGGCGACGCCGGCACCGACCCCAGGGGCAACTCGGGTTCCGGAGGCCGCAATGACGCCGCCCAGGATCGTTCGCTGCTGAACGGCAAGATCGTCCGCATCACCCGCGACGGGGCCCCTGCGCCCGGCAACCCCTTCACCGGTTCGGGCACGGCGCCGTGCGCCACCGCCGGTACCAGCGCGCCCGCTGCGACCGTGTGCCAGGAGATCTACGCGCTCGGCCTGCGCAATCCGTACCGGATCGCTTTCGATCGCAACGGCGGCACCGCCCGCTTCTTCATCAACGACGTGGGCCAGAACACCCGCGAGGAGGTCAACGAGGGGATCGCCGGCGCCAACTACGGGTGGCCCACCTACGAGGGCGTCTGCCTCCAGGGGAGCAATCCGCCGTGCACCGCGATGGCCGCCGGCTTCACCCCACCGGTCACCGACTACAGCCACGCCCGAGGCAGCTACGTCACCGGTGGTGCGTTCGTGCCCGACGGCCTGTGGCCCGCCGCATACGACGGCGGCTATCTGTTCGGCGACGGCGGCTCCGGCCGGATCTGGCTGCGCAGCGCCAACGGCACCGTCGACTACGACGCCCCGTTCGCCACCGACGCCGGCGGGCTCACCGACCTGACGTTCGGGTTCGATGCGGCCACCGGCCGCGCCGCGCTGTACTACGTGCGAGCGAGCGGGACCCTGCGGGTGATCACGCCCACCGCGTCGCTCGCGCAACCGGCGACCGATGCGATGGTGCTCACGCCGCTGGCGACGCCACAGCGCGCCTACGACACCGGGCAGGGCACCGGCGTCGCGGCGGGCAAGGTGTTCAACGGCGCGACCCGACTGATCGACCTCCCGACCCCCGCCGGCGCCCGTGCGGCGCTCGTGAACCTCACGATCGCCGACACCGCCGGGCCGGGTTTCCTGCGCTCCTGGGTGCCCAGGGGCGCCCGCCCCGGGACGTCGTCGGTCAACGCCGACGGGGCCGCCGCCTTCGTGGCGAACGCGGCCGTCGTCCCGATCGACGCCGACGGACGCTTCGTGCTCGAAGCGGCAACCACTGCTCGCGTGGTCGTCGACCTGCTCGGCACGTTCTCGGCCAGCGGCCCCACCGCCGCCGGCCGGTTCGTCGCGCTCGACCCCGAGCGGGTGGTCGACACCCGTCTCGCAGCGAGCGGCACCAACGAGTTCACCCGGACCGGGAGCCGGATCGACATCGCCCCGTTCGGGGCGAACGGCGCACCCGCCGACGTCGGTTCGGTGGTGCTCTCGATCGGTGCCATCGCCCCACCGTCGGCGGGCGGGTTCGTCGGCGCCTACCCGGCCGGGACCCCCTACGGGGGTACGTCGAACGTCAACGTCGTCCCCGGCGACGTCCGCGCCAACACCGTCGTCGTCGCGCTCGGCAGCGACGAGATGGTGAGCCTCGCGACGTTGAACATCGACCATGTCGTCGTCGACCTCGTCGGCTACTTCACCGACACCGACGCGGCGTCGTCGAGCGCCGGCCGGTTCTCGTTCGTCCCACCGCAGCGACTCGTCGACACCCGCACGTCGCTCGGCTTCGGACGTCTGGGCGCGCTCACGCCTGCCGATGTCGCCACCGGCACCAGCGGTTCGGGCGTGCTCCAGAACGTGACCGTGACGGGAACGTCGGCGGCCGGTTGGCTCGCGACGTACCCGAGCGGGGCGACCACCCCGGGCGTGTCGACGGTGAACTTCACCGCCGCCGGCCAGTCCCGAGCGGTGCTCGCCTTCACCAAGGTCGCCACCGGGCGGGTCGCCTACGAGGCGTTCGTCCCGACCGACGTCGTCGTCGACATCATCGGCACATTCTCCTGAACCCGTTCATCCCGGGTCTGGCTGGGCTCCATCGGTGGGTGAACGCACGCCGTAGCCTGGACGCGTGACCGTTGTGCGCATCGCGCTGGCCCAGCTCAACCCGACCGTCGGTGACATCGAGGGCAACCTCACGAAGCTGATCGAGGCGTACGACCGTGCCGACACGGCGGGCTGCGACATCGTCGCGTTCCCCGAGCTGTCGATCACCGGCTACCCGCCGGAAGACCTGGTGCTCAAGCCTCGATTCGTCGCCGACAACCAGGCGGCGCTGCAACGGTTCGCTGCCCACACGCGCGGCTGCGCAGCGGTCGTCGGGTTCGTCGACAGCGATCGCGACATCTACAACGCGGCGGCGGTGTGCGTCGACGGGCGCGTCGTCGGCACGTACCGCAAGCGTCTGCTGCCCAACTACGCCGTCTTCGACGAGGCCCGGACGTTCACGCCCGGCAACGACAGCGACCCGCTCGAGCTCTACGAGATCGCGGGGGCGAAGGTCGGGATCTCGGTCTGCGAAGACATCTGGTCGCCGTTCGGCCCGCTCGCCGAGCAGGCCGCCGGCGGAGCAGAGGTGAGCGTCAACATCAACGGCTCTCCGTACCACTGGGAGAAGGACGCCGGCCGCGAGCGGATGGTGGCCACCCGCGCCCAGGACGCCCACACCGCGATCGTCTACGTGAACCAGGTCGGCGGTCAGGACGAGCTCGTGTTCGACGGTGGCTCGTTCGTGGTCGACGCCGATGGCACGCTGCTCGCCCGGTCACCCCAGTTCGTCGAAGACCTCCTGATCGTCGACGTCCCGGTGACCGCGGTGTACCGGCACCGCCTCCTCGACCCGCGCGGCAAGCGCACCGATGCGGCCCTGCCGGTCGTGCACGTGAGCAGCGCGAGCCGCCGGCCCGATGCTTCGCCGATCGAATCGCCTGTCGCACCGCCCCTCGACCGCGATGCCGAGCTCTATCAAGCGCTCGTGCTCGGCACCCGTGACTACTGCCGCAAGAACCGCTTCACCGACGTCGTGATCGGCCTGTCGGGCGGCATCGACTCGACGATCGTCGCCGTCATCGCCGCCGAGGCGCTCGGGCCCGAGCACGTGCACGGTGTGTCGATGCCGTCGCGGTACTCGTCCGACCACTCCAAGAGCGACGCGCAACGCCTCGCCGAGAACCTCGGGATCGACTACCGCACGATCTCGATCGAGCCGGCGTTCCAGGCCTACATCGACATGCTCGCCCCGTCGTTCATCGACCGCGCACCCGGTCTGACCTACGAGAACATCCAGTCACGGTGTCGCGGCCAGGCGCTGATGGCGCTGTCGAACGAGTTCGGTTGGATGGTCCTGACCACCGGCAACAAGAGCGAGATGGCCGTCGGCTACTTCACGATCTACGGCGACTCGGTCGGCGGGTACGCGGTCATCAAGGACGTCCTGAAGACCAGGGTGTACGACATCTGCCGCTGGATCAATCGCGAGCGTGGCTACGAGCTGATCCCCGAGGGCGTGATCACCAAGCCGCCGTCGGCCGAGCTGCGCCCCGATCAGCGCGACGACCAGTCGCTCCCCCCGTACGAGGTGCTCGACCCGATCCTCGCGCTCTACGTCGAGCAGGACTGCACGGCGAGCGACATCATCGAGCTCGGCCACGACGCGGAGATGGTTCGACGCGTGACGCGCCTCGTCGACATCGCCGAGTACAAGCGCTCTCAGTGCCCGCCGGGCGTCCGTGTCAGCATCAAGGCCTTCGGCCGCGACCGCCGCCTCCCCATCACCAACGCCTACCGCGGCTGACCCCTGCCACTACCCGCGACCTCTTCGACCTTGACCCGGGTCACTCTGTAGTGCAGAGTACTCTGCATGAGCGAGGCCACGGTGTTGCAGGAGCGGGTGCGGGCCGACCGGCACGCGACGTCGTACCCCTTGATCGTGATCGGGGCGGTCGGCTTCCACTACGTGTCGGCACCGTTCAGCGCGCCGGTCAGCGTGGTCTACGGCATCCCACTCGCATTCGTGGTGGTCTGGGGCCTGCAGTGGCGCAACGAGCGGCGCACCGGCGTCGGCAGCGGAAACGACGAGGCGCTCCTGGTCGCATTCGGGGTGTTCATGCTCGCCAGCCTGTTCGCGTCGACGACCTGGCTGACCCTGATGCCGATGCGGTTCGAGGACAACGTGGCCTTCTGGAGCCTGGTGCCGGCTGCAGCAGGTCTCGCTGCGATCGGGCAGCGTCAGCGCAACCGGGCGCTCGTGGCGTCGGCAGGCGTGATCGTCGTCGGCTGCGCGCTCGGCGAGGTGTTCGGTGACGGATCGTGGGCGACCGACTGGTGGTACGTGCCGTACCGCGACCTCATCAACCAGCTGGCGTTCCTCGCGGTGACGGTGGGCGGTGTCATCATCTACAGGCGTGAGCGGGCGATCTCCGAGTCGTGACCGCCGACCATCCGGCCGACGGGTTCGACGAGACCGTTCATCAGCGCCACCGGCTGGGCGTGATGGTGGTGCTTGCCGAGGCGAAGCGGGCCGACTTCACCTACCTCAAGCGGGTGCTCGACCTCACCGACGGCAACCTCGGCCGGCACCTCCAGGTGCTCGAGGAGGCCGGGCTCATCGAGCTCGACAAGGTGTTCGAACAAGGCAAGCCGCGCACATGGGTCACGCTCACCCGGCAGGGCCGCGCCGCGCTCGGCCGCGAGCTCGACACGATGGAGCGCCTGATCCGCCGCGTCCGCGACCGCTGACGTACGGTCCGCGACGATGAGCATGAAGATCGGGGTGCAGCTGCCGGAGGTCGAGTACGAGATCGCGTTCCCCGATCTCATCGCGATGGCGCGGCAGGCCGAGTCGGTCGGGTTCGACTCGATCTGGCTCGGCGACCACCTGCTCTACGACCTGCCGGTCGGTGGGCGCACCGAGTCGCGGGGCCCGTGGGAGGTGTGGACGTCGCTCGCCGCACTCGCCGCGGTCACCGAGCGGGTCGAGCTCGGACCGCTCGTGGCCTCCACCAGCTTCCACGCACCGGCGATGCTCGCCAAGCTGGCCGCCACCGTCGATGCGATCTCGCAAGGGCGGCTCGTCCTCGGCCTCGGCGCCGGCTGGAACCAGCGCGAGTACACGGCATTCGGGTTCCCGTACGACCATCGCGTCAGCCGCTTCGAGGAAGCGTTCACCATCGTCCGCACACTCCTGGCCGACGGCACGATCGACTTCCACGGCAGCTTCTACGACGTCGACCACGCGGTACTCCATCCGCGGTCGCCGCGTCCGGGCGGCCCACCCCTGCTGATCGGCTCGATCGGCGCCAGGATGCAGGCGATCACGTTGCCGCACGTGCACGGGTGGAACGTGTGGTGGAGCGACTACGGCAACACCGCCGACGGGTTCGCTGCCGTCAAGGCGACCGTTGACGAGCGCCTCGATGCACTCGGTCGAGTCGGCGCGGTCGACGCGACGTGCGCCGTCCATGTCCAGCTGCCGGGCGGCTCCGGTCGCCAGATGGGCGACTATCCCGCAGACGGTGCGACACCGATCGTCGGATCGGCCGCCGAGATCGCCGAGCAGTTGCGGGCGTTCGACGCCGCCGGCGCCGCGCACATCCAGCTCGTCGTCGATCCGATCGTGCCGGCGAGCATCGACCAGCTCGGCGAGGTGATCGAGCTCGTCCGCTGAACCGGGTCCACTCGGTTCAGTAGCGGAGCACCGCAGCCACGCGTTCGTGGTCGGCGAGGGTCTCGCTCGGGACGATCACCGCTTCCCCACCACGGAGCAGCACCGCCTCGATCAGCTCGTCGACGGCATCGTCGATCACGCCCGGGGCGAGCGCATCGGACGTGGGCACGAGCCGCCCGGCATCGAGTCGCGCCGGAACGTCGTACCCCTCTTCGACCACGAGCAGCTGCACACGGCCGTCGTGAGCCAACGACCACACCTCGTCGATGCCGCCTGCGAAGCGCCGGGCGCCCCGAGCATCCTCGAGTCGCTGCATCGCCCGCTTGCCGTCCTGACGCATCCAGTCGACGACCAGCGGCCAGACGAGACGGTGCAGATCGGCCCATCCTGTGCGGTCGTGACCACCGGTGATCGTCGCGACCGGCGTGCACTGGATCGACCGCTGAACGTCGCGCACGGTTCGCGCCACACCCGCCAGGACCGTCGCGACGTCATGCCCGAGGCACTCTGCGTCGATCGCCTCCGTCATGCTGCGCTGCCAGGTCGTCGGGCTGTCCGACTCATCGCGTACGAGCGGCCATTGATCGTCGCGGAGCTCGGCCAGCCGGTTGCGATCACCGATGAGGACTCTCGCCTTGCGATCGCTGACCGTGATCACCCGGAACACAGCTGTGCGGTTGACGTCGGCGACCATGTCTCGCGTCGCGAACGTGTCGTCGACGACCACCCTGCTGCGCACCTCGCGCCCGAGCCGGACGACCGCTCTGTACTCCGGCGACGCGCAGAGTGCGACCGCGCGGGATGCGGGCTGCATCGCCGCCTCCAACAAGACGGACCGGAGCGCAGCCACGACCATGCTGCGCTCCGCCGCTTCGACGTCGTCCGCAAGGCGACGTTCCGCATCGGCGATGAGCGAGTCGAGCCGCCGCACGTCGTCGTCGCGCATCGGATCGGCCGGTGCGGTGTTCATCAAGATGGTGACGCTCGGGTACGCGGTCAGTCGTTGCAGTTCGGCGAGCAGGGCGTGATTCATCGAGGACCTCCGGGAAGACATGCCGCACGTCCGGCGCGGCGAGGCGGGTCGCCGATGGGCTCGATGCGCGGCACACCGGTGCAGTCGATGACCGAACGATGCAACGGGTGACCTCCGATCTCGCGCCAGCGGGACTCGAAGGTCTCTCCACGGATCGTCGTGTCCGACCGCATCGGGTCGGCACGACGATGCTTCCCACCGGATCGGCGACGGGCCGATCGTGCTGACGACGGGATGCTCGGCGCTCGGCGCCTCGGGATACTCCCCTTCGGAGCCCAACGTACCGACCTGCCTCCGGCAACACCATCAGTTGATGGAGAAATCGTGAAAAAGATTGCGCGTATGTGATGCGGAGAGAACGGCCGATAACCTCTCGTCAACTGAAGGGGAGTACCCCTCGAGGTCCGTCGTCAAGACGTTGCCAAGGTTCTCCGGATCCGAAGCAGCCGGCGGGGCCAGCCCAGCCAGGGCGGGAAGACCTTCAGCGAACGACATCATCCGTTTGCTGAAAGGACCCGCAGCGTGCTGTGCCCATTTGATGCCTCCACCCTCCAAGTCGTCAACCGCTCCGGCGTCGAGATCGACTGGTGCCCGAGCTGCAAGGGCGTCTGGCTGGAGCGCGGCGAACTCGACAAGTTGATCGACCAGGCCGACTCCGCCATGGCGCCACCGCCCCCGAGGGCGGCACCGGCACCGATGCCTGCACCAATGCAGGCGCCCGCGTCATACGGCGACCCCCGGTACGCCGAGCGTCCGGTCGACCCGTACGAGGGTCGGCGTCGCGACTGGGGCGATGACGACGATGACGACTTCGACGATCGTCGCCGCTCCGACGGTGACTATCGCGGACGCAAGCGCAAGAGCCTGCTGTCGGAGATCTTCGACTTCTGACGCGCCGTCGGTCACACCGCGCGTCTCGCTTTCGTACCAACAATCGGCATTTCTCAGAAGGAATCATGTTCAAGAACACCGTGAAGACGTTCACCCTGCTCGCCGGTCTCGGCGGGTTCATGGTGCTCGTCGGCTCGCTGCTCGGGCCGACCGGCACCATCATCGGCCTCGTGCTCGGCCTCGTGATGGTCGGCAGCTCCTACTGGATGTCGGACAAGCTGGCCGTGCGCGCGGCACGGGCCCGGGAGGTCCAACCCGGCGAGCTCGACTGGTTGCGCGCCGACCTCGAAGCGCTCGCCGCACGGGGCAACATGCTCACCCCACGCCTGTTCATCTCGGCCGACGTCCAGCCGAACGCGTTCGCGACCGGACGCAACGAGAAGACCGCCGTGGTCTGTGTGACCCAGGGGCTGCTCCACGTCCTCGACCGCGACGAGGTGCGCGGCGTGGTGGCCCACGAGCTCGCCCACATCAAGCACCGTGACATCCTCATCGGGTCGATCGCGGCCGCCGTCGCCACGGGCATCTCGGCGATCGCCAACATGGCGATGTTCGCGAGCATGTTCGGCGGCAGCAACGACGAGGACCGTCCGAACCCGATCGTCCTCATCATGCTCTCGATGCTGGCGCCGATCGCCGCATCCGTCATGCAGATGGCGCTGTCACGCAGCCGCGAGTTCGAAGCCGACCGCGGCGGCGCAGCGCTCCTCGGTGACCCTCGTCCGCTCGCGAGCGCGCTCGCCAAGCTCGATGCGACGGCCCGGCGTGTGCCCATGAACATCAGCCCCCAGCAGGCGACCGCCTACATCGTCAACCCCCTCACCGGCCGTCAGGTCAGCTTCGCGAAGATGTTCCTGACGCACCCGCCGATCGAGGAGCGCATCGAGCAGCTGATGCAGATGCGCCCCACCTCCAACGAGCTCGGCATCTGACGGTCGTCACCAGCGCACCCGACCTTCCGACGATCGAGGTCGCGCGAACCAGCGCGGAGCATCGACCAGCCGGTCTCAGGGAAGGAAGCAGGCGGGCGCCCGTACCATGAACGGGTGACTGCCGCCCTCGGCCGGCTCGAAACCACGAACCACGAAACGAACCAGGAATCCCCCATGATGACCGCAACCGAAGCCTGGCACACCGTCAGCGTCGACGAGGCGCTGCACCGCCTCGACTCCAGCAACCAGGGCCTGTCCGACAGCGACGCGGCAACCCGCCTCGCCGAACACGGTCCGAACGAACTCGAGGACAAGGGCTCCAAGAAGGCGATCATCATCCTCTGGGAGCAGCTCACCGCCGTCATGGTGGTGATCCTCATCGGCGCGGCGTTGCTGTCGCTCGCGCTGAGCAAGTTCCTCGAGGCCGGCGCGATCGGTGCGATCGTCGTGCTGTTCGCACTCCTCGGCTTCTTCCAGGAGTACCGCGCCGAGCAGGCGATCGCTGCGCTCCGCAAGATGGCGGTGCCCACCGTTCGCGCGGTCCGCAACGGACGCACCGTCGAGGTGCCTGCGGGCCAGCTGGTGCCCGGCGACCTCGTGCAGCTCGAAGCCGGCTCGGTGGTTCCCGCCGACATGCGCCTGATCGAATCCGCCAACCTGCGGATCCAGGAGGCCACCCTCACCGGCGAATCCGAACCGGTCGACAAGCAGGTCGACTCCCTCGAGCGTCCCGACCTCGCCCTCGGCGACCGCCGCAACATGGGCTATTCGGGCACGCAGGTCACGTACGGGCGCGGCGTGGGTCTGGTCACCAACACCGGGATGGGCACCGAGCTCGGCCGCATCGCCACCCTCCTCCAGGAGGTCAAATCCGACCGCACCCCGCTGCAGCACCGGCTCGACCTGGTGGGCAAGCAACTGGCGATCGTCGGTCTGATCGTCGCGATCCTCGTGGTGATCATGGGTGCGATCGCTGGTGAGACGGCGTCCGACCTCGTCCTCACGGCGATCTCGGTTGCTGTCGCCGTGATCCCCGAAGGCCTCCCCGCCGTCGTCACGTTCACCCTTGCGATCGGCGCACAACGGATGCTCCGCCGCAACTCGCTGATCCGCAAACTCCCTGCTGTCGAGACCCTCGGATCGGTCACCACGATCTGCTCCGACAAGACCGGCACCCTGACCCAGAACCGCATGACGGTGACGGTGATCGACGTCGCCAATCACCAGCTCGAACTCACCAACGTCCGTCCGAGCGACGCGGTCGGGGCCGGACCCTCCTCCCTCCGCCTCGCCCTTGCGGCCGGTCTCCTGTGCAACGACGGCGATTTCCGGCACGAGACCGACGGCTCGACCAGCACCATCGGCGACCCGACCGAAACCGCGCTCCTACAGGCGGCCCACGATGCCGGCCTCGACGTCGCTGGCATCCGGACGCTGATGCCACGGATCGGTGAGAACCCGTTCGACTCCGACCGCAAGCGCATGAGCACCCTGCACGGGCCCGTCGACGGACGCGTCGATGCGTTGGCCAGCCTGCCCCAGGGCACCGCCGTCGCCTTCGTCAAGGGAGCGATCGACGGCCTGCTCGCGCACACCACCCACATCTGGGACGACGAGGGCGAGGTCGAGCTGACCGACGAGTGGCGCCACCGGGTCATCGCGGCCAACGACTCGATGGCGTCGAACGGCATGCGCGTGCTCGGGATCGCCTACCGCCAGGTGACCGGCGCCGATCAAGCGTCCGTGGCCGAAGAGCAACTCACGCTGCTCGGTCTCGTGGGCATCATCGACCCGCCTCGCGCCGAGGTGCGCGATGCCGTGGCCACCTGCCGCACCGCGGGTATCCGGCCGGTGATGATCACGGGTGACCATCCCCTCACCGCCAAGGCCATCGCGACCGATCTCGGCATCACGACCACCGACCGAGTGCTCACCGGCAACGACCTCGACCGGCTCACCGAGGCGGAGTTCGACGACGCCGTGCGCGAGGTGTCGGTGTTCGCCCGGGTGTCGCCGGAGCACAAGCTCAGGATCGTGCAGCTCCTCCAGAACCAGGGTCAGGTCGTGGCGATGACCGGCGACGGCGTCAACGACGCCCCTGCGCTCAAGCGCGCCGACATCGGCGTCGCGATGGGCATCACGGGCACCGACGTCTCCAAGGAAGCGTCCGACATGGTGCTGCGCGACGACAACTTCGCGACGATCGTCGCGGCGGTCGAAGAGGGCCGCGTGATCTACGACAACCTGCGGCGCTTCGTCTCGTTCGCTGTCGCGGGCAACCTCGGCAAGATCATCGTGATGCTCGGCTGGCCGATCCCGTTCCTGATCGGCGGTGGCGACGTCGACACCGCGGTCGCGCTGCTCCCCCTCCAGCTGCTCTGGCTCAACTTGATGACCGACGGTCTGCTCGGGCTCTCGATGGGTGTCGAGCCGGCGGAGAAGACGGTGATGCAGCGACCGCCACACCAACCCGACTCGAGCATCTGGTCAGGTGGACTCGGCAAGCAGACCGCGTGGGTCGGCGTCTTCATCGGCGCGATTGCGCTCGCGCTCGGCTTCGCCTATTACGCGGCCGATCGTCCCGAGTGGCAGACGATGATCTTCACGAGCATCGCATTCCTCCAGGTGTTCCAGGCGATCGGCACCCGTTCGCATCGCGAATCGCTCGCCACCATCGGATGGATGAGCAACAAGCTCATGCTCGCGATCGCCGGCGCCGTGGTCGCACTCCAGTTGCTCGCCATCTACACGCCGCTCAACGACTTCCTCGACCTCGACCCGTTGGGCGTGTGGGATCTCCTGCTGTGCATCGGATCGGGCGCCCTCCTCCTCCTCACGCTCGAGATCGTCAAGGCGTTCCGTCGGCGTACCGCCGCACCCCTGCTCGACACCGCGACCGGCACTGTGGCCGACACAGCGAGGTCGGCCGCCGCATAGTTCCCGCCGGTGTGCGGGTGCTCGCCGCTGCTGTGCGGGCACCCGCCGCCGGCGGTCAGCGAGCCACCTGGTTGGGGCTCACCGCGCCACCGAGCACGGTGATCACGTTGTCGACCGTGGTGCTCGCGATCGCCGCCAACGCCTCATGCGTGAGGAACGCCTGGTGCGCCGTGATCAACACGTTGGGGAACGTGAGCAGGCGGGCGAACTGGTCGTCATCGATGATCTCGTCGCTGCGGTCCTCGAAGAACAGCGCCGCTTCCTCTTCGTACACGTCGAGCGCGAGCGAGCCGATCTGACCGCTCTTCAGCCCGTCGATCACCGCCGACGTGTCGATCAGCGCGCCGCGCCCTGTGTTGACGATCATCACGCCCGGCTTCATCGCCCCGATCGCGTCGGCGTCGACGAGGTGGTGCGTCTCCGGCGTCAGCGGGCAGTTGAGAGTGATGAGATCACTCTCGGCGAGCAACGTCGGGAGATCGACGTACTCGACGCCCAGCGCGAGCAGATGATCGTCCTGGAACGGGTCGACCGCGAGCACTCGACAACGGAGGTGCCAGAGCAGTCGGGCGACGATGAGGCCGATCCTGCCCGTCCCGACCACGCCGGCCGTCTTCCCGGCGAGATCGAACCCGACGAGGCCGTCGAGCGCGAAGTTGCCGTCGCGGACCCGGTTGTAGGCGCGGTGGATGTGCCGGTTGAGCCCGAGGATGAGCGCAAGCGTGTGTTCGGCCACGGCGTTCGGCGAGTACGCCGGGACCCGCACCACCGTGATGCCGTGAGCGGCCGCGGCCTCCAGATCGACGTTGTTGAAGCCGGCACATCGGAGCGCGACACAGCGCGTCCCACCTGCCGCTAACGCCTCGATCACCGGAGCCGACACGTCGTCGTTCACGAACACCGAGACAGCGGGGGCACCCGCCGCGAGTTCGACGGTTGACCTGTCGAGGCGGGGTTCGAGATACGTGAGGGACATCCCCAGCTCGGCCGCAGCGCGATCGAACGTGCGGACCTCGTACGGCTTGGCCGAGAACAGTCTCAGTTCGTTCATGTTTGCTCCCTGTTGTGCTCGGACATGTGCTCCGGCGTCTGGCGTAGGTAGCTCTGGTGTGCTGGGTCGAGCGCGCCCCCGGCGAATCGTGCGGCCTGCGCTTCGCCGAGCGTCGTGAACGTCGCCGCCGCCTCGACGCGCAACCCGCCGCGCCGATCGAGGATGCGGCCAGTGGTGCGCATGGCTCCGTGCTCGTGATCGATGACGCCAGCCTCCACCGTGTAGAGCGATCCGACCCGAACAGTGCGCAGGAAGCGCGCCGAGGTCTCGGTCGTCACTGCCCACTGGTGACCGATCGCTATGCATGCCCACGCCATCGCCTCGTCGAGGATGGCGAGCGACACACCACCGTGCACAAGGGTCGGGGCGCCGCTGAACGCGTCGGCGAGTTCGAACTCGGCCACCACCAGTGACCGCGCCGTGTCGTGGAAGAACGACATCCGCAGGCCGTGCTGGTTCTGCGGCTCGCACACGAAACAGTTGGTCTCGAAACCCCAGTCCTCGTTGTGCAGCCGCACCGTCCCCGCGCGCGCCGAATCCACGGTTGTCGACGGTAGGCGATCAACTGCAACAGTGTCGGTCAGCATGATCGAGTTCTCCGACCACCTGCGTGACACGCTCACCGAGCGGCTCAGCGCCCATACGCGTACGGAGCATCCCCTCGACGGGCGCAAGCGGGCAGCGGTGGCGATCGTCCTCGTCGACAGCCGACCCGACGACCACGACGACCCCCATGCGCCGAGCGCGCTCGCGGCCGTCGACCCCTCGGCGCTGCCGGGCGATCTCGTCGACCGCCATGGGCAACCGCTCGATCTGCGCATGGTGGGTGTGGCCGGCGGTGCTGCGTTCCTGTTGTGCCGACGCGCGGCGCGCATGAACCGGCACGCGGGCCAGTGGGCACTGCCGGGCGGGCGCGTGGACCCCGGCGAGACCGCACTCGACGCGGCGTTGCGTGAGGTGGACGAGGAGTTGGGCGTGCGCCTCGACACCACAGCCGTGCTCGGCTGGCTCGACGACTACCCCACGCGGTCCGGGTACGTGATCACACCGGTGGTGCTCTGGGGCGGCGCCGACCCGGCGCTCCGCCCCGCCCCCGACGAGGTGCTCGCCGTCTACCGGATCGGTCTGCATGCCCTGGAGCAGGGTGAGCCCCGCTTCGTCGACATCCCCGAGAGCGACCGCCCGGTGATCCAACTCCCGCTCGGCAACGACCTGATCCACGCCCCGACCGGCGCCGTGCTCTTCCAGTTCCGCCAGGTCGGCCTGCTCGGTCGCGCCGGCGAACGCGTCGACCACCTCGAGCAACCCGTCTTCGCCTGGCGCTGACCGGCATATCGTTGACCGGCATGGCGCGGGCCTGCGATGACAGCGCCGGTAGGGTGACCGCTCGATGAGGATCTCCGAGCGGGTCGACAACGCCGTGCGCGCCATGGCCGAGTTGGCAGTGGGCGGCGACGAGGCCACCAAGGCCGAGCAGATCTCGCAGCGACAGCAGATCTCGCTCAAATACCTCCACGACATCCTCCGAGATCTCAAGCGGGCCGGGCTCGTCCGCTCCCGCCGGGGCCCCGACGGCGGCTTCACCCTGTCTCGTGCGGCGTCGGCGATCTCGCTGGCCGACATCTTCCGAGCCGTCGACGGACCCCTCGCCGACGTGCACGATGAGAGCCTCCGTTCGCTGGCCTACGCAGCGCCCGCCGAGGCCCTCCCGGAGGTCTGGATGGCGATCCGTGGGAGTTTGCGGCGGGTCCTCGAGACCGTCTCGGTGGCTGACCTCGTCGCTCACACGCTGCCGGCTGAGGTGACCGGGCTCGCAGAGGAGTACCGGCGGACCACGGAGGAGCGCTTTGGCACACGAACGTGAACTGGAAGCGGCGATCGCGGCGGTCACGGCCGCCAGCGCCATGTGTGATCGCACGCAGGGCCGCCTCCTGGCCGGCGACACCCTGACCAAGGGTGACCACAGCCCGGTGACGGTTGCCGACTTCGCGACGCAGGCCGTCGTTGCCGCTGCGCTCACCGACGTGCTCGGGCCGCTGACGATGGTCGGCGAGGAAGCCGCAGCCGAGCTGCAGGAACCGGGCAACGCGTCACTCCGCGACGGCGTCGTCGAACTCGTGCGCGGCGAGCGTGGCGCCGGCGTTGCTCCCGATCAGGTCCTCGAGTGGATCGACCTCGGTGGCGCAGACGGCGACGACGACCGCTACTGGACCCTCGATCCGATCGATGGGACGAAGGGCTTCCTCCGCGGCGACCAGTACGCGATCGCGCTCGCGCTCGTCGAAGACGGCGAGGTGGTGCTCGGTGTGCTCGGGTGCCCGAACCTGCCCAACGCCGACGGCTCGCGCGGCGCGGTCTTCGCGGCGACCGACGGCACGTGCTCGGCGTGGTACGGAGGCGCAGCTGCGGCCGTGCCCGTCCGGGTGTCTGCCCCGGCGACGATCGCCGAGGCCCGGTTCTGCGAATCGGTGGAGTCCGGACACTCCGATCACGGTCACGCCGCGCAGATCGCCGAGCGTCTCGGCATCACGGCTCCGCCCTACCGCATCGACAGCCAGTGCAAGTACGGCGCCGTCGCACGCGGCGACGCGTCGATCTACCTCCGGCTCCCCACCCGAGCCGACTATCGCGAGAAGATCTGGGATCACGCGGCCGGCAAGTTCGTGGTCGAACAGGCCGGCGGACGCGTCACCGACGTCACCGGTGCGCCCTTGGACTTCCGGCACGGGCGGACCCTCGCCCACAACAGCGGTGTGGTCGCCACAGCCGGGTCGTTCCACGACGACGTGGTCGACGCGGTTCGCGCCGTGCTCGGCATCTGAACCCACCGGCCGCCGACGCACTCATCCCGACGCGCTCATCCCGACGCGCTCATCCCGACGCGCTCATCCCGACGTCGTGGGGCGCCGATGAACCTGGGGCGTTCGCCCCACGCCGCCGAGCCAGTTCGTCATGGTCTTGACGAAGTCTTGATGGTGGTGGCATCGTTCACCTGATTATCTGTATTGTCTGTAGAGACACCAGACAATGCAGTCCTGAGACCGGGCCCGAGTCAGCCACGACCGGTGCCGAAACCCCCTTTGGTCACGTTCGACCGACAGACGGAGATGTGATGTCCATCCAGACGACGACCGCGGCTTCGACCGCACAGCCCCAGATCTCGGCCGGCAGGCTCACCCACCTGCAGCGCCTCGAAGCCGAGGCGATCCACATCATGCGTGAGGCCGTGTCCGAGTGCGAGCGCCCGGCGATGCTCTACTCGATCGGCAAGGACAGCTCCGTGCTGCTCCACCTCGCCAAGAAGGCGTTCTATCCGTCCAAGCCCCCGTTCCCACTCGTCCACGTCGACACCACCTGGAAGTTCCAGGAGATGTACCGGATGCGCGACAAGGTGGCCGCCGAGTACGAACTCATCTTCCACCGCAACCCCGAGTGCGTGAAGCTGGGGATCAACCCGTTCGACCACGGCTCGGCGCTTCACACCGACATGTGGAAGACCGAGGGCCTGAAGCAGGCGATCGACCTGTATCGCTTCGACCTCTGCTTCGGTGGGGCGCGCCGCGACGAGGAGAAGTCACGCGCCAAGGAGCGGGTGTTCTCGATCCGCTCGCCGCAGCACCAGTGGGACCCGAAGCGCCAGCGACCCGAGCTCTGGTCGATCTACAACGGTCGTCGCAGCCAGGGCGAGACACTGCGCGTGTTCCCGATCTCGAACTGGACCGAGCTCGACATCTGGCAGTACATCCTCCTCGAGCAGATCGAGCTGGTGCCGCTCTACTTCGCAGCGCCGCGACCCGTCGTCGATCGCGACGGCGTGCTGATCATGGTCGACGACGATCGTATGCGCGAGCGGCTGCACCCGGGTGAGGAGCCGATGATCAAGAACGTCCGGTTCCGCACGCTCGGCTGCTACCCGCTGTCGGGCGCGATCGAGAGCGAGGCGACGACGCTGCTCGACATCGTTCAGGAGATGCTCCTCGCCACCACCTCCGAGCGTCAGGGTCGCATCATCGACCACGACGGCGCCGGCTCGATGGAGAAGAAGAAGCAGGAGGGGTACTTCTGACGCCGGTCGGATCCGCCCCGCTCCCCGCACACGCACGCACCCTGCTCCACAGAAAGCACCGACCGACATGGCACACGCATCCGACTTGATCGCCTCGGACATCGAGGCGTACCTCATCTCCCACCAGTACAAGAGCCTGCTGCGCTTCATCACCTGCGGCAGCGTCGACGACGGCAAGAGCACCCTCATCGGCCGTCTGCTGTACGAGTCACACCTCGTGTTCGAGGATCACCTCGCTGCGCTCGAAGCCGACTCGGCAAAGGTGGGCACCCAGGGCGGCGACCTCGACTTCGCATTGCTGCTCGACGGCCTCACCGCCGAAAGAGAGCAGGGCATCACGATCGACGTCGCATACCGATTCTTCTCCACGGAGAAGCGCAAGTTCATCGTCGCCGACACCCCGGGACACGAGCAGTACACCCGCAACATGGTCACCGGCGCATCCACCGCCGACGTCGCGATCATCCTCGTCGACGCCCGTAAGGGGATCCTCACCCAGACCCGCCGACACAGCTACCTCGTGTCGCTGCTCGGCATCAAGCGCGTCGTCGTCGCCATCAACAAGATGGACCTCGTCGAGTACTCGCAAGCGACGTTCAACTCGATCGCCGACGACTATCGCCAGTTCGCGAAGCAGATCGCGCTCGACGACATCACGTTCATCCCGATGTCGGCGTTGAAGGGCGACAACGTGGTCGAGCCGACGGCTCACATGGACTGGTACCACGGCCCGACTCTGATGGGGTACCTCGAGACCGTGGTCGTCGACGACGACACGGCGAGCCTGCCGTTCCGGATGCCGGTGCAGTGGGTGAACCGCCCCAACCTCGACTTCCGTGGCTTCGCCGGTCGCATCGTCGGCGGCGTCGTCCGCCCCGGCGACACGATCCGGGTGCTCCCTGCGGGAACCACCAGCCGTGTCGCGCGGATCGTCACCATGGACGGAGATCTCGACGAGGCCGTCGCCGGCCAGTCGGTCACGATCACCCTCGAGGACGAGATCGACGTCAGCCGCGGCGACCTGATCTGCGCCGGCGAGTCGCCAGCCGAGGTGGCCGACCAGTTCGAAGCGCACGTCGTGTGGATGCACGAGGACGAGATGCTCCCGGGACGTCCGTACCTGCTGAAGATCGGCACGCGGACGGTCGGGGCGACACTGGCGCACCCGAAGTACCGGATCGATGTGAACACCCTCGATCATCTCGCCGCCACGACGCTCGCACTGAACGAGATCGGCGTCTGCAACCTCAGCACCGACCGGCCGATCCCGTTCGACCCGTACACGGAGAACCGCGAGACCGGTGCGTTCGTCATCATCGACAAGCTGACCCAGAACACGGTCGGTGCCGGGATGCTGCACTTCGCCTTGCGCCGGTCGCACAACATCCACTGGCAGGAGGTGCGCGTCGACAAGGCGGCTCGAATCGCGCAGGCCAACCACCGACCCGGCGTCGTCTGGTTCACGGGTCTGTCTGGGTCGGGCAAGTCGACGATCGCCAACATCGTCGAGTCGAAGCTCCACGCGGCCGGGATCAAGACCTACCTCCTCGACGGCGACAACGTCCGGCACGGCCTGAACCGCGACCTCGGCTTCACCGATGCCGATCGGGTCGAGAACATCCGCCGCATCGCCGAGGTGTCGCGCCTGATGGTCGACGCCGGACTCGTCGTCCTCGTGTCGTTCATCTCGCCGTTCCGCGCGGAACGTCAACTCGCCCGCGACCGGGTGGAATCGGACGAGTTCGTCGAGGTCTTCGTCGATACGCCACTCGACGTGGCCGAACAGCGCGATCCGAAGGGGTTGTACGCAAAGGCCCGCGCCGGACAGCTGCGGAACTTCACCGGCATCGAGTCCCCCTATGAAGCGCCCGAGGACCCGGAGCTGCGGATCGACACCACGATCACCACGCCGGAGGACGCGGCCGACCGAGTCGTCGCCGCCCTCCGTCTGCAGGGCATCGTTCCCTGAGCCGGACACGCTGAGCGCACGCCAGCACACTGTCGGCCACCGCGGGCGGTCGTCCTCACCGGACGGCCGCCCGTTGTCGCGTCCCGGCCCCGAGTGGCACCGCGCTGTGTGATCGCCGAGTGGTCGGCGGGGTCATCGTCGGCGACGGACGGTGAACGTCGGCGTGACGTCTGTCATGGCTTCCGCAACCACTGCGATGCAGCGTGACTTTCAGGGGGAACTCCGCCACTCCAAGTGGCATTCGCACATGAAAGACACGGACCGTCATCAAATTCATTCGCCAACTTTGCGTGAACTCTGATAGGAATACGTCATCCGATTGTTAGGTCGGCTACGGCGAGAGTAAATGGAGTGCGGGTCATGGCGGTACATGTCTCCGAAGGAGCAGTTGCGTTGGAGGTGCCGGCGGGCACCTCGAACGCCACGCATCGGGCACGAAGGAAGATCACAGCGACACAGACGCAGGGGTTGACCCCCTCCGTGCTGCGTCGCCGGTTGATGTCGGCGGACGCCGCGGCGGTGAGTGCAGGCCTGGCGGTTGCGCTCGTTGCCATCCAGTTCGTCGCACCACTCACCATGGCCGGGCTGCGCGCCCACGCCCTGCTCGCCCTCGCGAGCTTGCCGGCCTTCGCAGCCGGTGCCTTCGCGAGCCGCCTCTACCGCTCGCGTGCCAACGCTCGGCGCATCGACGAACTCGCCAACGTCATCAAGGCCACCGGCTTCGGCGTCGGGTTCATGGTGATCGCAGCGTTCGGGATCCAGATGAAGGAGCTGTCACGTGGTTGGGTGCTCCTCGCTGGGCTCGCTGTCGTCGCCGCCCTCGCTGTCGAGCGCACCGTCGCCCGCAACATCTTCGCCGAGCTGCGGGCCGCCGGGCGGATCAGCCGCCGCATCGTGATCGTCGGCACCGACGCTCATGCGATCGGCCTGCTCCACCTGTTCCAGCGGAACAAGACGCTCGGCTACGAGGTCGTGGGCTTCGTCGGTCCCGACGAGATCGGTAGCCGCGGCGGCGTCAGCGTCCTCGGCTCGATCGAGGACCTCGAAGCGCTGCTCGCCGTCCACGGCGCGAGCGGCGTGGTCGTGTCGCCCGCCTCCGTCCCGGAGATCGAGGTCAACTCGCTCACGCGGCGTCTGACCGACAACGGCTACCACGTCGCGATCTCGTCCACGCTCCGCGACATCGACGTCAGTCGTCTGCTGCCGCAGAACCTCGACGGTCGCTCGATGATCTACGTCGAGCCGGTCAGTCGCGACGGTGTCCATCACATCGCCAAGCGCACCTTCGACATAGTCGTCGCCTCGTCGCTCCTGGTCGTCACCGCTCCGGTGCTCGCCGCCGTCGCCATCGCCATCAAGGCGACGTCGCGTGGTCCCGTCTTCTTCCGTCAGACCCGTGTCGGCCGCAACGGCGAGCACTTCACGATGGTGAAGCTGCGGTCGATGGTGGCTGACGCCGAGGCACGCAAGGCCGAGCTCGCCGCGCTCAACGAGAGCGACGGGCCACTGTTCAAGATGTCCCACGACCCGCGCATCACCACGGTGGGCCGTTTCATCCGCAAGACCTCGATCGACGAGTTGCCGCAGTTGGTGGCCGTCATCAAGGGCGAGATGAGCATGGTGGGCCCGCGGCCCGCGCTGCCCTCCGAGGTCGCCGAGTGGGACTCGCTCACCTGTGAGCGCCTTCGGGTCCTGCCGGGGCTGACCGGCCTGTGGCAGGTCTCGGGACGCTCCGAGTGGTCGTTCGAGCAGTACAAGCGGCTCGACCTCTACTACGTCGACAACTGGTCGCTGATGCACGATCTCCTGATCTGCCTGCGCACCGTCGGCGTGGTCATCTCCGGCAACAAGTGACCGCTGGTTGACCGCCGGGCCTGAACGGCCCGGAACCCCCCTTCCCACGATCGTCCGATCGACCCCCTGGTGATCGAGCGCGGCCACGCGGCCGCGCTCCGCCCGATCCCACGAACATCGCGCCGCGCTCGGCGCGAAAGGATCCTGATGTTCACCACGCACCTGCGCGCCCGCACCCTCGCGGTCGCCCTGACGCTCCTCGCCACCGTGATCGCACCCGCCGTCGGGACGATGCCGACGGCAGCATCGGCCGCATCGGCAGCCGGTTCACAGCTCCCGACCGACAATCCGGCGAACTGGACGCCGAACGTGCTCGACGGTCAGGTCAACTCGATCTGGCAGTTCGGCAACACGGTCATCGTCGGCGGCACGTTCACACAGATCGCCGACGCCACCAGCAACGGCGGCGCCGTGTACGACCAGGCGTACCTCGCCGCATTCGACGCCACGACCGGCGTGATCGACCCGGACTTCGACCCGGTGCTCTCCAACACCGTCGAGGTGGTCATCCCGAGCACCGACGCCACCACGTTCTTCGTCGGTGGTGACTTCAACACGATCGACGGGGTCAATCGCCGCAAGGTCGCGAAACTCAACGTCAGCGACGGATCGCTGACGACGTTCAACGTCGGAGGCGCCAACGCCCTCGTGCGCGATCTGCGGCTCAGTGGCAACACCCTCTACGTGGCAGGTCTGTTCACGTCGATCGGCGGCCGGCCCCGGACCTATCTGGCGTCCGTGGACGCGACCACCGGAGCGGTCACCAACGACGTGAACCTGACGCTGTCGGGTCTGCACAACGGCGGCATCGGCAAGGTCATCAAGATCGACGTCACACCGGACGGCGGGCGCATGCTCATCACGGGCAACTTCACGAGCGTCAACGGCCAGCCACGCGGACAGGTGGCGCTGCTCGACCTCACGACGACACCGGCTTCCCTCAGCCCGTGGCAGACGAACTGGTACACCCACATCTGTTCATCGTCGTTCGACAGCTACACACGCGATCTCGACATCTCCGAGGACGGCACCTACGCGATCATCACCACCACCGCTGCCTATCGCGCCAACCTCTCGTGCGACACGGCATCGCGTTTCGAGATCACGACCGAGACGTCGAACCTCGCGCCGACGTGGGTCAACTACACGGGCGGCGACACCCTGTACGCCGTCGAGATCCACGACGACGTGGCGTACATCGGCGGCCATCAGCGGTGGTTCAACAACCCGTTCGCGGCCGATCGTCAGGGTGCTGGTGGCGTCTCGCGTCCGGGGATGGGAGCGATCGACGTCGTGACCGGCCTGCCGTTCTCGTGGAGCCCCACGCGCACACGCGGCGTCGGCCTGTTCGACTACCACATCACCCCGCAGGGCATCTGGGCCGGCAGCGACACCGACCGCTTCAACAACGAGCTCCGCGGGAGGCTCGCGTTCTTCCCCTGGACCGGGGGCACGCTCGTGCCGGCCAACGACATCGGTTCGCTACCCAACGACGTGATCCAGCTCGGCCGGACCACCGGCACCACGGGCGCAATCGACCAGAGCGTGCTCCATCGCGTCAACGCCGGTGGTCCGACGCTCGCATCCGTCGACGACGGTCCCGACTGGCTCGCTGACACGTCGACCACATCGCCCTTCCGCAACAGCGGGAGCACACCGTCGACCGCTCCCTCGAGCCTCAACGTCCCCCGCACCGATGCGACCGTTCCGAAGGGCGACTTCGACAGGCCTCCGGGAGCGCTCTGGACCACGCAGCGGTGGGATCCGGCAGCAGCGCCCAGCATGCAATGGGCCTTCCCCGTTGCGGCCGGCACCCCGATCACCGTGCGTGTCTACCTCGCCAACCGGTGCGTGTGCACCGACGGCGGGGGCGAGCGCCTCTTCCACATCAACATCGACGGCACCCGATCGATCGACTCGCTCGACCTCAGCGGGACCGTCGGCCATGACGTCGGCACGATGCGCTCGTTCGACATCGTCAGTGACGGCACCGTCAACCTCGAGTTCCTCCACGGCAGCGTCGAGAACCCGCTCGTGAACGGCATCGAGATCATCCGCCGCGACCTGACTCCCACCGGCACCGTCGGCAGCCAGGACGACGTGACCTTGCGCACGTTCGACGGGCTCGGGGCACCGGCCGCCTCCACTGCGCTCCCGGGCACCGCGCCGTGGCGCCACGTGCGCGGGGCGTTCATGGTCAACTCGACCCTGTACACCGTCCACGTCGACGGCACGATCATGACCCGTTCGGTCGACGGCAGCACGTTCGGCCCCGGCACGGCACTCGACATGTGGGCGAACACCATCATCGCCGACGCTGGGAGCATGACGGGGATCTTCTTCGACCCCGCGACGTCGCGCATCTACTACACGCTCGCTGGTCAGAACAGCCTGTTCTTCCGACCCTTCCTGCCACAGAGCGGTATCCCGCACGCTGTGCGCTCCACCGCTGGGGGCAACGTCGCCGGGCTCGACCCCGGGCGCGTTCGCGGCATGTTCATCGACGGCGACTCGCTGTACTTCGCCGATGCGTCGACCGGGAACCTGCTCCGCATGAGCTGGGCCTCGGGCGCGCCGTCGGGTGCGCCGGCGATCGTCGACAGCACGGTCGACTGGCGGAGCCGTGCGATGTTCCGTTCGTCGGGCGCGCAGCCGAACGTGGTGCCGACCGCCACGATCGGTGCGAGCTGCGACGGCCACATCTGCCAGCTCGACGGCACCGGCTCGAGCGATGCGGACGGCTCGATCGTCTCGTACGAGTGGGACTTCGGCAACGGTGCCGCCGCAGCGGGCAGCACCGTGTCGTACGACTACCCCGCCGCAGGCGTCTACACCGTCACGCTGACCGTGACCGACGATCGGGGAGGCGTGGCGACCGACTCCCTCGACGTCACGGTCACCGATCCACCGAACGTGGCTCCCACCGCGATCGCGACCGCGACGTGCAACCTGCTGTCGTGCACATTCGCCGGTTCCGGCTCGGGCGATGTCGATGGCACGATCGTGACCTACACGTGGGCTTTCGGCGACGGCACGCTGGGTGCCGGCCCTGCGCCCACCACGACCTACAGCGCAGCCGGCACCTACACCGCGACGCTGACGGTCACCGATGACGACGGCGCCAGCGCCACCGCCCAGGTCCGGGTAGAGACCGTCGACCCGGGCGCGGCCGTGCAGTTCCGAGCTGCGGTCACTGCCAACAGCACCGCAACCGCCGCCTCGGTGACGGTGCCGGCAGCAGTGCAGGCCGGCGATCAGCTCGTCTACATCGTGACGGCCAACAGCAACACCACCGCGACGACACCGACCGGCTGGACCCTGCTCGGCACCCGCCAGGACGGGATACCCGACATGACGTCGTGGGTCTTCGCCCGCGCTGCGGATGCCACCTCCGCAGGATCGACGGTCACATCGACGCTGGGAGCGTCGAGCAAGGTGTCGCGGATGCTGGTCGCGTACGACAACGCAACTGCCCCGGTCACCGTCTCGTCGTCCGTGATGGGAGCATCGTCGGTGCACCTCGGCACGCCGTCTGCCCCCGTGCCCTACTCGGGCGCCGTCGTCGTCAGCTACTGGTCGGACAAGTCGGGCAGCAACGGCGGCTGGACGCTGCCAACGGCAGTCATCGGTCGCGCCAACTCGGTCGGCGCTGGCAGTGGTCGGATCACGGCCGCCGTCGCCGACGCATACCCGTTGGCAGGCGACTGGCAGGGAGCGACCGGCGCGAGTCAGGTCGCCGGCACGAAGGGGATCGGCTGGACGATCGTGATGGCGCCCGCCACGGCGAACAACATGCCGACCGCCACCTTCGCCTCGTCGTGCACGTCGCTGTCGTGCACCTTCGATGCATCGGCCTCCGCGGACTCCGACGGCTCGATCGTGTCGTACGACTGGGACTTCGGGAGCGGCGCCGCAGGCACCGGACCGGTCGCAGGTGTGGCGTACACCGCCGAAGCGACGTACACCGTCACCCTGACCGTCACCGACGACCGCGGAGGTGTGACGACCGCGTCGGCGGACGTCAGCGTCGGCGTCGCTGTCGTCGACTTCCGGGCCGCCGCGAGTGTGAACTCGACGACCACCACCGCATCGATCGTGGTGCCGACATCGGTCGCGCCGGGAGACCAACTCCTGCTGTTCGTCACGGCGAACTCGGCGACCACCGCATCGACGCCTACGGCGTGGACGTTGCTCGGCACCGCCGAGGCGGGTGCCCCCGACGTCCGGTCGTGGGTGTTCACGCGCACTGCGGCCGCCGGTACTGCCGGTTCGACCATCCAGGTGCCCCTCGGTGCCTCGGCCAAGGTCGCCGTCGATCTGATCGTCTACGCCGACGCCGGTTCGATCAGCCTCGCCGCGTCGGCGATCTCGCCGACCTCGTCGAGCGCCATGACGACCCCGCCGGTCGAGGTCACGGCCAACGGCTCTCGGGTCGTGAGCTACTGGGTCGACAAGACGAGCGGCAACGCAGGCTGGACCCTCCCGACCGCAGTCGCCGGGCGGACCTCGACGGTGGGCTCGGGCGGCGGCAGGGTCACCTCGGGCGCTGGTGACACCGCGGTGGTTGCCGGCACGTGGCCAGGAGCGACCGCCACCGGCACGGCCGTGGGCAGCAAGGCCATCGGCTGGAGTGTCGTCGTCCCGGCGGCGTGACCGGCGGCGACCGGCGTGCCGGGCGCCGGCATCTCCCGACGGGTTCAGCTCATCGGGTCGGTGATGGGGTCGGGCGGGAGCATCGCCCGGTGGCGCCCTGCGCCGGTGATGACCACGACCTGCACGTTCGCCGCATCGACAGCCCGCAGATCGTCGAGCGCTTCGAGGACCCGCTGCATCGGCGTCGCCTCGGCGACGAGCAGGACGGTGTCGTCGACGAGCGCAGCGAGACCGATCCCGGCCGCTGACCGGTCGAGCCCGTGCAGTGGGAGCAACACCAGATCGTTGTGTTCGCGCACGGACTTGACGTCCTCGAGCGTGTCGGCCCAATGGCCCGGCCTCGACTCGAGCGCCACCGAGTCGGACCAGACCTCGATCAGGATCCCCGTGAGTTCGGCGCTCGCCGACAGCGAGTTCGCGACCGAGACGGCCACGTCGTCGGGCAACGTCTCGCTCTCCACGGGGAGCAGCAGCACGGATCGGCCGCGTTCCAACGAGTCGCGTCGCACGAAGGTCAGGCGCGCGATGAGGCGGCTGTACGCCTGCATCGAATGGGCCGGCGCGGCCGAACCCGGTCGGCGATACGGGACCCGGGCGATCTCGCGTACACCGAGCGACGCCGGCGACGCCGCGCTCGCGTAGCGATCGTCGTAGCGGTCGCGCAGGA
The DNA here is from genome assembly GCA_022843125.1 of Ilumatobacteraceae bacterium. Classification (GTDB taxonomy): domain Bacteria; phylum Actinomycetota; class Acidimicrobiia; order Acidimicrobiales; family Ilumatobacteraceae; genus Ilumatobacter. The sequence goes on from JALHOG010000030.1 coordinate 43,411, forward strand.
GCGCTGCGACCAGACCGATCAACGCGCCGATCATCAGTCCGGCGAGGGTGGTGAGCGACCGACTCAACCCGGTCTGGCTGACCGCCGTTCCCGGGTCGACGAGGACGCGCCCGGTGTCGGCGTCGGTCTCGAGCGTGACGATCTGATCGTTGACCTGTGCGAGCCGTTCGATCGCTTGCTGCTGCGTGGCCGTGAGGAGCGACAGCTGCACGGTCGATGCATCGTCACCTCTGTCCTCCTCGGCGTCGATGAGCTCGGAGATACCGGCGATCTGCGTCTCGAGGTTGGTGGCGAGACTCTCGAGACGTGCCATCTCGTTGATCGTCGACTGGTTCACACTCGCCTCGCGTCGCGCCAGGAAGCGCTCGCTGTAGACCGTGGCGCCGTCGATCGCGGCGTCGACGCTGCCGGCTTCGAATGTGATGATCAACACGTCGCCGGTGGGTGCCGGCGTCACGGTGCTCCGGGCCCGAACGTTGACCAGTTGCATGCCGAGCTCATCGGCGACCTCCTGGAGGAGGCTGGTCTCGCGTGCGACCGTCGCCCAGGTGGCGACGTCGAGCGTCCGCTCGCGCCCACCGCCGGGCGCCTGCTCGTCGCCGGCCGCAACGAGCAGCAGCGTGGAGCGCGACTCGAACACCGTGGGACGCGCTTCGGCGAAGATCCATCCGACCATCGTCCCGATCAGGGCCGCCGACAGCACCGTCATCCACTGCCGTCGAAGCGCCGCGAGCAGATCGGGTTGTGAGACCTGAGTTCCGCCGAGGCGCTCGCCATCGCTCGCGCTCTTGTCCACCATGCTGCGACGATGCTACCTGCGCAGCACGGGGGCAAATGTTCAAGGAATCGTCTGCAACGCGTCGAGGGCCGTCGCAAACGGCTGGGTTCTGACTACGATTTCCAGATCGCACGGCGACGGCGCGAGGCGCCCGCCCAGTCGGCCTCCCTCATGAACAGCGACCGAGTCTCTTCTCCCGTGCGGCTACGAGTCATGTTCGCGTCGTCGGCCGGCGGTCATCTCGCCCAGCTGCTCCAGCTCAAGCCCTGGTACGGCGAGCACGACGTCCGATGGGTCACGTTCCGTCTGCCAGACGCCGTCAGCCTCCTCGACGGCGCCTCGGTCGCGTGGGCATACCACCCGACCACCCGCGACGTGAAGAACCTCATTCGAAACACGTTCCTCGCAGTGCGCGAGGTGAACCGGATGCGGCCCGACGTGATCGTGTCGTCGGGCGCTGCGATCGCCGTGCCGTTCTTCTGGATCGGGAAGCTATTCGGCGCCAAGACCGTGTACGTCGAGGTGATCGACCGGATCGACACTCGAACGCTGACCGCACGACTCGTGTCCCCGGTGACCGACCTGTTCCTCGCCCAGGATCCGGAGCAACTCGACCTGTTCCCAGGGAGCCATCTGATCGGCCGGCTCCTGTGACGCGAGTGGTCGCGACGGTCGGTACCGACCACCACCCCTATGCACGGATGCTCGACTGGATGTCGAGAGCCCGCGCCGATCTCGGTCTCGATGTCATCGTCCAGCGGGGCGCGACATCGGCCCTCGCAGGTCTCGAGTCGGTCGACTACCTTCCCGCTGACGATCTCGCGAGCTGGATGCGCGATGCCGACGCGGTGGTCTGCCACGGCGGGCCCGGCACGATTTCGTTGGCGCTGCGCACCGGCCACCGGCCGATCGTGATGGCGCGGAACCCCGCGTTCGGTGAGCACGTCGACGACCATCAGATGCGCTACGTCGCCAGGCTCGCAGCGGCGGGCACCATCGACTCCGTGACGACCTACGACGAGCTCGTCTCGTTGCTCGGGTCGCCACGGCCGCGAAGCGAGCGAGGGCCGGTCGACGGTGACATCGCGTCGGCGGTCGCCGCCTTCTCCACGCTCGTCGGCACGCTGCTCGACGGCACCTTGGCCACGCGACCCCTCCGCAGCCGGCTGGTCCTGCGGAGACAGAAGTGACGACCGTCGTCTTCATCGGCGCAGTCGGTCGGAGCGGGACCACCCTCCTCGAGCGCACGCTTGCAACCGCTGGCGACACCGTTGCCCTCGGTGAGATGGTGCACATCTGGAATCGCAGCGTGCGCGACGACGAGCGATGCGGTTGCGGCGCTGCCTTCAGCGAGTGCCCCTTCTGGGTAGCGGTCGGAGCCCGCGCCTTCGGCGGTTGGGACACGATCGATCTGGCCGCACTCGCCGACGACCGGCGGGCCGTCGATCGGAACCGGTACATCGTCTGGCTGCTCGCCCCACGCATCGCTCCTCGCGCGTTCCGAGAGGCGCACGCTCGACTCGTCACCGTGCTCGACGCGCTGTACACGGCGATCGGCGACATCGCCGTCGACGGGCACCCGGAGGTGCGGGTCGTCGTCGACTCGTCGAAGCATCCCTCCTACCTGTTCCTGATCCGCTCCCTCCCAGCGCACGACGTTCGCCTCCTCCATGTCGTGCGCGATCCGCGCGGCGTGAGTCACTCGTGGGCGCGGCGTGTCGCTCGGCCCGAGACCGGCGAGCCGATGGAGCAGTTGGGCACCATGCGCGCCTGTGCGCGATGGACGTCGCACAACCTGCTGTTCCAGCTCGCCGGAATGGTCGGTGTCCGACGACGCAGGCTGGCGTACGAGCACTTCATCGAGGACCCGGCGTCGCTCGGACGTGCGGTCGACCGGCTCGTCGAACGGCCGGCAGCGACGCTCGCCATCACCGGGGCCGACATCGCGCTCGGAACGGACCACACGGTGTCGGGAAACCCGGTCCGCTTCGCATCGGGCGTCACCACCGTCCGCGCCGACGACTCGTGGCGCCGCGACATGTCACGTCGACGCAAAATTGTGGTGTCAGCGCTGACAACCCCATTGCGTCAGCTGTACGCACGCTGAACCAACCGCAGCGATGCAGCGCTCGACCACCACGGTGCGTCACCGTTCGTCGCCCTGAAACGCCCAGCGTAAGAGGGGTGCGTCAACGGCAAGGCGATGCACCGGTTGTCTCTCGCTCAAGTCAAGAGGGTCGATGCCGATGCATGCGGAGGACCTGGACCGACTCGAAATGTTACGGTCGCACTACGATTTCGGAACGAACGGTGTTATGGTCTGCCGCCGTTGGGCGGACGGTCGTGCAGACCTGACCGAGTTCGGTCGGGTTGACCTGTGAAGGAGCATCACGCGTGAATGAGCCCAAGAACGGACGACCGAGGCCCCGCACTCGGACCATGGCGAGCCTCCTCATGGCCGCCATCCCGCTGATCGCCGGGATCGTCGTGTGGTCGGTTTCGACCGGTGATGTCGCGCTCGGTGCAGATCGTCCTCCGTCGACCTACGTACAGATCGACCCGTTCCGTCAGGTCGACACGCGCACCGGGATCGGCACCACGCGCATCGACGGGAACACCTTGCGCGTCGCCGTGGCCGGCTCCAACGGGGTCCCGTCGAACGCCACCGCAGTCGTCGTGACGATCGTCGCGATCGACGGTCAGGGCGCCGGGTTCGTCACTGCGTTCCCGTCGGGTGAGCCGCTCCCGCAAGCCTCGACGATCAACTACCAATCGGGGCTGGCCTACTCGTCCGAGGCGATCGTCCCGCTCGGCCGGGGCGGTGCCTTCGACATCTTCACACTCACCCCTGTCAACGTCGTCGTCGACGTGACAGGCGCATTCGTGCCGAACGACGGGGCTTCGGGTGGTCGCTTCGTCGGCAACGATCCGAACCGCATCCTCGACACGCGCGCGGGCTCGCGCTTCCGGGCGGGCCAGACGCGAGCGATCGACCTTCCCGGCTCGGTACCGGCGGATGCGACAGCCGTCGTGATGACCCTCACCGCCACCGGACCCAACCAGCCCGGCTTCGTCACCGCTTGGTCGGACGGGCCCCTGCCTGCGACCTCGACCCTCAACATCCCGACGCAGAACTCGACGCGTGCGAGTACTGCGATCGTCGCAGTGGCCGATGGAGCGTTCAACGTCTTCTCGTCGAGCGACGGCCACCTGGTCGTCGACCTCCTCGGGTACTTCACAGGGCCATCGGCGAGCTGGTCGCGCGAGGGCCTCTACGTCCCGATGACACCGGTGCGCAAGGTCGACACGCGCGCAACGCGCTGGCTCGAGCGTGGCGAGACCCGATCATTCCGCACCGACGGTGCTGGAATCGCCGTCGGCTCACTCGCGATGATCCAGCCACGGACGCCCGGATTCGCATCGGTCTTCGCGAACGGCACGCCCAACCCGGGAACGTCTTCGATCAACCTCGTCGATTCGACCGTGATCGCCAATTTCGCCGTCAGTCGGTCGTCGTCGGAGGGCGTTGCGCTCTTCTCGTCGACTCGCGCCGACTACGTCTTCGACCAGTACGGCTACTTCACGTCGCCGCAAGCTCGGATCGTCACCGAGGTCGCGCCGACGACGCCGGCCCCTGAGGCACCGAGCCCGGCGGAAGGCTGCTCGATCTCCGATCTCCTCGTACCCTCGTGCGGCATGTGGTTCGGTGCGTCGACGCCGAACAGGTCGGGCGGCTACGACTACGTGACGGGCCTCGCCGAGTACGAGGCGGTCGCCCAGAACACACCCGACATCCTGCACTTCTACAAGAACGGTGCGCAGCGGTTCCCGACTGCGAGCGAGCGGCAGATGGCCGAGCGACCTGGCAAGCAGCGGAGCCTCCTGCTGTACAACTGGAAGCCCAGCGGCACTTGGGCGTCGATCGCTCGCGGCGGAGCCGACAACGAGATCGCGACGGTGGCGGCGAACATCAAGGCGTACCCGCACAAGCTCTTCCTCAACATCTGGCACGAGCCGGAAGACAACGTCCGAGCGACCGCCGGGTCCGGCATGACCGCCAACGACTACGCGGCGATGTTCCGGCACGTCGTGACCGAGCTTCGCGAGGCGGGCGTCGACAACGCCGTCTTCGTCTGGAACGTGATGGGCTACTGGGGATGGCGGCAACACCTCGATGCCCTCTATCCCGGCGACCAGTACGTCGACTGGGTGTGTTTCGATCCGTACATCAAGGACAACATCCAGGACGATCTCGGCGAACTGATGGGCCGGAGCCGTCCTGACATCGGATGGCCGGGCTTCTACAACTGGGCAACGGCGAAGGCGCCCGGCAAGCCGATCATGATGTGCGAGTGGGGCGTCGACCTCAACTCGACGACCGACCCCGCCGGCATGCTCGACTACGACATCGACAAGATGGCGGCCGACTACCCGATGCTCAAGGCGTGGGTGTACTGGAACGAGGCCAACGTCTGGAACTGCCGGATCGACGACCAGACGGCGAAGGGTCGGGCGTACGGCGCCGCCTTCCGCCGGTTGGCCGCGCATCCCCAGTTCAATGCGATGACCCCCGACTCTGCGCCGTGATCACCGTGGTTGCGCGCTGAGAGCCCTGCCCTCGCCACCGATGGTCGCAAAGGTGCGGCGGGGCTCGGTACGCTGCCGGGACGTTTCCGCGGGCTCGTTGCCCGAGAAACGCGGGCGGAGCAGATGAATGGGAGCGACAGCGGATCGAGCGTCCGGCGCTTGGCGTCGATGGGTTGGCGGCCTCCGCGCGCTCGCAGGAGTCGGTGAGCGATGACCGCCGTCGGCCGCCCACCGTTGCTCCGGTCCGGCTGGATCGTGTACGCGTTGTTCACGCTGTACCCGGTCTGGTGGTTGATGGGGATCAGCACCTTCACCTGGACGCTGGCGTCGGTCCCGCTGCTCGTGTGGGCGCTGTTGCGACACGATCTGCAACGACCGCCGGCGGTCTCACTGTTCGCGATCTACATCCTCTGGGCCGGGGTCACCATCATCCAGGTCGACACCACCGGGCGGCTGCTGATCGCGCTCCTCCGCTACGGGGCCTACGTCACCGCCCTGCTCCTGGCCTACTACGTCTACAACGAGCGCCGGGTCAGCCGCACGACGTTCGTCAATTGGATCTCGATGCTGTGGGTCTGGGCGATCGTAGGTGGGTACGTGGGATTGATGTTTCCCACCGGCCGGCTGAGCACGACACCGGCGAGCGTGCTGCTGCCTGCGTCCATCTCGAGCAACGAGTACGTCAGCAACCTCGTGCGGCCACGGTTCGCACAGGTGCAGAACATCTTCGGGATCGCGATCCCGCGACCGACCACGCTGTTCCCCTTCACGAACGAATGGGGCGGGAACGTCGGCCTCCTCACGCCGTTCTTCGTGGCGGCGACGCTGTACTCCCCGATTGCGTGGCGACGTCGGGCCGGCGTCGTGGGGTTGATCGTCGCGATCCCCCCAATGGTGTTGTCGGTCAACCGAGGGTTGTGGATCAGCATCGTTGCGATCTTCGGGATCGTTGCCGTCCGCAGCTTCCTCGTGGGGCGCAACGGCCCGCTCAAGTTCTTCGCCGCGGCCGTCGCCGTGATCACGGCACTCATCGTGGCGACCCCGATCGGGGCGATCGTCGGCGGGCGTCTCAGCGAATCGGATGCCGGGGCACGAGCAGGCATCTACGCCGAGGCATGGGCGGGCGCGAAAGCGTCCCCCATCTTCGGCTACGGCGCACCGCGCCCATCGGCGAACCCGTTCTCCCCGGCGGTGGGTACGCACGGTCACCTCTGGTTCGCGATGTTCTCCCACGGCCTCGTCGGGTTGTTCCTGTACCTGACCTGGACGGGCTGGGCGATGCTCCACCTGTATCGGCGCCACGATCCGGTGTCGATCATGCTGGCGAGCGTCGTCTTCGTCGGCGCTGTCCAGATGCTGTTCTACAACCTGCTCCCGGTGTCGATCCCGATCATGCTCCTCGCCATCGGCCTCGCCTTCCGCAATGACGGCGTCGGGTCGACCGAACCCCTCGATGGTGCCACCTCCACCCGATACTCGGTGGCCACACGATGAGCACCACCGACGACGTGATTCCGGCCCTCTGGCCCGACGCGGAACTCGGCGGCTGGCAGTTCGGCCGTGGTGGCCGCTCGCAGGAGCGCTCGGTCGTCAGGAACGGCCTCGGCGACGTCCGCAACGTCTTCCCGTGGAGACCCTCCGCGATCATGGCCGCCTCCCGGCGCACGAGCGATGACCGCTCGAAGGTCGATCGCTGGCGTGATCCGGCTGGGGTGGCGGCGCTCCTCACGCTCGCCGTCGTGCGTCGCCGTTGGCAGCTCGGCTGCACGGGCGGCGGCTCGCTCATCGCCCGCGTCGCCGAGGAACTCGGGCACGCAGGCGCCCGCGGCACCGTGATGTGCGGCCCACCCCGTGCGAACCGCAAACCCGTCGTCCAGTTGCACGATCGGCTCGGACGGACCATCGCGTTCGTGAAGGTGGCGTTCAACCCGCTGACGCACCGGCTCCTCGAAGCCGAACGCGCCGCGCTCGGCCATCTCGCAGCGCAGCGCGGCCTCGGCTTCTCGGTGCCCCCGATCCTCGGGAGCGGCGCCGTCTCCGACGCCCGATGGCTGGCGATCGGGCCGCTCACGGTCGAGCGCCGGCTCCGCCACGACCTGGCCGCAACCGACGCCCTCGCGCTGGCGATCCAGCGGTCGGCTACCTCCTGGCACGGTCCGGTCAGCGAGTCGACGTTCGCGCAGCGGATCGTCACCCAGTCGGCGGGGCTGACGAACGCCGGGCCGATCGTCGCCGCGCTGAGCGAACGCGACGGCGGCCTCGAGCTCGCCACCGCCGCGAGCCATGGCGACTTCGTTCCGTGGAACACGCTGTCGGGTACGCCCGAGCCGGCGGTCTGGGACTGGGAGCGCTACGCCACCGACATCCCCGTCGGCTTCGATCGGCTGCACCATCGGATCCAGGTGGGTACCCGACGCGACGTCGGCTCGCTCCGCGACGTGGTGCTCTCACTCGATGCGGCACTGCCTGCCGTGCTGCCCGACGTCGACGCAGCCGCCCGCCACGCACACCTCGACTGGTACCTCGCACAGATGCTGTGCCGATACGAGAGCGACGTCCGCGAAGTACCGAACCAGCGCCTCGATCGCCTGATCGGCGACATCTCATCCGTCCTCAAGGAGCGACTCCGTTGAACGCAATTCCCCCCGACCTCAAGCGCAAGGTGGCCAAGGTCGCCCGGTCTGCGAGCGTGCCGTTCGCTCGCGCGACCGCCTCGCTCCGACTGCTCCCCGACTACCTGATCGTGGGCGCTCAGCGAGCCGGGACCACATCGCTCTACAAGTACCTCGCCGAGCACCCAGACGTCGGCCGGGTCCGCCTCGGCAAGGGCGTGCACTATTTCGACACGAACGCCGACCGCTCGATGTCGTGGTACCGGTCGTACTTCCCGCTCGACAGCAACAGGATCCCGCTGCTGAACGGCCCGCACCACGTCGGCGAGGGCGCTCCCTACTACATGTTCCACCCCCAGTGTCCCGACCGGATCAACCGGGCGCTGCCGGGCGTGAAGGTGATCGCGATCCTCCGCGACCCGGTCGAGCGAGCGCATTCCCAGTGGGCGCACGAGACCGCCCGCGGCTTCGAGACCCTGTCGTTCGAGGATGCGCTGCACGCCGAGGACGAGCGCCTGGCCGGCCAGGAGCCGCTCCTCGTCGACCCGAGTGGCACGAGCTTCTCCCATCAGCACCACTCCTACGTCGCCCGCGGCCAGTACGCCCATCAGGTCGAACGCCTGTGGAACGTGTTCGGGCAGGATCGCGTGCTCGTCATGTCGGCCACCAAGCTGTTCGCCGAGCCGGCCGCCACGTATGCGCGCACGCTCGACTTCCTGGGCCTGTCCCCGTTCGAAGCGAACTACGAGGTGCACAACGCCCGCGCCTATTCGAAGATCGAACCCGACACCGAGCGCTGGCTCGCCGACCGTTTCGGCGAGTCGAACGAACGCCTCGTCACGATGCTCGGGGAGGATTTCGATTTCCGGCGTTGACGACGACCTGAGCGGGGTCGGTCGTCGCAGCGCGCTGGCGCTCGTCGGCGCCGTCGTCAGCGGCATCGCCACCATCGCCACGCTGATCATCGCGAGCCGGACGCTCAGCGAGGTCGCGGCCGGCGAGTTCTTCGTCGCGATCTCGCTGTTCGCGATCGCCCAAGGGTTGTGCTCGCTCGGCGCCGAGACCGGTCTCCAGTACTTCATCCCGACCATGACCTCGGCCGGCGCTCGGCGGCTCGTGCGCGACGTCGCGGTGGCCTCGGGCGTCGCCGGTGTGCTCGCCGGGGGGCTCGTGCTGCTCATCACCGGCCCGTTCACCGCCCTGCTGTCCGATGGTGGGGTCGAACGGGCGAGTACCGAGAGCGTCGTGCGGATGGTGGCGCTGCTGCTGCCGTTCGCCGGCCTCTACGAGATCACGATGGGCGCGTTGCGCGCGTCGGACGCGGTGCTCGTCTCGACGGTGCTCGACCGGATCATCCGCCCGATCGCACAGGTGGCGGCGATGCTCGCGGCCGGCTGGCTCGGTGCAGGGGCGCGAGGTGTGGTGTTCGCCTGGGTGGCGCCCAATGTCGCTGCCGTGCTGGTGGCGGTCGTGCTGTTGATGCGCATCCGCCTCAGGAACGCAGAGCAACGAACCGAAGCGCTCGACCATGGCACCTTCTGGCGGTACACCTCGCCGCGCATGGTCGCTCGCGTTGCGCAGACGCTGTTGCAACGGCTCGACGTGCTGATCCTGGCCGCGGTCTACCCGCTCGAGGAGGCCGCGGTCTACGGCACCGTGTCGCGCTGCATGATCGCGGGCGCCTTCATCGGGACGGCACTGCGCCAGACGCTCCAGCCACAGCTCCGGCGCGGCATCGTCCGCAATGACATCGCCGGGGTCAAGGCCATGTACGGCGCCTCCACGACCTGGCTCGTGTTGGTGACGTGGCCCGTCTACCTGGCGATGATCATCTTCGCGCCGCTCGTCATGAGTGTCTTCGGCGAGGGGTACGTGCGCGGCGCGACCGCCCTGGTGCTGCTGAGTTCCGCGATGCTCGTCGCATCGGCGTGCGGCCTCGTCGACGTGGTGCTCCTGATGCTCGGACGGTCGTGGCTGTCGACGGTCAACGTCGTGATCGCGCTCATCGCGAACATCGCGCTCAACCTCATCCTGACGCCGCGATTCGGGATGACCGGCGCCGCCATCGCCTGGGTGGTCGCCATCCTGCTGACCAATCTGCTCCCGTTGGCCCAGACGATCAGGGCGGCCGGGCTGCACCCTGGTGGTACGGCGCTGTTCACCGGCATCGGCGTCACCGCCGTCACCATCGGTGTCCCGCTGGCGGCCGGCCGCCTGGCCTTCGGGTCGTCGCTGCTGTCGTTCGTCGCCGTGACCACCGTTGCCTCGTTCGCGTACGTCGGTGGGCTGTACGCAACCCGTGATCGCGTCAAACTCGACCAACTCGTTCGCGACGTACGTCGGAGGCCTCGTGCAGCGAGCCGTGTCAGTACGAGCTGAGCGGGTGTCCGCCCGATGAGCCGGCGGCTCGTCTCCGGCCTCGTCGCAGGCGGCCTGTTGGCCTCGGCGCTGGCAGGGTGCAGCAACGCCGACGGTTCGGACGACGCGACCGTGTCGTTCCCCCCCGTCGAGCAGTGCGGTGTGTCACCGCTCCTCGTGCCCGAGTGCGGCGCGTGGTTCGGCGCCTCGACGCCATCGGCGGACGGTCGATTCGACTACAGCCGTGGCTTGGAGGAGTACGAGGCGATCGTCGGGAGCGAGCCGGACATCCTGCACTTCTACGAGCGGGGTGGCCGCCCGTTCCCGGATGCGACCCATCGGGCGTTGGCCGAGCGGCCCGGCCGGCAGCGCAGCATCCTGTACTTCAGTTGGAAGGTCTCGACCGAGCTCAGCTGGCGTGAGATCGCGGCAGGCGCGGCCGACGAGTCGATCGCTGCGGTCGCAGCGGGGCTCGATGCGTACCCGCACACCGTGTTCCTGGCGATCCACCACGAGCCCGAGAACGACGTCAACGACGATCCGGCCTCGGGGATGACCCCGGCCGACTACGTGGCGATGTACCGCCACGTCGTCATCCGCCTACGCGAGCTCGGGGTCGACCGGGCCGTGCACGTGATGACCTACATGGGCTTCGAACGGTGGGCCCCGATCGTCGATGCGCTGTACCCGGGGGACGACGTGGTGGACTGGATCGCCTACGACCCGTACGGGTTCGCCGGCGCGACCTCCATGCCGCTCCTGCTCGACCGGCCGGGGCCCGACGGCTGGCCGGGCTTCTACTCGTGGGCGACCACCAAGCGTCCCGGCACCCCGATCATGGTGGCCGAGTGGGGGTTCGACTTCGACGTCCAACCCGATGCCGCCGCTGTGATCGAGGACGGTGCTCGCGTGCTGCAGCGCGACTTCCCGATGATCAAGGCGCTGGTCTACTGGAACGATCGGGGCGAACGCGTCGACGGTCGGCTCGGCGCCGGTCAGCCAGGTGGTGACGAGTTCGCCGAGGCATTCGCCCGGTTGGCGATCGACCCGTACTTCAACGCAACGGCGACGTCAGCCGCGCCGTGACCGGCGGAAGGCCGGGCGTCAGATGCCGTGCCCGCGCTTGTGCGCGAGCGACATCAACCGTTCGGCGCTGACGAGGCGCAACGCAACTGCGGCCGCAACGTAGGCGCGGCGCTCGCGCCACGACAGCCGGACCGTCTTCCATGCGTCGGAGAGAGCGCCGCGGCGCTGCCCGAGTGCCGCCTGGGCGAACGCCCGTCGGCCGAGGAGACGAGCCAGGCCCTGCCTGCTGTCGCGAAGCTCCGGGTGCTTCGCGATGAGGTAGTCGGTGGCGTCGATGATGATCTGCCAGTTCCGCGAGAACAACGACTGCCCCCAGCGAACGCGCACGAGGTCGGACTCGACGGTCGCGATCGCCCCGGCCCGAGCCGCCCGCAGGATCCAGTCGAAATCCTCGGCGTAGCTCCCCGGGATCTCCTCGTCGACGAGACCGATCGGGCCGAGCAGGGCGTCACGCCGCACCATCACGGTCGACGGATGGGCTTCCATGACCCGCCGGCGAGCCAGTTCATCCATCGTGAGCGATTCGGCCTTCGGAACGCGGACGGTCTCGGTGTCGGCGTACGCGACCCGGATGCCGGTCACCGAGGTGAGTGCCGCCGAACCGGTGAGCGAGCGCACCTGCGCGGCGACCTTGCCGGGCAGCCATTCGTCGTCGTCGTCGCAGAACGCGACCAGTTCGCCGACCGTCGCCATGATGCCGCTGTTCCTGGCTCCGGCCAGACCGGGGGTGCGCTCGTTCGTGATGACCCTCACCCGTCGCTGCGGGTCGGCGTCGGTCTCCAGCGTGCGATCGGGTTCGGACCGGTCGAACACGATCACGAGGTCGATTGCCCCGTCGTACTCCTGTTGAAGGATCGCGTCGATCGCGATCCTCAACAGCTCGGGTCGATTGTGGGTCGCGACCACGACCGACACGGTCGGTGTCGTGGCGTGCGCCTCATGGTGCGTCGTCTCGTCAGTCATGCCTCGTGTGCCTCGAACGATGTCGATCCCGCCAGGACCGAGTACGTGGATCGGCGCACTCTACCGGCCGATCGTGCCGGGGACGGGCTGACAGGGACGGGCTGACGGGTCGGCGGGGACGTCACCCTCGTCAGGGTGCCGCTGCGGTCGGCGTCGAGTTGAAGTACGGGTCGGCGGCGAGGGCGCGGTACGCCTGGCCCAACGCGACTCCCGTGCTCGACGTGGCGTCGATCCGGTAGTTGCCGACACCGTGCTGGTTCCAGTACACCAGCGCCTTGAGCATCGGGAAGCGGGTCTGCATCGACTGCACCGTGTCGCTGAGGAGCTTCGCCGGATCGCTGCTGGTGAGCACGTCGACGCCCCATTCGGCCAACATGATCGGCTTGCCGGGTGCCTTGGCGGTCGCCCAGCTGTAGAAGCCCGGCCAGCCCAGGTTGGGCTTGACGTTGTCGACCATGACTCCGAAGCCCGCCTGCTTGTTGCCCGACATGTACGGGTCGTAGGCGATCCAGTCGACGTAGTCGTCGCCCGGGTACAGGCCGTCGAAGTAGTCGCGCCAGCCGTAGTAGCCCATCACGTTCCAGACGTAGACGACGTTCGTGACGCCCTGCGCCCGCAGCGAGGTCACGACGTAGCGGTACATCGCGGCATAGTCGTCGGGGGTCATGCCCGATCCCGCCGTCGGGACCACATTGTCCTCGGGCTCGTGGAAGATGGTGAGGAAGATCGTGCGTGGGTACGCCTTGAGACCTGCGGCGACGGTGGCGATCTCGGCGTCGGCGCCGCCGTTGGCGATCTCTGCCCAGTTCGCCGTGCGGCTCGGCTTCCAGTTGTAGAACAGCAGGCTCCGCTGGAGGCCGGGGCGTTGGGCCTGGGCGATCTCGTCTGCGGTCGGGAATCGCTGGGCACCGGTCTTGTAGAAGTGCAGGATGTCCGGCGTGTTCTGAGCCACGGCTTCGTACTCGGCCAAACCCTTGGTGTAGTTGTAGGTACCGTCGGCGCTCGGTGTCGAGGCCCCGAACCAGGCTCCACACGACGGCACCAACAGCACCGACACCGTGCAGCCGGGTGCGGGCGGTGCGAGCGTGGTCGGCGGTGCCAGCGTGGTCGGCGGTGCGAGGGTCGTCGGCGGTGGCGGCGGTGCGAGCGTGGTCGGCGGCGCGAGGGTGGTCGGCGGCGCGAGCGTGGTCGGCGGCGCGAGCGTGGTCGGCGGTGCCAGCGTCGTCGGCGGTGCCACGGTGACCGGCGTCGGGGTCGCCGGTGCCG
>JALHOG010000031.1 GCA_022843125.1 Ilumatobacteraceae bacterium
CCCCCGCCGCCGTCATCGCCGCCGCCGCCGTCATCGCCGCCTGCGTCATCTGGGCCGCCGCCTCCTCCTCCATCATCATCGCCGCCACCGCCGCCATCCGGGCCGACGATCGTGCCGTCGCCCGGTAACACGCTGCCGCCACTGCCGCCGATGCGACATGACACGAGCGAGGTGGGAGCCGAGTGAAACTGGGTCTGAAGCGGCCGCCGAAGGCCGAAGAGGTCAAGGACGAGATGAGCCTCACCGAACATCTCGGTGAACTCCGGATGAGGATCATCCGTGCCGGCTTGGCAGTGTTCCTGGGCGCTCTGCTGGTGTTCGCGTTCTACAACACGGTGCTCGGATGGTTGCTCGAGCCCTACGAGCGTCTGTGCAGTTCACGCGCCGCCGCCGGCGACGAGAACTACTGCGGGGGAAGCTTCCCCACTGCGACCGGCGAGGTGCGGCTGTTCTCCACCGACCCGATCGAGGGGTTGTCGACCCGCCTGAAGATCGGGTTCTACGGCGGCATCATCCTTGCTCTGCCGGTCGTGCTGTGGCAGCTGTGGCGGTTCATCGTGCCGGCGCTGCACAAGCACGAGAAGAAGCATGCGCTCGGGTTCGTGATCTCGTCGACGGTGCTGTTCCTGATCGGTGGGGCGATCGCCTTCTCGACCCTGGAGAAGTCGCTCGAGTTCCTGATCGGGTGGGCGGGCGACGACGTCGATCCGCTGTTCCAGGTGCAGTCGTACATCCGGCTCGTGACCCTCATGGTCGTCGCCTTCGGTGTCGGCTTCACGATTCCGGTGCTCCTGGTGTTCCTCCAGCTGATCGGCATGCTGCAACCGCAGACGCTGCTGAAGGGCTGGCGGTACGCGATCGTCGGAACCTTCGTCGTCGCAGCCGCCATCACCCCCTCGGGCGATCCGATCTCGCTGCTCGCCCTGTCGGGTCCGATGGTGCTGCTCTACTTCGTCGCGATCTTCATCGGTTGGATCAACCTGAAGCGGAAGCGGAAGGCCGACGCGACCTGAGCAGCACCCGCGACACCGAACCGGTGCGGATCCATCGCGACGCGATCCTCGCTCGCTACACCTTCCCACTCGACCGGTTCCAGCTCGAGGCCATCGAGGCGCTCGACGCCGGTGAGCACGTCATCGTCGCCGCACCAACGGGCAGCGGCAAGACCGTGGTCGCCGAGTACGGCATCGCCACAGCGCTCGGTCAAGGGCGGCGGGCGTTCTACACGGCGCCGATCAAGGCGCTCTCGAACCAGAAGTTCCATGACCTCGTGGAGATTCACGGCGACGCGAACGTGGGTCTACTCACCGGCGACAACTCGATCAACGGCGACGCCGCTGCGGTGGTGATGACCACCGAGGTGCTGCGCAACATGATCTACGCGCGCCGCGACCTCGACGACCTCGCCGTTGTGGTGCTCGACGAGGTCCACTTCCTCCAGGACGCCTATCGCGGGCCGGTCTGGGAGGAGGTCATCATCCATCTCCCGCACCACGTGCAGTTGATCTGCCTGTCGGCGACGGTGAGCAACGCCAACGAGCTCGCCGACTGGATCGAGACCGTGCGTGGACCCACGCGAGCGGTCATCGAAGATCGGCGCCCCGTCCGGCTCGACAACCTGTACTTCGTCAGTGACGTCACCAACGATCGCTTGCGGCTGCTCCCGACGCTCGTCGACGGCCGACCCAACCCCGATGCCCTGCGACTCGACGCGAGTGCTGTGCGTTTCCGCCGTGGTCGACGCGAAGACCGTGCGCCGGCGGGCAGCGGTCAGCGCAAGCTCGCCACCCCGAGCCGGCTCGCCACGGTCGAGGAACTCCACGCTCGCGATCTCCTGCCGGCGATCTACTTCATCTTCAGCCGGGCACAGTGCGAGGAGGCCGCCCGCGCGTGCGTGGCTGCGGGGTTGCGCCTGACCGACGACGACGAACGGGCGCGGATCCACGCGATCGCGACGGCCAGGCTGGATGGCCTGTCGGGCGCTGACCTTGCGGTGCTCGGCTACGAGCAGTTCCTCACCCAGCTCGACGCCGGGTTCGCACCGCACCACGCCGGCATGGTGCCCCCGTTCAAAGAGGTGGTCGAGGCGTGTTTCGTCGAAGGGCTCATCAAGGTGGTGTTCGCCACCGAGACCCTCGCGGTCGGCATCAACATGCCGGCGCGCAGCGTGGTGATCGAGAAGCTGACCAAGTTCACGGGTGACCGGCACGAGACGCTGTCGCCCGGCCAGTTCACCCAGCTCACCGGACGCGCCGGACGGCGAGGCATCGACGAGCTCGGGACGGCGGTTGTGCTCTGGACGCCGTTCGTCCCGTTCGACCAGGTGGCCGAACTCGCCCTCAGTCGGACCTTCCACCTTCGATCGGCGTTTCGGCCCACCTACAACATGGCCGCCAACCTGGTTCGCACGTACGACGCCGTCACGGCCCGCCAGCTGCTCACGCTGTCGTTCGCGCAGTTCCAGTCCGATCGCGACGTCGTGCGCCTCGAGCGGCGCCTCCAGCGCCAGCGTGAGCGCCTCGTGGAGCTGCTCGACGAGTCGGCGAGCCCATTCGGCGATCTCGACGAGTACCGGCGATCGGTCGAGGCGGCCGAGGGCGAGCGGGGCCGCGACGATCCGATCGAGCTGGCGCTGCTCCAGCTCCGGCCTGGCGCAGTGATCCACGCGTCCAAGGGCAAGCACCACGGTCCGGTCGCTGTCGTCGCCACGGCACACCGCAAGGGCGGGTTTCGGTTGACCACGATCACGCCGAGCGGGCACTCGCTACAGCTGTCCGGCAGCGACTTCGAGGTCCCGCCGATGCAGATCGGCACGGTCGTCCTTCCCGGTACCTACTCGCCGAACCGCAACGACTATCGGAGCGAGGTCGGCCGCCGGGTCAAGCAGGCGAAACTGGCGCCGCGCGGGCGCGACGCAGGTCGGCCCGAGTCGGTTGCGCCGGTCGGTTCCGGCATGCACCCCGTCGAGCTCGACCCCGACCTGAAGCACCGGCTGCGTTCGGCGGCCCAGGCCGAACGTGTGCGTCGCGACATCGCGGAGATCGAGTCGCGCGTCCTGCACCGCAACGCATCGCTCGCTCGGGAGTTCGACGGTGTGCTCTCGATCCTCGGTGAGCGGGGGTACGTACGGGTCGACGCGTGGCAACTGACGCCGTCGGGCGAGACGCTCGCCCGGATCTTCCACGAGAGCGACCTGCTGGTGGCCGAGGCGCTCCGCACCGGTGTGCTCGACGGTATCGATCCGCCCACGCTCGCCGGCCTGGTGTCGTGCTTCGTTTACGAGCACCGGTCGCCCGACGATCCGCCGGCGCCGTGGTTCCCCGACCGCGACGTACGCGATCGCTACGCCCGCATCGAGCGCCTGTCGGTCGAGCTCGCGTACCTCGAGCAGCAGCACGGCCTGGCAACGCACCGCCCGCCCGATCCGACGTTCTTCGCCGTCGCGTACGCATGGGTGGCGGGCGAGGGGTTCGCAGAGGTCGTCGCCGACGAAGACCTGACCGGCGGCGACTTCGTTCGCGCCGTGAAGCAGCTCGTCGACCTGCTGGGCCAGATCGCACAGGTGGCCGTCGATCCGGCGACGCGAACCGCGGCCCGCCGGGCGGCCGAGGCGTGCTTCCGTGGTGTGGTGGCCGACTCCTCGCTCTCGGCCGAGGTGTCGGGTGCAGGCGAGGTGTCGGGTGCAGGCGATGCGTCCGGCGCCGACGGACCGGCATGACGATCCGGCGCGGCGAGGAGTGGGGCACGACGGTGGCGCGCCCACCAGACCTCCTGGTCGCCTCCTCCGACGCCGACCTCGCGCAGTTCGTCACGGCCGACCCGACCCGAGCGCTCGGTACCACTGCCGGCGATCTGCACCGAGCAGTCGGTTCACCGACGCCGCGCGATCCGGTGCAACGCCTCCCGATCGACGCGCTCGTGGTCACCATCGACGAGCGGACCCTCATCGCCGTCGCACACGTGCTCGTGATGGCCTCGTGGTGGCGGGGTCGGATCGTCGCCGTGATGAACTGCGACCACATGGGGGAGTGGGACATGGCGCCGCGCGCCCACCCCAACGACGGGCGCTTCGACATCGTGGAGGTCGACCCTCGCATGTCGCTCCGGCGGCGATCCCAGGCGCGCTCCCGCCTGCCGCAAGGCACCCACGTTCCCCATCCGCACATCGCGACGCGCACTGCGACCAGTGCCGAGTGGACGTTCGACCGGCCGATGCCGGTGCGCGTCGACGGCGTCGCGATCGGCCGGGTGTCCCACTTGGCCGTCGCCATTTCTGCGGACCACTTCGCGATCCACGTGTAGCTGGCATTTTTCGCGATGGGAGTCCCCGGGCTGACGGGTCCGCCCTCCTACGATGACCTGTCGATGAGCGTCTACGTCCCCGAGGACTTCACTCCTGACGAAGCCGACGTCCTGCGGCGCTACTTCACGAACCTGGACGGACCGGTGTTCGCGCTCGTCAACTTGCCCGAGGTGGTGAAGGGCGCCCTCTTCGCCCGCTACAGCCGCAGCCCGAAGAGCCTGCGGCGCCTGTTCCTCGACGAGTTCGTCAACGATCTCGACATCGAGGGCGACGAGTCGATCGACGCCACCGTGGGCCTCGAGCGTGCCGAGGAGCTGTACGAGAAGGTGTTCTTCGAGTACGGCGACGACTCGGTCGCTCAGCTCGGTGGAGTCCACCTCGCCTGCGAGCAGGCCTCGAACATCCTCACCAAGATCCTCGAGTGGGGCCGCCTGATGAGCTACCTGGAGCAGAGCACGCGATACATCGCGTACGACGCCCGGCTCGGCGGCCGCTACCGGTTCTTCCGCGACCCCGCCGTGCTCGCGAGCCAGTTCGGCACCCGCTACGTCGGCGACATGGACCGCATGTTCGACGCCTACTCGGCAGCGGTCAATCAGGTGACCAACCACGTTCGCGACACGATTCCGCGCGATCCCGCCGACAGCGAGTTCGTCTATCGCCAGGCAACCCGGGCGAAGGCGCTCGATGCGACGCGCGGCATGCTGCCTGCGGCGAGCCTGTCGAACCTCGGCATCTACGGGAGCGGGCAGGCGTTCGAGGCGTTGCTGCTGCGCATGCGCGCACATCCGTTGCCCGAGGCGCGGCACTACGCCGAGTTGATGCTGCACGAGCTGCGCAAGGTGATCCCCAGCTTCCTCCGGCGCGTCGACCTGGCCGATCGTGGCGGTGCCTGGAGCGACTACCTCGAGCAGACCCGCACCGCGACCGCCGACCTGGTCGCTCAGCTGTTCGGCGATGCTCCCGTGGCGCCGTCGCCCGAGGTCCAGCTCGTCGACTTCGATCCCGATGCCGAGAACAAGCTCGTCGCGGCCATCTGCTACAGCCATTCGCATCTACCCGAGCACGACCTGCTCGAACGGGTCCGGGTGCTCACCGCCGACGAGAAGGTAGCGCTCGTCCGGGCCTATGTCGGCGAGCGCTCGAATCGTCGCCACAAGCCGGGGCGGGCGTTCGAGCGTGTCGATTACCGGTTCGACGTCCTGTCCGATTACGGGGCCTTCCGCGACCTGCAGCGGCACCGGATGCTCACGCTGGAGTGGCAGACCCTCACCCCGAACCACGGCTACATCCGGCCTGATCTGGTCGACGAGTCGGGCGCCGGCGGGCTGTTCGACGAGACGATGGACCGGTCCGCTCGATTGTTCGACGATCTGAAGGGTCAGTTCCCCGAGCAGGCGTCGTACGCAGTCTCGATGGCCTACCGACTCCGGTACGTGATGCAGTTCAACGCGCGCGAAGCGATCCACATGCTCGAACTCCGGTCAGCGCCGCAAGGTCATCCGTCGTATCGCCGTGTGGTGCTCGAGATGCACCGGTTGATCGCCCAGGAAGCTCGGCACTACGCGGTCGCCGAGGCGATGACACACCTCACGACGGAGGCCCCCGAACTGGAGCGTCTCGCCTCCGAGCGGCGGGCCGAACAGCGTCGCAATTCGTAACCCGCTTCTGCTTGTGACGGTTGTCACAGGATCGGGTGGGCTGTCGGGTGGAGTGCAGTCCTAGTATCCGGCCGCACGCACGCGAGCGAGGACGACTATGGCTGCTGACGACGACGACGACATCGAATTGACCGGCGAGGCCGAGGGCGAGGAGGAGGAGGTCGACGACGAGCTTCCCGAACCGGAGCTCGACGAGGCCGACCTCGAAGAAGAGCCTGACGAGGAGTTCGAGGACGACGCGCTCGTCGACGAGGACGCCGAGGTCGTCGACGAGGACGAGGCCGAAGAAGACGACGAGGCCGAAAAGACGGTTCGTGCCCGGAAACGCAAGGGCGCCGAGGAGGAAGAGGAGGACGACGACGAAGACCTCATCGCCCCCGACGACGTCGAAGCCGACCTCGACCGGATCCTCAAGGATCGTATGGTCGCCGCCGAGGACGAGGTGGATGACGACGAGGAGGACGCCCCCGTCGACGACCGCGGCGAGGCGATCGACGGCCTGCAGCCAAAGCGGGCCGACGAGATCCTCTGCTCGAGCTGCTTCCTGCTGGTGCGCCCCAACGCGCCGGGCTGCCCCGTCGAGGACGACAACTGCCCGATCTTCCACTGAACCGTCACGTGACCATGGTCGAGCGCCGCGATCCTGTCGACCGGGTGGTCGATCTGATCGTGGCGGTGCCGGTGTCGATCGCCGCAGCAGTGCGCGAGATCGTGCCCATCGATACCCGTCGGCTGGAGCGAGTCATCGGCCGCAACCTCGAGCTGATCGGCCGGTACGCGAAGCGTGGGGCCGCAGGGCCGGAGGCGCGTGAACACACCCCGGTGCGCGTCACCCCCGCCCGAACGCTGGTTCGCGTGGCGCCACCAGGTCCGGAGTCCCCGTCATCGGAAGCGCCCGCGACCTCCGAGCACACGATCGCGGAGACCGAGATCCCACTGTTGGAAGACGAGATCGAAGCCGGGCTCGCAGTCGAGCTCCCGATCGCCGGGTACGACCAGTTGTCCGCCCGACAGATCGTCGACCGGCTCGACGCCCTCACGAGCGCCGAGCTCGCGCTGATCGAGGCGCACGAACGCGAGAACCGTCGCCGTCAGACCGTGCTCGGGCGGATCGGCCAGCTCGCGTGATCGATCCGTTGGTCCGCCTCGCCGTCCTCGATGACATCCCCGAGATCGAGCTGATCGAGGCCGAGGCGCGCTCCGCGCTGGTCGACCAGCGTGGCGGTGAGCGTTGGCTGGTGACCCACCCGCCGCGCACCGGCCGGTGGGATGCCGCGATCGCGACGGGCGATGTCCACCTCGCCCACATCGACGATGTCGTCGTGGGCTACCTCGTTGCGCCCCGCAACGGCCACATCGTGCTGATCGACGAGGTCTACGTCGTTCCCGAGGCGCGGGAGCTCGGCTTCGGGGACGCCATGCTCGCGGCAGCGCTCGATGCTGGCCGACGCGACGGGTGCACGCTCGTCGAGGGAGAGGCGCTGCCGGGTGACCGCAACACCAAGAACCTCTATGAGCGAGCCGGCATCACCGCCCGGCTCATCACCGTGTCACGCCGTCTGATCTGAGTCGTCCGCCGCCGCAGCCTCGTCGGCTGACGCCTCTTCGACCGGAACCGGAGCCGGTGTCTCCTCGGCTTCGTTTTCGGCGCTGGGTGCGTCGTCAGTCGGCGTAACCGCCGCTTCGTCGGCCGGAGCGTCGTTCGTCGTTGTTGCCGGTGTTTCGTCGTCGGTGAGGGCGTTGTCGGTCGTGCCGTCGCTCGGCGCGGCCTGTGGGGTCGTTGCGTCGGCGGGGGTGGCGACAGTTGCCGGCGCGTCGGCGACGTCGGAGGCGTCGGCAACGACCGCAGCGGCGTCGCTCGTCGAGGCGCTCGACGCCGGCGATGTGCCCGCAGCAGCAGCATCGGTTCGCGGCGGAGCCTCGGTGCGCGGCTTCGGGCCACGATCGGGGCGCTTGCCACGATCACCGGCCTCGCCCTTGGCTCCCTCAGGCTTGCCCTTCCCCGGACGGGGAGCGGGCCGCAGCGGCTTGGGCATCGCGGCCTTGGGATCGACCTCGATGCCGAACAGCTCGGCGACGTGGGGGAGTGCAGGTGCGAGGCGCTTGAGCGTCGCGGTGAGCTCGTCGTTGACGACATCCGGCTTGTTCGTGGGCTTCACCAGCGAACGGATCGGGGAGAACGCCGCCGCCTCCAGCATTGCGGACCACCGGTCGGGAGCATCCATCGGGGCCAACGATGCGTTCGTGCTGTCGGCGAGCCGCTGAGCGATGTCGGTGGGGAACGGCACGCCAGCCTTGGGCGGTTGGGACGACAACCGCAACGCACGGATGACACGGCCCACGGCGAGCGCCGCGTCGATGTCGCCGAACCAGATCGACAGCTCCTGCTCCTGCTTGTGCACGAGCAGCTGCTTGAGTTCCTCGGCGAGGGCCCGGGTGGTCTCGTCGCGGGCGACGATCGGATCCTCGGAGGCGGCGACGACGCTGCGCAGATCTCGCAGGTCGAGTTCGTCCGCTTGGGCTTTCGCCGCCTCGGCCCGGTCGCGCCACTCGGCGACGCGGAGCTTCGGCAGCAGGTCTTCGGCGAGCTTCAGGACACTCGCCTCTGGCATCGGCGCCCGGCCCTCGGCCGTGGCCTTCTCGTTCTCCTCGCGGACTCGCTGGCGCACGGCGCCCATGCCCTGCAGGGCGAGCTCGGCGATCGGGCGCTGCTCGGGCGGCAGATCGCCGAGCACCGCAGCGCGATGGCTCTTGCCGGGGCGCAGACGCTTCGGTTTCGGACGCTGCGGCACCTCGGGCGGCGGGGTGAACGACGGACCGCGGCGCTCGCCCCGGCCACCGTCGCGGCGGCGGCTGTCACCGCGGCCGTCACCGCGGGCGCCATCACCACGGGCGCCATCACCACGAGCGCCGTCGCGGGCACCATCACGGCCCTGGCCGCGAGGCTTGTCGCCGTCGCGCCGGGGACGATCGCCGTCGCGCCGAGGACGATCGCCGTCGCGCCGGGGTCGATCGCCGTCGCGCCGAGGACGCTCGTCGCGATCACGACGGGCGCGCGTCTCGACGACGGGCTGGAACTCACGCTCGGCCGGGAGGAGCTCGAGCAGTGACCGCTCCTGCTTCTCGCGCCCGTGCACGACCTGCAGGATCGTGATGCCGTCGATCTCCTGCTCGGCTTCCACCTTCAGCTCGTCACCGACCTTGGCGCCGGTCGGGAGGATCGCGCCGTCGAGCAGACCCTTCGGCTTCTTCGCCCCGGCGGCTCGCCAGGTCCAGGTGCCATCACCGAGCGAACTGGTGAGTTCGATGTCGATCCGTCGAGACATGAGGCGCAACGGTATCGCCTCGACCCACGGCGACACCATTGTCATCGTCGTCGGTGGTCTCATTGCGATTCGGCGATCGACCAGCTCACGGACCTGCGGCGTGTCGCGTGTACCGTCGGAGCGTGCCCATCTATGCCCTCGGCGACCTCGAACCGGTGATCGACCCCACTGCGTACGTCCACCCTGACGTCGTGATCATCGGTGCTGTGACCATCGGAGCGCAGAGCTCGATCTGGCCCGGGGCGGTGCTGCGCGGCGACGATGGCGAGATCGTCATCGGCGCCGGTACGAGCATCCAGGACAATTGCGTGCTGCACACCACCCCCGAGTGGCCGACCCGTGTGGGCGACCGTTGCGTCATCGGCCACCTCGTCCATCTGGAGGGGTGCACGATCGAAGATGACGTGCTCGTGGGCAACGCCGCCATGGTGCTGCACCGTTCGGTCGTGCGTTCCTGGGCCGTCGTCGCCGCCAACTCGGTGGTCCTCTACGACGTCGAGGTGCCGGGCGACGCCGTGGCTGCCGGGTCGCCTGCGGTGATCAAGCCGGGTAAGGCCCGGCGCGACATGATCACCCATGCGGCCAACAGCTACATGGCACGCGCCGCTCGCTTCGGTGCCGATCTGCGCCGGCTCGCGTGACGGTGGACGGCGAGCGTCGGCAGTTCGTGCACGTCACCGTGCTGACCGTGCCGGCGGCCGATGCCGAACTGGGTGCCGACCGCCTGATGATCGCCGGGGCGTTCGCTGTCGAGGAGCGCTCGGTCGAGGGCGGGGTCGAGTTGCGCGGCCAACTCGGCGATGCCTTGCCCGTCGCGATCGAGCGCCTCGGCACGCTCCCAGCGGAATGGTCGGTTCGCATCGATGCCGTCGATGCAACACCGAGCGAGGCGTGGCGCGAGCATGCCAGCGCAGTGCGCGTGGCCGACGACTTGGTGCTGCGCCCGGCATGGCTGGCGTCGTCCGCCGAACCTGGCGTGCTCGAGGTCGCAATCGAGCCGGCCAGTGCGTTCGGCCTCGGTGACCATCCGACGACGAGGCTGTCGGCGCGTGCGGTGCGTCGTCTCACCCGACCCGGTGATCGGGTGCTCGACGTGGGATGCGGCACGGGTGTGCTCGCGATCGTCGCGCTCCTCTCCGGCGCCGAGTCGGCGGTCGGAATCGACATCGCCGATGCGGCCGTGCCGGCGGCGCGCAGCAACGCGGACCTCAACGGCGTGGGGGATCGGTTCGAGGTGTCGACCGTGCCGCTCGCCGACGTCGAGGGTCGCTACGACCTCGTGGTGGCCAACATCCTCGCGCCCGCGCTCGTGGCGCTGGCAGACGATCTGCGCCGGGTGACCGCGCATTCGGGTGCGCTGGTGGTCTCGGGCATCCTCGCGGATCGCCACGATCACGTCCTGGCTGCGCTCGACCCGCTGATCGTGGTCGGTGTGGACGAGCTCGACGGCTGGGCCGCCGTCGAGCTCCGCCATCCAGCCTGAGGGTCAGGGGCGAACGAGGAGGTCGCGTATCGCGTCGGCACGCGGCTGCGCAGGAACCGCACCGGGCACGGTCGTGGCCAGCGCCCCGGCAGCGGCCGCCCACCGCACGGCAACCGCGAGAGGGTCGCCTGCGGCCAGTCGGGCTGCGAGCGACCCGCAGAACGCATCGCCCGCCCCGGTGGTGTCGATCACGTCGACGGCGAACGGGGCGACGTGGAACGTCGGGCCACCTGTCGTGTGGACGTCGACACCGGCGCCGCCGCGGGTCACCACCACTGCCCCGCAGCCGGCGCCGAGGAGCGCCTCGACGCCTCCGAGCAGTTCGACTTCGTGTTCATTCGGCACGATCACGTCGCAGGCGGCGAGGACGTCATCGGGCAGTGCCGTGGCGGGCGCCGGGTTCACGACGGTGAGCGCGCCCGCAGC
Source organism: Ilumatobacteraceae bacterium (assembly GCA_022843125.1). Lineage (GTDB taxonomy): Bacteria > Actinomycetota > Acidimicrobiia > Acidimicrobiales > Ilumatobacteraceae > Ilumatobacter. Next base: position 11,200 of record JALHOG010000031.1, read on the forward strand.
GCGAGCGGCGACGAGCACGTCGGCCACCGTGGTGATCGGGATCTCGAGCTGGCAGAGCACGACCGCGGCGGCCGGGAGCGGGCGAGGGGGCGCAACGGTCGCGTTGGCACCGGGGACGACGACGATCGAGTTCTCGCCATGCACGTCGACGACGATCAGCGCTCGCCCGGTGGGCTCGCCTGCGGTCAGGAGCGCTGTCCCGTCGATCGCCTCGTCGGCCAGGACCGCACGCAGCCGGTCACCCGCGGCGTCGGCCCCGACCGCGCCCACGAAGATGACCGTCGCTCCACTCCGGGCGGCCGCGACCGCCTGGTTGAGGCCCTTGCCGCCGGGGTGCTCGGCGTAGCTCGTGCCGAGCACGGTCTCGCCCGGCATCGGGATCCTGGACGCGCCGGCGACGAGGTCGAGGTTGGCGCTGCCGACCACGCAGACGTCGACACCGCGAGGGGTCGGGTCGTGGTCGGTGGCGGTGACCGGCGTCGGCGCCACGATGATCGCGGCGTCAGCCGGCGGAGCGAGCCCGCACGCCGATCGGCGCGATCAGGCGGTAGCCGGCGGCGTGGCGTTCGTCTTCGCTCTCGCCGCCCCAGAATCCGTACTCGTGCTGGTCGCGTGCAAAGTCACGGCAGGTCGACCGCACGGTGCAGCTCGCGCACACCTCACGTGCAGTGGCCTCGCGCCGCTCGCGTGCCTGCGGTCGCTCCGCGGGCGTGGGGAAGAAGAGGTGCGTCAGGCCCTTACAGGCAGCGGTGTCCATCCACTCATCGTCGGTGCGCTCACGACTACTGACGATCTCGACTGCAATCACGTCGTTCCCCTTCGTCTGTCCCCTCGGCAAACCGGCGAACCGGCCGTCGTTCGGCACGTTACGACGCAGTGATCGCGCAGTCAATTGCGTGGTGCAAGTATCGCCTTGACGCCGTTGGTGAAGCGTTCGACGTCCTGCGTGGTCGTGTCCCATGCGGTCATCCAACGCACCTGTCGGCGCTCGGGGTCCCACTCCCAGAAGAAGCACCATGCCCGCAGCGGGTCGATCGCGTCGCCGGGCAGGATCGGGAACACGCTGTTCACAGCCGGCGGTGGGCCGATCTCGACGCCGGCAATGCCGGTGGCGCCGGTGTGCAGCGTCGCCGCCATCGTGTTCGCGTGCAGGGCGAGGTCGAGCCAGAGGTCGCCCTCGATCAGGGCATTGAACTGAGCGGCGACGAACCGCATCTTGGACGGGAGCTGGGTGACCGTCTTGCGGACGAAGTGACCGCGAGCGCCGAGCTCCGGGCGAAGGAACACCACCGCCTCGCCTCCGAGCATGCCGTTCTTCGTTCCACCGAACGTCATGACGTCGACGCCGGCGTCGACGGTCATGCTCCGCAGGGTGGCGACCGTGCCGCCCTGCGATGCGACCGCGTTCGCGATCCTGGCGCCGTCGAGGTGGACGAGCATGCCGAGCCGGTGCGCTGCGTCGCAGATCGCGCCGATCTCGTCGGCGGTGTAGACGGTGCCGAGTTCGGTGCTCTGGGTGAGCGACACGACGGCCGGCTGCGCGTGGTGCGGCACACCGATCGCGTGCGCCTGGTGCTCGATCTGGTCTGGGGTGAGTTTCGCATCGACCGTGGGGAGGTCGATCAGCTTCGCCCCGACGACTCGCTCGGGCGCGCCGGTCTCGTCGACGTTGATGTGGGCCCAGTCGGAGCAGACCACGGCGTCGCCCGGGCGGACGAGCGCGGTGAGCGCCATGACGTTGGCGCCGGTTCCGTTGAAGGTGAGGAAGGTGGCGACTTCGCGGCCGAACAGCTCGGAGAATCGCCGCTCGCATTCACGTGTGTGGTCGTCGTCGCCGTAGGCCAGCGCATGCCCGTGATTGGCGCGTTGCACCGCTTCGAGCACCGCGGGGTGCGCTCCGGCCGCGTTGTCGCTGGCGAACGAACGGCTGGGCGGCTCGGGCATCGCGATCGGCATCGGAGCAGTATCGCCTGACCTGGTGCTGACCCGTGCTGCCGGCGACGTGTACCGTCATGGGCCGTGGAGGTGGCGGAGCGCATCCGGTCGCAGAGCAGCCAGCTGACATCGGCTGAGCGCCGGGTTGCCGAGGCGATCCTGGCATCCCCGCAATCGGTCGGGTTCGGCACCGTTGCCGACCTCGCCGCTGCGGCGTCGGTCGGGGCGGCGTCGGTGGTGCGGCTCGCGGCCAAGCTCGGGTTCGACGGCTTCACCGCCCTGCAGGAGTCGGTGCAGCGCGATCTCGTCCGCCAGCTGCGTCCCGCCGCCGAGCGGATCCGTGAGGAGGCGCCGAGCGGACGCGGCACGCACATCCCAGTGGAGCTCGCCAACGTCCAGGCCACGCTCGACGCCGTCGACGACGGTGCGCTCGACGCCCTGGCCGCGCGCCTCGCCGATCTGGCTCGGCCGGTGCGGGTGCTGTCGGGCGAAGCCACGACCGGCGTGGCCGCCCAGTTCGTGTGGCAGCTCCACCAGCTGCGCCCGGACGTCCAGGTGCTCGGTGGTTCCGACGTCGCCGTGCGGCGCGAGGTGGCGCTGTTGCCGGCACATGCGACCGTGGTGGTGATCGACCTGCGGCGTTACGAGCGGTGGGTGCTCGAGGCGCATGCGGTGCTCGCCGACCGTGGTGTGTGGACCGCCGGTCTGACCGATTCGATGCTGTCGCCGATCGCTGCCCGTTCGGCGGTCACGTTCCTGGTGAGTGCCGGCTCCGAAGGCCCGTTCGACAGCCATGTCGGTTCGCTCGCGCTGCTGAACCTCGTGGCCGTTCGGGTCGCAGCCGAGATGCGGGCTTCGGCAGCTGACCGGTTGGCGACGATCGAATCGGCGTGGCGGATCCACCGGACGCTGATCGAGGGCGACTGAGCCGTCGGTTCGCCGGTCTTGTGCACGTAGCCTCGGACCGATGTCCGACGCCGTGCTCTCCGAATCGCGCCGCCGTCGGACGTTCGCGATCATCAGCCATCCCGACGCCGGCAAGACCACGCTCACCGAGAAGTTCCTGCTCTACGCAGGTGCGCTCAACGAAGCGGGGGCCGTGCACGCCCGTGCGGGGCGCCGCGCCGCCACGAGCGACTGGATGGAGATGGAGCAGAAGCGTGGCATCTCGATCACGTCGACGGCGTTGTCGTTCGAGTTTCGGGGCCATCAGCTCAACCTGCTCGACACCCCGGGCCACCGCGACTTCTCCGAAGACACGTACCGGGTGCTCGCTGCCGTCGACGCCGTGGTGATGGTGCTCGACAGCGCGAAGGGCATCGAACCCCAGACGTTGAAGCTGTTCGAGGTGTGCCGGTCCCGGAACCTGCCGGTGATCACGTTCCTCAACAAGTACGACCGGCCGGGACGCGAGCCGCTGGAACTCCTCGACGAGATCGAGAGCCAGATCGGCCTGCGACCGACGCCGGCCACCTGGCCGGTCGGCATCTCCGGCGATTTCCGTGGTGTCGTCGATCGGCGCACCGGCGAGTTCACCCGGTTCACACGGACCACCAGGGGGAGTGCGATCGCTCCGGAGGAGTTGGTCGATCCGGAGCAGGCAGCCGCCGAGGAGGGCCGGGCCTGGGGTCATGCGATGGACGAGATCGGCCTCCTCGACGCGGTCGAGGCCCACGTCGACATGCCGTCGTTCTTGGCGGGGGAGTCGACGCCCGTGTTCGTCGGGTCGGCCCTGACGAACTTCGGTGTCCGTCACCTGCTCGATGCGGTGATCGATCTGGCTCCGGCACCTCCACCTCAAGTCGACCTCGAGGGTGCTGAACGTCCACTGGAGGTCGACTGTTCGGCATTCGTGTTCAAGGTGCAGGCGAACATGGATCGGTCGCATCGCGACCGGATCGCCTTCGTGCGCATCTGCTCGGGTCGTTTCGAGCGAGGGATGGTGCTCACGTGCGAACGCACCGGTAAGCCCTTCGCCACGAAGTACGCGTCGACGGTGTTCGGCGCCGAGCGCAGCACGGTCGAGGAGGCGTTCCCCGGCGACGTGGTCGGGCTCGTCAACGCAACCGGCTTGAACATCGGCGACACGCTCTGGGAGTCGACGCAGGTCGAGTTCCCGCCGATCCCACGCTTTGCCCCCGAGGTGTTCGCCACGGCACGCCCGCTCGACACCGGCAAGGTCAAGCAGTTCCGTAAGGGCCTGGCCCAACTCGACGAGGAGGGGGTCGTCCAGGTGCTTCGTGACCCGCAGATGGGTGATGCGGCGCCGATCCTGGCGGCCGTCGGTCAGCTCCAGTTCGATGTGTTCGCGGACCGGCTCGACGTCGAGTTCAACGCCCCGAGCGAGATCCTGAGCGCCCCGTACGATGCGATCCGTTTCACCGACGAATCGTCGTCGAAGCGCCTGCGTGAGATCGGGGGGATCCGGATCCTGCAGCGCGGAGACGGTCGCCTGGTCGCCCTGTTCGAGAGTCGCTACCGCCTCCAGCGGTTGGAGAACGACGAGCCGGAGCTCGTCCTCGATCACATCATCGCCGGCTGATCCGAGCGCTGGTTCACGCCGGCTCGACGGCGTCGTGGGGGTGGACGGCGGGGATCTGCATCAAGCGCCGCTGGCGCTCGGTGAGCAGGCCGCTGCCGGCGAGGGCCTGCAGGGTCGTCTGGTACTGGACTCCCCAGCTCGCGTGGCCGGGGGCGTACTTGTAGAACAGGGCGAGTCGGTCGTGCGACGCACGCCAGGTCGAGGTGCCGTGGGTGAGCCCTTCGGTGAAGAACAGGACATCACGGGCGTTCAGCGGGACGGTGACGACGAGCCCGGGGTCGGCGCCGGCAGGTAGCGCGAAGTTGGCGCGATGGCTTCCAGGGATGCAGCAGAATCCGCCTTCGCCGGGCGGGTGGTCGACGAGCGCCCACTGCACGCCGACGAGCCCGTTGTACATGCGCCCACCCCGGAACTCGTAGAACTGGGCGGGATCGTGAGGGGTTCCGCCACCGTGGAGCCCGAGCCCGCTCGTGCCCGGCCCCATCACGATCCCGTAGGCGTGGTCGAGTCGTGCCTTGGGCCCGCACAGCTCGAGCACGGGAGCGAGGATCGCCTCATGGTCGAGGAGGTCGCGAAACACCTGCGCGCCTTCGAGGAACCCGGTGAACCGCTGCGACTGGATGCTCGCGCCGGGGGAGGGGAGTTGCATCGCATCGATGGAGTCGACGAGCGCGTCGAGCTCGGGGTCGTCGAGAACACCCCGACGGACGACGTAGCCGTACAGATCGAAGTGGTATCGCTCGACGTCGGTGAACGGCATCACATCCATGTCGGGAGCGTAGGTCCGCCAGGAGGAACCGGCCTCGTGCCAGTGTTTCGTCATGACGGAATCACGCCCGGCGACCGCAGGGGAGCGGAAAGGGCGCCGCTGCCGCTGGTGCCGCAGGGTGCTCCCGGAGCGCAGTGGGCCCGGCCGCCCCAAGGAATTCTGCAGTCAGCGCTGCCGCCAGTGGGACTGGGTGAGTCGCCAGCGCGCCCAGGAACTCGAGCTGAGCGAAGGCGAGTTGGTGATCGCGCGAGAGGAACTCGACCGTCTGCACGACGACCTGTACGTGCTGGCCTGCGCCGTGGACGACACCGAACGAGACCTCGCAGCCTCCGGCGCGTCGCCCACGACGACAGAACTGCGCGCCACCCTCGACTGGCTGTTGGCCGCCGCCAGACCCCTGAGAGACCGAGAACTCTCCGCCCCCGGCCACACCCCCAATATTCCGTCATGACGAAATAACGCTCCCGTCCGGATCACGGGCAGCGCTGCCGGCGGATCGGACAGCCGGAGCAGGTCGAGTTCGGGGCCGCGGTGGACATTGATGGGCGGCGGCGAGCCCTAGCGAGCCGGCGCAGGTCGAGTTCGGGGCGGGTGGACATTGATGGCCGGCGGCAAGCCCCAGCGAGGCGGAGCCGAGGTGCAGGTCGAGTTTGGGGCCGCGGTGGACATTGATGGGCGGCGGCGAGCCCCAGCGAGCCAACGCCCATAATGTCCGTTATGTCAATCAACCCTCGACCTCCACCAGAAAGTTCTGGTTTTCGTCAAGATGCGGCTCCCCTATCGCGCCTGGTCTCGATGACGGGTTGAGGGTTGGGCCTGTGTTCTGGGGGTCCAGCGGCATCCAGGATGCGCCGATAGCCATCTGTCCCCGTTGGAGGAGGTCAGTTCATGGTCGCTGTGAGGTTGGGTCGCCGTCGTGTCGTGCGTTCGGTTGCTTTCTGCGCGCTCGTGTCGTTGTCGCCGGTGGCGATGCTGGTCAAGCCGGTGGTGGCTGACACGCCGGCTGCGGTCACGGTGGCGGGTTTGTCTCAGGGTGCTCGGGGTGATGCTGTGCGCCAGGTGCAGCAGGCGTTGATCAATCAGGGGATCCCGGTCGCGGGTGGTGCCGATGGGGTGTTCGGAGCTGCGACCTCTGCTGCGCTTCGGCAGTTCCAGGCGGCGAAGGGGATCGCGCAGACCGGTGTCGTCGATGATGCGACTGCGCTGGCGCTCGGGCTTGCGTCGAGTCCGGTCCTCGGTCTGACGCAGGGCACCCGTGGCGAGTCGGTCACGCAGTTGCAGCAGCGGCTGATCGCTTCTGGGATCTCGGTGCGTGGCGGGGCCGATGGCGTTTTCGGGTCGGGTACCGCTGATGCGCTCAAGCAGTTCCAGTCTGCGAAGGGCCTGCCGTCGACTGGTGTCGTCGATGCGGCCACGGCCGCGGCGCTGGGCAGTGTGCAGGTTCCGTCGTCCAGCGGGCCGTCGCAGAGCTCCGACACGCAGAGCTCGGCGTCCGGCTCGCTGGTGGGTCTGAAGGTCGGGTCGCGGGGCGAGACCGTGAAGCAGCTCCAGCAGCAGCTGATCGCCGCGGGTCACCGGGTGCCTGGTGGTGCCGATGGTGTGTTCGGGGTCGCCACGGCGACCTCGTTGAGCTCGTTCCAGTCTGCGGCCGGTCTGAAGCCGACGGCGATCGTCGATGACGCGACGGTGGCCGCGCTGGCTGCGGCGCCGCGTTCTGGTGGTGGCGCGGGTGCGGGTGGTGGGCAGGGTGCTGCCTCTCCCCTGCTCGGTCTGAAGTACGGGTCGACCGGTGGTGCGGTGAAGACTCTGCAGGAGACGCTGCTCAAGGCCGGCGTGAATGTCCGTGGCGGTGCGGACGGGGTGTTCGGTCTGTCGACGCAGAATGCCCTCAAGCAGTATCAGCAGGCTGCTGGACTGTCGGCTTCGGGTCGGGTCGATGAGCAGACGGCGAGCGCTCTGGCGTCGGGACGGTCGGTCGCCGGGGGTGGGGCGTCGTCGGGTCTCGTGGGTCTGAAGTCCGGGTCGCTCGGGTCTTCGGTGCGGGATCTGCAGCAGGCGTTGATCAAGGCGGGGATCAGTATCCGGGGTGGGGCTGACGGGATCTTCGGGCCTGCGACGGCGCAGGCGGTGAGTGCGTTCCAGACGGCGCAGGGGTTGCCGGTCACCGGTGTCGCCGATGCGGCCACCGTGGCCGCGTTGGCGAATCCCAAGCCGATCAGCGGCGGTGGTGGCGGCGGCGCTGCTGCTCCGAGTGGCGGTTTCCCCCAGTTCGGCGAGAAGGGTGCCCGCGTGATCTCGCTCCAGTCGGCGCTGATGAAGGCCGGGATCACGGTGCGGGGCGGCGTCGATGGCAGTTTCGGTGCCGGCACCAGTGCAGCGGTGATGGACTTCCAGCGAGCCAAGGGCCTGCGCGTGACCGGCCGCATCGATGATGCGACCGCGGCGCAGCTCGGTCTCGGTGCACAGCAGCCTCCGGCCGCACCCGATGTCTCGACGGTGACGCTCGCTGCGTTCCCGGTGCAGGGGCGATGCTATTTCACCGACACGTGGATGGCGGTCCGCAGCGGCGGGCGTGCACACCTCGGTGTCGACATCATCGCTCCGCAGGGGAAGCTGATCTATGCCGTCACCGACGGCACGATCACCCGGGTGTACACCGATCATCCGGGTTCGCTCGCCGGCAACGGCCTTCGGCTCACCCAGGGTGACGGGACCTACTTCTTCTACGCACACATGGTGTCGATCGCCGAGGGGATCGCGGTCGGGTCGAAGGTGACGGCCGGCCAGGTGATCGGCTACGTCGGCAGCACGGGGAGTTCGGCGACGAACCACCTCCACTTCGAGGTCCACCCGAAGGGTGGTTCGGCCGTGAACCCGTACCCGATGGTCAAGGCGATCGACGGCTGCAAGCGGACGTGATGCGAGGTGATCCCGACCTGTCCGGGGTGGCGTTCGTAGTCTGAGGATCGTGATCGCTCGCAGGCTCGACGACGGGTGGGTGTCGTGACGATCGTCGACGTCCAGATCAGCCCGACGCATTGCAGCTGGCCCGAGTTGCGTGACGCATCGCTCGAGGCGGAAGCGATGGGTTTCGGGGCGCTGTGGGTGTTCGATCACCTGGCCGGTACGGCGCTGGGCGGCGACACGATGCTCGAGTGCTTCACCCTGCTCGGGGCGTTGGCCGAGGCGACGTCGACGATCGAACTCGGGACGTTGGTCGCGAACGTCTGGAATCGCGGGGTCGGCACGCTGGTGACCGCGGCGGCCTCGGTCGCGCTCGTGTCGAGCCGACCGTTTCATCTCGGGCTCGGTGCCGGTACGTCGCCGCGCAGCGCGTGGGCGGCCGAGCAGCACGCGGTCGGCGCTGTCCTGGCCGACTCCATCGACGAGCGCCACGCGCGTGTCGAGCAGGTCCTCGACCTCGCGGATCGGTTGTGGCGTCCGGAGCGTGCCGTCGATGACGTGACGTTCCCGCTCCCCCATCCGGTGCCGAGCCGTGTTCTCGGGGTGAACAGCGTGCAGCTGAGCCGGCTCGCCGGACGGCGGGCCGACGGCATCAACGTCCCGTGGCACCATCCGCGCCGCGACGAGTTCTTCCTGGCGGCCGACGTTGCCGCTGCCGACGCGCACCGCTCCGTTTCCCGTTCGGTCTGGACCTACTACGACGCCGACCTGCTCGATCCGGAACACCCGACGAGGCGGGAGATGAGTGCCGCTCGTGTGGACCGGGTGGTGCTCGTCGAGCTCGGGCGGCCGGGCGATTGGTCGTCGCGACGGGACGGCGGGTGAGGTGACGGGTCTGGCCTCGGGCCGATCGCCGGCGCGTGCCCGGCGTGCGATCGTGCTCGTGGTCGTTGCCGCGGGGCTGCTGTCGGCGTGCGCGTTCGGTCCGATGCGCCGGTCGCACCTCGACCAGGTCGAGCCCGCATCGGTGGCGGTGATCGACGAACGCGGGGTTCCCGTCGTGAATGCCGATTTCGTCTTCGACGGAGGCGACGGTGTGCAGTCGGGCTCGGACGGCGTGTTCGACCTCGAGTTGTCGCAGCCCGTGGCGGGGATCGTGTCGGCGCCGGGGAAGCTCGACGAGCCACTCGTCGTCGCCCCCGGCGATGTCGGTGCCACCGTCGTGCTGTTCGATCGTGCCGGCCCGAACGGTCTGCGTGTGGCCTATCACTTCGGTGGCGACGTGATGCTCGGGCGGCGCTACCAGGAGCCGACACGCGACGGCACCGCGGTCGTGTCCGATCCAGACTCGGCCCGGGAGGTCGTGGAGGATCTGGCCGCGATCTCGGGAGCGGCTGACCTCACGGTCGTGAACGTCGAGACCGTGATCGGTGACCTCCCCGCCGATCAGGCGCTGGCCGCCAAGCGTTTCCTGATCACGTCGCCACCCCAGCTCGTCGATGCGCTCAGGGCGCTCGGCACCGATGCCGTGACGCTGGGGAACAACCACGCCTACGACTGGGGCGACGTCGGCGTGCTCTCGACGTTGTCGGCGCTGGGCCCGGCGGAGATCGCGTCGACCGGCGGTGGGCTGAGTGCCGATGAGGCGATCCGCGGGTTGTTGCTCCCGGTCGGCGATCGGGCGGTCGGACTCGTGTCGGCGACGACGGTCAATGGCGACTTCGTCAACGATCAACTCCCGACGGCGGCCGACGTCCCGGTCGACGATCAGGGCGCTGCCGAGGCATGGCAGTACGAGGCACGCCGGTTCGGGTTCGGCGAGACGGGCGAGCCGGGTTACGTCGCCGAGGCGGTGCGCGTTCCCGGCGACGCGTGGCGGCTGTTCCGTGAGCTCGAGCCGACGTTGTCGCCCGAGCGTGTCGGGGAGCTCTGGGCTGCGCTGACCGCACCCGAGGCGTACCCCGAGCTCCAGGATTGGGTCGCGCGGCGTGGCCACGGCGGGGCTGCGGCCTACGACCGTGAGGCCGTTGCGGCGGAGATCGCTCGGTTGCGCGACGAAGGTGCATCCCAGGTGATCGTGCAGTTCCATGCCGGGTTCCAGTTCTCCGAGCGCCCGAGCGCCGCACTCCGGCGGATCTCGCGTCGGGCGATCGACGACGGGGCCGATCTCGTGGTGTCGCATCACCCGCACGTGCTGCAGGGGATGGAGTGGTACAACGGGCGGCTGATTGCGTACAGCCTGGGCAATCTGCTGTTCGACCAGGATTTCCTGGTGACGTATCCGAGCGCACTCCTACGCGTGGTGGCCGATCCGGCGGGAATCGTCGAGGCGCGTGTTCTCCCGGTCATGCTGGTCGACTACCGCCCGGTGCCGGTCGCTGGTCTGGCCGCAGATCGGATCGTGCGCCTCATGGACACGAGGTCCGCGCTTCCTGGGGTGAGCGTGCGCTATCCGGATCTCGATGTTGGCGTCGAGGTGGTCGCGGACGACGATCCGGGAGCGACGCCGGTGAACCTCGTGCTGGAGCGCAACAGCGGCCGGGTGGCTCCGCCGTCGCGTCGTTCGGGCAGCGAGATCACGATCTCGCTGGCGGCCGGCGAAGCGGCTTCTCTGCCGGCGTGCCAGTCGGTGTTGGCGAGTTCGATCCCGGACGGCGTCGAGTACGGCGTCGACCTATTCGGCTGGGGAGCGTTCGACGACGCGACCGCCGATGGCGAGCGTGATGTCCCCATGCATTGGGTGGTGAACAGCAGGTCGCAGGGCGAGCCGGTGCTCGTCGAGGGTCGTGGCGGCGGACCAACCGACGATGCCCTGCAGATCATCGCGGAAGCCAACCTGGGTGCGTCGGCGCGTTTCGTGTCGAGGGTGCCGATCGAGCAGCACCGATGGTTCGACGGTGAGAGGAACCCGATCGACGGCGCCCCGACGCGGGAGCTCGAGTTCGACATCCGGCGGAGTCTCGGCGACGATCCGATCGTCGAGATCGGTGTGTTCAACGTCGCGGACGAGGACCCGACGAGCAATCCCGAGTCGACGTTGCTCCGCGAGTTGACCCTGCCGATCGTGGTCCGTGCGAACGCGTGGGAGCGGGTGCGTATCCCGATCGCCGCCGAGCAGTTCGTGCCGGATGCCGAGGGCCGGCCCGCCGACGCAGCGATGGTGGTGTTCCGGGCTCAGCCCGACATCCTCCAGTCGGTGCTGCTCGACAATGTGCGCGTGATGGAGTGGCGTCCCGCTCCCGCCACCGACGTCGACATCTGGGTGGAAGCCGACGCGCTGCGCTCCGATCGCGACCGGGTGGTGGCCGTCACCGCGACGGGCTGCGGCAGCCGCTAACGTCGGGTTCGTCGCAGAACCCGGTCGGGAGAGTCGATGCGCAGCGACGCATCGGCGCCGAAGGAGCAATCACCCCGAATCTCTCAGGCCAACGGACCGGCCGGGCGAGGCAACGCTGGAAAGCAGGCGACGTCGGGCGACCGGCGTCGGCTCGCCGAAGGGGAAAGGTGTGGTTCTCCACGCTGAAGCTCTCAGGCACCGATGACAGCGTGGGGCGAACCGATCCGCCGCGCCCCACGAGGAGATCATCGTGCCCGTCCCGCTCGCCAGCCTGCTCGACGACGTGTTTGCCGACCGTCACATCGGACCCGACGCCGCCCAGACCCGGCGCATGCTCGTCGAGATCGGCGTGCCGTCCCTGGCGGCGCTCGTCGACGAGACGGTCCCCGAGTCGATCAGGATCCGGGAGCCGTTGGCCCTGCCGCCGGCGATCGGCGAGACCGAGGCCATCGCCGCGCTCCGCGCGATCGCAGCGCAGAATCGCCCGATGACCCACCTGATCGGGATGGGCTATACGGGGACGATCACGCCGCCCGTGATCCGGCGCAACGTGCTGGAGAATCCGGCCTGGTACACCGCGTACACCCCGTATCAGCCCGAGATCAGCCAGGGCCGGCTCGAGGCGCTGCTCAACTTCCAGACGATGGTGAGCGATCTCACCGGGCTCGACATCGCGAACGCTTCGCTGCTCGACGAGGCCACGGCGGCCGCCGAGGCGATGACGATGGCGCGCCGCAGCAGCAAGGTGGCTGGTGACCGCTTCTTCGTGCATCAGGACACTCACCCCCAGACGTTGGCGGTGCTCGCGACCCGCGCCGAGCCGCTTGGGTTCGAGCTCGTCGTCGGTGACGTCGAGTTGCTCGCCGACGGCGCGTTCTTCGGCGCACTGTTCTCGTACCCCACGTCGACGGGCGCCGTGCACGACTGGACCGGGGTGATCGCTTCGGCTCGGGCGGCAGGAGCTCACGTCGTCGTCGTGACCGATCTGCTCGCGTGCGTACTGCTGCGCTCCCCCGGCGAACTGGGAGCCGACATCGCGGTCGGGTCGGCTCAGCGCTTCGGTGTCCCGATGGGGTACGGCGGCCCCCACGCCGGCTTCATCGCCGTCCGCGAGGGGGCGACGCGGACGTTGCCCGGCCGGCTGGTGGGCGTCAGCACCGACGCCGCCGGCCGCCCTGCGCTGCGGCTCGCACTCCAGACCCGCGAGCAGCACATCCGGCGCGAGAAGGCGACGTCGAACATCTGCACCGCGCAGGTGCTGCTCGCCAACATCGCCGGCCTGTACGCAACGTGGCACGGCCCGAACGGGTTGAGGCGGATCGCCGAGCGGGTCCATGCGTTGACGGCTGCGCTCGCCGCAGGGTTGGTCGGGAACGGGCTCCGTCTACGGCACGAGTTGGCGTTCGACACCGTGGTCGTCGATGGTGTCGACGTCGATGTCGTGCTCGGCCGGGCGGTCGAGCACGGCTACAACCTGCGCCGGGTCGGCGACGGCTCCGTCGGCGTGACGCTCGACGAGACGAGCACCGTCGACACCGTGGCCGACATCGTCGCGATCGTGACCGGTACCGCACCGACCGTCGTCGACACCGGACGTGCGTGGGCGCTCCTCGGCAGTGAGCACCGTCGCACCGACGAGATCCTGTCGCAGCAGGTGTTCCACCGCTACCACAGCGAGCACGAGATGCTGCGCTATCTGCGCCGGCTCGCCGACCGCGACCTGGCGCTCGATCGCACGATGATCCCGCTCGGGTCGTGCACGATGAAGCTCAACGCGACAACCGAGATGGAGCCGATCACCTGGCCGGAGTTCGCTGGCGTCCATCCGTTCGCGCCCGACGATCAGACCGTCGGATACCGGCAGATGATCGCCGAGCTCGAGGCCGCGCTGTGCGAGATCACCGGGTATGACGCGGTGAGCCTGCAGCCGAACGCGGGCAGTCAGGGCGAGTTCGCGGGCCTGCTCGCGATTCGGGCGTATCACCGCAGCCGCGACGATCTGCAGCGTACGGTCTGCCTGATCCCGTCGAGCGCCCACGGCACGAACGCCGCGAGTGCGGTGATGGCCGGGATGCACGTGGTGGTTGTGCAGTGCGATGACCACGGCAACGTCGATCTCGCCGACCTGCGTCGCTGCGTCGCCGATGCCGGCGATCGACTCGCAGCGATCATGGTCACCTATCCGTCGACGCACGGCGTGTTCGAGGCGGGGATCGTCGAGCTGTGTGAGATCGTCCACACCGGCGGCGGGCAGGTCTACGTCGACGGCGCGAACCTCAACGCGCTCGTCGGGCTGGCCAAGCCGGGGCGGTTCGGGGCTGACGTGAGCCACCTCAACCTGCACAAGACGTTCTGCATCCCACACGGTGGCGGTGGTCCGGGGGTCGGGCCCGTCGCCGTGCGGAGCCACCTCGCCCCGTTCCTGCCGGGCGACCCGCTCGGCGGCGCCGATCAGCCGGTCGGGCCGGTGTCGGCCGCCAGGTACGGGTCGGCCGGCATCCTGCCGATCCCGTGGATGTACCTCCGGCTGATGGGCGCCGACGGATTGCGCCGGGCAACCGAGCATGCGATCGCCGCCGCCAACTACGTGGCGCGCCGCCTCGATGCGGCCTACCCGGTGCTGTACGCCGGCGCCAACGGCCGGGTGGCGCACGAATGCATCCTCGACATCCGGCCAATCAATCGTGAGACCGGCGTGACCGTCGATGACATCGCCAAGCGCCTGATCGACTACGGGTTCCACGCGCCCACGATGAGCTTCCCGGTCGCCGGCACGCTGATGGTCGAGCCGACCGAGAGCGAAGACCTCGCCGAGCTCGACCGCTTCTGTGACGCGATGCTGGCGATCCGTAGAGAGATCGACGCAGTGGGCCACGGCGCGATCGCGATCGACGACAGCCCGCTGCGGCATGCACCGCACACGGCCGAAGACCTGCTCGACGGGTGGGATCGCCCCTACTCCCCTGTCGAGGGTGCCTTTCCTCACGTCGGCCTGCGGGTGCAGAAGTACTTTCCGCCGGTGTCGCGCATCGACGGGGCGTACGGCGACCGCCACCTGGTGTGCAGCTGCGAACCGCTCGAGCGGTACCTGCCGGGGGCCGATCAGCCGGCGGTGGGCACGACGACCAGCGCTGCAACCACCACGACGATCGGCGCGCCGAACAGCACCGTCCCGCCGTGACCGGTTCACCCGCCTAGCCTGCACGGGATGAACGACGACACGCGAGCCGATGGGCTCGCCGATGTGATCAACCTCCTGGCGGCCCCGATAGCAGGCGGGATCCGCACGGTCGAGCAGGTGAAGCGAGGCGTCGACGAGATCTTCCGTGCCGTCGAGAACCTCAACCGCACGATGGAGAACCTGAACGAGGCAGCCACCAGGGTCAACCGTTTGATGGCCGAGATCGAGGAGCCGGTCCGGGCGTTGATCCCGCAGGTCACGCGCACGGTCAAGGCGGCTGACGAGATCACATCGCTCATCGAGGGCCCGGTACGAGCAGCGGCGCCCAACATCGAGCGGATCGTCGGCGCGCTCGGGTCCCCCGACTTCCTCGCGCTCCCGGCCCAGGTGGGTCAGCTGATGCAGCGGCTCGGCCCGCTCGCTCAGCTCGCCGAGAACGCCGGTGGCCTGTTCGGCGGGTTCCGGCTGCCGGGCATGCCGGGGATGTCCGGAGGCGGACGGCCGGCCCCGGCGCCCGCTGCGACCCCCAGCCCTGCGTCCCCGAAACCGGCCATCGAGGCGCCCGTTGCGACGACCCCGGCCGACAAGCCAGCAGCCAAGAAGACCGCCGCCAGGAAACCGGCAGCCAAGAAGCCAGCAGCCAAGAAGACTGCGGCAACAAGGACGGCTGCCAAGAAGACCGCTGCGAAGCGGCGCTGACTCAACCGCTGACGAACGGCGTCGGCACGACGCGACCGGTCAGGCGCGAACCGCGGACGTCGATCTCCACCGACGTCCCGTCGACCGCGACGGCCGGCTGCACGAACGCCAACGCGATGCCGTGGCCGAGCACCGGGGAGAAGTTGCCGGAGCTGACCGTTCCCACCTGTCGATCCCCGATCAGCACCGCCGCGTCGGCGCGAGGTGGCCGACGCCCCTCGGTGGCGATGCCCACCAGCAGCCGAGACGGGCCGCGCTCGAGCTCGACTGCGAGCGCGTCGCGTCCTCGGAACGCCGGCTTGTCCCAACCGACGACCCAACCGAGGTTCGCCTGGAGCGGGGTGATGCCGGGTCCGAGCTCATGACCGTGCAGTGGCAGGCCGGCTTCGAGCCGCAACGTGTCGCGAGCGCCGAGGCCCGCAGGTCGGATCCCGGCGCCGGCGAGCGCCCGCCAGAGCGACGGGGCGAGGTCGACCGGAGCGGCGATCTCGAGACCCGGTTCACCCGTGTAGCCGGTGCCGGCCACGACGCACTGCACACCCATCCACGAGCAGTACGCGACCCGGAAGCGACCCACCGCCGCGGCCTCGGGCCAGAACGTGCCGACTCGTTCGCGTGCCGACGGGCCCTGGACGGCGATGACCGCTCGGGTCGCCGTGGTGTCGATCCCGCCGATCGCGTCGACGACACGGTCGGTGTTCGACGCGTTCGGCATCACGTCGAAGACCGGATCGCCGTCGCCGGCCGGATGCCACCACACGATGATGTCGTCGACGACCGAGGCATCGCTCTCGTCGAGGAGATGCGTGTACTGCGCCCGGCCGCCGGGCGCCACCTTGCGGAGGTCGTTGGTGAGCTGGCGTTGGAGCGAGTCGAACGCCGCGCCGCCGGTGACCCGGACGGTACCCAGGTGTGACACGTCGAACATCACCGCGTCGCGCCTGCAGGCGAGGTGCTCATCGATGGTGGAGCCGTAGTCGAGGGGCATCTCCCAGCCGCCGAACGGCACCAGCTTGGCGCCGGCGGCGCGGTGGACGGCGTCGAGCGGCGAGGTGCGCACGGCGTCAGCGCGCCGTGGCGAGTGGCAGGTCGTCCCCGATGAGCGGCACCAGCTGGGCGTCGACCTCGTGCTTCACGCCGGCAAGCGAGAGCACGTTGAGCACGCCCTGGCCACGAGCGAGCACGTCGATCAACTCGTCGCCCTCGGCGAGTACGACCGAGTTCCCGCTGATCACGAGGTGCGCCGCAGCGATGTCGGTGTCGAGGTGCTCGCGGAGATACTCGAACACCTCGCGGACCGACTCGAGCTTGATCCCCGCGTCGAGCAGCGTCTTGATGACGCGCAGCTCGACGAGATCCTTGTAGTTGTACCGCCGGCGGCTGCCGCTGCCGGCAGCGTCGGTGAGCGACGGCCGGATGAGATCGGTGCGTGCCCAATAGTCGAGCTGCCGGTACGTGATCCCGACCACGTTGGCCGCCTGTGTGCCGCTGAACCCTTCGTCCATCGGACTCCTCCATTCGTCGTGCCCCGCCGTGAGCGGTGCTTCCTGCCCCAACCAGGCCCCCGAACACGTCCGCGGCGAACACGGGTGTAGTTACGGGGGTGTGAGCAATCGAGCGTACGTGGGGCCGCGCGCGCCGTCAACCGAACACATGTTCACGCAGCGTGAGCAGCACGGCGGGGCCTGCCCCGGTCGTGCCGAACCGGCGTCAGCTCCCGAAGTCCTCCGGGTTGACGTGTTCGATGAAGTCCTTGAACTCGTCGATGATCTCCTCCGCCTCGTCTTCGGGCTCGGGGGCCGGAAGCTGTCCGACCTCATCGAGGAGGGCGTCGGACGCGAAGAGCGGCGCTCCGCACCGGACGGCGAGCGCGATCGCATCGGACGGGCGGCTGGAGACGACCTTGGGGCCGGCCGGCGTGGTGAGGTGCAGCTCGGCGTAGAAGGTGTGATCACGAACCTCGGTGACGAGCACATGATCGAGCTGGCCGCCGAGGGTCTGGAGCACGGTGACGAACAGGTCGTGGGTGAGCGGGCGAGGCGGCTGGACGCCCTCGAGCGCGTAGTGGATCGCCGACGCTTCGGCGCCACCGATGAGGATCGGCAGCAGCCGCTGCGAGCCCTGCGACTCCTGGAGCAGCACCATGGGCGTGTTCGCAGGGATCTCGACCCGCACCCCCACGAGCTCCATCGGCGTCACGGGGTCACACTACCCCTCGACGGAGATGACCGTCCTGTCGGCTGGCCCGCCGCGCTCCGCGCAACGCGATCAGGCGTCGAAGTGATGCCGCAGCGCCTGGCGGGTCAGCGCGGCGCGCAGCGTCGCCCCGAGCGCGTCGAGCGTGCGCAGCTGGGTGAGCGCCTCGGCCCGTGACTCCGGGTTGCGCTGGCGGTAGCGCGGGTTGACGAGCTGCTCGTAGAGCGATGCCTCGCGCTCGGCCGCAGTGCGCCACATCCGGAGGTGGCGAGCGTCGACGCCGTTGCGAAGGAACTCGCACGCCGGCTTCGCGATCTCGACTGCGTCGTCGCCGTAGAGCGCCGGGTAGCTGCCCGGCTTCGCCGTGACGATGCCGAACTCCTCGAGTTGGCGGAGCTCGTCGTCGTGCATCCCGGTCATCGAGCACAGCTCGTTGCGGTCGAGGAGGACGCCGGGCAGCAGTTGCGCGACGGCCGGTGGCCGCTCGGGTGCCGTCGGGGCGGCCGGCACGGGGCGCTCGAACGGTTCGATCGGTGCCTCGCTGCGCTCGGGTTGCTCGCGCTCGGGCATCCCACGCGACGCAGGGTGTGAACGGATCGCTGCCCGCGGGACCTCGGCGGGTGTGTGGTCGAGCTCGGGCGGGTCGACGGCGACCGGCGCGTGCGGTTCGTCCGCCTCATCGTGTTGCCGACCGTGTTCAGTGGCGGGGTAGAGGCCCGCAGACGGGGTGAGGTCGCCGTTCGGGCGCAGGTGCTCCCCCGTCGGGTCGATCTCGCCCGAATCGAGACGGTCCTTGATGACCCGCAGCGGCAGGTAGTTCCGGCGCTGCTCGGTGAGGATCACACGGAGCAGCTCGACATCGGGCTCGTAGAACTTGCGGTAGCCGGACGCGGTGCGCTCAGGTGAGATCAGGCCCTGGCTCTCGAGGAACCGGATCTTGGAGATGGTGATGTCGGGGAATTCCTCGAGGAGCAGGCCCAACACCTCCCCGATCGAGAGGTAGCCGGTCGCCTCGGTGACCTCAGGCATCGGTCCGCTCGAAGAAGACGAGCCGGAACTTGCCGATCTGGAGCTCGTCGCCGTGGCGGAGGTGGGCGCGCTCGACGCGCTCCTGGTTGACGTAGGTGCCGTTCAACGACCCGGAGTCGGCCACGACGTAGCCCTCGGCGGTGCGCTGGACCTCGGCGTGCCGCCGCGAGACGGTGATGTCGTCGAGCGAGATCTCGCTGTCGGGGTGGCGCCCGAGCCGGGTGATGTCGCTGTCGAGCGTGAACCGCAGACCCGCCTGCGCGCCGGCCCGGACGATCAGCACGCCACGATCCTTGGCGAGTTCGCCCATCGGGATCACGAGGTCGTCGTCGACGCCAGGCGCGTCCTGCAGCGGATCGATCGCTGAGAGCGTGATCGTGCGGTCGTCGAGCATGTCGAGCGGTGATCCGCAGCTCGAGCAGAAGTTGCTGTCGGGCGGGTTGCGGTGTCCGCACTGGTTGCAATACGTGTAGGCCATCGGCGGTCAGCCCTCCGTCAGGGAACGATACGCCGAGGCGTCGAGCAACGCATCGAACTCGGCCGGGTCGGCGGCCTCGATCTCGATCAGCCAGCCCTCCCCGTACGGGTCGTCGTTGAGCAATTGTGGGTTGTCGGCGAGGGCTTCGTTGACCGCCACGACGGTGCCGGACACGGGCGCGTACATCTCCGACACCGATTTCGTGGACTCCAGCTCTCCGACCGCTTCTGCGGCGCTCACGCTCGATCCGGCGGCCGGCAGGTCGACATAGACGACATCGCCGAGCGCATCCTGCGCGAAGTCGGTGATGCCGATCCGGACGCGCACGCCGTCGACGATGCGCGCCCATTCGTGTTCCTGTGAGTAGCGGAGCTCGTCGGGAACGTTCATGCGCCACACCGTACTGTCTGGGCAACCCCCGGGAACAACGTCTCACGACGTGCGCGCGACATGTTCACAGCACCCTGGTCATGACGTGACACGGCGAGCCCGACCGGTCCGGACGGCGTCGCGGATCATGGGGACGTACGCGATCGCGGTGTAGTAGCTGAGCAGCAGCCCGGGGATGCCGAAGCACCAGGCAGCGACGGTGAACGCGTCGGCGATCGGGATCGAACTGTTGCCCATGAGGAACCCGGGGACGGCGAACATCAGGAGGAATGTGGCGGTCTTGCCCCACCAGGTGACGTCGAATCGGTCCATGCCGAACAGCAGCGTCGCGGATGCGATCGTCCCACCGACGATGACCTCGCGGGCGAGCACGGCGAGGCCGAACCACAGCGGCATTGCGTCGTTGACCAGGATGGCCACGATGCCGACCATGAACAGCAGTCGATCGACCGTCGGGTCGAACTTCTTGCCGAACTCGCTGGTCTGTCCGAGCCTGCGGGCCAGGTAACCGTCGACCCAGTCGGTCGCGCCGAGCGCGCCGAGCAGCCAGGCGGCTGCCTGCCGCGACGGCAGTGCGAACAGCAGCCATACGAACACGGGCAGGCAGAGCAGCCGGGCGAGGGTGACGAGGTTGGGGATGGTCCAGAGCGAGTCGACCGTCGCGTGCTCCTCACCCCGTTCGTCGTTCGCGCCTGCGGCCTCGGCCTGATCCCCCATCGCCGGGGAGCATAGAGTGCGCCCGTGGCCACCATCTTCACCCGGATCATCGAGGGCGACATCCCGGGATCGTTCGTGTGGCGCGACGAGCACTGCGTCGCGTTCATGTCGATCAACCCGATGGCACACGGTCACACGCTGGTCGTACCGATCGCCGAGATCGACCACTGGGTCGACGCCTCGCCCGAGCTCGTCGCTCACCTGTTCGCCGTCACACACCGTGTTGCCCAGGCGCAGCGCGAAGCGTTTGCACCCGAACGGGTCGGCGTGATCATCGCCGGGTACGAGGTTCCGCACACGCACATCCACGTCATCCCCACCGACGACATGGGGCAGCTGTCGTTCGCGAATGCGCGGAGTGGCATCGATCGCGACGAGTTGGAATCCGCAGCCGACGCGCTGCGCTCGGTGCTCGGCACCGACCCGCACGGTCATCGGCGTCACGGCTCCGGTTGACCACCCGCCGTTCGCGATGCTGAGCGGGTGACGCAGACACCCACCGACCCCCGATCACTCGGCTTCGACCCAGACCGCCTCGCCCGGATCGATCGCCACTTCGCCCGGTACGTCGACGACGGTCGGCTCCCGGGGTGGCAGGTCGTCGTCAGCCGCCACGGTCAGGTGGCGCACGCGAGCACCTACGGCATGCGCGACATCGACGCCGGTACCGAATGGTCCGACGACACCGTGGTGCGTCTGTTCTCGATGACGAAGCCGATCACGTCGGTGGCGGCGATGATGCTGTACGAGGAGGGGGCGTTCGAGCTGAAGGACCCCGTCGCTCGGTTCATCCCCGAGTTCGCCGACACCCGTGTGTACCGCAACGGCAATTCGTTCCGGCCGATCACCGACCCTGCGATCGAGCCGATTCGCATCTGGCATCTGCTCACGCACACGGCCGGCCTGACGTACGGCTTCCACCATCAGCACGTCACGGATGCGATCTACCGCTCCGCGGGCTTCGAGTGGGGCGCGCCAAAGGGGTACGACCTGGCCCAGTGCTGCGCGGCGTGGGCGGGGCTGCCCCTCGTCCACCAGCCCGGCGCGGAGTGGTGCTACAGCGTCGCTACCGACGTGCTCGGCCGTGTCGTCGAGGTTGCGTCGGGCATGTCGCTCGATGCGTTCTTGCGGAGCCGGATCCTGGAGCCGCTCGGCATGGACGACACGGGCTTCTACCTGACCGATGCGCTCGTGCCGCGAGCAGCGCGCCTGTACAGCCCCGAGCCGGGTACCGGTCGAGCGGTGAGGAGCCCGCTCGAGTCGACGCCGACCGAGCTGCCGAGATTCCTGTCCGGTGGCGGCGGTCTGTGGGGGACGGCGGCCGACTACCTTCGGTTCTGCCATCTGCTGCTGGGACGCGGCGATCTCGACGGCAAGCGGTTGTTGGGCACGCGCACGGTCGACTACATGACCAGGAACCACCTCCCCGGCTGCGCGGACCTGGAGCAGTTCGGGCGGCCGCTGTTCTCCGAGACGTCGTTCGACGGCATGGGGTTCGGGCTGGGCTTCTCGGTGATGCTCGACCCGATCGGCAACAAGGTGCTCTCGTCGCCGGGCGAGTTCGCATGGGGTGGGGCGGCGAGCACGGCGTTCTGGTGCGACCCGCACGAGCAGATCGCCGTCGTGTTCCTGACGCAGTTGCTCCCGTCGAGCACGCACCCGATCCGGTCGCAGTTGAAACAGCTCGTGTACCAGGCGCTGGTCGACTGACCGTCAGGTCGGGTCAGGTCGGGTCAGGTCGGCTCGACGAGGTGCGGGCCCTTGTTGCGGACGTTGTTGACGTCGGTCGACACGGCGTGCATCTCGAGGAGGTGCTCGGGCGCGGGCACCAGGAGCTTGGCCAATACCTCGATGTGCTGGTTGGTCGGGTCGAGCCACATCCCCCACATGGCCTTCGGCAGGATCACCGGCATGCGGTCGTGGATGGGGGCCATCGTGTCGTTGGCGCTCGTGGTGATCACGGCGGCGCTGTGCAACCAGGGAGCGTCCGTGCCGTCGGCCCGGTCGCGCCACGCCGCCCACAGGCCCGCAACGGCGAGCGGCTCGCCGTCGACGCGGTGGATGAAGTGCGGACGCTTGAGCGGCTTGCCGGCCTTGGTCGCAGGGCCGCCGTCGAGCCCGGGAGCCCACTCGTAGAACCCGTCCATGGGGATGATGCAGCGGTGCTTCTTGAACTCCCCCTTGAACGCGGGCTTCTCGGCGATCGTCTCGGCACGGGCATTGATCATCCGCTGTCCGACCTTGCGGTCCTTGGCCCACATGGGGACGAGACCCCAGTGGAACACCTGGAGCTCGAGTGAGCCGGTGGTGTCGGCGACGATGCCGTAGATGTCGTTGGTCGGTGCGACGTTGTAGTTCGACCCGAGCGGTTCGACGGTCGTGTCGGCGCCGAAGTACGCGGCGATCCGCTCGGGTGTCGATGCCGAGACGAAGCGACCGCACATGATGTCGAGCGTACCGACGCCTGACCGGGTGCTCGTCGCCGCGCGCGGGTCGGTCTGCGCGGCGGTGTGCCAGAGTGAGCCATCGTGAGGTGTGCGGTCCGGTCGAGTGTGTCGACGATGTCGGTGGCGTTGCTGCTCGTCGCTCTTGCGGCGTGTGGGGGCGACGACGCGGAGCCGGTGGTGCTTCGCGTGCCGAGCGAGCACGCCACCATCCAGCGCGCGGTCGACCGGGCTCGGCCGGGTGATCTCGTGCTCGTTGCGCCCGGCACCTACGCGGAGTCGGTGTCGGTGCAGACGCCCGACATCACGATCCGCGGGGAGGATCGCAATGCCGTCGTGCTCGATGGCGGCCATGAGCTCACCGATGGGATCGCTGTCACCGTCGACGGTGTGGCGGTCGAGAACCTCACGGTGCGCAACTATCTGCAGAACGGCGTGCTGTTCAACGGCGCCGGTGGCACCCGGGAGCCCGACTCGTCGGGGGTCTACGGCACGGAGGACGCGTCGCTCGTCGGATACCGGGTCGCATACGTGACGACGGCCAACAACGGTCTGTACGGCATCTACGCGTTCGCCGCTCGCGACGGCCTGATCGAGCACTCCTATGCCAGCGGTCACCCGGACTCCGGGATCTACATCGGGCAGTGCAAGCCGTGCAATGCGGTCGTGACCGATTCGATCGCGGAGAACAACGCGATCGGCTACTACGGCACCAACGCGTCCGGCTCGGTGTTCGTGATCAACAGCGTGTTCCGCGGGAACCGGCTCGGGATGACGCCGAACTCGCAGAACATGGAGCGGCTCGCGCCGCAGGTCGAGACCGTGGTTGCGGGCAACGTCGTCGTCGACAACGACAACCCTGAGGCGCCGGCGATCCCGCTCGGCTTCTTCGGTGGCGGCATCGCGATCGGCGGCGGGACGCAGAACACGGTGCTGCGCAACCTCGTGTCGGGTCATTCGCTGTTCGGCATCGGGCTCGTGGGTCTCAACGACTTCGATCCGATCGCGAACCGGATCGAGGGCAACGTGGTGACGGGGAACGGCACCGACCTGTACTACGAGATCCTCCCGGACATGGTCGCCACCTTCGACAACTGCTTCATCGGGAACGACTTCGCGACGTCGTTACCCGCCGCGATCGAACAGGTGCTGCCGTGCGGCGCCCCGGCCGGGCCGGTGGTCCCGGCGTCGCTGAATCAGCCGGAGCCGCCGCCCGACATCGACTACCGGGCGGTCGTCGCTCCAGGCCCGCAACCCACGATGCCCGACGACGTCGAGACCGTGCCGGAATCGCCGGCACGTGCCCCCGACTTCCCCGATCTCGACGAGATCGTCGTTCCCACAGGCGCCTGACGGCTCCGCTCCAGCTCGGCTCCACCTCGCTGCAGCCGGAGTCGGAGTACCGTCGCGCTGTCGAAAGGGAGCCCGATGTCCGAAGTCGAAGCGCCGTCCACCGCACGAATCATCCTCGCCGAGGCGATCGGTACCGCGATCCTCATGCTGGGCGGGCCCGGAACAGCGGTCATCGGGATCAACGCCGCGGGCGGCGGTCCGCTGGCCGTGGCGCTGGGCTTCGGGTTCGCTCTCCTCGTCGCGGTGTACGCGATCGGGCACGTGTCCGGCTGCCACATCAACCCGGCCGTCACGTTCGGCTTGTGGTTGGTGAAGCAGCTCGACGGGAAGCGCGTCCCGGTCTACATCGCAGGTCAGGTCATCGGCGCCGCCACCGGGGGGCTGATCATCTGGCTGATCGCCTCGGGCCGTGACAGCGGCTTCGATGCATCACCGGCGACGTTCGCGACCAATCTCTGGGACACGGGCAACGGCTTCGCCGGCTTCTGGCCGATGGTGCTGGTCGAGGTGGTGCTCACCGCGGTGCTGGTGTTCGTGGTGCTGTCGACCGGTCGTCGCGGCTACTCGGCGCCGGTCGCCGGCGTGCACGTCGGCATCACGCTCGCGTTGATCCACATGATCAGCATCCCGATCGACAACACGTCGGTGAACCCGGCACGGAGCTTCGGCACCGCGCTGTTCGCTGGAGGCGACGCGATCGAGCAGCTCTGGGCGTTCGTCGTGTTCCCGTTGATCGGCGCGGGGTTCGGGGGCTTGCTCTGGGTGATGCTCGAGGGTGAGAGCGTGCCGGAGGACGGCGACGAGATCGCCGGCGACGACGACCTCGCTGCAATCGCCGAGTGACCCGGCGCCGCGTCAGGACACCGGGATGTTGTCGCCAGTGAGCACCGCTGCGAGATCGCTGGTGTATTCGTCGATCACGTCGACCGATGCGGCGTCGAGGTACAGCGACACCATCGGCGGCTGGTCACACGTGAAGTGCGACCACCCGCGCAGGGCCATGCCGTCGACGATCGTCTCGACGGGCATCGTGGCGTGGCTGAAGTTGAGGTTGACGAGCCCGGGTTCGAACAGGTGGACGCCCGGCAGCGCAGCGATCCGTTGCGCGTAGAGGCGCTTGCTGTCGATGACGTGCTCGGCGAGCAGGCGGTAGCCGTCGGCGCCGAGGTGGTGCATCACAGCCCACGCTGCAGCGATCGGGCCGGCTGACCTGGAACCGGAGAACCCGACGGTGGCGTAGCTGCGCACGGGCCAGTCGTCGACGACGATCACGCTGTGCTGGAGCAGCGAGCTCTCCCGCCAGGCGAGCACGCTCGTCGGCTTCATGCCGTATGCCCAGGTACCGAGGCCGGCTGCGATCGTGCTGACGCCCTCCACCGAGAAGTCCCACGGTGGGACGTGCTCACCGTTGGCTGCGATGAACGGGCTGATGAAGCCGCCGACCGAGGCGTCGACGTGCAGCCACAGGTCGTGCTGCTGGGCGAGCCGGCCGATGGCCGGGATGTCATCGAAGTAGCCGTAGGGCCAATCGGGCGCGGATGCGACGATCGCGATCGTGTTCGGTCCGATCAGCGACTCGATCGCGGCGGGGTCGCAGCGCAGGTCGGCGTCGTGCGGGGCGCGACGCAACGTGAGATCGAGGTATCGCGACACCTTGGAAACCGAGGCATGAGCCGAGAACGGGGCGATCACCTCGGGCGCGGTGACGTCGGGTCGCAGGAGGCGGGCGCGGGTGCGCGCCGCATGCAATGCGTTGAACGTCGCCTCGGTACCGCTCGCGGACATCGTTGTCACGACGCCTGCGATGCCGCCTGACAGGAGTTCGCTCGAGATGGCGAGCAACTCCTGCTCCATCTCGCGCGCGCCGCCTTGCGACAGGAGGACCATGTCGTTGTGATGCGAGAAGAGATTGTGGGCACGTTGGAGGACGGACTGGATCTCGTCGCTCACATAGTGCACGCCGACGGACATCGAGGTCTTCCTCCGGGGCGGATCGCTGTCGTGGAACGTCAGCAACTGCCGTTCGATCTGATTCCTGGTCCAGCCCGCTCGTGGCAAGGACTTCATGTGCGCTCCTCGTGTAGCGTGTCCCTCGTCCCGAGAGGGCACCGCTGCGGGGGCGCAACATATTCGACACTGTGTCGAGAAGTCAACGATGGCGATTCCTTCCTCACGAACACTGTCCCCCTCGACATTTCTCCGGCGCGAACCGCGCCAGGCGCGCAGCGCTGAACGGCTCGAGACGCTCGTCGCAGCCGCAGCCGAGATCCTCGTGGACGATGGGTACCCGGGGGTGACGGCTGCCGCGCTGAGCGCACGCACCGAGATGCCGCACAGCACGATCTACGACGTCGTGGGCGATCCGCGCGACCTGGTCGCGGTGTACACGACCAGGGTGTTCGACGCGATGCACGCGATGCTGACCGAACTCGCGGGTCATGTCAGCACGCGCGAGGAAGCGATCGGTTTCGTGAAGACCATCGTGGCGGGCTACTTCGAGCTGTACCGCTCGGATGCGATCCTCCGTGCGGCGTTGTCCGGCATGGACGCCGACCCGTCGTACCGATGGATCAACCTCACCGACAGCAAACGCAACGCTCGCGTCATCGCGGCGGTCATCGAGCGGTTCACCGACGACGACCCGACGCTCGTCTACGAGCGCTGTCTGCTGATGTCACATCTCACCGTCGCGACCGCGGCGATGGCGATGGATCTCGGCCAGCCCGACGGTGATCGAATCATCGATCGATTCGACGATCTGGTGAACGCGCTGCTCGGTCCCTGACCCGACCGCCTGCTCAGGTGTTCTGCACGGTGAGTCCGCCGTCGACCGGGATGACGGCTCCCGTCAGGTAGGACGCGGCCGGCAGCACGATCGAGAGCGTGATGTGGGCGACCTCCTCCGGGTCGCCGTACCGGCGGAGCGGGACCCTCCGGCGAGCGAACCTGGTTC
Organism: Ilumatobacteraceae bacterium; assembly: GCA_022843125.1. GTDB lineage: Bacteria > Actinomycetota > Acidimicrobiia > Acidimicrobiales > Ilumatobacteraceae > Ilumatobacter. Next base: position 38,127 of record JALHOG010000031.1, read on the forward strand.
TCGCTTCGTCCGGGATGGCCTCGGTCATGCCGGTGAGGATCGGGCCGGGGCAGATGCAGTTGACGGTCACGCCGGTCTCGCCGTACTCGAGCGCCAGCGACCTCGTCAGCCCGACGACACCGTGCTTCGACACGGTGTACGGGCTCATGTACCGGGTGGCTCCGAGGCCTTCGGTCGAGGCGACGTTGACCACCCGGCCGCCCCCGCGTCCGACGAGGTCGGGCCGCGTCAGGTCGTCGTGACACGCACGCACCATGAGCGCCTGGGCGGTGAGGTTGACCGCGATCGACTGCTGCCACGACGCAGCCCACTCGTCCCCCGTCAGCGCTGCCGGACGACTGACGCCGGCGTTGTTGACGATGATGTCGACGGGTCCGAGCGTCTGGCGGATTCGGGCGGGTAGGGCCGTGATCGCCCGCTCGTCGGCCAGGTCGACGATGAAGCCGGCGGCAAGGCCTCCGACCGCGGTGATCTCGTCGACGACGCGCTGCACGCCGTCGAGGTCACGATCGACGACGGCGACCCGGGCTCCTTCGTCGCTGAACAGATGTGCGGTCGCTCGTCCCATCCCCGATGCCGCACCGGTGACGATGGCGACCCGTCCCGAGATCGACCGCGATCGTGTCGACAGACGGAGCGTCATGGTTGCACCTCTTCTGCGTGGGTGAGCCCCCTGCTCCCCCGGTGCGACATCGTCCCACCGGCGGTGGGCCGGGCGCATCATCGGCGGCGCGGCGGGGGTGCGGTCGACGGTCGCGGCTGATCGGGCTCGACGATCGCAGTCGAGCGACGTGTGGTCAAAGGGGGTGGCTGTTTCGTTGGATCGCAATTCTGGTTGACGTCACCGCAAGCCAAATTGCGATCTCCGAAAACACCTCCCTCGTCAGCCGGGCTCGGGCGGGTTGCTGCTCATGGTCGAGCAGGTCGGCGCGGACGCGCCGACCGGAAGTACGGCCACCGACCTCCCTGCCTGCAACCGACCCGGCCGGATTGTCACACCCCCTGGTCAGGCTGGGTCTCATGCTGTCGAGAGTGTCGCTGTACAACCGGATCGACGATGCGCTGGGCGACGACCCTCGTCGCGCCCTCATCGCCGTCCGCGAGTTGATCGATCACGAGCTGCCCTGGCTGGAGCTGCGGGCGGTCCGCATGGCCCGACGCAGCGGCTACTCGTGGGCGCGCCTCGGGCGTGCGCTCAACCGCTCGCGGCAAGCGGTTCAGCAGCGCTATGCCGACATCGAACGTTCGTGGACGCCGATCCCCATCGAGCCGCCGGGGACCTCGCTGCGTCACGAACGTGCGATCGCATCGGTGTATCGCGACGCCGAGCGTCGCCGCCAGATGGCCGCCGACGAGGCTGCGGGCACCGACGTCGTGCCCTGGTGAACCTGAGCTGGGCGTGCGACCGTGGGGTCGCTCCCCGCTCGCTCCCTGACCCGGGGAACCAACCAGCCCCAGGCCGGAGCATCGAAGTGCTCTGACCTGGGGCTGCGTGGTCGGGCTGCCGAGATTCGAACTCGGGACCTCTTGTCCCCCAGACAAGCGCGCTAACCAAGCTGCGCCACAGCCCGTTCTGTTGGTTGTGCGCAGCGACTCTATCGACGGTCGGCGCGATTCGCCCTCACGAATCCCGGCCGACCTCGCCGACGATCCGGTCGAGCAGCGTCGCCCTGGCCGACGGGTCGAGCCGGGTCGGCCGCTCGTCGCCGGCCAGTTCCACCAGCGTGCGGGTCTCGGCGAGCGTGATCTCACAGCGCTCGCAGGTGGCGAGGTGCTCGAGCGCGGCGGCCTCCGACTCGCGGTCGAGCGCGCCGTCGAGCAGGTCGGTCAGGTTGTCGAACACGTCCTCGCATCTCATGTGAGCACCCCTTCCAGTGCCAGTCGGAGCTGTTCGCGTGCGCGGGCGACCCGCATCTTCGCCGCCGACTCACCGATCCCGAGCGTGTCGGCCACGTCGCGTGTGCTCAGGCCCTCGACGTCGCGGAGCACGAACGCGATCCTCAGTGCGCCGGGAAGATCGTCGATCGCCGCCTGCAGGAGCGCCACGGTGGCACGCCGATCGGCGACGCGCTCGGTGTCGTCACCCTCCGGACGGTCTGGCAGCTCCGCCGGATCGGTGGGCACATCTCGGCGTCGCCGAAGTACGTCGAGCGCGGAGTGGTAGGCGATCTGCAGCAGCCACGGACGCTCGCGGCCGTCATCGCGCAGCTGGTCGAGCCGGGTGAAGGCTCGCACGAACGTGGTCTGGGTGACGTCCTCGGCGTCGGCTGTCGACCAGAGGATTCGCCACGCAACATGGAACACCGAATCGGCGTGACGTTCGAACAGCTCGACCACCCGATCGACACGTGCGCCGCTGGCATCCCCGTCGGTCGTCGACACGTCACCAGTCTGCTCGGCGGGCGGGTCGGGGTCAGCGATCGCCCAGCACGGCCTTGCCCGAGAACGGTGCCTTGAGCAGCGGCGCCAGGATGCAGATGTTCAGAACACCCATCGCCAGCGGGGCGAGGCCGACGATCGCGAGGATCCAGCCGCCGGTGCCGCCGGTGGCGATGCCGATGATGATCAGTGCGAGTCCGACGGCGATGCGGGCACCGCGGCCGATGGGACCGGCCATGAATGTGGCGAACGACATGATGAGAAACCTCCAGGTGAGGCAGCGCATCGTGCGCTGCACCCGTCATGACGCGCCGGGGCGACGATCGGTCACATCGACGATCTCGACGATCGTGCTAGACGAGCCAGCCGACGACCTCGATCAGCCGCCATCCGAGGTACGCGACGACGGCGACCACGAGCAGCTTGAAGTGCCACGGCGTCTTCTCCGCGTCGATCTCGTCGGCAGCACGCCGCTCGACCTCGCCGACCGGGCGGCCGCACGTCGGGCACGTCCCGTCGTCGTTGAGGGCGGTCGGGGTGAGGTACTTGGCGCAGTCTTCGCACCAGGGCACGATCGCTCCTCGCCTCAGGTGTTCTTCTTGCGCACCCGGAGCTTGATCGGGGTGGATCCGAACTCGAACCCCTCCCGGATGCGCCGCTCGAGGTAGCGAAGGTACGTGTGCGGGAGCTCACGGTTGACGAACAGCGTGAACGTGGGCGGATCGGTGGCGCCCTGCACGGCGTAGAGCACCTTGGCGCCACCGCCGGCCGGCTGCTGCTGCTGTGCCGCGGCGATGACCCGGTTGACGTCACGCGTGGGCACGCGCCGGTGGTACTGCTCGATCGCTTCCTGGAGCTCGGGCCGCAGCTTGTGCACGCCCTTGCCCGTGAGCGCCGAGATCTTCAGGTACGGAACGTCGCCGAGGAACGACAGCTTGCGCTTGGCATCGGCTTCGAGCTGAGCGCGGCGTTCCGCGTCGTCGATCGTCTCCCACTTGTTGAGCAGCACGACGATCGGGCAGCCGGCCGCGTCGACGCGTTCGGCGAGTCGCTGATCCTGTCCGGTGACGCCCTCGGTGGCGTCGATCACGAGCAGTGCGATGTCGGCGTCGTCGATCGCCCGCAGCGCGCGCACGAGCGAGTAGTACTCGGCCGAGTCGTCGATCTTCGAGCGTCGCCGCATACCGGCGGTGTCGACGAACACGATCGGGCCGTCCTCGGTCTCGACGAGGGTGTCGATCGCGTCGCGGGTGGTGCCGGGCATGTCGTGCACGACCGAACGGTCTTCGCCGACCAGCCGGTTGAACAAGGTGCTCTTGCCGACGTTCGGCCGACCGACGATGGCGACCCTGGGCGGCACGTCGTCGTCGCCGCTGATCGCCTCCAACTCCTCGTCGTCCCAGGTGGGGGGATCGTCAGGATCGTCGGGCAGAACGGCCTTGTCGCCGAGCCGTTCGAGCACGACGTCGAGCAGGTCGCCGGCACGCCGGCCATGGAGCGCACTCACGGGGACCGCGTCGCCGAGGCCCAGCGACAGGAACTGCCACAGGTCCTCTTCGCGGCGCAGGTTGTCGCTCTTGTTGGCGACGACCATCACGCCGTAGTCGCCACGGCGCAGCCAGTCGGCAACGGCTTCGTCCTCTTCGAGACTGCCGACCGACGCGTCGACGACGAACAGGACCAGATCGGCGTCGCGGACCGCAGCTTCGACCTGACGGCTGACCTTGTCGTCGAGATCCGAACCGCGCGGCATCCAACCCCCGGTGTCGATCACACGGAACGGCACGCCGAGCCACTCGGCCTCGAGCTCCTTGCGGTCGCGGGTGACACCGGGTCGGTTCTCGACGATCGCAGCCTGTTCCCCGATGATCCGGTTGAACAGGGTGCTCTTGCCCACGTTGGGTCTCCCGACGATCACGATCGTCGGGAGCTCGTGCTGGGTGGTCATGCTGCGGCCTCCAGTGCGCGGCGCAGGGCGATGCCGTCGGTGGCGACGATCTCGACCGGGTGGGGCAGGTCGGCGACGAGCATGCCATCGAGGAAGCGGCCATCGTCGGAGAGGCAGACGTCGGGCAGCAGATATCGGTGTCCGGCCGGTTGCCCAGCCAGGACGCGGGCGACGTCGTCGCCGGTGATCAGGCCGGTCACACCGGTGTTGCCGCCGAAGAAGTGGTTCTCGACCGGCAGCACCCGCACATCGTCGCGGCCGAGCCGTTCGACGAGCGGACCGATGACGTGAGCACCCATCTCGCCGGTGAGGATGCCGACCGGCGCGGTGCGGCGAGGCAGCAGCGCAACGGCGGTGGCGCCGGTGCCGTCGCCACCGTGGCGGGAGCGCAAGCCGGTGTAGGCGGCCGGGTTCGCGGGGAGTGGCGCGGATGTGTCGACGGCCGCGAAGAAGCCGGAACGGACGCCGGTGGCATCCTGGGCGCGGCCCTCGAACTCGAGCTCGAACGTGCGGGCCATTCCGATCCCGTCCTCGTGCATCGGGAAGCCCTCGTAGGCATCGGCGGGCGGGAACGGGCGGCGCGTCATCAGGTAGTACTCGTCGGCTGCGAAGACCATCCGCCGACCGAGCACATCGAGGAAGATCTCCTGCCACGACCCGATCACGTCGACCACCCGCTCGGCCTCGGCCCGCGTGTGCAGCCGCATCGCCGGCTCGGTGTTGAACTGCGAAAGCCCGAGCGGGACCACCGCGACCGACGCGAGATCGGGGAACCGGTCGAGGACACCGGCGAGCGTCGCATCGAGCACGTCACCGTCGTTGACGCCCGGGCAGACGACGACCTGACCGCGCACCTCGATGCCGTGATCGAGCAGGGCTCTCAACCAGCGCAGGCTCATCCCGCCACGCGGATTCTTGAGCATCCGGTTGCGCACGTCGTGGTCGATCGCGTGGATCGACACGTGCAGCGGTGACAGCCCTTCGGTGACCACCCGTTCGAGGTCGGCCTCGGTGAAGCGGGTGAGCGTCGTGAAGTTCCCGTAGAGGAAGCTCAGGCGGTAGTCGTCATCCTTCAGGTAGAGACTCCGGCGCATCCCTTTGGGGAGCTGGTAGATGAAGCAGAACTCGCAATGGTTGTCGCACGTGCGGACACGGTCGAACACCGCCGACTGCACCTCGACGCCGAGGGTCTCCCCCGCCCGCTTCGCAACCTGGATCGTGAGCTCGATCCCGCCGCGGACCACGTCGAGCTCGACGTCGGCCTCGTCGGTGGAGAGCCGCCACTCGATCACGTCACGTGGCGCGAGCCCGTCGACGCGAACCACCTCGTCGCCGGGCTGGAGGCCGGCCCGCGCTGCGGCTGAACCCGGTGTGACCGAAACGATCACCGGCGCGGCCGGAACGGCGGAACGTGTGCTGGACATGGCCGATCCAGGCTACCGGCGCGTTCGCGGGTCCCCGGTCCGGTCGCCGCTACCCGCGCTACCCTGGGCACATCATGCGATTGCCCAACGCTGGCGCCGTCTGCCGGCCGACCGATCAACGATGAACGTCGAGCGAGTCCTGCTCGCCGAACCCCGTGGATTCTGCGCCGGGGTCGAGATGGCCATCAAGGCGCTGGCGTGGATGGTCCACGCATTCGAGCCGCCGGTGTACTGCTACCACGAGATCGTCCACAACCGGATCGTGGTGGAGCGCTTCGAACGGCGGGGCGTCGTCTTCGTCGATCACATCGATGACGTGCCCCTCGGTCGGCCGATCATGCTGTCGGCGCACGGCTCGGCGCCCGAAGTCGTCGCCGCCGCACAGGCCCGCGGGAGCTTCGTGGTCGACTCGGTGTGCCCGCTCGTCACCAAGGTGCACCACGAGGTCAAGGTTCGCAGCGGCAAGGGATTCCGCATCGTCTACGTCGGCCACGAAGGCCACGAAGAGGCGGTCGGCACCATGGCGGTCGCGCCCGAGTCGATCAGCAGGGTCGAGACCGTCGACGAGGTCGACGCGCTGCCCGAGTTCGACGAGCCCGTTGCCCTGCTCGCCCAGACCACGCTGTCGCATCGCGACTGGGAGGGCGTCGCCGTGCGCGTCCGCGAACGCTTCCCCGATGTGTGGACGCCCGGCCGCAGCGACCTCTGCTTCGCCACCACCAACCGCCAGTCGTCGCTGCTGGCGATGGTGACCCAGTGCGATGCGGTGGTGATCATCGGGTCGTCGAACTCCTCGAACACGCGGGCGCTCGAGAAGCTCGCCCGAGAAGGTGGGTGCGAGCGGGTGTACCGCGTGAACAACGCCGAGGAGCTCCCCGACGACCTGTCCGGCACCGTCGGTGTCACCGCCGGCGCATCCGCCCCCGAGGAGCTCGTCGACGCGGTCCTCGCCCGGCTCGCACCGGTTCGTGGCGTCGAGGTGGTGACCGTCACCGAGGAGGACGAGTACTTTCCGCCGCCGCGCAACATCCGCGAGCTGCAGGGTGCGATCGAGGTCGCGAGCACGGCGTTGCTCGGCGGTGCCATGCTGACCCGGCCCACGATGGACGACCGTGCGCTCCCGGCGAGCGACGTGCTCGCCGCGCTCTGACCCGCCCGTTCCCCGCGTTCCGCCGACTCCCCGCCGAGGCCCCATGCTCTCCCCCACGCTCGACACCCTCCGGTTGTTCCTCCACGTGCTCGGCGCGTCGGTGTGGGTGGGCGGCCAGATCGTGCTGGCGGGCCTGGTTCCCAGCTTGCGGCGCGAGTTCCCCGACTCGACCAAGGTCGCAGCACGGGCCTTCGCGAAGGTCGCATGGCCCGGTTTCGCGTTGGCGTTCGTGACGGGGCTGTGGAGCTTGGTCGAGATCGACGTGGCAGCCACCTCCACCAGCTACCAGATCACGCTGTTCCTGAAGATCCTGCTCGCCGTCGCGAGCGGCGGCGCGGCCGCGGTGCACGCGATCGGGCGGAGCAGAGCTGCGCTCGCGATCGGTGGCGCCGTCGGCCTGCTCGCAGCACTCGGCGCGATGTTCATCGGGGTCCTGTTGCGGACCGGCACATGATGGTCTCCGTTCACTCGCCCCGTCGGGTGACGGTTTCGAAGCTCGCTGCGGTTGCAGCGCTGTGCGTCGCGGCGACCGCCGGTTGCAGCGTCTTCGGCGGCGGCGACGACGACGAGACGGGAACCGCCGAGGAGACCCTGCTCGTGCCCGACCTCTCCGTGGCCGTTCCGCCCTCCCGCCTCACCCCGTTCTGCCAGGCGATGATCGACCTCGGCGCCGAGCTCGAGAACGACCCGCCCCCGGATGAGGGTGCCCGCATCATCGAGGTGTACGAGAGCATCGTCGACGACGTCCCCGACGAGATCCGCGACGACTTCTTGAGCGTCCTCGCCCGGCTGCAGGCGGGCTCGCCGCCGGTCACGACGTCGGCCGCCACCAGCGTTCCGGCCCCTGCACCAACGAGCGTGCCGGGGGCAGGCACCGTGCCGGCGACATCGCTCGTCGACGCCGACGAGGGGTACTTCCCCGACGACGACCCTGCGCTGCGACTCAACGCCTACATCTCGGCCAGCTGCCGGGGCACCTCGAACAACCCCGGACCGCTCGCGACCCAGCCTGGTGTGACCATCGTCGACGAGTGAGCCGCGACGAACCGGTCGGTCACCGGTCAGTCCTCCGGGTCGGCGCCGTCGTCGTCGATGCCCAAGCGGGCGAGCAGCTGATCGCGAATGCTCACGCCCGGTTCGCGCGCCTTGTCGTTCGCGATGCGCCAACCGAGACGGCTCGAGTAGAGCAGCGGCGCTTCGCGCAATCGCCCTTCGAGCACCTGCTCGACACGTGCGAACACCAGCTGGTGATCCTCCATCGGCTGCTCGCTCAGGATCCGACACCGCAGGTGGGCGATCGCGTTCGGGACGATCGGCGGGGCAGTGGGGTCGTCGGGCCAATCGGTGAGGAACTCGGCTGCCACGCGCTGGAACTTGCGGCCCGGGTAGGAGAAGTACTGGCCTTCGGTGATCTGGTCGCCCGCGAGGATCGACACCGAGAACTCCCCCGCTGCGACCATCACCGGGTACGTGTCGTGCTTCGGTGAGACGCTCGCGAGCACGATCGGTTCCTCGAAGCTGACCTGGGTGACCCAGTGACTCGTGTAGGCACGCGTCTCGCCGCCGTGACGAGCCGCCACGACCTCCACGCCCTTCATCATCTGCCCGAGGGAACGCTTGATGGTGCGATCGATCATGGGCGCCATTCTGGAGGCGCGACGCTCAGTTGAGGACCGCCGCGGACGCGTGAGCGGCGGGGGCCTCGGCTGCGAACTCGGGGAGCTGCTGACGGAGCTGCATCACGATCGCGAGCCTGACGGCGTCGCCGTCGCGCTGGCACGCCACGCGCAGGTTGTTGAGCATCCGTGCCACCACGAGACGGTTCGGCGTGGGCGCCACCATCGCCACCGACCAGCGGCCGCCACCCATGCCTGCGTACAACGCCTCGCAGTCGGCGACGGTCATCGCGGTGCGACCGTGGAACGGATCGGCGAACCATTCGGGATCGGCAGGGTCGCCCACGAGGAAGTGGCCGGGCATGCCGACGCCGACCATCGGCACGCCGACGCGGCGGGCGACCTCGATCGCCACGACCGCCAGACTGATCGGCATGCCGCGGCGGCGGGCGATCACCTGGTCGAGGCACGAGTTGCGCCAACCGTGGTAGTCGTCTCGGTCGCCCTCGAAGTACTCGGTGCCGAACAGCCAGGTGATGATCGCGTCGCGGGTCGGTGTGGGGCACGCCGCGGCGAGCTCGTCGAGGTCGGCCATCGACGACAGCACGTCGAGCTCGGGCTGGATCGCCTTCGACATCGTGAGGGCGAGTTCGTCGAGGTCGGCGTTCGCGAGCACGGCGTCGCGGAACGGTGCCACGCGGTCGGCGAGCTCGGATGGCTGTGTGCCGTCGCCCGCTCCGCTCATCACCGACACCGTACCGTGAGGTATGGTCCCGCGCCATGTTCCCTGGCGCACACCTCACGACGCATCCCGACAAGCCTGCGGTGATCATGGCCGACACGGGCTGGAGCCAGACCTACGCCGAGCTCGACGCGGCCGCCAACCGGCTCAGCCAGCTGTTCCGCTCGGCCGGTCTCCAACCCGGCGATCACGTGGCGCTCTGCCTCGAGAACCATCCGCGCTACTTCGAGATCCTCTGGGGGTGCGAGTACGCCGGTCTGATCTACACCGCGGCGTCGTCGCGGCTCACCACCGACGAGCTGCAGTACATCGTCAACGACTGTGGGGCGAAGGCGTTCATCACGTCGGCCTACAAGGCGGAGCAGGCGGCGGAGCTGCGCGACGTGATGCCGAACGTCGACCTGCGCCTGATGCTCGACTCCGTGATCGACGGGTACGAGTCGTACGAGTCGACGGTCGCCGCCCAGTCGTCCGAACCGCTCGAGGGCCGCATCGCCGGCACCGACATGCTCTATTCGTCGGGCACCACGGGGCGGCCGAAGGGTGTGCTGCCGGCGTTCGCGCAGCAGGCGATCGAGGAGCGCGTCACCGGCGTCACGATGATGTGCCAGCTGCTGTTCGGCGTCGACACCACCAAGGTGTACCTGTCGCCCGCGCCGCTCTACCACGCGGCACCGCTGCGGTTCTGCATGTCGCACCTGGCGATCGGTGCCACGGTCGTCGTGATGAAGGCGTTCGATCCCGAGCTGTACCTGACGTACCTCCAGCAGTACCGGGCGACACACAGCCAGGTCGTGCCGACGATGTTCGTGCGGCTCCTGAAGCTGCCCGACGACGTGCGCGGCGCATACGACGTGTCGTCGATCGAGTGCGTGATCCACGCCGCCGCGCCGTGCCCGGTGCCGGTGAAGAAGCAGATGATCGAGTGGTTCGGCCCGGTGATCCACGAGTACTACGCCGGCACCGAGGGCAACGGGTTCGTGTACTGCAACAGCGACATGTGGCTCGGCCACGAGGGCACGGTCGGCATGCCGATCAACTGCACGCTGCACATCGTCGGCGAGGACGGCGAGGAGGTGCCCACCGGCGAGACAGGCACCGTCTACTTCGGTGGCGGCGCCGAGTTCGAGTACCACAACGACCCGGAGAAGACGAAGGGCTCGCGGCACCCCAAGGGCTGGTCGACCCTCGGCGATGTCGGCTACCTCGACGCCGACAACTTCCTCTACCTCACCGACCGCAAGGCGTACATGATCATCACCGGCGGCGTGAACGTGTACCCACAGGAGGCCGAGAACCTGCTGGTGACCCATCCGAAGGTGATCGACGTCGCCGTGTTCGGCATCCCCAACGACGACTTCGGCGAAGAGGTCAAGGCGGTCGTCCAGCCCGTCGAGATGCCCGCCGACGACGATGCGGCACGCGCCCTCGCCGGCGAGCTGATCGCGTTCTGCCGTCAGCACCTCGCCGACGTCAAGTGCCCCCGCAGCATCGACTTCCGTGACGAGCTCCCCCGCCACCCCACCGGCAAGCTCTACAAGCGCTTGCTGAAAGACGAGTACTGGCAGGCCGCTGGCCGCAGCATCTGAGCGTTACCGGAGGGTGAGCTCGTCGCCCGAGGCTGCGTCGACCACGACGCGATCGCCGAGCGGCGCCGACAGCGTCACGACACCGAACGCACCGGCGCAATCGTCACCCTTCTGGGGTGCCTCGGCTTCGAGGAACACCCGGTCGGCTGTCTCCTCGACGGTCACGCGCGCGATTCCGCATCCGTCGACCAGCTCGACGGTGAGTTGGGTGCCGATCGGGTCCACCGTGACGAAGCGGATCTCAGCGAGGTCGTCGCCGCACGAGGTCCCGCCGAGCACCACGCCGATCAGCGCGTAGTGAGCGACGCGCATCGTTGATCACTATCGATGAGGTGGATCGACCACACAACGGACCGAGGCCCAACTCTGGGTGAACACACGGAGCTGAATCATGAACGCGACCCTTCGGAGTAACGTGCCCGCGATGACGGCGGGCGGTTCGAACACATGAACCGGGTCGCGCCTGCCCACCCGTACCTCGAGTGGCCGGGGCCGATCGCATTCGCGCATCGCGGCGGGGCGAGCGACAACCCTGAGAACACGATGCCGGCGTTCCAGCACGCCGTCGACCTCGGGTTCACCTATCTCGAGACCGACGTCCACGCCACCGCCGACGGGGTGCTCGTCGCGTTCCACGACCCAGACCTGTCTCGGACCACCGAGCACACGGGGACCATCAACCAGCTCACGTGGAGCGAACTCAGCGAGGTGCGCGTCGCCGGACGCGAGCCGATCCCGCTGTTCGAGGATCTGGTGGGCTCGTTCCCCGGTCGCCGGTTCAACATCGACTGCAAGGCGACCACGGCGCTCCCCGGGCTGATCGCATCGCTGAAGCGGCTCGACTGCCTCGATCGCGTGTGCGTCGGCAGCTTCAGCGACCGCCGCCTGCGCGCCCTGCGCAGTGTCTTCGGTGACCGGCTGTGCACGAGCTTCGGCCCGGCACAGATCACGTCACTGCGGGCTGGGCGCCGGGTGCCGTGGGGCGGTCAGATCGCTCAGGTTCCCCCCAGCATCAAGCGGATCACGGTGCTCAACGAGCGCCTCCTCACGGCCGCGCACGCGCAGGGCCATCACGTCCATGTCTGGACGATCGACGATCGCGCCGAGATGGCACGCCTCCTCGACCTGGGCGTCGACGGGATCATGACCGACCGCCCGCAGGTGCTGCGTGATCTGCTGATCGAGCGCGGCGAGTGGTATTGAGCGCGGTCGGCGTCAGCAGCCCGGCCAGCATCACCACGGCGCCGGCCATCGTCACCCACGGGCCCGCTCCCACACGGAACAGGCCGACCTCGGGCGCGTTGAGCAGCGCGATCGACGTCACTCCCGGATAGAGCACGGCGACGCCGGTGACGGTGTGACGCGGCCACCGCAGCGACGGGTGGTGCGCCCAGTGGACGATGACGGTCAGGACGAGCGCCAACGGGACGAGCGGCCAGAGGCGCAGCGCCCAGCCGACGGCACCGTCGGGTGAGAAGCCGAGCCGGTCGACGATGCCGAACACCTCGTAGCTCGAGCGCTCGGTCGAACCCGACGCCACCCACGACAGGAACGTGCCGGCGAGCGTGATGGCGGCGCCGACCGTGAGCACGATCGCACCGGCGCGTCGGTCGCTGGGCACGGTACGGATCGTACGCGGGCGCCTACTGTGCCGGCATGGTCTCCCCGCCCACCAGCTCCGTCCGCGGCACCCGCGGTGCCGTCGCCAGCGCCGACCAGACCGCGACGCTCGCCGGCATCCGCATCCTCGCCGCGGGTGGGAACGCCGTCGATGCGGCGATCGCCACCAACGCCGCGATGGCCGTGGTCGGCCCGCACCTGTGCGGGCTCGGCGGCGATCTCTACGCGCTGGTGTCGACGCCCGACGACGTGTTCGCGCTCAATGCCACGGGCCGGGCCGGCAGCGGCGCGAGTGCCGATGCGCTCCGGGCCGACGGCCACACCGCGATGCCGTTCCGGCACGACGTGCGGACCGTGACGGTGCCCGGCTGCGTCGACGGTTGGGCCGCGCTCCACGCCCGCTTCGGCACGATGCCGCTCGAGGAACTGCTCGCGCCGGCGATCGAGCTCGCCGCCGACGGCTTCGCGGCCAGCCCGCTCCTGGTGGGAGCGTTCCGGACCCTCGACGAGCGGGGGTCCGCACAGCTGGCCGCGCTCGCCGCGGCCACCCGGACCGGCGCCCGGATGAACCTGCCGGGCGTGGCGCGGACGTTGCGTGCCATCGCCGCGGTCGGACGCTCGGGCTTCTACGAGGGCGAGTTCGGCCACGGTCTGCTCGCGCTCGGTGACGGCTGGTTCGATGCTGCCGATCTGGAGCAGTCGCAGGCCGACTGGGTCGACCCGCTCAGCACCTCGGCGTTCGGCGTCGACCTGCACACGATCCCGCCCAACTCGCAGGGCTACCTCACCCTCGGGGGTGCCCGGCTGGCCGATGCGATGGGTCTGCCCGACGACCCCGACGACCCGCAGTGGGCGCACCTCCTGATCGAGTGCGCCACGGCAGCCGGCCACGACCGGCCGAGCGTCCTCCACGACCGCGCGGACGGACCGGCACTCCTCGCTGCGATCGACGGTCGCGTCGGTGAGGTCGACCGCGAGCGGGCCAGCGCCCGGTGGGCGCCGCACCACGACGGCGACACGACGTACCTGTGCACCGTCGACCGCGACGGCATGGGCGTGTCGCTGATCCAGTCGAACGCGTCGGGGTTCGGCTCGTGGGTGGCCGAGCCGAACACGGGCATCAACCTCCACAACCGAGGTCTCGGGTTCTCCCTCGAGCCGGGCCATCCGGCCGAGATCGAACCGGGTCGCCGCCCGCCGCACACCCTCTCCCCCGCGCTCGCCACCCGGGGCCACGAGCTTGTGTCGGTGTTCGGCACCATGGGTGGGGATGCTCAGCCGCAGATCCTGCTGCAGGTCGCCGCCCGCTTGTTCCACCACGGGCAGAGCCCCGACCGGGCGATCCGCTCCGGTCGCTGGGCGCTGAGCGGCCCCACCACCGGATTCGACACCTGGACCGCCCCATCAGGACCGATCGTCGACGTGGAGGCCCACTGCCCCGACACGTGGCTCGACGACCTCGCCCGGCGCGGCCACCAGGTGCGACAGGTCCCCGCGTACAGCAGTGCGTTCGGTCACGCCCACGCGATCGTCGTCGACGACCACGGTGTCCATGCCGGCTGCGCCGACCCGAGAGCCGTCGTCAGCGCCTGCGCCGCCCTGTGACGGAGTTGGTCAGACCCATTCCGTCACAGACGTCACCGGCATGGTGAAGCACCCCCGACGTGCTGTGACGGAATCGGTCTGACCAACTCCGTCACACCGTCAGTGGATGAGGGGCAGGACCTCGTCCATGAAGCGGGCCATCTGTTCGTCGGCCTTCTTGTAGCTGTCTCCGAGGAGGTGCGGGAACAGCGTCAGGTACTCCATGCCGAGCAGGTCCTTGTAGAACTGCACGCCCTCGGCGACCTGCTCGGGTGTGCCGATCAGCATCGTCTTGTTCTCGAGCGACTCGTCGAGCGTGGGGATCAGGCCGGGCTTGGCCGGCTTGCCGTCCTCGCCCATGTAGCCCCGGCTCCAGCCGTACGGGCCGAGGAACTTCCAGAACTCGTCGTGCCCGGGCAGGGCGGTCTCGCGGGCCTTCTCGTACGTGTCCTCGATCCGCACCGCCAGATCGGAAGAGCACACG
>JALHOG010000032.1 GCA_022843125.1 Ilumatobacteraceae bacterium
CTCACGGAACACGTCGGCAGCCCGACCCACCCCGGCCAGCGCGACCGGCTCACCGGCGTCGTTGCCCGCGGCCACCGACGGCTCGAGCGGCACCTGGCCGAGCAGCGGCGCGTCGATCTCGGCCGCCAGCGCCGCGCCACCACCCGAGCCGAACAGCGCGTACGACTCGCCGTGGTCGCACACGAACGCGCTCATGTTCTCGATCACCCCGACCACCGGCAGGAAGGATCGCTTCGCCATGTCGGCCGCCCGTTGCGCCACCTTCTGCGCAGCGATCGCAGGGGTGGTGACGATCACCATCGAGGTGCGCGGGAGCATGCGCGCCAGCCCCATCTGCACGTCGCCGGTGCCGGGCGGCATGTCGATCAACAGGTAGTCGAGTTCGCCCCAGGCCACATCGGCCAGGAACTGCTCGACCGCCTTGGTGAGCATCAGGCCGCGCCACATCAGCGCGGTCGACTCCTCCACCAGGAACCCGGTCGAGACCACCTTGAGCACGCCGTCGCCGACCGTCTTGGTGTTGGGGATGATCTTCGGCTTGTCGGAGCCGTCGACCCGCTGGGCTTCCATGCGGTCGGACATGCCGAGCAGCCGCGGCACCGAGAAGCCCCAGATATCGGCGTCGAGTACGCCCACGGTGTGCCCGAGCGCCGCGAGCGCTGTGGCGAGGTTGACGGTGACCGAACTCTTGCCGACGCCGCCCTTGCCACTCCCGATGGCCAGCACCTGGCACGTGGCCGGGATCTCCGTGTTGGGGGCGTTCTCCCGGGCGTGCCAGCGGGCCTTGCTCATCACCGCCGAGCGCTCTTCGGCGTTCATCTCGCCCCAGTCGATCCGGACGTCGGTGACGCCGGGGTGCAGTCCGACGCGCTGCTGGACCTCGCGCTTGATGTCGGCGCGCAGGGGGCAACCACCGATGGTGAGCTTGATCCCGACCGTGACCACGCCGTCGGGTGCAACGTTCACGCCGGGCACCATGCCGAGTGACACGATGTCGGCGCCCAGCTCCGGATCGATCACGGTTCGCAGGACGCTCTCGACCTCGTCTGCCGTGGGTGGCGCGGGGCGCTGAGTGCTCATGACGAGTATTTTACCGGCCGTGGCCGTGTAATCTCTCACCCATGGTCGATGAGCCGACGGCACCTCCCCCGCGTGCGGCCGCGCCCGACGACACGCCACCGCTCGACGACACGGCGCGACTCGACCTGTTCAAGGCGCTCGGCGACAACACCCGGTACGCGATCTACCTCGAGCTGGCGAGGTCGATCCGCCCGCTCACGACGGCCGAGATCGCCGACACGATCGGTCTCCATCCCAACACCGTCCGCCCGCACCTGGAGCGCATGCGCGACGTCGGCCTGGTCGAGGTCGGAGCCGTCGCCCGCGGCGAGATCGGGCGACCGCAGCACCGTTACTCGCTCGCCGTCGACGCTCCCTCCCTCGGCCTCGAACCACCGGTGATGCCGGTGCTCGCCCGCATGGTGCTCGCAATGGCCGCACGCCTGGGTGCCGGTCCCGACGATGCCCGCGCCGTCGGCGCGGAGGAGGGCGGTCGCCGTTCCGCCCCCTATGCCGCCGCACCGTCGAGCCTGGAGGCGCTCGTGTCCGACCTCGACCGGCTCGGGTTCGACCCGGTGGTCAGCGACGCCTACGCCACCGATGCTGCGGGCAACCGCATCGTCGACCCCGACACCGCCGTCGTCGCCTTCGCCAACTGCCCGTTCGGCGACCTTGCCGATCAACACGCCGAGCTGGTGTGCAGCCTCCACCACGGCTTGGTCGCCGGCTTCGTCGCCGGCATGGGAGATGCCGAGGTCCGCGAGTTCTGCACCCTCGTCGATCGCACGCCGTGTCAGGTCACGGTCAGCGGTCGAACGTGATTCAGTCGCCAGCCCGGTCGTGGAGCACGGCGACGCTCCACGAGCCACCGAACCGTCGCCGCCGATAGCATTTCCCATCTCACGCTCATCGAGAAAGGCCTCCACGATGATCACCCTCACCGATACCGCCGCCAGCAAGGTCAAGGAACTCCTCGAAGCCGAGGGAGCTGCCGAGCTCGCCCTCCGGGTCGCCGTCCGCCCCGGTGGTTGCAGCGGGTTCTCGTATGAGATGTTCTTCGACGGCGACATCGCCGCCGATGACGAGCAGTCCGATTATCTCGACGGCGTCAGGGTCGTCGTCGACCCGGCATCGGCCCAGCTGCTGCAGGGCGCCACCCTCGACTACAAGAACACGCTCAACGAGTCGGGCTTTGCGATCACCAACCCCAACGCCAGCCGCACATGCGGCTGCGGTTCGAGCTTCTCCTGAAGTACGGGGCCACGTGGCAGCCCGCACGGGCGCCGCGTGTCCCTGATCGAACGATCGCGTTGCAACCCCTTGACGAGGGGCCCTGTCAGGTTGCGTCGACCATGTGGGCGGTGCGATCGTGAGGCCCCATGCCCGGTCAGCGTCCTCGTCAACAGCGCTACCGCCGCCGGATCCTGATGATCGGGATGCTCGCTGGGCTCGTGCTGTTCAGCGTCGGCTTCCCGATCTTCAACAACCGGATCGAAGCCGATCTCGAACGCCGGGTGCCGGCTGAACTCGCCGAAGCGGGCTTCACCGGGATCACAGCGAGCTTCAGTGGGCAGGACGGCACGCTGCGCTGCGCCCAACCCCTCTCCGACCCGGAGGCCGCAACCGAGGCCGCGTTCGACGTGTGGGGCGTTCGCACGATCACCCTCGACCGGCTCTGCCGGGTGAACCGTGCTCCCACGATCAGCAACGGCGACGGCGACACGGGGACCGCTGCCGATGGCTCCACAACCGAGCCCGATGGCACCCCGCAGACCACCCAGATCGCCGGCCAGGCCTCGGCCACCATTGCCGAGGCGGTGCTCAGCGAGCCCGACCTCGCGTTCCTCGCCTCACTGCTCGGCGATGCCGGCTCGATGGACGCGCTCGATGATCCGGACGCAGCGCCGGTGACGCTGTTCGCACCCACCGACGACGCCTTCGACGCGCTCCCGCCCGATGTCACCGCCGAGCTCCGGTCCGATCCGGATCTGCTGGCGCGTGTGCTGGGGCATCATGTCGTCGCGGGCCTGCTTCGGTCGACCGATCTGGCGACCGGCCCGCTCACGATGATGGACGGCACGTCGGCGCAGGTCGAGGTCGGGGCGACCCGGGTGGCCATCGATGGTGCGACCGTGATCGCGGCCGACGTGGTCACGGGCAACGGCATCGTCCACGTGATCGATTCGGTCCTGCTGCCCGCCGACGTCGCAATCGGGGCCGACGATCCGGTGGCCGCCCCGGTCACGGCGACCTTGGAGGGCGGGCGCTTCACCCTCACCGGCGTCGTGGCGAGCGAAGTCGAGCGCGTCACGCTCATCGACACGGCGACGATCGCAGCCGGCGACGGCGCCGTCGTCGATCAGTTGACCGTCGATCCCGACACCGGCCTCTCCGCCGACCTGACCGCCGACCTCGCCGTCCTCATGTCGCCGATGCCGGGCAGCCTGGTCAGCGGTGCCGCCGGGTTCGACGGCACCGCCCTCTACCTCGGCGGCGTCGCCATCTCCGACGAGTCGGGCACGGCGATCACCGCGATCGCCGACGCCGTGGGTGTCGAGGCGAATATCGAGGCCCGCCCCGACGCCACCGCCAGCGACGCCGCCGACCTCGAGCTGCAGCTCAACGCGTTCGTCGCCGACAATCCGATCCGCTTCGAGCCGAACTCGGCGGTGCTCACCGCCGAGGGCGTGGCCGTGCTCGATCAGCTCGCGACCCTCGCGCTCCAGTTCACCGGGGTGGCGATCACCGTCGAAGGGCACACCGATACCGACGGCGAAGCGGCCGGGAACCTCACGTTGAGCCAGCTGCGCGCCGACGCAGTCCGGACAGCGCTCGTCGAGCGGGGTCTCGACGCAGCTGCGATCACCGCCGAGGGATTCGGCGAGCAGCAGCCGGTGGTGATCGCCGGTGTCGAGGACAAACTCGCGAGCCGGCGGGTCGAGTTCCGGATCCAGACGGCGTCGTGACCGTGGCAGAGGTGGCATCATCGTTGATTGCCGGGCGCAGGAGTCGGAGGAGCTGAGATGCCGTACACGTTGATGAAGGGATTGGCCTGGATCCTGCTCGCCCTGCTCCTCGGCATCGTGATCGGCTGGCTGCTGCGGAGTGTGGTTGCGAAGCGTCAGGTGGCGCGGGCGCGGAATCATCACGTCGACACCGTCGAGATGGAACGGCTGCGTGGTCGCGTCGCCAACCTCGAGCCGGTCGTCATCGAGCGTGACCAGCTCCGCGCCGAACTCGCGGATGCCGTGCGCGTCCGCAGCACGGGGGAGCCCGAGATCGCTGCGCCCCCGCCGCGCTTCCTCAGCGACGCAGCCGACGTCTCGGTCGCACAGACCACCGGTGAGGTGAGGGCCGTGCTCGCCGCGCCCGATGTCGCCGCGGCCGTCGCCGTGCTCGGACGTCCCGTCATCCTCGACGACCTCAAGGTGATCGAGGGCGTCGGACCGAAGATCGAGGAGCTGTGCCATGGCATCGGCATCCGCACCTGGCACGACCTCAGCGTCACCGAGGTCTCGCTGCTGAGAACGATGCTGTCCGATGCAGGGGCGCGCTTCCGCACCCACGACCCGTCGACCTGGCCCGAGCAGGCGAGCCTGTTGGCCGCGGGGCGCTGGGCCGAGTTCAAGGCGCTGATCGACTCGCTCGACGGCGGTCGCACGGCCACCGCACCAGCCGAATGACGGCCGCTCCCGGCGCCGCCGGCGCTCCTGCGGTCGCGTTCGAGCTGGACGGTCGGCCCGTCTCGGTGCCGCCGGGCGGGACGCTGCTCGACGCACTGCGCGAGTCACTCGGCGTGCGATCCGTCAAGGACGGGTGCAGTCCGCAGGGGCAGTGCGGCTGCTGCACCGTCTGGGTCGACGGCCAGCCCCGCGTGTCGTGTGTGACCCCGGTCGCCCGCGTGGCCGGCCGGTCGGTGACGACTGTCGACGGACTGCCCGATGCCGGGGTGTGGGCCGCTGCGTTCGCCGACTGCGGTGGCAGCCAGTGCGGTTTCTGCACGCCCGGGATCATCATGCGTTGCGCCGCGCTCGCGCCCGACCGGCTCGACGCCGACGGTGTTCGCCAGGCGATGCTCGCCCACCTGTGCCGGTGCACCGGTTGGCAGCCGGTCGTCGAGTCGGTCGCCGCGGTCGCCGTCGGCACCGCTCCCGACCGATCAGATCGACCCGATCCCGCTGCGAGCGAGCGGCGTGCAGCGCTCGAGGGAGGGGTCGCCCAGTCGGTCGGATCGCACGTGGCGCTCGGGGCGGGAGGTTTCGCCGACGACACGGCTCCCGCCGACGCCCTGGTGGCGCTGCGGTCCGGCGATGGCGAGTGGGTGGTGGGTGAGACGCTCGCCGAGGCGCGCGTGCTCAGCGGCAAGGTGCAGGGTCGCCGCACCACCGCGCCGCTGCGCTGGCCGATCGAGGTGCCGGCCGGCGACTGGGTGCGGACCCTGCGCACCACGTGGGTCGAGCCCGCCTACCTCGAACCCGACGCGTCGTGGTGCGTTCCCGGTGGCGAGCCGATGAGCTCGCACGGCAACGGCGGGGCGTTCGGCGGCAAGCAGAGCGGTGAGCTGGGCGCGGTCGCGCGCCGACTGGCCGATGCGCACGGCCGAGCCGTGCGCGTGATCGCCACACGGGAGGACGTGGTGCGCTTCGGCCCGAAGCGGCCACCGCTCGCCGCCGGCGTGCGTGCCGACGGCACCGGCGTCGTGCACGTCGTGCGCACCGATGGGATCGCCGACGCGATTCGTTCGGTCGCCCCCGGTTTCGAGGTCGTCGAGGTCGACGTAGCGGGCCTGCCCACCTCGGTGGCGCTGCGCGGTGCCGGGTGGGTCGAGGCGGCGGTGCTGCTCGCGTCGCTCCAGCCGTTCGGGCCCGCCGACCCGTGGTACGAGGTGCGCGGTCCGGGAGGTGGTGTCGGTGCGGCCATGATCGACGACGACGGCGCGATCCACGTGCGGGTGTCGGCGGGCGACCCGCTCGACGCGGTGGTGCTGCGCAGCTACTGCATCGGCGCCGCCCACATGGCGCTCGGGTGGGTGACCTCGGAGGGGTTGTCGGTCGACGAGCTCGGTGAGCCGCACGACCTCACGATCCGCTCGTTCGGCGTGCTGCGCGCCGTCGACACGCCGCGGATCGACGTCGAGATCGTGCCGTCCGACGGTGAGCCGGTCAACGGCAGCGACGCCGTGTTCGCGGCGGTCGCCACTGCCGCCTGGGCGCGGTCGGGTTGGGCCGAGGCGTGGCCGGTCTCCGCCCGTTAGCGTCGGGCGCATGAGCAAGCCATTGGGTCCGTACACGCCTGCCGTCCGCGCCGGTGACTTCATCTTCGTCTCGGGCCAGCTCGGCCTGCGCGACGGCGCCCTGGTCGACGGCGGTGTCGCCGGTCAGACCGCACAGGCGGTCGTCAACCTCTCCGAGCGCCTCGCCGAGATGGGTGCCGCCCTCACCGACGTCGTGAAGACCACGTGCTTCCTCGTCGACATGGACACGTTCGCGACGTTCAACGAGGCGTACATCGCCGGGTTCGGCTCACACCGTCCCGCTCGTTCGACGATCGCCGTGCGCGAGCTCCCGGCAGGCGGTCAGGTCGAGATCGAAGCCGTCGTCTACAAGCCCGTCTGATCGAAGCGCTAACCTCGCCCCATGGCCGGAGCCATCGCGATCGTCGTCGTCCTGCTGATCTTCCCGTCGTTGGTCTTCATCGGCGGTGGGTTCGCGTCGGCGATCATCGGCTACTTCCTGCAGCGTGACGGCGAGATCCGCCACGAAGGCAGCGAGCTGCTGAACCTCGACGACTGACCGCCCGCCGTCGCGCCACGCCCATCGGAACAAGCGATCGGTGCCGCGCGTCGATCGGAAACGACCATGACCAGCCGCATTGCCGTGCGGGTCGAACAGGTGTACGATACTGGTATGTCCCTGGTCGCCACGCTCGACGCAGCACCCCCTCAGGTGCGCGACATCGCATCCGAGGTCGCCGCGGTAGCTGGGGTGCTGAACACCGCGATGGCGCGGCTGGTGGAGGTCACCGCAGCCGCGATCGCATCCGGTGAGACGTCCGAGGCAGGGATGAAGACCCCGGCCGCGTGGCTGGCCTGGCGGTCAGGGTTGTCGCCGGAGCACGCCGGCCAGGTGGTCCGGTTGGCGAAGGTGCGCGATCGGTATTCGGTCCTGTTCGACGCGTTCGACCGCGGTGTGGTGTCGGCGGATCAGATGACCGAGTTGGTGAAGGCCCCGGAGTGGGCACAGTCCCAGATGTTGGGGTTCGCGGAGATCGGCACCGTGTCACGGCTGCGGCGCGCGATCCGCGACGACGCGTTCGACCACGACCCCGACGAACCCGCCGAAGCAGCAGCAGCCCGAGCCCCGGAGAACCGACTGTCGTTCGGCACGAAAGATGGCCGGTGGCGGGTCAACGGTGAGTGTGATCTCGATCTCGGCAAGCGCATCGAAGCCGCGTTCACCGAATCGAAGGACCGGTTGTTCGACGACGGCAACCCCGACGCCACCTGGCTCGACGCCCTCGTCGACATCGCCGACCGCTCGTTGGATGCCGTGCCGTCGCGTGATCGTCGCGACCGCTACCGCACCTGGTTCCACCACAACACCGCCACCGGTGCGACCACCACCACCGACGGCTGGCGCATCCCCCAGAACCTCGCCCGCCTGTGCTCCTGCGACGGGTTGGGTGCCATCGTGTACGAGACCAACGGCGTCCCGTTCTCCGTGGGACGTACCCAGCACATCGTGCCCGGCCGCACGAGGAGGATCATCGAACGCCGCGACCGCGGCTGCCGCGTCCCGGGCTGCACCGCCGACCGGTTCGTCGAAATCCACCACATCATCCACTGGGAAGACGACGGCCCCACCGACACCCCGAACCTCCTCAGCCTGTGTCCACGGCATCACCGCATGCACCACAAGGGCGAACTCGGCATCCACGGCAACGCCGACCAACCCAACGGCATCACATTCACCGACGCCAGAGGCCGGCCGATCCCGGCGAGTCATCCACCCGACCCACCTGACGGCATCCCCACCTGCGACCGGCCCTACGAACCACCACCCGCCGGCAAGATCAACTACGACTGGGTCGGCCTCGGCTGGGCCCACCCCAACGCCCTCCGCAAACGCCGCGACCAAGCCAACCAGTGGCGCAACAACTGACCGCTGCCGACACTTCGCGCTGACGCGGTGCTGCACTCCGCCGGTTCTGCAGTCGACGGGCGCGCGTCCGGCGCTGCGATGGTGCGCTCCGTCGAAGCGGCGACTCCGCCAGAGCGATACGTGCCGTGATCGGGCGGGTCGAGCTGGCGCGCGAGGGTTGCGGTATGGGCGCACAAGTTGGTGATCTCCATCACGTCGAGATCTGGGTGGCCGACCTCGAGGCAGCGATCGCCGCATGGGGCTGGCTGTTGACGGAGCTCGGCTACTCGCCCTACCAGGAGTGGCCGAACGGCCGGAGCTGGCGCCTCAACGCCACCTACATCGTGATCGAACGATCGCCGGCTCTCAGCGACCGACATCATGATCGCCTCCGTCCCGGGTTGAACCACCTTGCGTTTCATGCTGGAACAGCCGGCGATGTCGAGCGGCTCACCGCGGCCGCCCAGCTGAACGGCTGGCGCCTGCTGTTCCCGGACACGCATCCACACGCCGGTGGCGCTGACCACTATGCGGCCTATCTCGAGAACGCCGAGGGCTTCGAGATCGAACTCTGCGCAGCCGAACGTACGAGTGTGCGCACGCGTTGACAGAAGGGCGGCACGAGTCGACCGGGTTGGTCACACATCCCACCGGCATGTATCAGACCGGCTGCGGGCGGTTCTGTAGTGGCGTGTCGGATCGCAACGCGCACACGCGGGGTCGGCTCCCGGACCTCCCGGATCTCCCGGGCGGGTTCCGGTACGTCGCGCGCACGAACGGGTGCTCGTGCCCATCGCACCCGCACCGAGCTGGCACACTCGCACCCATGCACCGGCACGACACCTCGATGGAGGTCCTGACCCAGGCGGTGGTTCGCTACGCGATCGACCGGGTCCGCCTCGACCCGCCCCCGCTCGATTCGCCGCGCACCATGGCCGAGCTGCGGGCGATGGCGGGCCACACCGTGACGCCGAAGGGTGTCGGTGGGCTCGAGGCGCTCCGCGTGTTCGGCGACGTGCTCGCACCGGCCTGCATCTCCACCGACCATCCCCGGTTCCTGTCGTTCGTCCCCGCCGCGCCCACCGAAGCCTCGGTCCTGTTCGACCTCGTCGTGGGCGCCTCGTCGATCTACGCCGGCTCGTGGATGGAGGGCGGGGGCGCGGTGTTCGCCGAGAACGAGGCGCTGCGGTGGATCGCCGACCTCGCCGGCCTGCCGCCGGAAGCCGGCGGCGCCTTCGTCAGCGGCGGAACGGCCGGCAACCTCAGCGCGCTGATCGCGGCCCGCTGGAAGTGGCGCTACGACGCCGACGGCGCACACGACCGCACACGTGGGCTGATGCTCACCTCGGCGGGCGCGCACTCGTCGATCAAGCAGGCCGCCCGGGCGATGGACGCCGACGTGATCCTCGTCCCCGCCGACGCGGCGGGCCGCATGCGGCACGACGCGTTGCGCAGTGCGGTCGCCGAGCTCGACGACACCGACCGGGAGCGGCTGTTCGCGATCATCGCCACCAGCGGCACCACCAATGCCGGTGTCATCGACGACCTGAGCGGCGCCGCCGATGTGTGCGCAGAGCTCGGCGTGTGGTTCCACGTCGACGGCGCGTACGGCGGGGCGGCGCTCGCCGCGCCGAGCGTGCGCGACCGGTTCATCGGGATCGAGCGCGCCGACAGCTTCATCGTCGACCCGCACAAGTGGTTGTTCGCGCCGTTCGACAGCTGCGCGCTGCTGTACCGCGACCCGCGCATCGCGAAGGCCGCACACACCCAGCACGCCGAGTACCTCGACGTCCTCCACGCCGACGAAGACTGGAACCCGAGCGACTACGCCCACCACCTGTCGCGGCGCGCCCGCGGGCTGCCGCTGTGGTTCAGCCTCGCGACATACGGCACCGACGCCTACCGCGACGCCGTCGAGACCACGCTCGAGGTCGCCCACGCCGGTGCCCGCCTGATCTCGGCGAGCGGGTTCTGCGAGCTCGTGATCGAACCCGAGCTGTCGATCGTGATCTTCCGGCGCGTCGGGTGGACCCCCGATCAGTACCAGGCGTGGAGCGACGAGCAACTGCGCTCCGGGCATTCCTTCGTCGTCCCCACCTCGTGGGCCGGCGAGACGGTGCTGCGCTACTGCGTCGTCAACCCGAACACCACCGTCGACGACATCGCCTCGATCCTCGAATCCCTCCGCTGACGGGCAGCGCAGCGATCACTCGGACGACAGCGCGCCGCGCCGGTCGGCGATCAGTGCGGCCACCCGGTCCGCGACCTCGATCGGCTCGTGGCCTGCGGTGTCGACCACCAGGTCGGCACTCGGGACGAGCCACGAGCGGGCGGCGAAGAACGCAGGCACGTGATCGTGTCGCCAACCGGCGGCGGCGAGTTCGAACTCGTCGCGGTCGATGCGGGCCCGCAGCGTGGGCTCATCGATGTCGAGCACCACGTGCAGGAGCGGAAGCCCCGCATCACGGATGCCCGTGGCGATCTCGTGCCAGTACTGCTCATCGAGCACCGACTGGACCGCCACGAGGGTGTCGCCGGTGGTCGCCTGGAGTTCGGCGGCCACCACGGGTACCAGCCGCCGCCAGGCCGGCACGTCCTGGAAGTCGTCGATGCGCCGATCGCGGAGATGGTCGCGCAGGAGATAGCCGATCCACTCGGGATCGAAGAGCCGGCAGTTGTCGAGCCGTTCGACGACCCGGTTCGCCGAGGTGGTCTTGCCGCCCCCGAACGGCCCGTTGATCCACACGATCACGGCTGGAACCGTACCCGGCTACCAGAGATCGCTCCCCATCGACGTCACATCCGGCGGAGCTACCGGCCATATCCGATTACGGTGACGACGTGGCTGATCTCGTCATTCGGAATGCCCGATGCGTCGCGACGCTCGACGACGAACGTCGCGAGCTGGCAGGGGGGTGGGTGGCGATCACCGACGGGCTGGTCGAGGCGGTCGGGACCGGCGACGCACCCGACGGGACCACCGTCATCGATGCCGCCGACTGTCTGGTGACGCCCGGGCTGATCAACACCCACCACCACATCTACCAGAACCTGACGCGGGCGTATCCGCCGATGACCGACAAGCCGCTTTTCGGCTGGCTGCAGTCGCTGTACCCGCTGTGGGCAGCGCTCGACACCGACTCGGTCTACGTGTCTGCGTGGGTGGGCCTCGCCGAGCTCGCGCTGTCGGGCTGCACCACGTCGACCGATCACCTCTACCTCCACCCGCACGGGGCTGGTGACCTCCTCACCGCGGAGATCGACGCGGCCCGCGACCTGGGCATGCGCTTCCACCCGACGCGCGGTTCGATGTCGCTGTCGGAGAAGGACGGCGGCCTACCGCCCGATGACGTCGTGAGCGACGACGACTCGATCCTCGCCGCCAGCGAGGAAGCAGTGCACCGGCACCACGACCGGTCGTGGGGCGCGATGACCCGGGTGGCGCTCGCACCGTGCTCGCCGTTCAGCGTCACCGAGGACCTGATGGTCCGCACCGCCGAGCTCGCCGAGCGACTCGACGTGCGGCTCCACACCCACTTCGCCGAGAACGCGGAGGACGACGAGTTCAGCCTCGCGACCTTCGGGTGCCGGCCGATGGAGTACCTCGAACGCACCGGCTGGGCGAGCGACCGTACGTGGGTCGCGCACTGCGTGATGCCGAACGCCGACGAGGTGCGCCGGCTCGGCGCGGCCGGTGTCGGGGTCGCTCACTGCCCGTCGAGCAACATGATCCTCGCATCGGGGATCTCGCCGGTGGTCGACCTGCGGGCGGCCGGCGTGCCGGTCGGGCTCGGCGTCGACGGGTCGTCGTCGGCCGATGCGGCGTCGCTGTGGCTCGAAGCGCGCCAGGCGATGCTCGTCGCCAAGCTGCGTAGCGGAGCGGGAGCGGGCACGGCGCGGATGGCGCTCGAGATCGCGACGCTCGGCGGCGCGGCGTGCCTCGGTCGGACCGGGGAGCTCGGCGTGCTGCAGCCCGGTGCCGTCGGCGACGTCGCGGTGTGGTCGCTCACCGGCCCGGCGTTCGCCGGGGCGGTCGCCGACCCCATCGAGGGCTGGTTGCGGTGCGGACCAGCCGCGGCTCGCGACACCGTGGTCCACGGCAGGCCGATCGTCCGCGAGGGCCGCATCGTGGCCGAGATCCGACTCGACGAGATGGTGCGCGAGCACAACCGACTGGCCCGTCGGATGCAGCGCCTCGGGTGAGTGGTGCGCTGCGGCCGGCGCAACGAGGCACGATGAACGGCGTGCGTCGCTGCTCACACCTCGCCACTCCGGCGGTGGCCGCCGTCCTGGTGGTGGTGATCGCTGCCGTCGCGGCGTGCAGCGGTGCCGCCGAGACAGGGAGCGCCACGACCGATGCTCCGCCGATCATCGCGAGCGGCCCGCCCACCTCGGCCGACAGCGGAACCGGCAGCACCCTCCCGGGTGAGACACCGGCCACGGGGCCGCCCACCACCGCACCGCAGAGCGCCGCCTGCGCGCTCGCAGCGACCGTTGCCGAGGAGGACGTCGCGATCGGGCTGCTCACATCAGTTGACGGTGCCGCCGACGGTGCCGTGGTGGGGCATCGAACCGCGCTCACCGATGCGCTCACCGGTCTCGCAGCCCGACGCTCGCGCATCGCCGGCCCGGCTGCGGCCGTGCTCGAATCGGGTCTCGCGCCGCGCGGCCCGGGCGGGCGCCGGCCCGGTCCCGCCGAGGCATTGCACCTCGCGATGCTGCGCGAGTGCGGCATCCGCCTCGCAGGCTCAGGTGTGCTGCGACCCGACGGCGATCCTGACGACAGCCTCGATCGTCTCGGGCTCGCTCGCATCAGCGGTGCACCGTGCGATGTCGCCGAGGTGTTGCGCTGGGCCGACGCCCACTGGCGCGCCGCACCAAACGGCGGCGAGCAGGATCGGCTCGGCGTCGTGGTCCGCCACGCGCTCGACACGCTCCGGCTCGGCGGCGGCGAGATCGACGTCGAGCTCCCTGACGACATCGGGCGCGCCGACCTGTCCGGCTGGTCGCTCACGTCGGACCACGCGATCGCGATCGTGCGACTCGATGCCGACCTGCGCCGCTCCTGCGATCAGCGGCTCGAGCCGAGCGGGCTGCTGATGGAGGGCTTCAGCATGCCGAGCGACGCCCGGCTCGCCGCGCTGGCGCCGCCGGTTTGGGGTGTCCCCGTCGAGGTCGATGCCGACACCTCGCACTCGCGCTGGTGCGCGGTCGTCGACGACATCTACGCCCTCGATCTGAGCCTGGCGACAGCCGAGCGACTCGGGCTCCCCGAACAGGAACGGATCGGGTCCGACCTGCGCCTGCTCCTCGGTGCGCTCCGCATCGCGTCACGCTCGAGTGGGTCGATCGCGACGCTCGACGACGTCCGCGACGTGGTCGCCACCACCCGCGTGATCGAGCTCGGCGACCTGAGTGCGCCGGGCCGCTTGGCGGGTGACGAGCGCCGGTCGATCGGCGAGCTCGACCGGATCATGGTTGCCAACTGCGGGGTGGGCTTCTCTGCGTCGGTCGGGGTGCTCGGCCGCTTCGCGTGGAGCTCGTCGTTCCCCGATTTCGAGCCGAGCACCCCGAGCCCGAACGCGACCACGACGACCTCGACGACGCTGCCCACCTATCTCCCCGACACCGCCGTGGCCGTCGTCGGCGATTCGCTGACGGCCAGCGCGCAGACCGAGATCGTGCAGTCCCTCGCCACGCTCGGTCTCGGCAACGTGGTGGTCGACGGTCAGGTGAGCCGGCGGATGACCAGTTCGACCGATGCGATCCGATCCGGTGAGTCGGTCGTCCGCGAGATCGGCGCGGTGGCGTCGCCGCGAGTGTGGGTGATCGCGCTCGGGACCAACGACGTCGCGTCCGGCGCCTCGCCCGCGTCCCTGCGTGACAGCGTGCGCCGGGTCCTCGACGCGATCCCGCCCGACACGCTCGTGGTCTGGGTCGACACCTACATCCGCGATGAGCCCGAGGCCGTCGTCGCCGGCAACCGCATCATCCGCGAGGTGGTGACGGCGCGCCCGGGAACGGTGGTCGCCGACTTCTTCTCGTACGCGGACGACCAGGGCGTGGTCGGCGCTGACGGGGTGCACCTCACAGCGTCCGGCCGCCGGCTGTTCGCGAACGTGATCGCGAACGGCATCGCCGCGGCACTGGGGCGCAACCCGCAGTTCGACCTGTCGACCGCGGCGCCCCAACCCACGACGACCGTCACGGCCACCACCACGCTCGCCCCGGGCACCGCACCGCCGCCGATCCCGCCGACGAACCCGGTGACCAGCACGACGACCACGCCGGGGATCAGCACCACGACGACGACCACCACCACCACGACCACCACCACCACGACCACCACCACGGTCCCGTGAGCGGGGTGATGACTGCCGATCGTCGGTGTCAGCGACCACAATGAGTCGGTGCCCCGCTCGGTGTCCATCGTCGCTCTCGCGTTCACCGGAGCGCTGCTGGCCACCGGCTGCGGTGCCGGGCCCGGCGTCGAGGCGGTCGAGGCGACGTCCGAGAGCGACGGGTCGACGGCTGCAGCTCAGGACGACATCCTGCTCGAGTCGCAAGACGGGACCACGTGGGCCCCGACCCCCACGACCGCCCCGGCAGAGGCCGCGGCACCGCCGGAGCTGCCCGACACCGTTGCGGTGGTCGGCGACTCGCTCACGGAGTCGGCGATGGAGGAGATCGAGACCACGCTGACCCAGAACGGGGTCGAGGTGCTGGCCCTCGATGGGCTCACCAACCGCCGGATGGTGCGCGCCTCCGGCGACATCGTGCCGGGCACGGCGGCGGTGGACGCGATCCTGGCCTCAGTCGCGGAGCCACCCGAGATGTGGGTGATCGCCCTCGGTACCAACGACGTCGGCGGCGCCGCGACACCCGACGAGTTCGCGGCCGACATGCGCGAGCTCCTCGGTCGGCTCCCTCCGGACGCGCCGGTCGTCTGGGTCGACGTCTGGATCCGCGACATGCCGGACGAGGTGATCGAGGCCAACGCCGTGATTCGCGAGGTGATCGACGAACGCGGCGACGGTCACGTCGCCGACTGGTACTCGCGTGGTGGCGAGGGCAGCGCGATCACGACCGACGGCGTGCACCTCACCGACGACGGCCGCTGGATCTTCGCCCGCACGATCATCGACGCGATGCTCGCATCACCAGACGCGTGAGTGATGCGGTTGTCAGGTGCCCCAGCGGGATTGGCCGAAGCGGTAGCCGACGCTGCGGACGGTCTGGATCAGGTTCGCGTGCTCTTCGCCCAGCTTCGCTCGGAGGCGGCGGATGTGGACGTCGACCGTGCGCGCACCGCCGTAGTACTCGTACCCCCACACCCGTGACAGCAGCATCTCGCGGGTGAACACCTTGCCCGGGTTCTGGGCGAGGAACTTCAGCAGCTCGTACTCCATGTACGTGAGGTCGAGCGGGCGTTTCGAGATCGTGGCCTGGTAGGTCTCGAGGTTGAGCAGCAGCTCCCCGTACTCGACGAGGTCGGCGCGGGTCATCACCTCGCGCGTGTTCCAGAGCAGGTGCCGCATCCGCGCCTCGAACTCGCTCGGGTGGAACGGCGACAGGCAGAAGTCGTCGAAGAGCTCGTCGCGCAGATCGAGATCGGAGAGCTGGCCGCCGCCGATCAGCACGAGCACCTTGATCGCAGCCGAGTCGGCTTTGCGGAGCGTGCGGGTGAACGCCCACGCCGCCTCGGGGTCGCCCGTGCAGTCGACGATCACGCCCTGCCAACCGTCGGCCGGCTCGTGCTCGGCCGCCTCGTCGACCGAGGTGACGCCCTTCCACGCGTAGCCGGCCAGGTCGAGGACTCGCGCCAACTCGGGAGCGACCGGGATCGCGTAGACGGCGAGCATGCCCCCGGTGGCCGCCATCAGATCGACCTCAGATATCGGTCCATCTCGAACTGGCTGACATGCGTCTTGTAGTCGCGCCACTCGCGGCGCTTGTTGCGCAGGAACCACTCGAAGATGTGCTCGCCAAGGGCTTCCTGGACGAGCTCGGAGCCCTCCATCACCTTGAGGGCGTCGGCCAGCGACTGCGGGAGTTGGTTGATGCCGAGCTTCGCAAGGGCGGCGTCGTCCATCTCGAACAGGTTGGCGTCGGCCTCTTCGGGGAGCTCGTAGCCCTCGGCGACGCCGCGCATACCGGCTGCGAGGAGCACGCTGAACGCGAGGTACGGGTTGCATGCGGGGTCGGGTGACCGGTACTCGATCCGGGTCGCGGTGGGGTTGCCCTTCTTCGCGATCGGGACCCGGATCAGGCCGCTGCGGTTGTTGCGCGCCCAGCTCACGTGGACCGGCGCCTCGAAGCCGGGCACGAGCCGCTTGTAGCTGTTGACCGTCTGGTTGGTGATGGCGGTGATCTCTGCGGCATGGCGCAGCAGGCCTGCCATGAACGCCTTGGCGACCGGCGACAGGTTGTAGGGGTCGGACGGGTCGTAGAACGCGTTCTCCTCGCCGCGGAACAGCGACATGTGGAGGTGCATGCCCGAGCCCTGCACGCCTTCGAGCGGCTTGGGCATGAACGTGGCGTGCACACCCTGGTTGGCGGCGACTTCCTTCACCACGAGGCGGAACGTCATCACGCTGTCGGCCATGGTGAGGGCGTCGGTGTGGCGCAGGTCGATCTCCTGCTGGCTCGGACTGTCTTCGTGGAACGAGTACTCGACCGGGATGCCGAGCTGCTCGAGCTTGCGGATCGTCTGCTTGCGCAGGTCGCCGGCTGCGTCGCGCGTACCCAGGTCGAAGAAGCCGTCGTTGTCGAGCGGCTTGGGCTTGTCGCCCTTCTCGGGCGGCTCGAAGTAGAAGAACTCGATGTCGGGCGCGAGGAAGAACGTGTAGCCGAGCTCACGGGCGGCGTCGGCGTTGCGGCGGAGGACCTGCCGGGGGTCGCCGCTGAACGGCAGGCCGTCGAGGTTGTGGATGTCGCAGAACACGCGCGCCTCGGCGGCCCCCGCCTCACCCCACGGGATGATCTCGAACGTGTCGGGGTCGGGGATGGCGAGCACATCGGCTTCCTGGATGCGCGAGAAGCCGTCGATCGAGGAGCCGTCGAAGGTCATGCCGTCTTCGAGCGCGTTCTCGAGCTCGGCCGGGCTGATCGCGAAGCTCTTCAGGTTGCCGAGCACGTCGGTGAACCACAGGCGCACGAGGCGTACCCCGCGCTCTTCGACGGTGCGGAGCACGTAGTCACGTTGCTGGTCGAGCATCTTGCCCACCTCGTTGAGTCTTGTCGGCCGGGGCCGACGGGGAAAGTGATGAAAAGTACGAGGGGCCCCGGTGATGCACCGGGGCCCCTCGGCGTGATGTCACCGCCCGAGAGCGGTGCCCGTCATCACTTCTTGGCAGCCTTGACCGGCGTTCCGGCGGCAGCACCGCACACGGTCTCGGTGATCATGCCGGCGACGGTGTACGGGTCGCAGTTTGCGTTGGGGCGGCGGTCCTCGGCGTACCCCTTGCCGTCCTTCTCGACCTGCCACGGGATGCGGATCGACGAGCCGCGGTCGGAGACGCCGTAGCTGAACTTGTTCCACGGGGCGGTCTCGTGCTTGCCGGTGAGGCGGTCCTGGATGCCGTCGCCGTAGTTGTGGACGAGGTTGAGGTAGTTCTTGCCGATCGCCTCGCAGGCGGCGATGACGGCGTCGTAGCCCTCGCGCATGGCGATGGTCGAGAAGTTGGTGTGGCAGCCGGCGCCGTTCCAGTCGCCCTTCTGGGGCTTGGCGGCGAAGCTGATCACCACGTCGTAGTCCTCCGCGATGCGGTGGAGCAGCCAGCGGGCGACGTACATCTGATCGCCGACGGCGGTCGGGCCGAGCGGGCCGATCTGGTACTCCCACTGGCCGGGCATGACCTCGGCGTTGGTGCCGGAGATCGCGAGGCCGGCGTCGAGGCACGCCTGGGTGTGCTCTTCCACGATGTCGCGACCGATCACGCGGCCGGTGCCGACGCCGCAGTAGTACGGGCCCTGCTCGGCGGGGAAGCCACCGCCGGCGGGGAAGCCGAGCGGCGTCCCGTCGGGGCGCATCATCGTGTACTCCTGCTCGAGGCCGAACCACATGTCATCGGCGGCGTACTTCTTCTCGGCGCGAGCGGCGATCGAGCGGGTGTTGGTGGGGTGCGGCTTCATGTTCGAAGCGAGCAGCACCTCGCACATCACCAGGATGTTGCGGCCGCCTCGGATCGGGTCGGGACACGTGAACACGGGCTTGAGCACACAGTCGGACTTGTCGCCGGTGGCCTGGTTGGTCGACGAGCCGTCGAAGCCCCAGATCGGGGGCGTCGTGTCGGTGTCGGCCATGATCTTGGTCTTGCTGCGGAGGAGGTGCGTCGGCTCGGTTCCGTCGAGCCAGATGTATTCGGCCTGGTACGCCACGATGGGTCCTTCCAAGGAATTGATGACGGGTTGTAGGGGCGGCAGCAGGATGGCAACGGGTGATTGCCCGGCCGTGTTCGGAATGTGAACGCCCTGTGAACTACCCCCTGGCTCTTCTGGGGCGCACGTGCCGCCACCAGGCGCGGAACACGCGTGACGGGCCTGCGCGGTGTGTGACGGAACGGTGCGCGGGCAGTGGGTGTCCCCGATCGCCGAGACCCCCGGATCACCCGTGTAACGGCGCATCGGGCGCGATCGGCCGCCGCCTCCGCCTGCTGCGGGACATGATCGCCACCCGGGGAGCATGGCTCACTTGCAGCGGTGAAGATGCGGTCTCCGGCAGTTGCGTGAGATCATTCCCACGTGAGTGACACCACCGACGAGCTGGTGCCGATCCTCCGGGTCGAGAACGCCGACAGGGCTGCGCAGTGGTACTCGCGTCTCGGGTTCGTGCTCGAAGGTGTGCATCGCTTCGAACCGGGCTTCCCCGCTTACGCGTTCATGCGACGTGGCGCGACGAACATCCATCTCTCCGAACACCGAGGGGACGCGCCGCCACGAGGCGTCGTGTACTGGTACGTCGACCACCGCACGCTGGAGACCTTCGCATCGGAGTTCAGTGTTGCCATCGAACGCCAACCGTGGTGCGACGAGATCCAATTGACAGACCCGGACGGGAACCGCCTACGCGTCGGCTGCCCGAACGACGAGGACGACGCCGGCTTCACCGCAACAACCACGCCTGGTTGAGGTCGGGACCTCAGGGCTGTCCGATCGATGCATCGGGAGCGTCCCCTACCGCCGGGCCGCGGCTATCGCGCCGTCGAGAGGAAGTCGCGCACGGCGGTCGCCGTCTCGTCGAAGCGTTCCCAGTAGAGGAGATGGCCGCAGTCGAGCCGCACCGTGGTGAGGCGGTTGCCGAAGAGCCCCTCGAGCCCGGCTTCGACCGTGGGCGTGACGAACGGCGCCTGGGTCGCGATCACGAGCAGCGCCGGGCGCGCATCGATCCGCACGGGCAGTGGAGCGCACATCTCGCCCCAGGCGGTGATGGCAGCGGGGCGATGGAAGCGGAAGCGGAACCGGCCGTCGTCGCCCTCGACGAGATGATCGGCGATCTCGACGGCGGACGTCTCGGCGAGCCGCTCGTCACCGCCGGTGCGGAATTTGACCGCGTCGTCGACGGTGGCGAAGCCCTGATCGGCGATCATCCCGAGCGCAGCGACGTCGGCCGTGGCAGCGGCGACCATGAGCGCGGGGTCGAGCAAGGCGATCGAGCGCACGCGCTCGGGGCTCCGAGCGAGCAGCGCGACGGCGATCATCCCGCCGTACGAGTGGCCGACCACGTCGACCGCCGCCAGATCGAGCGCGTCGAGCGTGTCGATGAGGTCGCTGACGTGCTGCTGCACGTTCCAGGGGCCGTCCGAGGTCGAGTGGCCGTGGCCGCGCAGGTCGACCGCGATGGTGCGTCGATCGGGCCAACCCTCGTCGCCGAGACGCCGGAACCGGCGCCCGTGGGCGGTGACGCCGTGCACCGCGAGGAGTGGGGCACCGGCGCGATCGCCGAACTCGTGGTAGTGCAGGGCTGCCATCGGCGCACGTTACGCGCTGGCGTTGCTCGCACTCAGACCGAGGCGTATCCGGCCGTCACGAGCTCCCGTTCGGGCCGTGCGAGCATGCGCTCCTCGGCCGGGACGGCCTTGCGGGCGAGCACGACGCCGCTGCACAGCGCTGCCGCCGTGAGCCCGGCCGTCGTGAAGAACAGCGCCATCGCACCGCCCGCCGCGTACAGCGGGGCGGCGAGCGCTGCGACCGTTGCAGCAGCGATGGTCGCG
This sequence comes from Ilumatobacteraceae bacterium, assembly GCA_022843125.1. Classification (GTDB taxonomy): domain Bacteria; phylum Actinomycetota; class Acidimicrobiia; order Acidimicrobiales; family Ilumatobacteraceae; genus Ilumatobacter. Next base: position 20,411 of record JALHOG010000032.1, read on the forward strand.
AGGGCCTCGCCGACGCCCTGCGCCGTTGCGGCCCGCCGGCCGGGGACGGCCCAGCCCATCGCTGCGGCGCCGGCTGCGCCGACGATCGTCTGGCCGCCCGATTCGAACAGGCCGATCACGACGACGACCATCGGCACCCGAACGAGGCCGTAGAGCACGACGACGGCGATGTTGGCAGCGCCGCCCCACGAGGCCGCACGGAACGCGCCGAGGCGGTCGACCTGACGACCGGCCCACCGGGCGAGCAGCATGCTCGGCACGGCGAACGCGGTCATCGCCGCGCCGATCAACAGATCGCTCGACCCGATGTCGGCGAGGAAGCGGGGGAACAGTGCGTCGTACGCCCCGATCGGGATGAAGAACGCGGTCATCACGAGCGCAGCGGCGATGACCGAGCGCTGGCGCAGGAGCGCGAGGCCGTCGATGAGGCGCGGGTGTTCGACGGCGGCGGGCGCGGTGACGGCCCGGTCGGCGCGAGCCGCCCGGGCGAGCAGTGCGGGGCCGGCCACCAGGACGGTGAGCATCGAGGCGATCACCAGCGTCGGGACCACCCCGAACACGATCTTGCCGGCGACGGCGAGCATCGGACCGACGGCCATGCCGCCCAGTTCGACCGCTTGGAGGCGGCCGATGCGCTGGCCGGGGGCGTCGGGGTAGCGGCGCACGATCATGCCGATCGCGGCCGGGGTGAAGGCGCCGTAGGCGAGGCCGGCACCGATCCGGCCTGCGACGAACCAGGCGATCGAGTCACCGATCGCGAACGTCAGCGTCGACAGCGCCATCAGCACGACGGCGGCGTTGATGACGAGCCGCTCGCGGCCGCGGTCGGCGTGGGGTGCGATGAGCGTCTGGGCGACGAGGGCGGCGACGAAGCCGGCGGTGGCGATCCATCCGAGATCGGCGGTGGCGATACCGGAGCGATCCTGGAGGGCGGGGAGCAGGGGGAACACGACCATGAACGAGGCCGACAGCGCGAACGCTGCGGCCTGCAGGGCGCGGAACTCGGCGTCGTGGCGGCGCGCGGCGCTGGTGACAGCGTCGTCGGCGGCGGTGCGCGAGTCGGAGCGCGTTATTGACCACATGGCTAATAACACTATTGGCCGAACGGCTAACATCCAACCCGCGACTGGAGAGAAGTCGGGTTCGTAGCATGTGCCGTGTGGCACGCATGCAGCCCGACCAGCGCCGCGCCGCGATCCTCGACGCCGCCGTCGAAGAAGTCGCCGAGCGCGGGTTCGCGCGCACCACGTCGCGCCACGTCGCAGCGCGGGCCGGCGTGACCCACGGCCTGCTCCACCACTACTTCCCCGATCACCAGTCCCTGCTGGCCGCCGCGTTCGAGAAGATGGCGCTCGAGGAGATCGACGAGGTCAACGAGATCCTCGCGTCCGACCTCGACCCGCTCGCCCAGCTCCGCGAGATCACCGAGCCGTACGGTCCCGGCGGCGGCGCCGAGGCCTACCGGTTCTGGTTCGAGGCGTGGGCCGAAGCGGGCCACTCGGTCACGATGCGAGCCACGTCCGAGCGGCTGTCCGATGCGTGGTACGAGCTGGTGCTCGGCGTGATCGAGCGTGGGAATGCAGCCGGTGTGTTCCGGTGCGAGCATCCGGGCGAGACGGCCTGGATGGTGATCGCGCTCAGCGACGCCTACGCCCTGCACGCCCAGACGGGCGGCGGCGTCCCCGCGACCGAGATGGTGCGGGTCACGTGGCGCCTCACCGAACGTGAGCTCGGCATCGCCCCCGGCACCCTCGCCCGGAGCTGAACTCGGCCGCTCGTTCACCATCGGCCGCTCGGCGCGCCGTACGCTGCACCTCCGTGCCCACCGTGCGCGTCGTCCAGATCTCCGACACCCACATCGGTGCCGCGCTCACGCACCAGTCGATCACCCCAGAGGACGGGTTGGCGGCCACGGTCCGATCGGTCGCCGGCCTCCGTCCCGATCTGGTGCTGCTCACCGGTGACATCACCGACTCTGGGAAGTCCGACGACTACCGCCGGGTCGTCGAGCTGCTCCAGCCGATCGGCGCGCCGGTCCTCGCGATCCCCGGCAACCACGACGATCCGGACGCTCTGCGCGCCCACTTCGGCGGTGAGTCCGACCGGTACCTCGGCGACTGGCGATTCCTGATGGTCGACACCACGGTGCCGGGCGAGATCCACGGCGAGATCGACGTGCCGTCGGTGATGCGGCGGCTCGGCCCCGACATCGGTTGGCCGACGCTGATCGCGCTCCACCATCCGCCGATCTCCTCCAGCAGCAAGCCGTGGTTCGAGCTGATCGGCGGTGACGAGCTCGTGGCCGCGCTCGGCAAACGCACCGATGTGCGCCTGGTCGTCGGCGGCCACCTGCACGACTCCTACCGGGTCACGTGCGGAGGCGTCACCTACATCAGTGCGCCATCCACCTGGTACTCGCTCGAGCACATTGATGCCGAGTACCGGCCCGACGACGGCGAGTGCGGTGCGGTTCGCATGGACCTGTACACCGATGGTCGCTTCGAGCTCGCCGTGGTGCCCCGCGACCGGCGCAGCTCCAGTGACCCGTCGGTGCTCGCCGCCGCAGCGCCCGCCCGCGTGGCGCGAGTCGACGAGCGCCTGTTCGACCGGTTCATCGCCCTGCGGTGGAGCGTCGCGTCGAAGCCCACGCGCGGCGACGACTCGGTGTGGCGGGCGAGCCTCGACGTGAACACCGGCGCCGTCGACTGCGTCAACCACGCCACTCGCGCCGACGCCGTGGCGGCACTCACCGCCGAGCTGATCGACGCAGGCGACGAGCGCGTGCTCGTCGGGGTCGACTTCCCACTCGGCTACCCGGCCGGCTTCGCCTCGCGCCTGTCGAAGGGTTCCGCCAACTGGCGTGCCGTGTGGGCTGCGATCGCCGACGAGATCACCGACTCGCCGACCAACGAGAACAATCGGTTCGCCGCCGCCGGCCGGCTCAACGCCAGGGCTGGGATGTCACCCGGGCCGTTCTGGGGCTATCCGCCCGACCAGCAGGTCGGATCGCTCGGGACCGCTCACCCACCGACGATGTTCGGCCTCGCCGAGCACCGCATCGTCGACCGGCATCTGGCGGCACGCGGGCACGCCCCTGGTTCGGTCTGGCAGCTCCACGGGCCTGGCGCCGTCGGCGGTCAGGCACTGCTCGGCATCGCCATGTTGCGCCGGCTCAGCGAGGAACCGGCGCTCGCGCGGCGGCTACGCATCTGGCCGTTCGAGACGGGGTGCGATCTCGTGCCCACACGCGGCAGCGTGGGTGCGATCGTCGTCGCCCAGGTGCTCCCCGGCGCGTTCGACGTCGATGGCGCGTCGCAGTCCCTCCGCGAGGTCGCCGAGCTCACCGGTGTGTGCACCCATCTCGCCCGCCTCGACGCCGCCGGCGGGCTCGGCGCGCTGTTCGCTCCCGAGCTCGACGTCGACGAGGCCCGGGCGGTCGAGCGTGAAGAGGGTTGGGTCATCGCTCCCTGAGCGCGTGATGCGCCGGACGGTCAGTGGCCGGTGGGTGGGCGGAGCCGATCGGCCACCGACTCGGTGAACCGGTCGAGGACCATGGCCATCAGCACCAGCGCCAGGCCGGCCTCGAACCCCTGGCCGAAGTTGCTCCGCTGGAGCGCCTCGTACACGAGGTACCCGAGGCCCGCGCCGCCGACGGTGCCGGCGATGATCTGCATTGCGAGCGCCATCATGATCACCTGGTTGACGGCGGTCATGATCGTCGGCGCCGCGAGTGGGATCCGAACCCCGAACATCGTCTGGCGCGGTGTGGCGCCGAAGGTCTGCGATGCCTCGATGCTCTCGGCGGGCACCTCCCGGATGCCGAGCGCCGTGATCGCCACGCCGGGCACCATCGCGTACGCGACGGTCGCGATGATGCCGGGGACGACACCGACGGTGAACCAGACGACGAAGGGGATGACGTAGACGAACGCGGGCATCGTCTGCAGGGTGTCGAGGATCGGGCTCAGGGCGGCTTGGATCCGACGGTTGCGGCCCGCCCACACTCCGAGCGGGATCGCCAGGGTGAGGGCGAGCACCGTCGAGATCACCACCTGTACCAACGTCTCGATAGCCGGCTCCCACGTGCCGAGCAGGCCCATCGAGGCCACCGCCGTCGCGGCGAACACGCCGAGCCGCCAACTCCGCAGGCGCCAGCCGACCCAACCCACCGCGACGACGATCACCGGCCACACGATCGTGTCGGTGAGGAGGTCGCGCAACGGCAGGTACACCCACGTGACGGTGGTGTCGTTGAGCCAGCGCGTCTGGTCGCGGAGGTTGTCGCGGATCCAGGCGACACCGTTGTCCACTGGATCCCAGGCGGCCCAGTCCCACACGGCCGGGAAGGCGGTGATTCCGGCGGCACGGCCAGCGACGAGTGCGGCGGCGATCCCTCCGGCGATGCCGGCAGTGACTCGCCACGGCAGGCGGCGCGTGGGGTCGCGCTCGGCGGCGGCGCGTGCGAGGCGGTCGAGGATCATCGCGATCGCGACGATCGCGAACCCGGCGGCGAGCCCGCGCCCGGCGCGCCGCTGGTTGAGGCTCTCGTAGATCGGGCTACCCAGACCGCCGGCGCCGATCAGCGTGGCGAGCACGACGATGCCGAGCGCCATCATCACGGTCTGGGACATACCGGTCACGATGGTGCGCACCGCCATCGGCAGCTGCACCTTGAGCATCGTCTGCAGCGACGAGGCGCCGAACATCGTCGAGGCCTCGACGGCGGCGGTGGGGACCTGCTTGATGCCGAGCGTGGTGAGCCGCACCACTGGGGGCAGCGCGTAGATCACCGTGGTGACCGCTGCCGGCACGTCACCGATCCCGAGCAGCATGAACAGCGGGAGGAAGTACACGAACGCCGGGATCGTCTGCATCGCGTCGAGCGCCGGACGGATGGCAGTCTCGACGCGCGGTCGGGTGGCGGCCAGCACGCCGATCGGTAGGCCGATCACCACGGCCAGGAGCACCGACGCCGACATGAGCGCGAGGGTCTCCATGCTCGGTTCCCACAGGTCGAACACGCCGATGTACACGAAGCCGCCGACCACCACCGCGGTGGCCGACCACTTCCGCCGACTGAGCGGCAACAGCGCCACCAGTGCGATCACCACGAACCAGGGCGCCCACAGGAGGAAGTCGGTGAAGCGTTCGATGATGCCGCCGACGAACCGGCTGATCGGGGTCAGGAACTCGGTGAACAGCGGGTGGACGAGGCGGTTCTCCCGCATCCACGCGCCGGCCCGATCGATCGGTTCGGACAACCAGGTGTCGAGTTCGGCGGGGAACGTGGCCACCGATCGGAACGCGATCTGCAGCGCGACTGCAGCGGCCATCAGACCGACCCACGGCCGCGAGCGACGCAGCACGAGCGGCGCCGACCGCTCCCGGAGTGGGATCGTCGCGGTCACGCGTCCTCCAGGAGGGCGACGACACGTTCGCGTGCGACGTGGCCGATCACGCCGCCGTCGTCGCCGACCACGGTGAGCGACTCGGGGTCGTCGAGCAATCGCGGGATCAACGTCTCGACGAGGTCGTCGACGTGGACCCGCCGTGCGCCTCCCTCGCCGCCGATCATGACGTCTCCGGCACAGAGCACCTTCGACTTCGGGATGTCGCGCGTGAACTCGCGGACGTAGTCGGTTGCCGGCTCGGTGATCAGTTCCGCGGCGGTTCCCACCTGGTCGAACACGCCGTCCTTCATGATCGCGATGCGGTCGCCGAGCTTGATCGCCTCGGCGAAGTCGTGGGTGATGAACACGAGCGTGCGCTGCAGCTCGCCCTGCAACCGGATCAGCTCGTCCTGCATGTCGCGCCGGATCAGCGGGTCGAGTGCCGAGAACGGTTCGTCGAAGAACAGCACCTCCGGGTCGATCGCGAGCGCACGGGCGAGCCCGACGCGCTGCTGCATGCCGCCCGACAACTGCTGCGGGTAGTGCCGCTCGTACCCGTGCAGGCCCACCACGTCGAGCACACGCATCGCTCGCTCGTGCCGCTCGCGCTTGGCGATGCCCTGCACCTCGAGTCCGTAGGCGGCGTTGTCGATCACCGAGCGGTGCGGGAACAGGCCGAAGTGCTGGAACACCATCGAGAGCTTGCGGCGTCGGACCTCGCGCAGCGCCCGGTCGTCCATCGCGGTGAGGTCGTCGCCGTCGAGGAGGACCTGGCCGCGGGTGACCTCGGTGAGACGGGCGAGGCACCGGACGAGCGTCGACTTTCCCGAGCCCGACAGCCCCATCACGACGAACGTCTCGCCTCGCCGCACGTCGAACGACACGTCGCGCACGCCGATGGTGCACCCCGTCGACGTGAGCACCTCGGCGCGCCCGGCGCCGTTGGTGGCCTCCTCGATCGCTCGCTCCGGTCTGGGCCCGAAGACCTTCCAGAGGCCGCGCGCGCTCAGGCACGGCCCCGACGTTCCCCCATCGGTCATGGAGGTAATGTACGCGACTCTCGGAGGGCCGACGGCGGCCCTCCGGACAAAGGGGAGAACATGAAGCGCAAACTGGCAGTGATCGCTGCGATGGCACTGGCCGTCGCGGCGTGCGGTGGCGACGAAGAAACGCCGGCAGCAGGTGGTGACGACACCGCCGCTGACGCCACGGCAGCGGCCCCGGCCGAAACGGCGGAGGCCCCAGCTGCGAGCGGCGATCCGCAGACGATCACCCTCGTGGTCAACCCGTGGTCGGCGTCGCGGCTCAACGCGGAGGTCGCCAAGCTGATCATCGAGAGCGAGCTCGGCCACACGGTCGAGATCACCGAGGTCAACGAGAACGATGCGATGTTCACCGGCCTGGCCGATGGCACCCTCGACGCCGTGCTCGAGATCTGGCCGTCGGGCGTGACCGACGCCGAGACGGCGTTCTTCGACGCCGGCACCGTCGACAACCTCGGCCCGCTCGGCGCCGTCGGCAAGATCGGCTGGTGGGTACCGAGCTATGTGATCGACGAGTACCCCGAGCTCGCCACCTGGGAGGGGTTCTCCTCGCCGGAGGCGGCCGAGCTGTTCGCCACCGCCGAGACGGGTGACCTCGGCCGGTTCCTCGGGACCGACCCGTCGTACGCCCAGTACGACGAGCAGATCATCACCAACCTCGGTTTGCCGTTCCAGGTGCAGTTCTCCGGTTCCGAGCCGGCCACGGTCGGCGAGCTCGACGCACGGGTCGCCGCCGGCGAGCCGATCGTCATGTACTGGTGGACGCCCACCGCAGCGGTCGCGAAGTACGACCTCGTCAACGTGGCGCTGCCCGCCTACAACGACGAGTGCGGCGCGTCGGCGGCAGCCGGCGACGGCGGCGTCGACTGCGACTACCCGGAGGACGTGCTGTTCAAGGCGGCGTCGGCAGGCCTCGCCGAGAAGGCGCCCGACGTGTACGCCCTGCTGCAGAAGTTCACCATCACCACCGAGGACCAGCTGTCGATGCTGCCCCCGATGGAGATCGACGGAGAGGACCCGGCGAAGGTCGCCGCCGACTGGGTGGCCGCCAACGAGTCCGTCTGGTCGGCCTGGCTCACCTGACGCACTGCGCTGTACGACACACCCTGCCCACGTTCACGTTGTGTCTGACACAACGTGAACGTGGGCGGTGACCAGGCTCGGAAAGGAGCGATGTGTTGCTGATGAGATCGAGGTGTTTCGCTCGAGTGGTCGTGTCGGCGTGCGTGGTCGTCGGCGCGGTCGGCTGTGGGTCCGAGTCGGACGGAGATCCGGCGACGGGCTCCGGTCCGCCGACCACCGACGGAGATTCGGCGACGGGCTCCGGCCCGCAGACCACCGACGGAGACGGCGACGTGCGAGTCGGCGTGATGACCGCCGCCCTGGCCCGGACTCCCGTGGAGTCGGTCGGCGACGGGGTCGCGTACCTGATCACGATCGCCGATCTCGACGCCGTTGCCGGCGCGACCGGCCACGATCGTGCGTCGGGCGCTGCCGACGAGGCGGCGTGGGCACGCTCGCTGGCATTTCCCGACTCGGCGGTGCCCGTCCTTCCGTTCGACCTGCTCGGCCGGAGCATGATCGATGGCGAGGGCTTGGAGCAGGCGTACGGGTTCGCACTGAGCGACGTCGACACCTTCGTCGAGGTCGCCGCACCGCCGATCAAGACGGCGGTGCTCTCCGGCGATCTCACACTGGCGCCGGCGGCAGCACCGACCGGAATCGACGGCGTGGTCACCTTCGGCGAGGGTGACGACCACGCGCCGAATCCCGACGCCATGTCGCCGGTCAACCCGATCGGCATACCGGTGCGCGCCGCGCAACGCGACGGCTCGACGATCCTCACCACGTCGACGGACGCCGCAGGCGCGTGGCTCGCCGGTGGCGCGGCGCTGGCGGACGACGAGGCGTTGGCTGCGCTGGCCGGCGCGCTCGACACTGCCGGCGCGATCTCGGCGGTGATCGAACGTGGGAGCTTCCTGCGGCCCCTGGGGGCCGACCGGACCGCCCCGCCGTCCGACATCACCGTCCCGACGCCGACAGGCATCGTTCCCTTCGACGTGGTCGCGGTCGGGTGGACGGGCGATGCCGAGACCCCGATCGTCGTCGTCTATTCGTTCCCGAATGCCGCCGCCGCGTCGGACAGCGTTGCAGGGCTGGAGGCCGCCTACGCCGAACGGTCGACCGTCTTCGACCAGCCGATCCCCGACGTCGTCGAACTGGTGTCGATCGAGGCGAGCGGTAGCACGGTGGTGGCCCTGCTGCGTCCAGCCGCCGGGTTCGGAGCCTCCGAGATCGCAGGGATGCTGAACCGACGCGACGCGCCATTCGGGTACTGACCCACAGCGCTCATCCTGGGTGGCGGTAGAAGTCGAGTGTCTCTGGTGGGAGCGGGGTGTTGCCGGCGATCAGGTCGGCCGCTTTCTCGGCGAGCATCATCACCGGGGCGTAGATGTTGCCGTTCGTGACGTAGCGCATCGACGACGCGTCGACCACGCTCACGCCCTGCACCCCGTGCACGCCCATCGTGAGCGGGTCGATCACCGAGTCGGTGCCGTCGCCCTCGGCGCCCATCCGGCAGGTGCACGACGGGTGCAGCGCGGTCTCGGCATCCTTCGCGACCCAGTCGAGGATCTCCTGGTCGGTCTGGACCGCGGGGCCCGGTGAGATCTCGCCGCCGTTGAACGCCTCGAGCGCGGGCTGGTTGAGGATGGTGCGGGTCACGCGGACCGCCTCGACCCACTCGCGCCGGTCCTGGTCGGTCGACAGGTAGTTGAACCGGATCGCCGGCTTGGCGCGCGGATCGGTCGACGTGATGCGGACGTCGCCGCGCGCATCGGAGTACATCGGCCCGATGTGCACCTGATACCCGTGACCGCCGTCGGCCGACGGGGTGCCGTCGTAGCGGATCGCGATCGGCAGGAAGTGGAACATCAGGTTCGGGTAGGCGACGTCGTCGTTGGAGCGCACGAACCCGCCGCCCTCGAAGTGGTTGGTGGCGCCCGGCCCCCTGCGGGCCAGCCACATCGCGCCGACGATCGGCCGCTTCCACATCGCCATCCACGGCTGGATCGACACCGGCTGGAGACTCTTGTGCTGGATGTAGACCTCGAGGTGGTCCTGCAGGTGTTGCCCGACCGCGGGGAGGTGGTGGATCGGCTCGATGCCGAGCGAGCGCAGGTGCTCGGCGTCGCCGATGCCCGACAGCTGGAGCAGTTGCGGCGAGTTGAAGGCGCCGCCGCACAGGATCACCTCGCCCGCGTCGACCCGCTCGGTGGCGCGCACGCGGCCCGCGAACGAACGGGAGTACTCGACCCCGGTGGCGCGGGTGCCGTCGAACAGGATCCGGTGCGCCAGGGCGCGGGTGACGACCGTCAGGTTCGGCCGGCTCTTCACGGGGTGGATGTAGGCGCGGGCGGAGCTGAGCCGGCGGCCGCGGTGCACGTTGCGGTCGAACTTGGCGAACCCTTCCTGGCGGTAGCCGTTGACGTCGTCGGTGCGCGGGTAGCCCGCCTGCACCGTGGCGTCGAAGAAGGCGTCGAACAGCGGGTTGGTGGCCGGGCCACGCTCGAGTACGAGCGGGCCGTCGTGGCCGCGGAACGGCGTGTCCGGGTCGGCGAGCGCGTTCTCCATCCGCTTGAAGTACGGCAGGCAGTGGGCGTGGCTCCACGTCTCCATGCCGGGGTCGGCGGCCCAGCGCTCGTAGTCGAGCGGGTTGCCGCGCTGGAAGATCATCCCGTTGATCGAACCGCTGCCGCCGAGCACCTTGCCGCGTGCGTGGTACACGCGGCGGCCGTTCATGAACGGCTCGGGTTCGGACTCGTACTTCCAGTCGTAGAAGCGGCTGCCGATCGGGAACGCGAGCGCGGCCGGCATGTGGATGAAGACGTCCCACTTGTAGTCGGGCCGGCCGGCCTCGAGCACGAGCACCGTCGTCGAGGGATCGGCCGACAGACGGTTGGCCAGGACCGATCCGGCGGACCCGCCCCCCACGATCACGTAGTCGTACCGCTTGCTCACCATGGCGGGCGACGCTACCGCCCTGGCGAAACCTGCGTAGCCTTCCGCCCCGTGAGCAGGTCGGTGGTGCTGGCGGCGATGGCGGCGGTCGTGGCGATGGCAGTGCCCGCGGCGTGCGCCGGCGATGACGTGCCGGTGGTCCGTGATGCAGCGCCGTCGACCGTGGCGCCCACCGCGCCGCCCCCGGCGAGCGTGCTCGCCCCGAGCCAGACCACGCCCGACACGATCGCCGCACCCGACCTGCCGCCGCCGTGCGACCCGTCGGTGCTCCGGTTCTCGGCGCCCTCGCCGCTCGCCGACGGTGCGCTCGCGATCCGGATCGAGAACGTCGGCACCGTTCGGTGCGAAGCGACGCTCGACGAGAGCCCGATCGTCGACGAGTCGATGGAGCCCGACGTGTGGCTCGACGCCGGCGGTGCCGGTGAGCTCCTGGTCGCGGTCGACGCGGTCTCGTGCGCAGCCCCCGGCCCGGTGGAGTCGATCGGACTGATCGTGAACGGGGCACCGGTGGCGGTGGTGGTCGAGCCGATCGAGGCCTGCACGATCACGCTCACGGCGCTGTACCCGCTCTGAGACGCCGCATGTCGCGGTACTGTGCGTGCATCCGGAACCGAGGAGGTTGGGATGAACCTGGAGCTGCAGTGGATGACGTCCGGTGACGTCGACACGATCGAAGCCGCGTCCTATCTGTTCGACGACGACGTCGACCGCGACTGGACGGAGAAGTTCCTCCGCCAACCCAACCACCACCTCTGCATCGCCTACATCGACGACGAGGCGGTCGGGTTCGTGAGCGGCGTGGAGATCACGCACCCCGACAAGGGGACCGAGATGCTGATGTACGAGCTCGGGGTCGACGACCAGTACCGCCGCCGCGGGATCGGCCGTTCACTGGTGGTCGCCCTGCGCGACCTCGCCCGGACCCGGGGCTGCTCGGGCGTCTGGGTCCCGGTCGACGACGACAACGAGCCGGCGCTCGCGATGTACCGCTCGCTCGGCCCCGACGAGGAAGCGCGCACGGTCATCCCCTGGTGGGACCTCGGCGGCGACGAGCCCTGAACCCATACACGGCACGAGGAGCGGCACGGTGAGGAGCGCACGGTGAGCTGGATCGAGCGAGCGGTCGAGGAGCGCCTGGCGCAGGCTGCTGCCGCCGGCGAGCTCGACACGCCGCACCTCGCCGGCAAGCCGCTGCCCGATCTCGACCGCCCGCGCGAGCAGGGGTGGTGGGCTCAGCAGTTCGTCCGCCGGGAGCTGAGCCACGACCGCAGGAAGGCGGCGGAGGCGGCCGCAGCGGCGGCACGTGCCGGGTTCTGGCGGGCGGAGACGGAAGCCGACCTGCGCGACCGGGTGCAGGCAGCGAACGAGGCGATCGACCGCGCCAACGTCAACCTCGTCGACGCCGATCGGCTCGAGCGCTTCGACATCGACGACATCCGCGCCCGCTGGACCCGGCTCCGCCGCTCGTCCTGACGCCGTCGTCCCTGCTCAGGGTGGTGTCACACCCCCCGACGACACTGGTTGGTGATCGGACCCGACGGTCCCCAACCGGTCCAGCGTTCGAAGGGAACCCGCCCATGCTCGTCCTCATCGCCATCGACTCCGCCCAGCGCCCCGCCCATGTCGACCGCGGTCGTGCGGTCGATGGCGAGCTCGTCGCTCCGGTCGTGCTCGCCTGCTCGACGCCCGACTGCGAGGAGTGCACCCACGCATGGTTCGGGCTCGTGTCGCACGGCCCGACCGCCACCGCCATGGTCGTCGACCGCCCCGGGGTCACCGAAGCCGATCTACGCCGCCGGATCCACGAGTGGCTCGATTGCCGCGGCGTCATCGACGTCGTCGTCGAGGCCACCGAGCTCGGCGGCTACAGCGTCGACGGCCACCGCATCGACGACCCGGTCGAGGCGATCGCCGAACTGGTCGACGACCATGTCCGCGAGATCCGGCTCATCTGCGCGAGCTATCCGGTCGGCACCGTCGTGAGCCGGCTCGGTTCACTCGTGTCGGCCGCGCACTTCGCCGACGCCGCGTGACCTCAGAGTGATTCGGCGAACGCCTTGATGTCGCGGATCGTCGCGTCCCACACATCGGGCATGGCGTCGAGGAACAGACAGTCGCCCGCATGGCAGGTGCCGTTGACCGTACGACCGACCGCGCTGACGCCGGCGTCGAGCAGCTTGCGGTAGTAGGCGAGGCCTTCGTCGCGCAGCGGATCGAGCTGGTTGACCGAGATCACGTGCGGCGGCAGGCCCGTCAGATCTGCGATCGTGGCGTTGAGCGGCCAGGCGAGCGGGTTGGTCGCATCGGTCGCATCTGGGGTGTACGTCTTCGCCAGCGCGCTCATGTTCTCGACGCTGAGGAAGTAGTTGTCGTTCTCGAACAGCGAGGTGAGTTCGGCCGGCGGATCGGCGTAGGCGCCCGAGACGTAGGGGCATTGGGCGTACACGCCGGCGATCTCGTCGATCCAGCCGTCCTGCCGCGCCTTGAGCGCGGTGGCGATGCAGAGGTTGCCGCCGCCCGACTCGCCCGAGATCACGATCGTGGAGATGCCGAGCGTCTCGCGGTGCTCGACCACCCACCGGGTGGCGCTCGCGCAGTCGTTCAGGCCGGCGGGGAACCGGTGCGGGCCGAGCTCTCCGGCCGCGTTCCGGAACTCGACTCCGACCACCACCATGCCGGTCGCGGCGAGGCAGTCCCGCCAACGCACATAGTTCGGGTTCGCCGCCTTCAGGATCGCCATGCCGCCGCCGTGGGTGTGCACCACGCACGGCAGCGAGCCGGTGACACCGTCGGGCCGGTGGACGTACAGGTTGATGTCGTTGCCGTCGACGCCCTTGATCACCTCGGTGTACGACGACACACCGGTCGGCGCCGGTGTGTTCACCATCAGCAGACCACCGAGCGCGCCGAACGCCGCCTCGGCCTCGGCGGCATGGGCGAGGATCTCCTCGAGCGTGTTCGACGCGTTCACCGGCGTGGGTGGCGGTGCCACGTCGAGACCGATGGGCGCCATCGCGGCGAGCATGCGCGGGTCGGCCCGCGGATCATCCCGGATCACGAGCGTGGGATTGCCGAGTCGGCCGGGCAGGAGCGGATTGGTCATGAGGCGCCCTTCGCGAGTTGCGGGTGGGCGAGATCCTCGCGCGACGCCGCCGGCTCAGGTGAAGCCGGACGGCCGCAGCGTCAATCGACGTCGGTGCCGCGGCGCATCGGGAGCTGCGCGCGCCACTCGCCGTCGAGGTCGTGCAGGGCGGCGGCGACCGCCGGGGCGGTGGGCACGAGGCCGATCTCGCCGACGCCCTTGATGCCGTACGGCGACCGCGGTTGGGGCACCTCGACGATGTGCACGTCGATCTGCGGGACGTCCTTCGCGCGCAGGATGCCGAGCGAACGCAACGTCATGTTCGTGGGGAACCCGGTGTCGGGATCGGTGGGGAAATCCTCGCTCAGCGCGTAGCCGAGACCCATGTGGACGCTGCCCTCGATCTGCCCCTCGACCAGCAGCGGGTTGACGGCCTTCCCGACGTCGTGAACGGCGACCACCCGCTCGATGCGTCCGGTGTCGCGGTCGGCGATGACGAGCTGAGCGGCGTACGAGAAGCACGAATGGATCGTCGGGTTGGGGTGCGCCGGATCGCCCAGGTGATGGGTCCAGTCGACGATGTGCTCGCCACAGTGGTCGATGTCGGGCGCGCACCCTGCGGCGAGCGCCGCCGCGCATGCCTGCTGCACCGACCCGGCCGCCATCAATGTGCCCCGCGACCCGGTGGTCTGACCGAACCCGAGCTCGCGCGTGGTGTCGACGATCACGTCGATCCGGTCGGGCTCGATGCCGAGCTCCTGCGCCGCGACCTGCAGCGCCACCGTGTGCACGCCCTGGCCCATCTCGGTCCAGCCGTGGCGCACCTCGACCCGGCCCGTGTCGGACCGGAAACGCACCACCGCGCCGCTCACCTCACGGAAGCCGTTGCCGAGGCCCGAGTTCTTCATCCCGAGCCCGAGTCCGACCGCCTTGCCGGCCGCCTGCATCGCGTCGTACTCGGCGCGGATCCGGTCGAGGCACGCCTCCGCGCCGCCGGCGCCGTCGTCCATGATCTGGCCGGGGCCCCACTCGTCGCCGGGGCGGATCACGTTGCGCTTGCGGATCTCCCAGCCCGAGATGCCGACCTGCTCGGCGAGCCGGTCGAGGACGCCCTCCATCGCGAACTGGGCCTGGTTCGCGCCGAACCCGCGGAACGCGCCGCACACGAGGTTGTTGGTGCGCACGGCGACGGTCTCGACGTCGATCGCCGGCCAGCGGTACGGGCCCGAGGCGTGGCCGGCAGCACGTTCGAGCACCTTCATGCCGACGCTCGCGTACGCACCCGAGTCGCCGATGCCGCGCACCTTCAACGCCGTGAGGGTGCCGTCGGCGTCGCAGCCGGCCCAGTACTCGAGCGTGATCGGGTGGCGCTTGGCGTGGATCAGGAAGCTCTCCTCGCGGGTGAGCGTGCACTTCACCGGCCGGTCGAGCAGCCACGCGGCGAGCGCCGCGTGCGCTTGGTTCGACATGTCCTCCTTGCCGCCGAACGCGCCCCCGTTCGAGACCAACTCGACCGTCACCTGGGCGCGGTCGAGCTGCAGCACCGATGCGATGTCGTTGCGGTCGTCCCACACGCCCTGGCCGCCCGAGTACACGTGGAGCGTGCGGGACCCACCCTCACCCGACGGCACCGCGAGCGTCGATTCCGGTTCGAGGAACGCGTGCTCGATGCGTTGGGTGCGGAACGTCTCGTGCACCGTGAAGGCGCTCGCCGCCAACACCGACTCGACGTCGTCGCCGCGCTGGTACGTGCTCACCGACAGGGTGTTCGACGTGGTGCCCCACACGCTGAGCGGGGCGTCGGGGGCGAGGGCGGCCACCGGGTCGGTGTTCGGGCGGTGCACCGTGTACCCCACCTCGACGAGACCCACCGCAGCGCGGGCCTGCTCTCGGGTCTCGGCGACCACGATCGCGAGCACGTCGCCCGCGCACGAGGTGGTGCCCCCCGCGGGGATCATCACCGGCCAGTCCTTGTGGATCAGGCCCACCCGCAAGTCGCCGGGGATGTCGGCGGCGGTGAACACGCCGACCACACCGTCGGCCGCGCCCGCTGCGGTGGCGTCGATCGTCGTGATGTCGGCGCGGGCGTGGTCGGTGAGGCGCAGCGCTGCGTGGAGCATGCCGGGCACCCGGATGTCGTCGACGTACCCGCGATCGCCGAGGGTGAGCTCGGCGGCTTCGTACTTCGCGCCGCTGCCGCCGATCTCACCCGACAGCGCCGGCGTGCAGGTGCGCCCCTGCGCGACGGCCTCGATCGCGTCGAGCACCTTCACGTACCCGGTGCATCGGCACAGGTGGGCACCGAGGTGCGGCTTCATCGCGTCACGGGTGAGGGAGGCACCCTTCTTGTCGATCTGGGCCTTCGCGCGCATGACGATCCCGGGGATGCAGAACCCGCACTGGAGCCCGCCGCAGGCTGCGAACGCGTTGCTGAACGCCGTGCGCTCCGCCTCGTCGACGCCCTCGAGCGTGATGACGGACGCGCCCTCGATCTTCTCGAGCGACTGCTGGCACGACACGACGGCCTTGCCGTCGATCAGCACCGTGCAGCACCCGCACTGGCCCGACGGCGAGCAGCCGTCTTTGGGCGAGGTGACGTCGAGCTCCTCGCGGAGCGCGGCGAGGAGATGGGGGTGGCGGCGGTGCACCGACACCGGTGTGCCGTTCAGGACGAACGACGCGGTGGGGGCGCGATCGGACGCGTCGGTCGGGGGGTGGTCGAGCTGCGTCACGCTTGACAGTTTGTCAAAGGGACCGCGGTCCGGAAAGTCCCTCCACGTCGCGGCAGTGTGACGGGTACGCGCGGATGCCGGGCGCCAACGGTCACGGGGACGGTCACGGGGACGGTTGTGGTGCGTTGGGGATCAGCGTGTCGAGTGACGGCAGGGTGATCGAGACGTCCGTCGCGGGCGGTCCGAAGGTCTGCTCGAGCGCGAACGCGCTGTCCCGCGTCTCGAAGCGGGCGGTCACCAGGGCCAGCTCCGAGCCCTCGGTGACGTAGACGGTGAAGGTGATCATGTCCGGGGCGCCCCCGTCGGCCACCGAGTCGTCGAAGATGTCCGCGAGCAGCAACACGCCGTACGGGACGAGATCGGTGATCGGGGTGATGACGGTGTAGGGCCTGGCGACGACACCGCGGTCGAGCTCGACGAGCTCGTCGCCGGTCTCGATCGTCGACACCGCGAGCGTCGCCGGGGTGATGGGTCCCGTGACGAACGCGTCGAACAGTTCCCCCAGGTCGTCGGTGCCGGTCCCCTCGGTGAAGCGGGCGGCATCGAACTGCTCCCACCGGCCCTCCAGGCGCGAGTCGGTCCGGTACACGGTGCCGCCGGCCACGTCGACGACGAACTCGCCCCGCGACCCCACGCCGTCGACCGTCAGCGTGTAGCGCTCGTCGATGGGGTCGACGATGGTGACGAGCGTGACGGCCGACCGGTAGCGGCCATCGAGCTGCACGCCGTCGAGCATCACGGTGCTCCGCATCGGTCGCTCGTCGACGACGTTCGCGGCGGCGGCCGGGAGGAGTTCGTACCCGCTGGGGGCCGTCCCGGGCGCGAGCTCGGCGACCACCGGGAACTCGGGCACCGTCACCGACGCCGGATCGAGCAGCTCCTCGTCGAGGATCGCGTCAGACGCATCGGTGTCGATGCCCTCGGTCGCCTCCTCGGGCTCGGTGACGGTGGGGACGGTGACGAGCGAGGGCAGCGTTGGCGGCGTCGTGATCTGCGAGGCGTCGAACAGGGTGTCGGACGCGGCTGCGGCATCGGTGTCGTCGGTGGTGTCGTTGCCGGAGAGCGTCATCGCTCCCGCCCCGACACCGATCACGAGCGCCGCACCGACGATCCAGCGGGCGCGGCCCGGACGGTGAGGAGCATCGTCGGGGCCCGTGTCGGCTGCTCGTCGACCACGGCCGCCTGCCGACCCGGTCTCGACGAGCTCGATCTCGATGACCTGCCGGCCGTCGTCGGGCCGGGCCCACCGGTCGCTCATGTGGCTCCGGGGATGTGGACGCCGCGCTGCGACGTGATCCGGGTGTACACCTCGGGCCGCCGGTAGCGGTCGAAGTCGAACAGGGTGCCCGTGTACTGCCTGCACCAGTCGAGGTCGCAGTCGGCGGCGATCAGCTCGTCACCGTCGGTCTCGGCGGCGGCGAGCACCTCACCGGACGGAGCGATGATCCGCGACTCGCACAGCGACGGCACGCCCTCCTCGACGCCACCCTTCGCGACGCCGACGACGAACGTGCCGTTCTGGTAGGCGCCCGACTGCATCACCAGCGAGTTGTGGAACCCCTGGAGCGGATCCTGCGACGGGTCGGGCGCGTAGTGGAGCGGCGTGTTGTATCCGCAGAGGATCAGCTCGACGCCCTGCAGACCCATCTCGCGGTACGACTCGGGCCACCGCCGGTCGTTGCAGATCATCATGCCGACCCGCCCGCCGAAGGCTTCCCACACGCCGAAGCCGTCGGGTGACGGCTCGAGGTAGTACCGCTCGGCGTGCTGGAACGGGCGGTCGGGCTCGTGCTCCTCGTGGCCCGGGATGTGGACCTTCTTGAAGGTGCCGACGATCGTCCCGTCGCGCTCGACCAGGGTCTGCACGTTCCAGCGGTGCCCGCCTTCCATGAGCGCGTAGCCGAGGCAGAAGCCGATGCCGAGCCGCTTCGCCTCGTCGAACAGCGGCTGCGTGGCGACGTTGGGCATCGACGTCTCGTACCAGTGGTCGGCAGTGGTGATGTCGTCGACGAACCAGCGCGGGAAGAATGTGGTGAGCGCGAGCTCGGGGTAGACGACGAGGTCGCACCGCTCGTCGGCGCCCCGGTGCAGCAGCGAGATCAGCCGCTCGACCACCTGCTCGCGTGTGTGTTCCCGCTGGATCGGCCCCATCTGCGCCGCCCCCACCCGCACGATCCGTGTCATGCCCGCCAGTCTGCCCCGCCGGCACGGTCTGGTCTGACTCGATCCGTGCTTGAATTCGTCCGGTGGCAAACCCGGTGCCTCCGGCGCGGCACCTGCTGCGGGCGAAGGACCTGGCCGACGCACGGTTCGACGAGCGGCTGACGGTTGCCGACATGGCGTCGGTGGCGATGCTGTCACCGGCGCACTTCAGCCGCGAGTTCCGCACGGCGTTCGGCGAGACCCCGCACCAGTACCTGCTGACGCGGCGCCTCCAGCGGGCGTCGGAGCTGCTGCGCCACACCGACTGGACGGTCGCCGACGTCTGTATGCGGGTGGGGCTCGAGAGCGTCGGCTCGTTCACGTCGAGCTTCCGTCGGATGTTCGGTGCGACGCCCACGCAGTACCGGGCGGCCTTCCCGCCCGCCGCCCACCTCGCGAAGGTGCCCGGCTGCATGGTGCGCCTGCACGGGCGACCGGCGAACCGCAGTTTTCGAGAAGACGGCCGCTGACCCTGATCCGTACGGTGGGCGCAGTTCACCGACGAACCACCACCGACGAACCACTCTCGACGAACGGAGTCATCCGATGTACCGCATCGCCACCGCGCAGGTCTGGGTCCACGACCAGGACGAGGCACTCGCCTTCTACACCGACCGGCTCGGCATGGACGTCCGCAGCGACGTCACCGTGCCCGAGATGGGCAACTTCCGATGGGTCGAGGTCACGCCGAAGGGCCAACCCGAGATGGGGATCGTGCTGATGGCGATCCCCGGACCGCCGATGATGGACGAGGCGACGACGGCCCAGGTGCGCGACCTGATGGCCAAGGGCTTCGCCGGGACGGTGTTCCTGGAGACCGACGACTGCCAGGCGTCGTACGAGGAGCTGTCGGCGCGCGGTGTCGAGTTCATCGACGCACCGTTCCAGACGCCCTACGGGATCGACTCGTCGTTCCGTGACCCGTCGGGCAACAACTTCCGGCTCACGCAGCGTTCGAGCGGCTACTGAGGCGGGTCGATGTGCCGGTTCCGCCCGCCGGGATCACGAGGTCCGTGGCAGGCTGACGTCATGTCCGTCGTGAAGATCAACGCCATCGAGGTCCCGCCCGGCAAGGGCTCTGAGCTGGAGGCCCGGTTCGCCGCCCGTGCCGGGATGGTCGACCAGGAGCCCGGCTTCGAGGAGTTCATGCTGCTGCGGCCGGTCGCCGGTGACGACCGCTACTTCGTGCTCACCCGCTGGGAGTCGGAGGAGGCGTTCCAGGCGTGGCGCAGCGGCCAGGCGTTCCAGCACCAGCACCGCGAGACCCACGACGACGAGGGCAAGGGCGAGGCCAAGCCGCAGCACCCTGTGGCCACCGGCGCCAGCCTGCTCGAGTTCGAGGTCGTCTCCCTCACTCACGGCTCGTAGCATCCTCTCCCCGTGGCACTGATCGTCCAGAAGTACGGCGGCACATCGGTCGCCGACCCCGACCGCATGAAGGCCGTCGCCGAGAACGTCGCCTACACCAAGCGCCACGGCAACGACGTCGTGGTCGTCGTGTCGGCGATGGGCAAGGCGACCGACAACCTGATCGCGCTGGCCAACTCGGTGTCGTCCACCCAGCCCGGTCGCGAGCTCGACATGCTGCTCACCACCGGCGAGCGGGTCTCGATGGCACTGCTGTGCATGGCGCTCGCCGACATCGGCGTCGACGCGATGAGCTTCACCGGCAGCCAGGTCGGGATCATCACCGACACCGCGCACGGCAAGGCGAAGATCCTCGAGGTCAAGGGCGATCGTGCCCGCGAGGCCCTGCAGCAGGGCAAGGTGTGCGTCGTCGCCGGCTTCCAGGGTGTGTCGACCGACAAGGAGATCACCACGCTCGGCCGTGGTGGGTCCGACACCACCGCCGTCGCGCTCGCCGCCGCGCTCGACGCCGACGCGTGCGAGATCTACACCGACGTCACGGGCGTGTTCTCCGCCGACCCCCGCATGGTTCCCCAGGCGCGCAAGCTCGCCAAGATCAACTTCGACGAGATGCTCGAGATGGCGGGCGCCGGTTCGAAGGTGCTGGCCCTGCGATCGGTCGAGTTCGCCCGCAACCACAACGTTCCGCTCCACGTTCGCTCCAGCTTCACCTGGGAGCCGGGTACGTGGGTCACCAGTGAGGAGCCCTCCATGGAAGATCCGATCATCTCCGGCGTCGTCACCGATGTGAGCGAGGCGAAGGTGACCGTGCTCGGCGTGCCCGACCAGCCGGGGGTGTCGGCCGCTCTCTTCGAGCCGCTCGCCGCCAGGAACGTCAACGTCGACATGATCGTCCAGAACACGTCGACCGAGGGGCACACCGACATCAGCTTCACCGTGCCTCGCTCCGACCTGAAGGTGGCGCAGGAGGTCGTGGCGCAGGTGGCTGTCCAGATCGAGGCCAAGGGCGTCACCCACGACAACGACATCGCGAAGGTGTCGCTCGTCGGCGCCGGCATGAAGACCTCGCCGGGCATCGCCGCGAAGATGTTCCGGACGCTCGCCGACGAGGGCGTCAACATCGAGATGATCTCGACGTCGACCATCCGCATCTCGGTGGTGGTCGCAGCATCCGACGTCGAGCTCGCCGCCCGCAGCCTGCACACGGCGTTCGGCCTCGACTCCGGCCAGGCGTACTCGGCGCCCCTCCCCGAACGGAAGTAGTTGCGGGTCGCTGAACGGGTCGCTGGGTCGTTGCTCGATTCGTCTGGCAGAATCTCTCGGATGCGACGCGCCCAGCTGATCCCGTGGAAGGCGGCGGGCCGTGTGTCGGAGCAGATGGCGAACGGCGACGACGTCG
The DNA here is from genome assembly GCA_022843125.1 of Ilumatobacteraceae bacterium. Lineage (GTDB taxonomy): Bacteria > Actinomycetota > Acidimicrobiia > Acidimicrobiales > Ilumatobacteraceae > Ilumatobacter. The sequence goes on from JALHOG010000032.1 coordinate 41,647, forward strand.
TTCGCCAGACCGGATGGGTGTTCAACAACGCCACGGGCGACTCGCTCACCCTCGCCGAGTTCGTCGCCACCGGTGACGACGAGGTCCCGGCCTACCTCGAGACCTTCGGGCTGCGCTCCGACGACAACCAGCACCGCACCCTGGTCGAGATCGGCTCCGGCATCGGCCGGATGACCTGCGCGTTCACCCGTGAGTACGGCAACGTCGTCGCATGCGACCTCGACCCCGGCTTCCTCGAACGCTGCTACGAGACCGTCGGCCGGTTCGGCAAGGTCGAACGCCTTCGGACCCTCGAGGTCGCCGATGGGCGCTCGCTCGACCTGCCCGACCGGTCGGCCGACGTCGCGTTCAGCTACATCACGCTCCAGCACTGCGTGGAGGACGATGCGCTCGCCCTCACCGCCGAGGCGGTGCGGGTGGCGCGTCCGGGCGGCACCGTCGTGCTCAACTACCGCGGGCCGTCGGCGTCGGATGTGCTGTTGATCCCGGCCGGCGCGATGGTGCGTGCGCTCTACCGGGTGCCGAAGCTCGGTGACACGCTGTCGCGGCAGCGCAGTGTCACCCGGCTCGCGTGGCAGGTGTCGCGGCTCCGGCCCGAGCGCGTGATGCAGCACCTCGGTTCCTCGGTCACCGATGTCCAGATCTGGACGAATCCGGCCACCAATCTGCGCACGTCGGTCGGCGAAGTCCGCCACTTCGACGGCATCAACCGCAGCCACTGGTGGCTCGTGGCCACGGTCGCCTGACGCCACAGAACCTCGTGCGCCGCGGCCCGAGGCCGCCGTTAGCCTGTGTGCCCATGCGCGTCGGTGTGGTTGGTGCAACTGGTCAGGTCGGTGGCGTGATGCGTCGCCTGCTCGCCGAGCGGGGTTTCCCGATCGACGAGATCCGCTTCTTCGCGTCGGCCAGGTCGGCCGGCACCACGTTGCCGTGGAACGGCACCGACATCGTCGTCGAGGACGCCGAGACCGCCGATCCGACCGGACTCGACATCGCGCTGTTCTCCGCCGGTGCCACCTCGTCGAAGGCGCACGCACCCAAGTTCGCTGCCGCAGGCGTGATCGTGATCGACAACTCGTCGGCGTTCCGCATGGACCCGGACGTGCCGCTCATCGTCAGCGAGGTCAACGGCCACCTCATCCACGCGGCGCCCAAGAAGATCATCGCCAACCCCAACTGCACCACGATGGCGGCGATGCCGGTGCTGAAGCCGCTGCACGACGAGGCCGGCCTCACCCGCCTCATCGCATCGACGTACCAGGCGGTGTCGGGCGGCGGCCTGGCCGGCGTCGACGAGCTCGACAAGCAGGTGCGCCAGGTGGTCGACCGGGCGGCCGAACTCACTCACGACGGTGAGGCCGTCGAGTTCCCGACGCCCACGAAGTTCGCTCGTCCGATCGCGTTCAACGTGCTCCCGTTCGCCGGTTCGCTGATCGACGACGGTGAGTTCGAGACCGACGAGGAGCGCAAGCTCCGCAACGAGAGTCGCAAGATCCTCGACATCCCGAACCTCGCAGTGTCGGGCACGTGTGTGCGGGTACCGGTGTTCACCGGTCATTCGCTGTCGATCAACGCCGAGTTCGAACGGCCGATCTCGGTCGCCCGCGCCTACGAGCTGCTCGCCGCTGCACCCGGTGTCGTCGTGAGCGAGATCCCGAACCCGCTCGAGGCGGCCGGGAAGGATCCGTCCTACGTCGGCCGCATCCGCCAGGACCACGGCGTGCCCAACGGTCGCGGGTTGGCGCTGTTCGTCAGCAACGACAACCTGCGCAAGGGCGCAGCGCTCAACGCGATCCAGATCGCCGAACTGTTCCTCTGACGCCGCAGGCTCACCGGCGCTCGATCACCTGAACGCGAGATCGGTAGTCTTGGCGCCTCCATGTCGCGGTCGTACACCACCCTGTTCGCGGCGCTGATCGCCGTCGCCGGTCTGGTGGGCATCGCTCGGCTCGCCGAGCGAGACGACGAGTCGGCATCGGCCGCCACACTGCCCCCGGTGGAGGCCCCGGCCGCCACGGCACCGCCCGCCACCACGCAGCCTGCGGCGCCGGCCGGTTGCAGCGTGTCGAGCAGGCTCGCCGTCGGCGACGCGAGCCCTGACGTGCGCTGCCTCGAGTCGTTCCTGGTGGCCGCCGGTGTGTTCGTCGCCGCACCCGACGACACGTTCGACGTAGCGACCGAAGCCGCCGTCAAGGCCTTCCAACAGCAGCACGAGCTCGTGGTCGACGGCGTGGTCGGCCCGCAGACCGCCCGCACCCTCGGCGCCTGGTCAGGCCCCGATGTGTTGCCGCCCGACCCCGAGCGGTGCGCCGACACCGGTAACTCCGCCGTCGTCGATCGGTTCAACCAGCGAGCGTGGCTGTGTGTCGACGGAGCCATCACGGAGACGTTCCCCGTCACGTCGGCGTGGTCCCAACCCGACACCGGGACCTACGAGGTGTACGCCAAGGACATGGAGGCCTCGTCCACGCTCACGGGGGAGTACTCGACGATGACCCACTTCGTGGCGTTCACGTACGGCAAGTATCAGGGCGCGCGCATCGCCTTCCACAGCGTCCCGAAGGACGCCGACGGCGAGTACGTGCAGCCGCTCGACAGTGTCGGTTCCGACGAGTTGCGCGGCGACTCGTCGGGCTGTATCCGGGTCCTGCCCGATGATGCCCAGAAGATCTGGGATCACCTCGCCATCGGCGACACGGTCATCGTGGCGAGCTGACCGGTCGCGCCGCACCCTGTCAGTCGGCGGGCCAGCCGTTCTGCGCGAGCGACGCGTTGGTGTAGCGGCGATCCTCGGTGACCTCACGCCCGAACCAGTCTGGGGCGACGAAGGCGTCGGCCGTGGTGTCGTCGTCGAACTCGACCTCGACGACCTGGCGGCCGGCGAGTTCGCCGTCGAACAGGTCGAGCTCAGCCGTCAACCCGCCGTCGATCGGGATCAGATGGCGCCGCTTCGCGATCCGGAGCTCGGTGGCCTCGGCCCACAACTCGTCGAACTCGGTGGCATCGAGGTCGCGTTCGACTTCGACCCGGTTGCGGCCCGACCCGGTCTTGACGGTCAGGATGTGACGGTCGTCGAGGCGCCGGACGCGCACGGTGACGCGGCCGGTGGTCAGGTACCCCTGCTCGATCCGGCGCGGCACTGGCAACGGATCGGGCAGCTCGGCCACGAGGTAGCGGCGCTCGCGCTCGATCACCGGGCCACCTCGAGCACGAGGTCGTCGGGGAACGCCGACCCGGTGGTGACGGTCTCCGTCGCACGCGGTTCCCAGGTGGTCGGCCGCACCACGTGGCACGTGGACACGGCGAGGAGGAAGCGCTCGATCACGACGGCCAGCTCCATCCGTGCGAGCGGAGCCCCGAGGCAGGTGTGCGGGCCGTGCCCGAACGCCACGTGGCGGTTGGGTCGGCGGTCGATCCGGCACTCGTCGGGCGCGTCGAACACCCGCGGGTCGCGATTGGCGGCGGCGAAGCACAGCGAGACCAGCTCACCCCGGGCGAACCGGTGGCCGCCGACTTCGCCGTCGGCGGCGACCGTCCGCCCGATGTGCGCGAGCGGCGAGAAGTAGCGCAGGTACTCCTCGACCGCGGTGGAGACCAGGGTCGGGTCGGCTCGGAGGGCGTCGGCCGCACGGGGATGCGTGGCGAGGTGCCAGAGCGCACCGGCGATCGAGGCGATCACGGTGTCGCGCCCGCCCGCGAGGACGAGGTAGCCGTAGCCGAGCAGCTCGTCGCGGGTCAGCCGGCGACCGTCGAGCTCGGCGCGGGCGAGGTCACCGAAGATGTCGTCGCCCGGCGTCGTGAGCGCGGCGTCGACCCGCTCGGCGAGGTATGCGTCGAGGTCGGCGTTGCGGCGACGCTCGCCCGACACCGGGTCGCGGAAGACGTGCAGCCCCCACGACACCATCCGGTCGGTGTCATCGGGCACGCCCATGGTGAGCGCGATCGCATGGGCGACGATCGGGATCGCGAACCGGTCGACGGTGTGGAGCTCACCGGTGGCGACCGCGTCGGCGAGGAGCCGATCCACCAGCGCAGTGACGGCCGGCCGATGGCGTTCGGCGGCGCTCCGGCTGAACCGCGGCTCGACGAGCCGCCGGTATGCGCCGTGCTCGGGCGGGTCGGTCTCGATCGGGTACTGCTGCACCGGCCGCAGCGCCGACTCCTCCGGGATCGGGACCCGGAACGGCGTCGCCGACGTGAAGGTGGTCCAGTCGCGGGCGGCCTGCTTCAGGTGCTCGTACCCGAGGACGAGGGTGAACTCCTGGTCGCCGACCTGCGCCGGGGCGAACTCCTCCACGGTCGCCAGTGTTGCCGATGCACCGCCCGGGTGTTCAGCGGGACGGTGGCGGTGATCCGCCGATCACGCCGCGGTCGCGTCGCAGCCACAGCGTCTCGATCACCCACATGCCGACACCCGTGGCGATCAGCCCGAAGAGGATCGCCGAACCGATCATCAGTGGTGCGTCGCCAGGGCGGACCACCGCCCCGATGACCGCACCGACCGCGAAGCAGATCGCGGCGAGCGAACGCCACGTGCTGCGAGGCATCGACGGGTACTTCTTGGCGGGAGCCGTCCATCGCTTCGGGAGCAGCCGGTTGACGTGCAGGTACGTCATGAACATGAGGCCTGCTCGCTCGTCGTCAGCGTGCATCGTGTCGCGTCCTTCGTTCACCCGGGGTCGGACGCACCGTGCACGGCGACCGGCGGTGCGGGCGGCGACAGTTCGCCGTTCTGCTGGTTGGCGAGGTTGCGGAACAGCGCCGCGAGGTCGATGCCGAGCAGGTCAGTCGCGAGCTGCAGGCCCTGCGTGACGTTCTGTGCCGCGCTCTTGGTGATCTGGCTCGCACCGTCGGTCGAGATCACCGTCATCTTGTCGACGTTGGCGAGCGGAGCTGCGGCTTCCTTCACGAGCTGGGGCAGCATCGTCGCGAGCAGGTCGAGGATCGCCGCCTGGCCGTACTGTTCGTACGAGTTCGCCTTCTTCTCCATCGCCGTGGCTTCCGCGTCGCCGCGAGCGAGGATCGCGGATGCCTCGGCTTCACCTTCGAGCCGGAGCGCTTCGGCCGCCGCGACGCGCCGGGCGCGCTCGGCGGCGCCCTGGGCGACACCCTCGAGCTCGGTCGCCTTCGCGAGCTCCTCGCGACGCTGGCGCTCACCGGCGCCGACGAGGCGGTCCTCCTCGGCGCGTGCCTGTGCGTTCTCGATCGCGGCGATGCGGGCGCCTTCCGCTTCGAGCACCCGCTTGGTCTTCTCGGCCTCGGCGCCCTGCTCGACGGCGTAGCGCTCGGCGTCGGCCGGCTTGCGGACCTCGGTGTCGAGCTCGCGCTCCTTGAGCCCGGACATCCGCTCGGCCACCAGCTCCTGGGCGGCGATGACCTCCTGATCCTTCGCTGCCTTCGCGAGCGGTCCGGCGGCGAGCGCCTGCGCCGCTGCAGCGTCGGTCTCGGCCTGGATGCTCGCCTTGCGCAGGTTGAGTTCGCGGTTGGCGATCGCGATCTCCTCCTCGGCCTTGATCCGGGCCTGCTCGGCTTCTCGGCGGGCGACGGCTTCGGCGATCGCCGCCTCTTTCTCGGCGCGAGCTGCCTCCGGGCGACCGAGGTCGGTCAGGTACGTGCCCTCGGTCTTGATGTCCTGCAGCTGGAACGTGTCGAGCACGAGGCCCTGGTTGGTGAGCGAGGCTTCCGCTTCCTCGGCGACCTCGCGGGCGAACGCGGCGCGGTCCTTCACGATTTCCTCGATCGAGAGTCGACCGACGATCGCTCGCAGCGAGCCGGCGAGCACCTCCTGGGTGAACGGTTCGATCTCGGCCTGCTGGCCGAGGAAGCGTTGGGCGGCGGCACGCACGGCGTCCTCGGTGCCGCCGACCTTCACGATCGCGACGCCCTCCAGCGAGCAGCGGATGCCCTGGGCCGACACGGCGGAGCCGACCGAGATGCCGATCTGGCGTGATGACAGGTCGAGCACGGCGAGCTTCTGGACGACCGGGAGCACGAACGTGCTCGCGCCCATCACGACCTTCTGGCCGGACAGGTCGGTGGAGATCACGCCGGTCTCGGGGTTGGTGACGGCTCGGCCCTTGCGACCGGTGACGATGAACGCCTCGTTGGGGCCGGCCACCTTGAAGCGGCTGGCGACCAGGACGCCGATTGCGACGACGAGTGCACCGAGGATGGCGACGAAGATCAGGAGTGGGCTCATGACGGCGTCCTTTCTGAAGGGCGTGAGTGGTGTCTGGTGGGCGGTTCGCGTCAGGCCCAGAACTGGGCTTCGGTCTGGACGCGGACCTTGGTGGGTGACTCGACGGCGATGACGACGACGGCGGTGCCGGCAGGCAGGTCGTCGTCGGCGGTGGCGGTGAACTTGGAGGCGGCGCCGCCGAGGGTGACGAGCACCTCGCCCAGGCTGCCGGCGACGATCGGCGTGACGACCTTGGCCGAGCTGCCGACGAGCGACTCCGTGGTGGGGGTCGCGTCGGTGGGTTGGTACATGAGCGCACGCGTGAGGCGGTAGGTGCCGGAACCGAACACCGCTCCGCCGCCGAGCGCGGCGGCGATGGCGATGATGATCGGCGAGTCGACACCGTCGTCGAGAAACCACCCGAACAGCCCGAACGCCGCGAGGAACGCGCCGATCACGGGGCCGGAGAAGAAGTCGAGCCCGGGGACGAGGTCGTCGATGAAGTCGTCGAAGATCAGCGTCGAGATCAGGAGCAGTGCTCCGATGACGCCCACCACCACGAACATGACCTGCATCATGTCACCCCCCGGATGGGCGACAACGCAGATTGATTCCAATTCGATGGATGTCGGGCGAACGGTGGTTCAGCAGGCGCAGGGGATGGAGCTGCACTTGGGGCAGCCGTCGCGGTAGCGGTCGACGACGGTGGTGAGGTCGACGCCGACCTGGTTCGCGAGCGTGGCCACCCAAGCGAGCACGTCGCTGAACTCGTGCTCGATCTGGTCGTGGGTGCCCTTGCGCACCGCCTGGGCGAGCTCGCCGAGCTCTTCGGCCAACCATGCGACCGTGGGGGCGACGCCCCGCTCTCGATCGCGGTCGCCGTAGGTGCGTTCGATCACGTCCTGCAGTTCGGCGAGGTCCACGACCGTCACGGTACTGCGAGGTCGAGGTCCGGCTCGTCGAACCCGACGATGCGATCGGCGCGCGGGCGGGTGCGCTCGATCAGGCGTGCGTTCGGCTCGTCGACCGTGCGGACCCACGCCTCGGCGTCGGTGGATGTCCGACCGTGTTCGACGTGCCGGGCGATCAGCCGCTCGATCCGGCCGGGTTCGTCGTCGACGTACCAGCACTCGTCGAGCAGCGGTCGGACACGCTCCCACCCGCCGGCGTCGTGGAGGAGGTAGTTGCCCTCGGTCACGACGACGGTGTGGTGCGGTTCGATCGCGGTCGCATTGGCGATCGGTTCCTCGAGGTGACGGTCGAAGCGAGGCGCGTACACGACGCCGTCGACCTCGTGACGGATCCGCCGGAGCAGGGCGACGTATCCGTCCACGTCGAACGTGTCGGGCGCGCCCTTCCGCGCTGCCCGCCCGAGCCGCCCGAGCTCGGACTGCGCCAGGTGGAATCCGTCCATCGGCACCAGCACGTGATCGTGGTGCCCCGCGACGAGCCGTGCGGCCAGCGTCGACTTGCCCGCGCCCGGCGGGCCGACGATCCCGATGATTCGACGTTCGGCCGTCACGCCGCCCAGTGTCGCGGACCGGGGCGACCGGGCGCGTTCTCAGCAGCTACGGTGCCGCAGATGGCATCGATTCATGATCTCTCGATGACGAGCATCACCGGGGAGCAGGTCGACTTCGACCAGTACCGCGGCCATCTGCTCGTCATCGTCAACGTCGCGAGCGCTTGAGGCCTCACGCCTCAGTACGCAGGTCTGCGTGCGCTCCACCACCAGTTCGACGACGTGCAGGTGCTCGGCTTCCCGTGTAACCAGTTCGGTGCCCAGGAACCCGGCACCGATGCGGAGATCCTCGAGTTCGTCACCTCCAAGTTCGACGTCGACTTCCCCATGTTCTCCAAGGTCGACGTCAACGGCGACGGGGCGTGCGAGCTGTACCGCATCCTCAAGGAAGCCCAGCCGGGCGACGGCGACAGCCCGGAGATCACCTGGAACTTCGAGAAGTTCCTCGTCGATCGTGAGGGCAACGTGGTCAAGCGCTTCCCGCCGATGACCTCACCCGAAGACATCGCCGCGGTCGTCCCCGACTACCTGTGACCTCGCCGCCGTCGCGCTGGTCGGCCGCCGATGGCGTGCAGCGCGGCGCCGACTACGACGCACGGTGGGCCGCTCTCGCCGCGAGCGGTCGATCGATCCACGGCGAAGCCGACTGCATCAGCCGGTACTCGCCGCAGACGGTGCTCGACGCCGGGTGTGGCACGGGCCGTGTCGCGATCGAGCTGGCTCGGCGCGGCATCGACGTGGTCGGCGTCGACCTCGATCCGCCGATGCTGGCCGAAGCGCGTGCGAAGGCACCAGACCTGCCGTGGGTCGACGCCGACCTGATGACCGTCGATCTGGGGCGCGTCTTCGACGTGGTCGCGATGCCCGGCAACGTGATGATCTTCCTCCGGCACGGCACCGAGCGAGCGGTGGTCGCCAACCTCGCCGACCACGTCGCACCCGGCGGCCTGATGATCGCCGGGTTCCAGCTCGGCCGCGGGTACGAGCTCGACGCATACGACGCCGACTGCGCCGCTGCGGGATTGGTGCTGGTCGAGCGTTTCTCCACCTGGGACGGCGAGCCATTCGACGGCGGCGACTACGCCGTCAGCGTCCACCGCCGCTGAAACGTAGGGTTGGGCGCATGCGCATCGGGATCAACGGGTCGGACAAGCTGGTACGGCCGGAGCTGGGGGCGATCACCGCCGACGTCGAGCAGGCGGAGGCCGACGGGTTCACGTCGTACTGGCTCGCGCAGACGGGGCTCCTCGACGCCGTGTCGGCGCTGGCGCTCGCCGGACGCGCGACCGAGCGGATCACCCTCGGCACCGCCGTGGTCCCCACGTGGAACCAGCACCCTCTGACCCTCGCCGGCATGGCGCTCACCGCGCAGGCGGCGCTCAGCGGTCGGTTCGTGCTCGGCATCGGGCTGTCGCACGAGCCGGCGGTCGAGCACATGCTCCATCAGCGGTGGGAGAAGCCGATCCGGCACATGCTCGACTACCTCGACGTGCTCCAGCCGCTGCTCGCCGGCGAGCAGGTCGACCACCGGGGTGAGGTGTGGAGCTACACCGGCGGCGGCGCACGTCCCACCGACGCGCCACCGCAGGTGCTGCTCGCCGCGCTCGGCGAACAGATGCTCCGGATCGCCGGGCGGCGCTGCGACGGGACGATCCTGTGGTGTGTCGGCCCGCGCACGATCGAGCAGCAGATCAAGCCGGTCATCGACGCCGCCGCGAGCGAGGCCGGGCGTCCGCAGCCGTCGATCGTGTGCAGCCTGCCGGTGTGGGTCACCGACGACCCGGCGCCGGCCCGCGACTTCATCGCGAAGATCCTGGCGATCTACGCCACGCTTCCCTCGTACCGCGCGATGCTCGACATCGAGGGGGTGCCGGGGCTCGGTGAGTTGTCGCTCGTCGGCAGCGAGGCCGAGGTGACCGACGGCCTGGAGCGCATCGCTGCAGCCGGCGCCACCGACTTCACCGCCGTGGTGATGGGCGGCAACCCCGACGAGATCGCCCGCACCCGGGCCGTCCTGCGCGTCAGGGGCGGGGGATCGTGACGAGCTGCTCGATCAGGCGCGCCACCTGGAGCGGGGTCCGGTCCTCGGCGTAGGGGCCGACGATCTGGACGCCGATCGGGAGGCCGTCGTCGCCGAGGCCGGCCGGGACCACGGTGGCCGGGAGCATGCCGGCGCCGGCGGGTCCGGTCCAGCCGAACAGGTCGAGGTACGGGCGGTCGACGCCGTCGATCTCGACGCGGCGCCCCCACTGCGGCATCGAGTGGTCGTGGGGGATCGCGCCGCGCGGTTGCACCGGCAGCAGGATCGCGTCGTATCGCTCGAAGAACTCGCGCCACCGCTCGCGCAGCTGGAGGCGCCGCTCGTTCCAGGCCAGCCAGTCGCGATGGCGCATCGCCGCGCCGCGCTTGACGCGCCCGAGCGGTGAGTCGTCGGTGTTGGCGGCCATGTGCTCGATCTTCTCCCGGGAGTGCTCGCCGGAGAGCGCCGCGAACAGCAGCTGCTGGAAGATCTCGTCGGCGCGAGCGAGGGTGAAGCCGGGTCGGGCGTCGACGTCGACCCGCCCGCCGGCCGACTCGATCGTCCCGACGAGCGCGCCGAGCACGCGCCGCGTCGACGCGTCGACCGGGCAGTGAGCGTCGTCGAGCCACGCTGCGATCCGCAGGTCGGCGAGTGCGGTGGCGCGCGCCGGAGGCAGCTCGACCCGCCAGGCCGGCGACTGCCACCGGTCGGGGCCGGCGAGCACGCCGAGCACCAGTTCGAGGTCGTCGACCGTGCGCGCCATCGGTCCGACGACAGCGAGGTCGGCCTGGCTGAGCGTGCCCGGCATGCCGGGGATCTGCCCGTGGCCGGGGACGAGGCCGTAGCTCGGCTTGTGGCCGGCGACACCGGAGTAGTGCGCGGGCACCCGGATCGAGCCGCCGATGTCGGACCCGAGCTCGATCGGCGTGAACCCCATCGCGAGGGCGGCTGCCGCACCACCCGACGAAC
>JALHOG010000033.1 GCA_022843125.1 Ilumatobacteraceae bacterium
TGCGGTGTAGTAGCCGACGATGTCGATCAGCAGGTCGGTCGTGGCCGCCGGTGACGTGCCCTGGAACCACAGCTGGATCAGCCCGTCCGCGGGCACCTGGACGGTCACCGCGTTCGGGGCGACCACGCCGCCCGCCGAGAAGTTGACGCTCGAGGTGGTCGGCGCCCCCGCTGCGCTCCCGGGCCGGACCGACACGAAGCCGGGTGTGGTGGGGAGTACCGCGGTGACATTGGCGACGACCGCGGTCGCGCCCGTCGGCACGGGAACGGCGGTGGCCGCCTCGCCGTTCGCGCCGACCACGGCGATCGACCCCGTCACGTCGAGTAGGCGGGGAATCGCCGACGTGAACGAGCCGGACAACCCCACGCCGGTGCGGGTGTCGAGCACACGGGTGGGGGTGATCGCGACGAACGTCGACGGTTCGCTCGCCGCCCGCACCGTGTAGAGGCCGCCGGCACCGAGGGTGACGGCGACCGCCGCACCGATGGCGGCCCAGCGGGATCGGACGAGGCCCAGACTCGTGAACATGTCCGCAGCATGCGCGGACCGGGCACCCCGCAGCATCGGGGGAAACCACATGCCGCGCCCGTTTCATTTTTCGGGGTCCGTGGGGTCCGCGTGACAGTCACGCGCCTCAAGCACCGGCCCTACGCGCGTCCGCCGCATGCTGTGATGGGTCGACACACCGCCGCCCGCGATCAAGCAAGCTGACCGAGCGAGGTCCAGGGCACACGAGAGCGTCGAACGAACGCAGGGCGGTGCCAGTCACCGAACCGCTAGAAGAGAGAGCGCGACATCATGACGATCGAACTGATCAATCCCCCCGGCCTCCCTGACACCGAGATGTACCGACAGGTGGCGATCGCCACCGGGACCACGATGGTGTTCCTGTCTGGCCAGGTGGCGCGGGACGCCGACGGAACGCCGGTCGGCACTGGTGACCTCGCCGCACAGGTTGAGCAGGCCGTACGCAACGTCAACACCGGTGTGGTTGCGGCTGGTGGCTCGTTCGCCGACATCGCCAAGCTCACGGTGTACGTCGTCGACTGGTCCCTGGACAAGATGCAACCGTTCGGTGAGGGTCTGATGCGTGCAGCGATCGACCTCGGCGTCGACCCCACGAAGGCCGTCACGCTCATCGGAGTGGCGGCCCTGGCCGAGCCCGACCTGCTCGTGGAGATCGAGGCGGTCGCCGTCTTCGATGCCTCGATCAACGCCCCGTTGGTCAGGCGCGACTCGACTGCCTGACGATGAGTTCGGGTTCGAAGCTGACCTGACGGTGCTCGTGGGGGCGACCGTTGCACTCCTCGATCAGCAACTGGGCCGCTGCCTGGCCGATCCCGAAGGCCGGTTGGCGCACGCTGGTGAGCGGGATCGCCGACATGCCGGCGAACTCGATGTCGTCGAATCCGACCAGGGCGACGTCATCGGGGACGGCGACGCCGCGTTCGATCAACCCGCGGAGGACCCCGAGCGCCACGATGTCGTTACCGCAGAACACTGCGTCGGGGTGCAGAGCCAGGAGCTCGTCGACGCATCGGTAACCCTCGCGGCTGTTGACGGCCGGAAGCCTCAGGACGTCGACGTTCACCGGCTCGGAGCACTTCTCGACGGCCCGCGCGAGCCCGACCCGACGGTCGTCGAGTTGGCGGAGATCGTCGGGTCCGGTCACGTACACGATCCGGCGTCGGCCGACGTCGACCAGGTGCGCACCGGCGAGCTCTCCGCCGCGAACGTCGTCGACTGCGACAGAGCACTGGTTTTGCCGACGGACGGGCTCGTCGACGAGAACGACCGCGACGCCGCGCTTGCGCAGCGCGGCAAGGCGCGTATCGGACGAGCGCGCCGTGGTCGGCGTGATGAGCAAGCCGGCTACTCGCTGCTCCTCCATGAACCGAAGGTGCTGTTCCTCGCGTTGCGGGCTGCCGTTGGAGTTGCACAGCATCACGATGTAGCCGTGCTCTTCCATGGTGGTCTCGACTCCGCGGCCCACCTCGGCGAAGAAGGGGTTGCCGGCGTCGAGCACGACCAGACCGATGGCGTTGCTCTGGTTCGCCCGAAGTCGCGCTGCGGAGCCATTGCGGACGAAGCCGAGCTCGTCGATCGCCGCCATGACGCGTTCGCGCATCGCCTCGGACACGCGGTCGGGGTGGTTGAGCACGTGCGAGACGGAGCCGAGTGAGACACCGGCGTGCCTCGCGACTTCTTCGATGCCGACTGACTTGGGTGCCATGCGGTCATTCCATCTGATTCGGCGAGGATTCCGCCACCGGATCCGTTATGGCAGCTCGACAGGTTCGGGCGGCGGCACGAATCGAGGCCGGATGGGCGGCTCGGTGCCGTCGTCGGCGACCGGACGAAATGCGCCGTCGAAGCGGTGCTCGCCGGGGCCGACGTCGACGGGTTCCCCGCCGGGCAGTCGGACCGTCGCGGTCGTGGACGGCGGGACGACGACGTCGACGACAAGTCGACCACCGGTGCGTTCCCAGCGCACGCTCGCGTCGCCGTACGGCGTGCGATGGCTCGCCGATGCCGTCTCCAAGCCGCCACCTGGCATCGGTTCGACGATCAGGTGGCGGTATCCAGGCGCACCGGCCGCCAAGCCGGCCACGCGCCGGTGCATGAAGTCGGCCACTGCGCCGAGGGCGTAGTGGTTGAACGAGGTCATCTCGCCCGGGTTGATCGACCCATCTGGCAGCATGCTGTCCCACCGCTCCCAGATCGTGGTGGCGCCCATCGAGACGGGATACAGCCACGACGGGCACCGTGTCTGTAGCAGCAGGTAGTAGGCGTCGTCGATGTGGCCGGTGTCGGCGAGAGCGTCGCAGACGAGCGGAGTGCCGACGAAGCCGGTACCGATGCAGTAGTCCTCGAGCGCGACGAGCTCGCGAAGTCGGCGACCGGCGTGCGACCGTTGATCGGGCGTCGGCAGGAGGTCGAACCGGAGGGCGAGTGCGTATGCGGTCTGGGCGTCGCTGGACAGCCGGCCGGACGGGGTGACGTACTCGCGGTTGAAAGCAGCGACGACCTGCTGCGCAAGTGCGCCGTACGTGGCTGCGTCGTCGATGTGTCCGAGCGCCTCGGCGGCCCTCGCGAACAGGCGGAGCGAGTTGGCCCGATAGGCCGTGGCAACCAGCGCGGGCTCGGTACGTGCCGCCGCCGGATCGTCTGGTGGGGCGGCGGGGTCGAGCCAGTCGCCGAACTGGAAGCCTTCGTCCCACAACCCCGACGGGCTGGCCATCGATGTGGTGGTGTCGACCCACGCCTTCATGCTCGGGTACTGACGGGCCAGGACTCCGAGGTCGCCGTACTGCTCGTACAACGTCCACGGGACGATCACGGCTGCGTCGCTCCACGCTGCGGTCCCCACAGCCGGGAACACCAGAGGGATCCAGGGCACGTACGCGGGCACGGTGCCGAGGTCGGTCTGTTCGGCGGCCAGGTCCTCCAGCCACGAAGCGAGGAAGCCGGCGCAGTCGGCGAGGAAGGTCGCGGTGGGGGCGAAGACACCGATGTCGCCGGTCCAGCCGAGGCGTTCGTCGCGTTGCGGGCAGTCGGTGGGGAGGTCGACGAAGTTGCCCTTCATGCTCCACACGACGTTGCGGTGGAGCTGGTTGAAGCCAGGGTGGGAGCACTCGAACGAGCCCACCTCGTCGATCGACGAGTAGATCGCAACCGCGACGAGGTCGTCGGCCGTCAGCTCACCGGGCCAGCCCACGACACTGGCGTAGCGGAATCCGTGGATCGTGAAGCTCGGTTCGTGCTCTTCGACCCCGCTGCCGCTGAGGACGTAGACGTCACGCGCGGCGGCGTAGCGCAAGGGCCGGATGCCGAGTTCGCCGTCTTCGATCACCTCGGCGTGGCGGATCTCGATGCTGGTGCCGGCGGGCCCGCGGACGGTCAGCCGCACTCGCCCCGAGATGTTCTGGCCGAAGTCGACCAGGGTGGTGCCGGTCGGTGACGTCCAGATGCGGACCGGCCGGAACTCCTCGTGTCGCTGCACGGGTGGACCGGTCGGCGCGACCAGCCGGTCGGCGACCGAGTCGAGGACGTCGACCGCTCCCCAGCCCGACACGTCATGGTCGGGCAGCGACCATGCGGGATCGTGCCGGCGCGCGTCGTAGGTCTCTCCGTCGTAGAGGCTCGCAGTGAGCACCGGGCCACGACCGCACCGCCACGTGGAGTCGGTGGCCACGACGACGCGCGAGCGGTCCGCGTGTACGAGCTCGAGCTGTGCGACGACGGCGGCTCGGTTCCCGTAGAGCCCTCGCACGCCGCCCCGGAACCCGATTCGCCCTGCATACCATCCCTCGGCCGCGGTGATGCCGATCGCGTTCGCCCCGCTGCGGACGAGGTCGGTGACATCGCGAGTGGCGTACCGAAGCCGGTGGCCGTACACGGTCCATCCGGGCGCGAGCACCTCGTCGTCGACGGCTGTGCCGTTGATCTCGACCTGGTAGGCACCGAGCGCCGACACGTACAGGCGTGCCGCGACGACCTCGTCCGCGTCGAACTCGGTTCGGAATTGCACGACCTGGTCGGGCACGGGCGTGGCCGGATCGGTGATCGGCAGCGCGACCCAGTCGGCCGGGTCGAGGAGTCCTGCCTCGACGACGGACGGTTCGCTCCACGGCGACGGATCGGACTCATCTGCCCCCCACACCCGCACCCGCACCCAGGCCCGTTGCCGCGAGCGCAGCGGCGCGAACGGCCAGTGGACGAGGACCGAGGCGTCGGAACGGACATGACCTGTCGATCGCACGTCGTCGCCGACACGGAGCTCGATCTCGTAGGCGATCTGGTGCCAACCGGGTGGCGTGTCGTCGACGGTCCAGCTGACGCGAGGTGTCGACGTGCCGATGCCGAGCGACTCCGATCGTTGCTCGAACCGCGGGTTCGACGTGCGGGGGGCCATCAGCGTGTCATCCCTTCACGGCGCCGGCCATGCCGTCGACGATCTTGCGATTGAAGAACAGGAACATGATCAGGGGCGGGATCGTGATGATCAGGGCGTCCATGAACAGCAGGTTCCACTGTGAGATGAACTGGCTGCGGAAGTTGAACAGGGTCAGCTGCGCGGTGGCGTTGTCGCGGCCGGGCAGGAAGTACAGCGGGTTCGTGAAGTCGTTGTAGATCGTGATCGACGACGTGATGATCACCGTGATGATCACCGGTCGCAGCAACGGGAAGATGACCTTGAAGAACAAGCGGAAGCCCGAGCAGCCGTCGATCATCGCAGCTTCGTCGAGTTCGCGCGGGATCGTCGCCGAGAACGCGCGGAACAGGATGATCGCATAGGGCAGACCGAACGCGACCTCGACGAGGATGAGGCCGGGCAACGTCTTGAACAGCTGCAACTGCTGCAACGTGTAGATCGTCGGGACCACGGCTGGCGGGATGATCAGGCCCATCATGATCATCCCGCTGGCGACCGATGCAACACGGTCACGCCGCCGGTCGAGCGTGAAGCCGACCATCGCTCCGAAGACCACGATGAGCGCGACGGAGCAGATCGTCAGGATGAAGCTGTTCCTCATCGCCAGCATCACGAGGCCGTCGTCGAAGCTGAGCACTTCCCGAAGATTGCTCCAGAACCGCCACTCTTCAGGGAGTGACAGTTCCCACTCCTTCGCCTCCTCTGCCGACTTCGAGGCCGTGAGGACGATGAAGGCGAACGGCACGACGAAGACGAGCAGGCATGCGACGATGGCGACTGCGTCGAGCCAGTAGGTGCGCAGCTGCCTCATCGCCGGATCTCCCTGCGTGCGAAGTAGCGGGTCATGGGAACGACGAGGGCTGTGACGAGCACGAAGAGGATGACGTTGCCAGCGGTGGCGAGGCCGTAGAAGCCCGCTTGGTACTGCTTGTAGATCGTCGACGCGATCACGTCGGAGGCGAAGCCAGGACCGCCGCCTGTCATCGTCCAGATCAGCTCGAAGCTGCGCAGGCCGCCGACGAACGAGAACAGGATCACGGTGAACGTGGCCGGCTGGCTGAGCGGCAACGTGATGTACCGGAACTGCTGCCACCAGCCGCCGCCGTCGACCGCGACCGCCTCGTAGAGATCGCGGGGGATCGACATGATGCCCGCGATGTAGATCACCATCGCGAGTCCGAGGCCCTTCCAGATGTCGACGAGAGCGACGGAGAAGATGGCGAGGTTCACATCGGTGAGCCAGTGCGGCCCGTCGACCCCGACCGCAGCGAGCACCCGGTTGTACAAGCCGTCCGTGGGGTGCATCAACACGGAAAAGGTCAGGCCGACGGCCACGGTGCTGACGATCACCGGGAAGAAGATCATCGCTCGCACCGTGCCCTTGAGCCTGATGCGCGAGGTCACGAGGACGGCGAGCCCCATGCCGATCACAACCTTGGAACCGCTCGTGATCACCGCATAGACGAGGGTGTTCCGCAAGCTCTTGAGGAGCGCCTCCTCCCGGAAGAACTGACGGAAGTTGTCGAGCCCGATCCACTGCGACTCGAAGAGCGTCCAGCGGGTGAAGGCGTAGTAGAACGCCAGGCCGGTCGGCACGAAGAAGATCACGAGGTAGACCAGGCCCGCAGGAACGTAGAAGCTCCGCGGGTACGCCTTCCTGAGGTGTTGCATGTGTCCCTCCCCTGGGACGTGTCGGGCGGGTCGTCGTCGACGACCCGCCCGACAGGAACGATTCAGCCGAAGGTCGAACCCTCCGGCCGGCTGGGCTCAGTCCCAGCCTGGAAGTGCGAGCTGCTGAGCCTGCTTCTTGACATCCTCGTCGTACGACGCGGCCGCTGCAGCGGCATCCTTCTGACCCGAGGCGACCTCGACCGTGATCTTCTCGAGGTTCGGCCCCTTCACCGGCGAGATGAACTCGAGTGCCGGCGTCACCAGTCCGGCGTCGACATAGGCCTGCATGTCGGTGACTGCCGGGAGCACATCGGCAGGCAGCGTTGCGCCCTTGATGAGCAGCGGGCCCGACGGCGGGCTGGCAGCGTTCATGATGTCGGCACCCTCGACCGACGCGATCAGCGCGAGGAACTCCTTCGCGACGTCGGCGTGTTCGCTCGTCTCCGAGATGTAGGCGGCGGGAGGCATCCAGAGCGTCATGCCGTGGTTGTCGGCGTCGGAGCCGGGCTGGCCGAAGAAGCCCACGCCGGCGGCCGACTCCGGGGTCATCGACCCCAACGCGAACGTCAGCATCGGGTAGACCGCGAACTCGCCGTCGGCGAGTGACTGCGGACCGGTGTCGAACTTGGCCGACAGGTAGTCCTCGTTGTACCAGCCCTTCTCGTATGCCTCCTGCAGGCGTTCGAAGCCGGCGAGGGCGGCAGGCGTGTCGCTGTAGGTGGCCTCGTTCGTCGTGTACTTCGCGGCCCAGTCGGGATCGGCGGCGGCGACGTTGTAGAAGTCGGCGAGCACGAACAACTGCGACGTCCAGGTGTCACCGAACGTGCCACCCACCGGCACGACGCCCGCTGCCTTCAACGTGTCCATCGCGGCAGAGAACTCGTCCCACGTCTTCGGGACCTCGATTCCGTTGTCGGCGAAGACCTGCTTGTTGTAGAGCATGCCGCCGCCCATGCCGGTACCGAAGGGCACGCCATACACGCCACCCTCCAGGGTCACCGCAGGCAGGAACGCATCGGCGATGTTGTCGAGCATGGCTTCGCCGGTCAGATCGACCATCGTGTCGGCAGGGTTGAGCGCCTGGAGAAGCGAACCGGAGTTGTACACGAAGATGTCGTTCATCTCGCCAGTCGCGAGCTTGGTCTTGACGATGTTGTCGCCCTCGGCACCGCCAGGGCGCTTCTCGACCGTGAACGTGACATTCGGGTGATCGGCGGTGAACTTCGCCGTGAGCGCGTCGAGCATCGCGCTCGTGAACGGCGCATCGTCGATCAGGACGGACAACTCGATCGCTTCGTCACTGGCGGCCGCGGCCGTGTCGGACGCGGCGTCGGTCTCGGGCGCGGAAGCGCTCGGCGCAGCGTCGTCGGCATCGCTGCCGCCGCATGCTGCGAACAGCAGGCCGGTCGCGACGGAGATCGCGAGCAGCCCCGTGGGTCGCTTCATTCTCATCTGGTAGGTCTCCCCTCGTTGCAGCTGACTGAAAGGTTTCATTCAGCTCGATCACGATATGACGCCCGACACAGCACTGTCAAGCCCCACAGTCCAACGTTTTCGGGGATTGACACCGCCATTTCTGTCCTCGTACGCTCTGAAACGCTTCACATCAGAGCCAGGAGGGACCAGATGGCGTTCACCACCGACGTGAGCCGACAACTCGAGAGCCAGGCGATCGAGGTGCCGTCGTGGGCCTACGGCAACTCCGGCACGCGCTTCAAGGTGTTCGCACAAGCGGGCGTGCCGCGCGACCCGTTCGAGAAGATCAGCGACGCAGCGCAGGTCCACGCGTTCACGGGCTTGGCGCCACGGGTGGCGCTGCACGTCCCGTGGGACGAGGTGGACGACTTCGCGAAGCTGCGCGAGCACGCCGAGGCACTCGGGGTGCAGTTGGGGACGATCAACTCGAACACGTTCCAGGCCGACATCTACAAGCTCGGCAGCATCACGCACTCGGACGCCATGGTGCGGCGCGCCGCGATCGACCACCATCTGCGCTGCATCGAGATCATGCACGAGACCGGTTCGCGCGATCTCAAGATCTGGCTGGCCGACGGTACGAACTACCCGGGGCAGGACGACATCCGCGCCCGGCAGGACCGCCTGGCCGAGTCGCTCGCCGACATCTACGCCGCGCTGTCCGGTGATCAGCGACTGGTGCTCGAGTACAAGTTCTTCGAGCCGGCCTTTTACCACACCGACGTGCCCGACTGGGGCACGTCGTACCTGCACTGCGCTGCACTCGGCGAGCGCGCCGTGGTGTGCCTCGACACCGGCCACCACGCTCCAGGGACCAACATCGAGTTCATCGTCGCGCAGCTCCTCCGGCTCGGGAAGCTCGGCTCGTTCGACTTCAACTCGCGGTTCTACGCCGACGACGACCTGATCGTCGGCGCCGCCGACCCGTTCCAGCTGTTCCGGATCCTCCACGAGGTCAACCGCGGTCGCGGGTTCGACCCGGCATCCGGTGTGGTGTTCATGCTCGACCAGTGCCACAACGTCGAGGCCAAGATCCCCGGCCAGATCCGCAGCGTGCTCAACGTGCAGGAGATGACAGCCCGGGCACTGATGGTCGACGGCGCCGCGCTGTCGGCTGCACAACGTGCAGGTGACGTCCTCGGGGCCAACGAGGTGCTGATGGACGCCTTCTACACCGACGTCCGCCCGGCCCTCGCCGACTGGCGCGAGGAGCGCGGCCTACCACGCGATCCCATGGCCGCATACGCTGCGTCGGGTTACCAGGCCGAGATCGAGTCCACCCGGGTCGGCGGCAACCAGGCCGGCTGGGGCGCGTGAGGAGGCCGTCATGACGAACCCCGCCGTCCGTGAGCTGCTGGCACGGTCGAACCGACTCGGCTCGGACCGCAGGAACACGAACTACGCGGGGGGCAACACCTCCGCCAAGGGCATCGACACCGACCCGGTGACGGGCAACGACGTCGAACTGATGTGGGTGAAGGGCTCGGGCGGCGACCTCGGCACCCTCACCGAAGCCGGCCTGGCCGTGCTCCGACTCGACCGGATGCGAGCACTCGCCGACGTCTACCCGGGCATCGAGCGCGAGGACGAGATGGTCGCAGCGTTCGACTTCTGCCTCCACGGCAAGGGAGGCGCCGCACCCTCGATCGACACCGCCATGCACGGGCTGATCAGTGCCCCGCATGTCGACCACCTCCACCCCGACGCCGGCATTGCGATCGCGGCCGCGGCCGACGGCGAACAGCTGACTCGCACGATCTACGGCGGAAAGGTCGTGTGGGTACCGTGGCGCCGGCCCGGCTTCCAGCTCGGCCTCGACATCGCCGCCATCCAGCGCGACCACCCCGAAGCGGTCGGCTGCATCCTCGGCGGACACGGCATCACGGCCTGGGGCGCGACCAGCGACGAGAGTGAGCGCAGCTCGCTCTGGATCATCGAGACCGCCGCCGCGTACATCGCGGCGCACGGCAAGGCCGAACCGTTCGGCCCGCTGCTCGATGGTTATGGCGCACTGCCGGGACCGGCCCGGCGCAGGCGTGCAGCAGCGCTCGCCCCGACGATCCGCGGCATCGCCTCACACGACCAGCCGATCGTCGGTCACTTCACCGACGACCCGGCGGTGCTCGACTTCCTCGCCCGGGCCGAGCACCCGAGGCTCGCTTCGCTCGGCACCAGCTGCCCCGACCACTTCCTGCGAACCAAGGTCAGGCCACTCGTGCTCGACCTGCCGGCCACCGCGACGGTCGACGAGTCGATCGCTCGGCTCCTCGCACTGCACCAGCCCTACCGCGACGAGTACCGCGCCTACTACGACGCGCACGCCACGCCCGACTCACCGGCGATGCGAGGCGCCGATCCGCTGATCGTGCTCGTCCCCGGCGTCGGGATGTTCAGCTTCGGCCGCGACAAGCAGACGGCCCGCGTCGCCGGCGAGTTCTACCTCAACGCGATCAATGTGATGCGCGGCGCCGAAGCACTGTCGACGTACCAGCCGATCAGCGATCACGAGAAGTTCCGGATCGAGTACTGGGCGCTCGAGGAAGCCAAGTTGCAGCGCTTGCCCAAGCCGAAGTCGCACGCCACCCGCGTCGCGCTCGTGACCGGCGCCGCCTCGGGCATCGGCAAGGCCATCGCGACCCGACTCGCCGCCGACGGCGCGTGCGTCGTCCTGGCCGACCTCGACGCCGACAAGGCGGCCGCAGCTGCCGCCGAACTCGGCGACACCCACACTGCGATCGGTGTCGGCGTCGACGTGTCCGACGCCGACGCCGTGCAGCAGGCCATCGACGCCGCTGTGCTCGCCTTTGGTGGCATCGATCTCGTCGTCAACAACGCCGGTCTGTCGCTGTCCAAGCCGCTGCTCGAGACCTCCGAAGCCGATTGGGATCTCCAGCACGACGTGATGGCGAAGGGCTCGTTCCTCGTGTCGAAAGCCGCGGCGAAGGTGATGATCGAACAGCGGCGCGGTGGCGACATCGTCTACATCGCATCGAAGAACTCGGTGTTCGCCGGCCCGAACAACATCGCCTACTCCGCCGCCAAGGCCGACCAGGCGCACCAGGTCCGTCTGCTCGCCGTCGAGCTCGGCGAGCACGGCATCCGTGTCAACGGCGTCAACCCCGACGGCGTCGTGCGCGGATCGGGCATCTTCGCCGGCGGTTGGGGAGCCCAACGCGCCGCGACCTACGGCGTGACCGAGGACGAGCTCGGCACCTACTACGCGCAACGCACGATCCTCAAGCGCGAGGTGCTCCCCGAACACGTCGCTGCGGCGGTCGCGGTCCTCACCGGCGGCGACCTCGAACAGACCACCGGTCTCCACATCCCCGTCGACTCCGGAGTCGCCGCAGCCTTCCTCCGCTGATGACCGTCGTCGCCGCCGTCGACTGCGGCGCCACATCGGTCCGGGTCTGCCGGGTCGACCTCGGCGCCGAGCACCTCTCCCCCCAGGTGGTCCACCGGGTCGCGCACTCCCCTCGGCGCGACCCGGCGGGCCATGTCCGGTGGGACTGGGACCTCATCATCGCCGCAGTCGTCGAGGGCCTGGAGCGCGCCGTCGACATCGGTCCGTTGGACTCGATCGGCATCGACACCTGGGCCGTCGACTATGGCCTGCTCGACGAACACGGCGACCTGCTGAGCGCCCCATACTCCTATCGCGACCACCGCACCGACCGCTATCGCAGCATCGTCGACGAGTTCGGCGCGGAGCGGATGTACGACATCAACGGGCTCCAGCTCTTGCCGTTCAACACGATCTTCCAGCTCGCCGTTCATGACCCCGACGAGCTCGCCCGAGCCGCCCGCCTGCTGTGGCTGCCCGAACTCGTCGTGCACCACCTCACCGGGGTCGCCGTCACGGAACGCACCAGCGCCGGCAGCTCCGGGCTCGTCGACGTCACCGAAGGCGACTGGTCCACAGCGCTCCTGCCTCTCGCCGGTGTCGACGCCTCCCTCCTCGGCGACATCACCCCCGGGGGTCGCGTCGTCGGCGAGTGGCGCGGGATCCCCGTCTCCCTGGTCGGCGGGCACGACACCGCGTCGGCCGTCGCCGGAATGGGGCACGTCGCCCCTGGAGGTTCGGCGTTCGTGGCCTCCGGCACGTGGATCCTCGTGGGCGTCGAACGGGCCGAACCCGACCTGTCCGACTGGGCCCGGTCCCACAACTACACCAACGAGGCCGGCGCGCTCGACGGCTTCCGCTTCCTCCGCAACGTCACCGGGTTCTGGCTGCTCGAGCAGTGCCGCCCCAGTTGGGGCGACGCTGACATCGCTGCGCTCGTCGACGCGGCAGCACGCGTAGACGGCGAGGTGCCGATCGTCGATGTCGACGATCCGCGGCTGCTGTCGCCCTCCGACATGCTGGGCGAATACACCGCGCTCGCCGGCATCCCACGCGACGCCGGCCCTGGGCTCATCACACGCAGCATCATCGAATCGATCGCCGTCCGGACCGCCGAGGTCGTCGAGCAACTCGGTCAGACGAGCTCGTTCGACGACGTGATCCTGTTCGGCGGGGCCGCCCGGATGGACCTCCTCGTCCACCGCCTGGCCGACCTCACCGGGCGCTCCGTCCGCGTCGGGTCGGCAGAGGCCGCCGCTCTCGGCAACGCGATCGTGCAGGGCGTCGCCCTCGGCACGTTCGACTCGATCTCCGACGGACGCGCCCGGCTCGCCGCCTCACCGATGAGGACCTGGCCATGAACCGAGGGATCCCCCGGCCCAGCGCGTTCGCCGACCTCCTGAAGTTCCGAACGCCGACGGTCGATCGAACCACTGCCCGCCTGGCCCGCGCGCACACCATCGCTGACCTGCGAGCGATCGCGAAGCGCAAGCCGCCAGTCGTCGCGAGTCGTCGATCGACCGCCTGCCTGCGAGCCGTTTGAAGCGGAGTCGAGTCCCACCGACGGCACGTCCCGCACGCGTCCGTGAGCTGCGATGACCTACCCATCCTGCCCGCGCGGGACTCGAACCGACAGGCCTCCTGCCCTCCCCATCGGGGAGCACCCAAGCGCCTACTCGAGACTGGTGGGTGACGCGAGGCCGTGTGTCGAGCGTCGGTGAGGTTCCGGTCGGGTTGCTCGAGAAGCGCCCCGGTCGAACAGACGCTCCTGCGAACCCGTCCAACACCCCGCTTGACACAGGGAGGATTCGATCTGCTCTCGCCTTGCGGTCATCCGTGACCGTGAATCGGGGCCGCTGTTCTGTGTCGCAGTCCAGCGCGATCAACTCGCTCGACTCGCCGATGGGGCACCGGACCGACGGATCTGGTGTATGGTAGGTGTATGGCACGCACCAATATCGATATCGATGACGAGCTCTGTCAGCGGGTCATGGACCGCTTTCACCTCACGACCAAGCGCGACGCTGTCAATCTGGCGCTGCGTCGGCTGGCCGGCGAGCCACTCGGGCTCGATGAAGCGCGTGCGTTGCGCGGGTCCGGTTGGGACGGCGATCTCGACGAGATGCGTTCGAGCAGGGCGTGATCCTCGTCGACACGTCGGCGTGGATCGAGTTCCTTCGCGATACCGGCTCACCGACGTGCCAGGTCGTCGATCGCCTCCTCGCCGACGACCTTGCGATCTGCGATCCCGTCGCGATGGAGGTCCTTGCGGGCGCCCGCGATGAGCACCACCTCGCCCAGCTCCGCGGACTGATCGGACGGGCGACGATGCTGCCCACCACACCCGCCGACTACGACGCCGCCGCCGCGCTGTATCGGGCCTGCCGGGTACGTGGCGAAACCGTCCGGAAACTGATCGACTGCCTCATCGCCGCCGTCGCGATCAGAGCTGGCGCAGAGGTGCTGCACGCCGACTCCGACTTCATCACGATCGCCCGACACACCGATCTACAGGTTCATCCAGCATCGAAGTAGTGACGGCAAGGGCGCGGCGGCACGACGAACGACACTCCGAACCGACGCACAGAACGCTCACTGCGACGCATGCAGAACGCGCCTGGCGCCGGTGAGAACAGCGCCGAGAACCGGCGATCTGGCGCGGCCCTCGGTGCCGAGCGGTGGGTGGAGTTGGGGTCGCGGCTCTGTGATGTCGCGAGACATCGGAAACGGTCCGGACCCGCATCAGGGGCGCGCGCAGAGCTCGCGAGCGGCGGCGGTCACATCAACGGCATCCCCGTGCATGCGGCCTCATGTCGCCCAGCAATCGCACTGAGTTCCCAGGTCATCGGCCAAGGGTGCTACCGACCGCCTCGTCGTCCCGGGCGGGTAGCTGGCCACCATCGCGGAGCGCGTCGGTCCGCATCTGCCGGTCGGGCTGATCGCCGCCGTCTCCGCTCTCAGCCCGGGTCCTCGAGCAGCCGTCGCACCGCCGCAGCGCCACGCTCCTCACGAAGTTGGATCTCGACGAGCACCAGGTCGGTCACGGCCTCCAGCAGGCGCAGCGCCGGCGTCGTCGCGCTCTGGTCGATCGCGACCGCGAGCAGCGACAGTTCCCGGTGGAGAGAGCCGAGGTCGTCGAGGGTGGCCTGCTCGATGCGGGTCTCGACGAGGGTGAAGAGGATGTTCCGGGCGCGCCGGGGGTCCAACGGTTCGGGGTTCACAGCAGGTGGCCCCGACCTCGCGGTCCGGTCCTGCGACCAACTCCGGATCGTTGCACGTTGCCTCCTCGCTGACGCGTCACCCGTCCGGCGACGACGTCGGCACCCATGCATCCAGTCCGCCCCCCTGATACACGGAGAGGCGCGCCGCCCGTCGCCGCGTCGATCAACGGGACACCGGCCACGACGGCGCCGCTCGATCGTCGGGAGCCTCCACGCCACCCCGTGCAGCTCTCGTCGGATCGGTGGGGAACGGCAGCTCGTCGATTGTCACGACTCAACGCTCGTCGACCGCGCGGTCTCAGCAGCTGGCCGCCGGGTGCGGGCGGTCGATTCCTCCTCCGACGTCGAAGCGTTCGAGACGCGATGATCTGGTCATGACCG
Source organism: Ilumatobacteraceae bacterium (assembly GCA_022843125.1). GTDB lineage: Bacteria > Actinomycetota > Acidimicrobiia > Acidimicrobiales > Ilumatobacteraceae > Ilumatobacter. The sequence continues at coordinate 15,029 of JALHOG010000033.1, forward strand.
TCGTCGCCGCGCCGAACGCATCCACCGAGCTCCTCCAGCACCTCATCCGACTGCAGTGCGTGAACACCGGGCAACCGGAGTCTGGCGATGAGACCCGCGCTGCGGAGCTCCTGCGTGCGGTGGTCGACGTGCCCGGTGTGGACGTGCAGTCGTTCGGGCCGATGGCGAACCGGCACTCGCTGGTGGCGCGGTTGCCCGGCACCGACCCGACGGCGCCGACGTTGCTGCTGCTCGGGCACACCGACGTGGTGCCGGTGACACCCGACGACTGGGTTCACGATCCGTTCGGTGGCGAGCTGATCGACGGGTGGGTGTGGGGTCGTGGCGCGATCGACATGTTGTGCGTCACGGCATCGATGGCGGTGGCGTTCGCCGAGCTCGCGAAGCGTCGGGTGGCGCTGCCGGGGACGGTGGTGTTCGCCGCCGTTGCCGACGAGGAGGCCGGCGGCACGGCCGGTGCCGGATGGCTGCTCGACCACCACCGCGACGATGTGATGGCCGACTACGTGCTCACCGAGTGTGGGGGCACCCCGCTGCACACACCGTCGGGTATGAAGCTGCCGGTGCTGGTGGCCGAGAAGGGTGCGGCCTGGACCCGTCTGGTGGTGCACGGCCGGGCGGCACACGGGTCGACGCCGCTGATGGGCGACAACGCGCTCGTGAAGGCGAGCGAGATCGTCCGGCGCATCGCCGAGTACCGCCCACTGGCGGAGATCCACGACACGTGGCGCGGCTACGTGGCCGCGATGGAGTTCGACGACGACCTGACGCGAGTGCTGCTCGACCCGGTGGCAATCGGCCAGTGGGCGGCGCACCACCCCGAGACAGGCTTCGCCGCCGACTGCCACGCGTGCACCCACATCACGCTGTCGCCGAACGTGCTGCGCGCCGACGGCAAGACCAACACCATCCCGGCCAGCGTCGAGCTCGAGGTCGACATCCGCACCCTGCCCGGCCAGACCGAGGACGACGTACGCCGCCTGCTCCACGAGCTGATCGGCGACGACCTGATCGGCAGCGTCGACATCCACTTCATGCACGAGGAGTGGCCCGCCACCGCGTCGCCGATCGACTCGCCGCTGTGGCGGTCGGTCGAGCGGGCGTCCGCATCGGTGTATCCGGATGCGCGCTGCGTGCCGGCGATCACCCCCGGCGGCACCGACGCCCGCTTCTATCGCAAGGCTGGGGCGACCTCATACGGGTACGGGCTGTTCTCGAAGGAGCTCACGTACGACGACTACGTCGCGATGTTCCACGCTGCGAATGAGCGCTGCGACGTGCACTCGCTCGCGCTCATGGAGCAGCTCTGGAGCGACATCGCCGTCGACCTGCTGGCCTGAACGGGGCGCATCAGCACGCCGTGGCCGTCGCGCTCAGGTGTCTTCGCTCGTCGGGCTGGGCGCCGACGAGTGGTCGGTCCGCTCCTTCTGAACGCTGTTTTCTTCGGCGGCGGCGACGATCGCCGCGAAGATGCGAGCAGTGTCTTGTTCGTAGTGGCCGCGGGCCCGCAGCATGATCAATCCGCCCAGCAGGATCGTCGGCATGACGATGAGGAACGCGGTGCGGAGGTTGTCGTCGAAGGCGCCGGACAGGAAGCCGATGACCAGCGGCCCCATGGCGTAGCCCAGGAGGACGACCGTCAGCTGGAAGGCCCCGAAGCCCGCTCCCCGCAGGTCGGCCGGCACTGCGTCGGACACACCTGCCCTGATGATGGGGAGCGAGACGGCGACCGGCACGAACCCCATGAGCGTGAACACGAACGCCGGAGCGACGCTGGTCTGGATCCATGCGAGGGTCAAGAAGACGACCGACGACATCAGGCAGATGGCCGGAACGACCACGCGGCCGGCCTTGATCCGCGGGCAGTAGCGGTCGCCGATGACCCCACCGAGCAGCACCCCGGGAACACCACCGAGGAGGATGACGGCACCGACGAGGGCTTGGGCGGCGCCGGATTCGGCTCCCAGTTGTCGCTCGTAGAACGACGGCATCCACGTGCCGAAGCCGGCGAACGCGAACATGAGGGTGGCGACGCCGACCAGCATGTACCGCATCGTCGGGATCGAAGCGATCACCCTGACGTCCTTGCGGAGGCCGCGATTCATGTCGCGGATGAACTCACCGAACCCGACGCTCGGCACCGGGGTCTGTGGTGGGGCGTCGCCGGGGCCCTCGGCGATGCCCAGGTGGAGCCGATCGGACATGCCCCGAGCCGGCTCGCGGAGCCGCAACACCAAGAGGGCGACGACGATGCTCGGGCTCCCCACGATCAGGAACGCCCAACGCCAACCGAGCGCGCTGGCGACGACGCCGCCGACGCCGATGCCCAAGGCGCTGCCGGAGACGAGCATGACCTGCTGGATCGAGAACGCTCGCGAGCGGCGCGCCGGCGGGTAGTAGTCGGCCATCAGACTGTTGTTGGCCGGCTCGGAGAGGGCCTGGAAGCCCAGTGCCGCTCGGACCGCGACCAACGTCCCGTAGTTGGGTGCCGCGGCGGAGAGGGCGGTCATCGACGACCAGCCGATCAAGGAGTACCCGACGGTCTTGGTCCGCTTCCAACGGTCGGCGAGATAGCCGGCAGGTATCGCGACCAGTGCGTTGACCACGGTGTAGGCGCTGACGAGGATCGCCAGTTGGGGATCACTCAGGTCGAACTCTCGTCGGAGTTCCTCGAGCACGCCGCGAAGGATCGCCACGTCGAGCTGGTCCGCCAGGACGACGAACGACAGGACCCACATCGGCCACGACGAGATGTCGGTGGCCGCCGGTTGTGGCGTCGGCGCCGGCGCGAACGTCTCGATTGCCCCGTCCCCGCCTGCCGGCTTCTCGTCTGACATGCCGCTTCCCCTCATGCCGCACCTGGTCCAACCCCAGGAGTTCACCCGCATCGTGCGGCTGGCCCCGACCCCCCAGATTCGAATACGTGATACAAGTGTACTGAATCTGACTTCCGTCAATGCAGCCGGACGGGCCTGGGGGCGGACGCGGCTCGGCGCGCTGAACGCCCGCCACGGCGCACAGCTCGCCGTCATCGGGGTCGAGACCGGAGAGGTCAGCCCCGGCGACTGATCAGGTCACCGCCGAGGCGACCGCTTGCGCGTGTGTCGATGCCGGCGCGTCGTGACGCCCCGTCGGGTCGCACGAGCGAGCGGGGCTCTCCGAGCAGATGGGCGGCCCGTCGGACGCTGGTGTCGAGCATGGTCGTGACCGCGGTGAGCGCCCTCGTCGCGTCTCCGTCACGCCATGCCGCGGTCGCCTCGGCGAGCGCCTCCTGGTCGGCTGCCATCACGGGAGCGAGCGGTGCGGCGGTGTGGGCCAGGCCGAGGCGGCGTCGCAGCACCACGTGGACGAGGAGACGGCCGGTTCGCCCGTTGCCGTCGAGGAACGGATGGAGCTCGACGAGCCGGAGGAACGAACCCAGTGCCTGGACGACCGGCAGGCCGCGAGGATCGGACGCCCAGGCGGTCAGCGCTGCGAGGTGGTCGTGCAGCTGATCATGCGGGGCGCCCTCGAACACGATCGAACTCGTTCCGTCGGGCCGGACCCATCGGAGGTATCCGGGTTCCGTCCGAGCGCCGGACGGCGCGCCGTCACGGCTCGCCGTGGTGTCATGGAGGTCGATGATGCAGCCGGCGGTGAGTCGATCGGACTGTGCCGCGCGGGCGATGGCGCTGTGCGCATGACGGGCCGCGTGCGGGTCGGGTGCGGACGGATCGAGCGCCGTGAGGCTTCGCGTCGCAAGCGCGTCGACGGCAGCGAACGATGCCGCCATCCGTGCTCGCCTCGGGTCGCGGCGACAGATCTGATCGATCTCGGCGAGCCCCCGGGTGATGTGGTCCACGACATCGGTGGCGACCGGGAGGTCGGGTGGGGGGAGCGGGTCCATCGTGGGTGATTGTCGCCGCCGCGGAGCGATCGCGCATGAGTAGTGCATTGCTCTGTCGCTCCCGGTGTCGGTTCGTCACGATGACGCCGTCAACAGGGTCGATGAGGAGGTCGGAGCAGATGAGAACACGTAGACGAGGCGCGAGCGCAGCGACGGTACTGGCGCGAGCGGGGGTGTTGACGGCGATGTCGGCGGCATCGTTGTTCGTGGTGATGAGTCCGCAGGCGTCCGCGGACGGATGCGTCTACGACTCCAGCGGAAACACGGTCTACTGCTGGGTCGACTCGGAGCCGTGGGATCCATCGGATGTCCCCGGCGGTGGCGGTGGTGGCGGCGGCGGATACGAGTCCGGTGGCGGCGGCGACGGAGGCGACGACAGCCCTCCGGTCTCACTTCCTCCGGTTGATGCGGACGCCAACCAGCGGAGGGCTGTCGCTGCCCAGGAGAACGGTCACATGCGGATGCGCGACGGGCAGTGCTTCACCGCGGTCACCGGGATGGCGCCGACCTCGGCCAACCGGAGGCAGTTCGCGTCGGATGTCGAACGCTTCACGATCGTCGGCAGATCGGGGACCCGAGCACCCATCGGGATCTCGATCGAGGATGGCTCGGAACCCGGAACGTACGTGGTCGCCGTGTACGACAACTGGGCCCGGGACGACAACCAGGTGATGCGAGATCTCCGCTTCCTGCTCGTGTACGCCGTCCACTACGGGCTCCCGACCACCGTGCGCAACCTCACCGAGCACTGCGGCCAGTGATCGGAATCGGGGCGAGCAGGGCCGCGAGGGCGAGCCGGTCGGGGACGTCGAGCTTCGTGTAGATCCGACCGAGGTGGTTGTCGACGGTTCGTGGGCTGACGCCGAGTTCGGCGGCGACCGTTCGGCTCGACGCCCCACGGCTCACCCGCACCGCGATGTCGAGTTCACGCGAGGTCAACGTCGACAGGGCCGGTGCCAACATCATCGGGGTCAGGGCAGGTCGGCCGAGTTCCCGCACGAGCGTGTCGCGCCGGAGCCGTGCACGCGCAGCCTCGACCGGCGCCCGCGACGACGCGACCAACTGCCACATCTCGGCGGCGATTCCGACGTGCCCAGCCAGAGCGAGCTGCTCGATCGCGTCGTCGGCGCCTCGTGCAGCCGGGCGGACGAGCGCATCGGCGAGCTCGGCCCACAGCGGCGAGATGCTCGTGGACGAGCGAGCTGCCAGGTCGGAGATGACGGGCAACGCTGCATGGATCGCGCCGAGCCGAAGCGCGTCGACGGCCGCCGGTAGCCCGATCGCCGGCAGGTGCGACCACTCGACGACCGTGTCCAACAACTCGGAGGGCGTGACGAGGCCGACCCATGCGGCGTCCCGCCGGAACCACACCGTGAACGCAGCCAGTCCGGGAACACCGAGCGCACCGGTGGCGGCCGCGCTCTCGACGTGATGACGCCCGGCCTCAGTGTCGCCACGTTGTGCGAGGCACATCCCCATGTGGCTTTCGGCGAGCGCGCCTGCCCCGTATGCGCCGCCGGTGTGCAGCGGGTCGAGCAGCGCCGTCACGTCGAGCAGCCTGGCGACGGACACGTCGAGATCGCCGGCGGCGCTGGCCGCCAGTGCCATGACGGCGGCCCATCCGCCGAGGAGGCCGGCATCGTCGGTTGCCAGCGCGTTGCGGTAGCCGTCCTCCGCCATCCGCAGCGCCGTGCTGACGGCGCCGTCGAGCACCGATGCGAACACGGCTGCCCATTCGAGCTGTGCACGGGAGTACGGGTCGTCGGTGGCGTGCACGACTGCCATCCCTTGGGCCAGCGCCTCCGATGCGTCGTCGCCGTGACCTGCCATCGACAGCGCTGACACGGCGGCCGTGGTCGCCCAGACCTGGGCGAGCGGTGAGCATCGCTCGTCCCAGCACAGCTGCCTCGCCAGCTGAGCCGCCGGGTCGGCCTCTCCCGAGAACGCGAGCATCCAACACTGCGTCGCAGCGACGAGGTCGGCACCCGGGACGCCGAGGTCGACGGACTCATCGGCGATCGCGGTGATCCGGCCTGGTTCGGACCACCAGCTGTTGCTCGCCACCTGGACGACCTGCTCCACCGCCTGCGGGACGCCGACCGGTGCGTCGCTCAGCACCCTCACGGCCTCGGCATGTCGACCCTGCTTCTCGAGCAGGTCGGCCAGCAGCCACTGCAGTTCCGATCTCGTCGGTGCATCGAGCATCGGGTGTGTCAGGCCGCGTCGAACCAAGTCCTCCGCCACGTTCGGCATCGAACGACGAACCCGCCGGGCTGCGACTGCCAAGCACTCGATCGGCGGCGTCGCGTCGTGCTCTACCGCCGCGATCGTCAGGCGGGCGACGTCGTCGTTGCGGCGCAGCCGATCGCGCTGCAGCAGTTCGAGCAGCGACGCTCCGACATCGGCCCGCTCCCACGCCGAGCACGTGGCGACGCTTTCGGCTGCGGGGCGATCGGCCACCCGCACCACCCGTCGGCGACCGTCGACCACCACGTTCAGGAATCCTGCGACGATCGCCTCGTGGAGTGCCTCCTCACCCCACGCGCTGGTGGCCTCGTCGACGGTCAGCGATCCGCATGCGATCGCCGCGGCGACCACGTCGCGCACGGCGGGCGCAACGGTCCGCCCCGCTGCGGCGGCGTTGTCGGCCATCCGCACGGCGCCGTCCCACGCCCAGACGCCACGTCGACGTCGTAGGGCGCCGGTGCGGATCCCGTTGCCCACGGCGGCCCGTAGCCATTTCGGGCGTCCGGCCGCGGCGGTGACGAGCCGTCGCACGGTGATCGGTTCGACGACGCCCAGCGCGTCGACGGCGATGGTCTCGACCACGTCGTCGGGCAGCGGCCCGGTCTCGATCACTGCGCCGTCGCTGATCAGACGTGCGACGTCGTCTCGGCTGATCGGTGCGGGCGGGCGCAGCAGCACCGCCGAGGTGAGGCCACGACGACATCCTGCCAACACCACCGTTGCGGACAGCTCGTCCATCAGATGGGCGTCGTCGATCAGCAACACGACGTCCCCGCCGCCCAACACGTCGAGCACCGTGCTGGTCACCCACCATCCCGCCGGTTCTCGATCGTCCGCTTCGTCGCGCCTGCCGGCCAGCAACGGTGCAACCGTCGAGCCGTCGGCGACATCGGACCCGACGAGCATCTCGACTCGGACACCGCCGCCTGACAACGCTCCAGCGCACGCGCTCGCCAGCGTCGAACGCCCGGCTCCGTCGGGCACGCGCACGTCGATGACGCGGGAACCGGCGGCGACTGCGCCGACGACGGCGGCGACGACCTCCTCGCGCCCACGCACGGGCACCCCGAACCGCAGCATCGGATCCTCCGTCACGGTGCGCAGTCTGTCAGCGTCGGATTCGCCGGGAAGCACGCCCGCACACGACGCCCTCGAGGAACGCGGCCACGATCGACGCGCGCTGCCACCGGTGTGCAAGCCCTCCTTGCGTCCATCTCCGGTTGCATCTCCACCGCCGCTGAGCGAGGGACGTCTCGGCGGCGGCGGCTCAGCGATCAGTGCGCATCGGCGTCGCCGGCCAGGTGCCGGCGCGGTACGCCTGCCAGGCGCCGGTGGCGCCGAGCGCCCAGATCACGAGCACCGGCTGGAAGAACAGGCGCCCGAAGCGCTTGGCGTCGGAGTCGAGCCCGAACGCGTCGACACCCTCACGCCACTGGGCGATGTTGCCCGGGAAGATCACGACGAAGAAGGCGGCGACGATGGTGCCGACCAGCACCCGGTGGCGAGGGAGGCCGATCAGCGATGCGCCGAGCGCGATCTCGACGATGCCGGAGACGATCACGACGACGTCCTCGTCGATCGGGAACCAGCTCGGCACCTGGGCGCGGAACTCGGTGCGCTGAACGGTGAGGTGCCCGGTCCCCGCGCCGACGAGTGCTGCACCGAGCACCCACCGCAAGGCGGTCCGGAACCCCGGGCCGGTGGACGGTGACGTGTCGGACATGCGGACGATCGTAGGCCGGTGCGATCACGGCGTGTGACGGCGTCGGGACAGACTTCGCGGCGCGGACGGCCGCACGAGACGGCTCGGCCACTTCGCTACCGTGGAGCGAGCTGTACTGGGTGCGCCGGAAAGGGTTGGCCATGCACGAGGGAACACGGACGCATCGGTCGCTCGCGCCTCGGTCGCTCGCGCGTCGGTCGTGCGCCGGCTGCGCGGTCGTCGCTGCGATGGTCGTCGCCGGTGTCGTCGCCGTGCCGACCGGCGTGCGTGCGGCCACGTACTCGGTGACCACGCTGGCCGGGAGCGGACTGGGATCGCTGCGAGCTGCGATCGTGCTCGCGAACGGCAATGCGGGACCCGACACGATCACCTTCGCAGCGGGACTGACAGGGACGATCCCGCTCGGAGGGACCCAGCTCGACATCATCGACAGCGTCTCGATCATCGGCCCCGGCTCCGACCTGCTCACGATCGACGCGGGCGGTTCCTCGAGGGTCATGCAGAGCTTCACGCCCGGCGTCGACCTCACCCTCCAGGGCCTCACGATCCGAGGGGGCAGCACAGCCGGTCCGGGCGGCGGCCTCGCCTTCTTCGACGGCGACGAACTCACGATCACCGACGTCCACTTCGTCGAGAACGACACCCTCGGCGACGGAGGCGGGCTCGCCATGGGCTCGAACAGCGGGCAGGTGCAGATCGAGGACAGCGAGTTCACCGGCAACATCGCGATCGGCAACGGCGGCGCGATCGCAGGCGACTCCACCGTGGCGATCACGAACATCCTGATCGAACGCACGACCATCACCGAGAACCTCACGGCGGGCGACGGCGGCGGCATCCACTTCTACACACCGGAACGCAGCGTGAACCTGTTCGACGTCGTGGTCAGCGGCAACGAGGCGTCATCCGGCAACTTCGGCGGTGTCTTCGTCGAGAGTCGATTCGCCGATCTGAGAAACGTGATCATCTCCGACAACTCGTCAACCGGCGGTGACGGCGGCATGCGAATCCTGACGACCGAAGCGAACCTGAACGTCACCGAGCTGACGGTGTCCGGCAACCAGTCCGCCGGTGGCCGTGGTGGCGCCACGTTCGATGCGGCGAGCTTTCTCAACCTCAGCCAAGTGGTCGTCGAGAACAACAGTGGTCTCGGCGTCGGCGGGATCGCCGCAACCGCCGACGGCGTGGTCACCATCGCCGACTCGAAGATCGCGAGCAACGTCTCGGTCGCCGCCGTCGGCGGGGTGTTCGTGTTCTCGAGCAACGGGCTCCTCGTCGAGCGCACGACCATCGCCGACAACACTGCTCCCGAATTCCCCGGCCTGTACGCCCTGACCACCCCAACCATCACGATCGACCGATCCACGGTGTCGGGCAACACCGCCAGCGGGGCCATCGACGGTGGCGGCGTCATCCTCCGCGGACCGGTCGGCGCCGCTCGCATCATCAGCTCGACGATCAGCGGCAATCGCACGACGGGCGCCGGCGGTGGCGTGTTCGTCGACGGCGTCAACGTTTCCGTCTCGCACTCGACCATCACCGCGAACGCGTCCAGTGAAGGAGGTGGCATCGCTCGCGACGGCGTGGAGACGGTGACGCTCACCCACTCGATCGTCGCCGGCAACGAGGCACCGGTTGCGCCCGACGTGGCCGGCGCCGCCACGGCGGCATACTCGCTCATCGGCGACACCGCAGGCGCCACCATCGCAGGCGACGGCAATCTGCTCGACGTCGACCCGACGCTCGGACCCCTCGCTGACAACGGCGGTCCGACTGCCACCCACCTGCCGTCATGGGCGAGTGCTGCGATCGACGCCGGCAACCCCGCCATCGCACTCCCGCCGGCCAGCGATCAGCGCGGCTTCGCCCGGATCGACGGCACGATCGACATCGGAGCGGTCGAGACCCGGCTCGACGACTACCCGACTCCCGACAATGCCGGTGCCTTCGTCGGCGTCACACCGGCGCGCGTGTTCGACTCACGACCCGGCAATCCGCCGGCCACCGGACCCAAGGGGCTCGTCGGACCCGACGGTTCGGTCGACATCGTCGTGCTCGGTGCGGGTGGCGTGCCCGACAGCGAGGTGTCGGCGGTGGTGATCAACGTCACCGCGACCGACGTGGCGGGCCCATCGTTCGTGTCGGCGATCCCCACGCCCGCCGGCGCAGGAACCGGACCTCTCGTCTCATCGGTCAACACACCCCGATCGGGCCTGACCCGTTCGAACCTGGCGGTCGTCCCGGTCGGTGACGGCGGGCGGATCCGGCTGTACTCGAAGGAGGCGGCCCACGTCATCGTCGACGTGTTCGGCTACTACGAGCTCACCGACGTCAACGTCCGTGCCGGGCGCATGATCCCGGTCGGACCGCACCGCGCGTTCGACACCCGACCGACCGAGCCGGCACCCGGCCCCAAGGGGCTCGTCCCGGCCTTCGGCGCCATCGCCCCGGAGATCCTCGGTGTCGGCCCGATCCCGGCTTCGGGCGTCTCGGCAGTCATCATCAACATCACCGCCACCGAGGTGGCGGGTCCGTCGTTCGTCACGGTCTGGCCCGACGGCCCGATCTCCGACACATCGTCGATCAACATCTCCGAGGCGGGTGAGACCGCCGCCAACACCGTGATCGTCCCCGTCGGCGCCGACGGCGCGATCCGGCTGTTCACGCTCCGGTCCGCCCACCTGATCGGCGATGTCGTCGGCTACGTCACCGACGACACCGCACCGCTCGACGACGAAGGGTTGTTCGTGGCCACCACCCCGGCACGGCTGTTCGACACCCGCCCCGGCCTGCCACCCGGCTCGGCCCCGAAGGGCGCGTTGGCCGCCGGCGCCACGCTCACGGTCGACATGGCGGGCCGGGCCGGGCTGCCCGCGCAGCTCGGCATGGTCCTGATGAACGTCACCGCCACCGACGCCGCGATCGGATTCGTCACGGTGTTCCCCGCCGGCACGACCCGGCCCGACGCCTCGACGCTCAACCCCAATCCCGACGGTGACACCCGGGCGAACACGACGATCGCGGGCGTCGGCCCGACCGGGGCGATCAGCTTCTACTCCCTGAACGGCACGCACCTGCTCGCCGACACCGCCGGCTACACGCTGCCGTGAACCGCTCCGTGCGCTGACGGCGATCCACCCGAAGGCGGATCGCCCCGCCCTAGACCTCGGCCCAGACGGTCTTGCCGCCGGGGAGCGGTCGCTCGCCCCATCGCAGGGAGGCCGCGGTCACGATCCGGAGGCCCTGCCCGCCGACACGCGCGACATCGGCCGGCTTCGCGATGGCTGCAGCCGTGCTGCAATCGTCGACCTCCACGAGAATCGAGTCGGCGGTCCGTGTCACGCGCAACGTCCCGCCGCCGGCGTGGACGACGGCGTTTGTGACCAGTTCACTCACCACGAGCCGCAGATCGCCGAGTTGCACGATGCTCTCGACGCGGAGCGATTCGATGAGCTCTCGCGCCAGCGACCCAGCGATGGAGTCAGCACCGAACGCGTACTCGATCGTTGGTGCTGTGCTCATGCCACGTGCTCGTCCCTCACTTGGCGATATGGGTTCCCTCTGCGGGCACGCCCTAGACCCTGCTCACGCGTTCGGTCCGTTCACGCTGCGCGCTCACACCTGCGCATCGCCTCGGGTCGACTGGGGTCACGTCGGCGAAGGGGAATGCTCGAGCAGGAGCATGGTGGCGTCGTCGCGCAGCCCGTCGTCGGAGAACTTCAGGATGTTGTCGGCGAGATGCCGGACGGTCTCCTGGACCGGCAGGCGCTCCAACGACGCGCGGACCAGGAAATCGGCGAGGCGAACGTCCCCGAAGAACGACCCGTCCGACGAGCGTGCCTCGGTGATGCCGTCGGTGTAGAAGAGCACACGGTCACCGCTCTGCAGCGAGTGCTCGGCCACTTCGATGACCGAGCCGCCGAGCCCGAATGGTCTCGACGGCATGCAATGCAGCGGCCCTGCGTAGGTGCCGTTGCGTACGAGCATCGGCAGCACGTGACCGGCGTTGATCCATCTGAGTGTGCCGGCCTCGAGATCGAGCGTGCCGATGAGGCCGGTGACGTAGTAGGAGTCCCCGAACTGCTCCGCGATCGCCGCGTCGACGATCTCGTAGGCATCGGTGAGCGACCTTCCGGCGCGGCGCGAGTTGCGGAGACTGTTGATCGCTGCCGCCGACATCAGCACCGCAGACATCCCGTGGCCGATGGCGTCGACCATCGCGAATTCGAAGCGCGTGGTGTCGAATGCGTAGTCGAACGAGTCACCACCGATCGTGTACGCCGGCTCCAGGATCGCACTGATCGCGACCTGGTCGGTCGAGCAGCTCAGGGGTGGCAGCAGGTCCCACTGCACCTCCGCCGCCGTCGACAGCGGCTCCGACCGGCGGGCACGAGCAGCCGTGTCGGTGTACCGGCACTTGACCAACCACGCCATGACGAAGACGACGAGGAGCGGCTCGAGCAGCTCGGGCACCACGCCGTCCCACTCGTCGAAGTCCAACTCCAGAACACCGATCCGGCTCGAGCCCTCGATCAACGGCACCAACGCCACGGTCGGATGCGACCCCTGCACCTGGATCTCGCCGCTCATGAACACCCGGCCGATCAGCGTCCCGGCGATTGCCTGCGGGTCGCCGATCGGGCCGCCCGCGTCGACGTGTTGCAGGGTCCTGAGCGAGTAGTCGGCGATCAACAATCGAGCCGACGTGGCACCGACCAGCTCACACACCAGGTCGAGGAGACCGATCACCTCGGTCGGGGACGCTCCGGCCGATCGCTCGACCATCATGGTGACGGCGCCTTCACATGGATCCGGCACTTCAGGCCTCCCGGTCCGACTGTATGAGCCCTCGGGCCCACTCTGGCCGGTGGGGCGTCCGGGGGTCAAGCTGTGCTGACACTCGAGTCGCTCGTGCGCCGCGGTGGGTCGAGCGATTTCACGAACCAATGGTGCGCGTAGGGGTTGTCGTTGTACTGCTCGGTCGGGCGGTATCCGGCGGTCTCGTACATGGCGATCGCTTCGGTGAGCGTGGCGTTCGTGTCGAGCACGACCGTCGTGTAACCGAGCACGTGGCTGCGGTGCTCGAGCTCGGCGAGCAACCGTCGGCCCAGGCCGGCACCGCGCCATTCCTGATGGATCCACATCCGTTTGACCTCGGCTGTCCCGGCGTCGTGCGGCTGGACACCACCACATCCTGCAACCGTGCCGTCGGCGGCGAACGCGACCAGGAACGTCCCGCCCGGCGGACCCATCGACGCAGCACCGGGACCCGTCGCTCCACGCCGGTCGAACCCGTCTCGGAACCGGGCGTCGAGCTCGTCGAAGTACGACGCCATCGCTGCGGTCGCTTCGACGCCTGCGGGGTCGACCTCCTCGAACGTCACCGCCGACACCCGGATCAACAACTCGGCGGTTCGGAGCGCCTCGACCAACCGCCGACGTTGCCCGGCCGTGAGCGGCGCGAGCAGATCGAGGGCGACCTCGTCGGAACGGGCGTCGAGCCGCGTCCACCTGCGGCGCCCGGCCGCGGTCAGACGGCACACGCGTCGTCGACGGTCGACAGGGTCATCGGTGATGCTCACGAGACGGTGCTGCTCGAGGATCCGGAGGAGACGGCTGACGTATCCCGAGTCGAGGCCGAGCCGTCGACGCAGGTCGCGCACCGACGCGCCGTCGGGCCCGATCTCGAACAGCAGCCTGGCCGCAGCGAGCGGCAGACCAGAGCCGAGGAACGAATCGTCGAGCGCGCCGATGCGCGGCGTGTAGGTCCGGTTGAACCGGCGCACCGCCACTATCTCTTCCATATCTCTGACTTTAGTCAGAGATTGCGTCCCACACGTGCGTCCCGCCGCGAGCGGCGGTGCCGACGAGGCCGTCGAGCACATGCGGGCCGAGGTCGAGCAGACCACCCTGCTCGAGCCGCCACGGCGTTGCGAAGTAGGTGCCCGGCACGAACCCATTGCTCGGAGACGGTCAGATGGTCCCCGAGATGTGCGCTCGTCTTGCTGTCGGGGCCATCAGCTGCGTGTCGGCCCGCCGATCCGCCACTCGCCGCGCTCCAGGGCGAACGCGAGCCCCTCCGAGTGGCCGCGCGGGAACCGGCGCACCCCCACGGCCTTGGCGCCGGTGATCACGACGTCGGTCAGTGTCTCGTCGAGGAACATCTGCGAGCTGACCGAACCGCCACCGCTCCTGTCGCGACGGTAACGCTCCGACGCAGCGACAAAGGCGGCCAGGTCGACGATCGTCTTCACGCACGCCCCGATCGTCTTCGTGTGCGCCGCGACCAGCTCACGATGTCGGTACGAATCGGCCAGCATCAGCTCGGGCGGCACAGCCGTCCCGCGTGAGCGCTGAGCCGAAGCGATCACCGCAGCACCTGCCATCTTCACAGCAGCGAGGAGGTCGTCGGACATGCCATACGCTCGGCAGAGGTCGGTGAAGCCGTCGGCCGCATCGTCGCCCACCATCGGGATCACCATCATCGCGATGCCCCGGAGCCTCGATCTCGTGAGGCAACGGAAGAACGTCTCCCAATCACCGTGCACCATCGCCTGCTGGGCGGTGAGGAACACCTCGTCGGGGCTCGTAGCCGGCATGGCGCATCCTCGCATCCAGCGGCATGCGACGCACCGCACGATCGCTGCGCGGGTGCACTGGGGACGATGCCGAACGCAGCGGTGATCGATCGCGTGCTCGGCACCGCCGCAGCCCGGTCACGCGGACGTGCGCGCCGAGATGATCGCAGCGCACGCCGCCGCGTGGAACGCCACCTCGCCCCGGCTGCTCGACGCGATCGCGGGCCGCTCGGTCGAGCAGCGGGTCGGCGCCGCTCGTACGGTGCGGTCGTGGGCTTGCCGCACATCGATACGCACACGGTCGACATCGACGCCGACAACGGTCGTGTGTGGGACGTCGTCGTGCAGTCGATGGAGCAGGCGTTGAGCGGGCGTGCAGCACGCTCGTACGCCTGGGTGATGCAGGCCGACGACCGCCGTGCCAGCGGACCGCGACCGCTCGCGGCAGGAAGCACCACGCCGGGCTTCCGCGTCGTGACAGCGACCTCGCCATCCGAGCTGGTGATCACGGGGCGGCACCGTCTGGCCGCCTACGAGATGGTGTTCGCCCTGACACCGCTCGACGGCCACCGAACCCGGCTCGCCTGCACGACCAACGCAGCGTTCGGTCGCGGACCCGGCCGCGCGTATCGGGCGCTGGTCATCGGCTCGGGCGGGCACGCCATCGCGACCCGTCGCCTCCTCGCGACCCTGCGCCGCCGAGCCGAACGCTGACGCCCGCTCAGCGCTCGTCCGTCCTCGTACCGCCGGCGTCGCCACGCCCTGTCGTGCGTTGGAGTTGCTCGATGAGCGCGGACGCCTGCGCCTTCGTGAGGTCGTCGGGGATGTCGGCCGCGGCGTCCCGCCCGAGCGTGTCGAGGTAGGTCCGCTGGGGGCCGGTCATCGGCTCGACCGCCGTGCTGCCGGCTGACACGTCTCCCGCCTCTTCCGGTCGGCCGCGCAGCACGGCACCCGGCTGCAGCGTCGAGGTCGCTGCCTGCTCCGGGAAGTCGCGCCGCTGGAGTTCCAGTACTTCGTCAACGGTCGGGGGATCGTCGACGGCCGCATCGTCGACCGGTACGGCGCCACCTTCGGTGTAGTCGGTCATGTCGGTCCCCGTACCCGTGGTCGGGTCAGGCCATACGGAACGGGTCGGGTCAGCCCGACATCGACTCCTCCATCGACTCCTCCATCGACTCCTCCATCGACTCCTGGTCACCCGACATGTCGTGACCGCCCATATCCATCTCGCTGTCCATCTCGCCGCCCATGCCGTCGATCGCACGGACCTCGGCCATGAAGGTGACCGGGTCGGCGTTGTCGAACTCGAGGGTGACCTCGATCATCTCCGGGTACGTCGCAGCGTCGATGTCGAACAGCATCACGTGCGGACCGCCCGACTCGAAGACGAACTCCCCACCCGCAGGGATCACGAAACCGTCTTCCTTCTCGCGCATCGACATCGTGCCGTCGTCGCTCATCAGCGTCTCGTGCAACTCGACGCTGTCGGTCACGTCGGTCGAGGCCGAGATGACGGTCACGTCGGCATCGGTGGGGTTCGACACGATGCCGTAGACCGCGGTGACGGCCTGACCCTCGGCCGGTTGACGCGACCAGGCGTCGGTTACCGTGATCCCGGCGGCCGCAACAGTCTCGGCCGTCTCGGCGGCGGGCGCCGCCTCCTCGTCGTCACCGCATCCGGCGAGTGCGAGCACCGCCAGAGCGGGGACTGCGATCAGGGTTCGGGGACGGACTCGTCGTACACGCATGGCTCAGTGGTCGTGCCGCCAATCCGTTTGGTTCCCGACACCGATGTTTTTCCGGACATTTCCGCAACGTCGCTCAACCGGCGTCGCGCTCCAGCGCGGTCGACGTCGGCCGCTGCGGTGAACCCGGTCGCAGGTCGCCGTCGCGCTCGGCGTTCGCCCACCTCACCCAGATCACCGCGATCACGAGCCAGATCACCGGCACGGCACCCACCTTCATCAGCGCCCCGGCGAGCTGCTGGTCGTCGATGGCGCTGAGACCGACGCGGGGCGCGATCTCGTAGCTGCTGTAGAGCGGCGTCCGGGAGAACGTGAGGAAGCCGCCCGGGACCATCGCCGTGAGGCCGGCGGCTCCGAAGAGGTACGCAGACCGCAGCGGGACCGACGCCACCCGATGCTCCTGCAACGGACTGATCACCGGCAACCACATCGCGATGCCCGTCACCAGCCAGATCGCATCGAGGAGGAACGAGCCCACCTGCGAACCGCGCAGGGTGTCGACGGTCCAGGGAGTGTGCGTCGCGAGCAGGGTGCCGTTGGCGATGATGACGGCGTACAGCGGCCTCGACACCCAGGCGACCACCCGGTAGAGCCGCCGCCGAGCGAGCACCTGGCGGACCCACCACTCCGGTGCGGCGAGCACGAACAGCGGCGCCGCGACGAGCGTGTAGATCAGGTACTGCGACATGTGCACCGACGCGAGGTAGCCGGCCCCGAGCGCTCCGACCGGCCAGTCCGACGCGACCCACAGCGCCATGAGCGCCAGCCAGAACCACCAGCGTTGGCGGGTGGTGACGTCGATCCCGCCGGTCGCCGCACGACGTCGTCGGAGCGCCCGCCACCGGAGGGAGGCGAGCGCGATCACCACCGCCCACACCCCCACGTAGGGCTGCGGCGTCCAACTCCAGGGCTCCATCGTCTGTGAGCACCACCACCTCATCACCGGACCTCCGTGTTCGCGTCGGACATGTTCGAGCCGGGCAGGTTCACGGCTCACGCTCGATCAGCTCGGCCAGCTCGTGTAGCGGCACCACGGTCACGTCGATCTCGATCGGTGTGTGCCGGTCGAACTCGATCGTGAGCGCGATGCGGTCACCCGCGACGAGCGGCTCGCGGACGTCCGACAGCATGATGTGGCTGCCCATCGGGGAGAGACGGGTGATCCCGCGGTCGACGGTGATCCGGTCGCTCGGCAGCATGATCCCGCCGCCGTCGACCGGTCTGAGCTCGTGCAACGAGACGCCCGCCGCTCCGGGTGCGACGGCGCCGACGATCGCATCGCTGCCGCCCGACTCGACCTCGAAGTAGACGGCCGCATCGGCACCCCGCGGCACCTCGCCGACGACCGGCCCGGTGATCGTCACCGACCCGGCCGGCGGCGCGCCGCCACACGCTGCCGTCAGCGCCACGACCAGCACCGCCGTCGTCGCCACGAGCGGCCGCGAACGATTCAGGGTGCGACCTCGCGTGCGAGCGTCTTCAAATCGGCGACCCAGTCGGCCTGCCGGACGCCGAGGCCGTACGCCCGTCGGGCGACGCCGTCCGGGTCGAACAGCAGCACCTGGGTGGCATGCCCGACGAGGTAGTTGCCGTCGGCGTCGGGTTCGTTCGCCGTCGCCGCAGGGACGCCGGCCGCGAACTGTGCGTCGCGGAGTTCGTCGCTCGACCCCGTGAGGCCGACGAACGACTGATCGAACCGGTCGAGGTAGGTGCGCAGGTCCTCGGGCGAGTCGCGCGCGGGATCGGTGGTGACGAACACGACGGTGTACCGGTCGCGGACATCGCTCGGCAGATCGCCGAACGCGGCGCCCAAGACCGCCATCTGGATGGGGCACGCATCGGGACAACTCAGGTAGCCGAAGAAGAGCAATGTCATCCGACCGGCGGTCTCCGTGCGCAGATCGAACCGTTCCCCGTCGGTGTCGACGAGGAGCGCCGGGGGCATCGTGACCGATCCGTCCAGGTCGACGAACGCCATCGCCCGCTGCCCCTGGCTCCGGCTCGCGAACAGCCCCGCCACCACGAGCACGACGGCGGCCACCACGATCGTGCCGATCCGCCAGCGCGCCTGGCTGTCGAGGCGGCCAGCGGCCCGTGAACGGTCCGGCGCGATTGCGCCGTCGAGGTCGCCCACCCCGATCAGGGTGCCGTGGCGCGGGCGTAGGCGATGAGGGCCACGCCGACCAGCACGATCGCGAAGACGGTCACCTGATACCAGCCAACCTGGCGGGCAACCTCTCGCTGGCGGGACTCGCGTTGGAGGGTGCGGAGTGGATCGACCATACCGAGAAGGTCGCTCCCGCCACTGCCGTGGTTCCGCGAGCCCTCCTGCAATCTTCGGGAACTCCGAGCGCGCCCGACACGACCTTTGCTGCATGGCTTCTCAGCGGTCACGCACCGCACGCTCACGACGACGCCGGTGGTCGTCGCTCCACATCGTCCTCGGCCTCGCTGCCGTTGCGCTCATCGCCGGGGTGGCGGTCCTCGTGACCGTGCTCGCACCGGAGCCCGAACGTGTCGATGCCGACGTGGAGCAGTACCGCGACGTCGAGGTCGTCGGCGACGCGCTCGATCCCTATCCGGGAACCGGCCTCGCCGATCCGTCCGTTGGACAGGTCGCTCCGGTGCTCTCCGGCGCCGCGTTCGACGGCACCCCGGTGACGATCGAACCGGGGCAACCCACCCTCGTCACCTTCCTGGCCCACTGGTGCTCGCATTGCCAGGCCGAAGTGCCCCGAATCGTCGACTGGATCGAGTCGGGGGACGTACCACCGTCACTCCGGATCGTGGGCGTTTCCACATCGGCGACGTCCACCCGCCCGAACTTCCCGCCGTCGAATTGGCTCGAGCGCGAACGCTTCACACCCACCGTGATGGCTGATGACGTGTTGGCGACGGCCGCGCAAGCGTTCGGGGTCAACGGATTCCCGGCGCTCGTGATGCTCGACGCCGACGGCAGCGTGCTCTGGCGCACCAGCGGCCAGCTGCCCGACGGGGCGCTCGAGGAAATGGTCGCCACGACGCTCGCCGCCTGACCGCGTCGGCCCCCGTTCACATGGTGTCGGGTGCGGGGGCAACGAGTGTGGCGCCCGGATCCCAGCGGGCCATGACCGATGTGGGTTTGCGGAACACGATGCCCTCGACGGCCGCCGCCCCGGTTCCGGGATCGTGCTCGAGGCCCGGCAAACCGTCGAGCACGGCGTCGACGGCGGCCCTCGCCTCGATCCGCGCCAGCTGCGCACCGATGCAGGCGTGCGGACCGTGGACGAACGTCAGGTGTCCCGGCTCCCCGGCGCGATCGAGCCGGAACTCGTGCGGTCGGTCGTGGACGGCGGGATCTCGGTTCGCGCCGGCGAGCGACACCACGACGAAGTCGCGGGCGGCGATGTGCACGCCGGCCAACGTCGTGTCGCAGGTCGCGAAGCGGTCGACGCGAGCGACCGCCGGTTCGAGTCGGAGCGACTCCTCGATCGCGACGTCGACGAGCGAACGGTCGTCACGCACCTGTGCGAGCAACCCCTCCTCGGTGAGGAGATGGCGAAGCAGGTTGGCGATCATGCCCTCGGTGGTCTCGATCGCGCCGAACAGGAACACCGCTGCGTTCGACACGAGTTCGTCCTCGGAGAGCACCGCCGCCACCGCGGCGAGCGGACCGTCGGGCTCGGCAGCAGCGTCGGTCAGGGCGCTGCGCAGTGCATCCATCGCCCGTGCCGCCGAGATCGTCACCTCGTCGTCGGCGTGGCCCGGCGCGGAGGCGATCGAACGCTGCTCTGTCGCGGCCACGATGCGGCGATACCAGCCGAGCAGCGTCGTACTCCGCACCGTGTCGAGCCCGAGCGCCATGGCGGCCGTACGTGCCGCCAGCGGCCCGGCGATCGCCGCCGCGAGGTCGCCGCGGCCAGCGGGGACGAGAGGATCGACCAGCCCGACGGCTTCGGCGGCGACCCGTGGGCCGAGCCGGCCGAGCACCGTCGAGGGTCGGAAGGCGGCGACAAACGGGTCGCGGTGATGGCGCTGGGCGGCGCCGTCGAGCGACAGCATGCTCGGGCCCACGACCTGGGCGGTCGAGAATCGCGGATCATCGACGGTGAAGCGCTCGGCGTCGCGGAGCACCGTGAGGGACTGCGCCCGGTCGAGCACCATCCAGGCACCCACTGCGTCGACCCACACGACAGGGCCCTGCCGACGCAACTCGTCGACCACCTCGTGGTGAGCGCGAGCGAGTCGCGTGAGTGTGATCGACGTGCTCTCCATCCCGTGCCTCGACCCTACTGCTGCGCCTGTGGTCACGCGTCGAGAACCCGAGCGCTCGCCCGCTCGGGTGAGATGACGTACCAGGTCATGGATGGCACGGCCGACCGAGTGCTTTGATCGTGGCGATGGATCCCCTGAACGACGACGCCCGCTCCGTCGTGAGCCGCTACCTCGCCGCGTGGCACGCAGGTGACCTCACCGCCGTGCTCGCGTCCTACCACCCTGAGCTCGTGCTGGAGTGGCCTGGGTCGCACACGCTCGCCGGACGCCATGCAGGCCTCGACCACGCCCTCGGTGCGCTCGCCGAGCTGCAATCGCGCACGGGTCGCGTGGTCACCTCGATCGGGCCGGTGGAGAGGTCGGACGACGGGCGGATCGCCGTCGAGGTCATCGAACGATGGTCGTGCCCCGAGCCCGTCGAGGTGTCGCGGCTGCTGACGTTCGACGTCGCCGACGGGCGGATCGTGTCGTGCACCGTGGTGGAGGCCGACCAGCCACTGATCGATCGGCTCATCGGCTGACCGGTTCCGGCATCACAGCTCGCCGTCACCGTCATCATCACCACCATCGTCATCGTCGTCGTCGTCATCGTCATCGGCGTACAGCTCGCCCAGCTCGCGAGCGAGGCGAGCGAGGTGCGCACGCACGGCGTCGGGTTCGACGACCTCGATCAACCTGCCCCACCCGGCCAGGTGCTGGGCGATCACGATCGCTGCCGGCCCACCCACGATCACTTCCACGCGACCATCCGCGCGTTCGGGAGCGTCACCGACGCGCTCCACCTCGGCGAGCATCATGTCCGACCCGAACTGGCCGCGCAGCCCTGACACGAAGGACGGGTCGATCAGGATCGTCGCCCGCACCCTGAGTCGGCGCTCACCCACCGTCTCGACGACGGTCCGCCAGGCCGCCGAGAGGTCGAAATCGGCAGGCCGGACCACCGGTTCGTCGAGGATCTCCGCCGAACGCACCCGGCCGACGCGGAACGTGCGCATCCCGCGATCGGTGCCGGCGATCACGTACCAGACCGACCCCTTGGACACGAGCCCCAGCGGGTCGATCACGCGCTCGGAGGTGTTGCGTTCGCGGTCGACGTAGCCGAGCCGCACGCGCCGGCGTTCGACCAGTGCCCGCTGGAGCGCGGCGAGGTGCTCGGGTGCGGGCGCGCTGTCGGCCGCCCCCCAACCTGTCGGATCGACCATCACCGCATTGAGCGCTGCCTCGGCGTCGGCGCGGAACGTCTCGGGGAGGGCGCGCAGCAGCTTGCGTAGCGCGCTCGACGTGTCGACCGTGGGCATCGCGGCGGTGCCGACCGCACCTGCGGCGAGGAACAGCGAACGCGCCTCGTTCGCGGTGAGCCCGCTCAGGTCGGTGCGCCCACCGCCGAGCAGCTGCCATCCGCCGTGCCGGCCCGCCTGGGAGTACACGGGGACACCGGCCATGGCCAGGGCCTCGAGGTCGCGCCGGGCGGTCTTCTCGGACACCTCGAGCTCGGCGGCGAGCTCGCGAGCGGTCACGCGCCCACGCGTCTGGAGCAGCAGCAGGGTGGCCACGAGGCGATCAGCGCGCACAGGTCCATCATCATCGCGAACCTGGTCATGAACTGACCAGTTTCGGGTCGCAGGATGTGCCCATGATCGTCACCGAACCATCCCACGACCGCGCGCTCGACGCAGCGGCATCCCGGGCCCACTCGAACCGGCCACCCGCGATCGAGGCGGTGGGCCTCACGAAGCGCTACGGCGACGTCGAGGCGCTCGCCGGGCTCGACCTCGTCGCCCCGGCCGGGCAGGTCACCGCCGTGCTCGGACCGAACGGGGCCGGCAAGACGACGTTCGTCAAAGCCGTCGCCACCCTCCTGCGCCCCGATCGCGGCAGCCTGCACGTCGTCGGCATCGACGCCATCACCCACCCCCAGCAGATCCGGCGGGTGATCGGGCTCGCCGGTCAGAACGCCGCGGTGGAACCGGCGCTGACCGGTCGCGAGAACCTGGTCATGGTCGCTCGGCTCTTCGGGCACCGGCGGGCGGCGGCGCGAGCGGCGGCCGACTCCGTGCTCGCCGAGATCGGACTCACCGACGACGCCGATCGGCCGGTGCGCGGGTACAGCGGCGGGATGCGCCGGCGCCTCGACCTCGGAGCGAGTCTGGTCGGCGCTCCCCGCCTGCTGCTCCTCGACGAGCCGACGACCGGTCTCGACCCGCGCACACGGCTCGAGCTGTGGGGCTCGATTCGGGCGCTGGTACGGGGCGGCACCGATGTGCTGCTCACCACCCAGTACCTCGAGGAGGCCGACCAGCTCGCCGACCACGTCGTGATCATCGATCACGGCCGGTCGATCGCGACCGGGTCACCCACCGAGCTCAAGGCGCGCGCCGGACGCGACGTCGTCGATGTGCGGGTCCGTCACGCCGCCGATCTCGGCCGCACCGCCGACCTGCTGGCTCCGTTGAGCAGCGACGCACCCCACCTCGACCCGCCGGCACGACGGATCACCGTCCCGGTGGCCGACGGCACCGCGCGTCTCACCGACGCCGTCCGCGCCATCACGGCCGACGGGATCGAGCTCGACGACATCGGCCTGCGCCGGCCGACGCTCGACGAGGTCTTCCTCGCGCTCACCGCCCACGACGCCTGATGACCGGCACCCGTCACACCGACATTCCCCTCTCGCACGCCCAGGAGACACGACCATGAACACGACGAACACGACGAACACGATCACTGCACCCGACCATCCGCCCACCGCGCTGGCGACCGCCGGCGCCTACGCCTCGCGCACCATCCGGCAGTTCGCCCGCACCCCACAGCTCCTCGTGGTGGGCGCGCTCACCTCGGTGATGTTCCTGCTGATCTTCCGGTATGTGTTCGGCGGCGCGATCGACACCGGTGCGATCGCCTACGTCGACTTTCTCATCCCGGCGCTCGCGGCAGCCGCGGGACTGTTCTCGAGCGGGGCCACCGGCGTCGCCGAAGACGCCGACTCGGGCCTGTTCGACCGACTCCGCTCCCTTCCGGTGCCACGAGCCGCCGTGCTGCTCGGACGGTCGCTGGCCGACACCGCGCTCGTGATGTGGAGCGTCGTCGTGACCATCGTCGTCGGCTTCGCCGTGGGCTTCCGGATCGGGGGCGGCCCGCTCGAAGCACTCGCCGCGTTCGGGTTGTGCGTGCTGTTCGCCGCTGCGTTCAGCTGGCTGATGATCTACCTCGGCCTGATCAGCGGCACTGCGCAGGCGGCCCAGGGCATCTCGTTCTCGGTGTTCCCGCTGATCTTCGTGTCGAGCGCCTACGTGCCGGTCGAGTCGATGCCGGGATGGCTGCAGCCGGTGGCCGAGCACCAACCGGTCACCGCGATGGTCGGTGCAGTCCGGGCGCTCACGATCGACGCCGACGCCGCGATGGTGCTCGGGCACTCGACGTCGTGGTTCGTGGTACGTGCGCTGCTCTGGTCGGTCGTGATCCTCGCCGTGTTCGCCACGCTCTCGACCCGCCGCTTCGCCCGGGGTGGTTGACGCCACCGCTCGGGCCAGGAGGTCGCGGCGGTCCGCCGATCGCCGAGACCTCCGGCCCGATCAGGGCTTCGGCCGCCCGACCGAAGCCCCTTGCCGGGTGCGACCCCGCCTGCCGCACCCGCCACCTGTGATTCCCGCCACCAGTGGTTCCCGCCATCTGTCGTTCCCGCCGGGGCGGCCGATCACCGACCGGTTCCGTCCAGCTCCGACTCGATGATCTGGAGCAGCTCGTCGCTGCCGGAGAACGCACGCGATGTTGCCGACCGCACGTACTCGACGGTGCCGTGCAGGCCGGCCGCGGTCGCTTCGTCAGCGGGTTGCCAGATGCGCACCACGAACGTCTCCATCGGCCACATGATGATCGGCACCCTTCGGGTGACCTTCGGGCAACCTTCGAGTCGGGCCGCCGACCGACAGGGTCAGGTGTTCGGATAGGCGGCGGGCTCGACGCCGAGCTCGGCCATCCGCGCCGAGTAGGTGCGGTAGGCGCGCCTGGCCTCACCGCGATGTCCGGCGGCATCGAGCACCCGGATCAGTGCGAGGTGCGCGGCCTCGTCGTAGGGGTCGCGCTGGAGCAGCCGTAGGTAGAGGTGGCCGGCGTGTTCGAGCCGCCCCACGGCTCGCAGCTGCTCCGCCAGGCGTTGTGCGACCCGCAGATAGAGCGACCGCGCTTCCTCGCGGAGGCCGACCGCCCAGTCTGCGTACGGCTCGTCGTCCAGGTACTCCCCGGTGTAGCGAGCCTCTGCGGCTGCGAGCTCGTCGAGCGAACTGTCGGCGCCGGCCAGCGCACGACGGGCGTCGTCGACGAACCGGGCGACGTCGAGATCGACGGTCGACAGATCGATCCACACGTGCTCGCGGTCGGCCACCACGAATGCATCGGCATCGTGGCTGCGTTCCGGGTCGAGCACGCCACGCAACGTCGAGAGCGTCACCGACAGGCGGCTGGAGCGCTTGTCGGCGGGCTCGTCGGGCCACAGGGTGTCGCACACCTGCTCGCGGGGCAGCGGGCGTCCGAGCCGCGTGGTGAGCAGTTTCAGCAGGTCGCGCGCCTTGCGCGACTGCCAGCCCGTCGATGGGATCGCGTCACCCGCGCGGTACACACGGAAGCCACCCAGCGTGGCGATCCGGACCGGGCTCAGCTCGATCCGAGCGAGACGCCGGCGGGCTTCGTCGATCGGCGCCGACAGGCTGCGGGCCCCCAGCCGACGGACCACGTCGTCGGCGGCGTCCAACAGCCCGGCGGCATCCACACCGTCGGCTCCCGCGCCGCTCCCGGCCAGTGCGACACCAGCACGCGCGTCGCATGCCGGCTCGCCGAGCGCGCGCCACAGTTGGCGCGCCTCGCGCCGCGCGGCGCGTGCAACGTCCGCGTCGCCGACCATGCCGCGGAGCTCGAGCCCGAACGCTGCTGCGGCACGATCACGTCGTTCGCGGCCGAGCTGGGCGAGCTCGTCGGCGTACTGCTCGACCACGGCTGCGCCGTCGCCCCGCCGTACGGCAACCAGGCCCGCCGCCCACAGTGCGCGCGCCCGCGCCAGCGACGGCTCGATCGCCAGCGCCCGCTCGGCGAACTTCCCGGCTTCGTCGAGTTCGTCGTCGACGAGGAGCTCGGCGAGCCCGGCGAGGCACGGTGCCAAGCCCTGCACGTCGGATGCCTCCTCGGCGAGCCGGAGCGCCTCGGTGTACGCCGCTCGCGCCTGAGCACGCTCGCCCCGCAGATGGTGCAGCTCGCCGAGGTGCGCGAGCGGGTACGCCCGCAGCCGCGACCCGAGCACCGAGTACTGGGCGACGGCGGCGTCGAGGTCGCGGGCGGCCTCGTCGACGCGTCCCAGCCGAAGATGGGCCTCACCGCGATTCGACAGCGCGAGCGCAACCGACGACTGGTAGCCGCTGCGCTCGGCCAGATCGATCGCCAGGTCGAGCTCGGTCAGACCCTCCTCGTACGCGCCTTCCTCGATCGCTCGCGAGCCACGGTTGGTTCGGATCCGGATGATCTGCAGGACGTCACCGGCAGACTCGGCGTGCGCGAGCGCACGGACGTAGTGGGCCTCGTTCGCAGCACGATCGCCGTCGACGGCGGCGATCATCGCCGCCACCGTGTGGGACGCGGCGAGTGCCGCATCGTCGGCGCAGGCCGACGCGAGCGTCATCGCCGTGGCCGCATCGTCGCGGCACGCATCGGCGTCACCGAGCAACCAGTGTGCAGCCGACCGGTAGGCGAGGATCGACGCCACGGCCGCAGGGTCGCCGCCGGCATGCCCGACGCCACGCGAGTAGACGTCGAGTCCGTCGTGGATCCGGCCGCGCAGGTGCAGCACCAGGCCGGCTCGCAGCGCCACGATCGGTGGCAGGTCACCGGCGGGGAACCGGTCGACCGCCGACACGACCCCGTCCCAATCGCCCGAGGCGAAGCGCGCCTCGATCTCGGGCCCCACCACGGTCACCCGCGCGTCGGCGGACATCGACTCGACCGCACGCAGCACCGCTCCGGCGGCGCCGGCCGACACCAGCGCGCGGGCGTGCTGCGCGACGTAGGCGGCCGTGGATGCGCTGTCGCCGGCTCCGAGGAGGAGCCCCAGCGCCTCACGATGCGCCCCACGGTGCTCCAACCAGGCTGCCGCCTTCGCAGTCCGCTCCCCCGACTCGATCGTCTGCTGCGCCGTCGACGGCCGACCTTCGACGTAGGCGCGCACGAGCGGCGGCACTGCATACCACCCCGGCTCGGCTTCCTCCTGGATGACGACCCCGGCGCGCGCGAGACGCGGCACCGAGTCGGTCGCGAGCAGCCCCATCGCATCGAGGAGCTCGACGCTGAAGCGGTCGAGGCGGGCCGCTTCGGCAACGAGGACCGTCTCGTCGGCCGCGAGCGCACCGAACACTTCCTCGGCGAGCAGCTCGGCGAGCGGGCTCCCCGGTCGGGAGAGCCGCTCGATCGCGGCGCGGCGGTGCGCCGGCGGCCGCCCGGCGAGCGCCACCGTCGCCATCCGGACCGCAGCGGGCCATCCGGCGGTCGCCCGGTGCACGAGCGCCGCCAGGTCGGGCGACTCCGAGTCGGGGAGCGAAGCGGCGACCACCGACGCGGTCTCGTCGGGCCCGAAGGCCAGCTCACTGGCGGTGAGTTCGAGCACCTGCGCCTGCGCCCGGAGGCGAGCGATCGGGAAGGGCACCTCGTCCTGGGAGAGCAGCACCAGGTGCAGCGTCGGCGGGGCGTGGCGGCAGAGCGCGGCGAGCAACGGCGCGCTCGCCGAACCATCCAGCTCGTGCGCGTCGTCGACGACGAGTGTCACGTCGGACCGCAGGTGATCAGCGAGCCACGCTGCGAGGTGCGCTGCCAGTCCCGGGGCCAGGGAGTCGTCGGCGGGCGAGCCGCCGGCGAGCGCCGCCGGGTCGACCACGATCGACGGCGTCCGAACGCGCAGGGCCATCGTCAGACCCGCCGCCAGGACCCGCGGGTCGCGGTCGGCGCGGTCGACCGTGTACCAGGCAGTCGGATGATCGGCTGCCCAGCGTGCGACCAGCGTCGATTTGCCGTACCCCGTCCCGGCGATCACGGTCGTCAACCGAGCGTTCGTGATCCCGGCGAGGCGGTGGTCGAGGCGCGGGCGCGCGACCACGTCGGCGGGCACTCGCGGCACGAGCAGCTTCGAACTGGTGACACCGCCGGGGACGTTCACCGCAGCGCGAGTGCCGTCGGTCGGTGGTCACGGCCAGCCGGAAACAGGCGTGGTCGGCACGCAGACGCACACGTCCTCACTCCAGGCATCGAGCCAATCTAGAGCGCACGCCCCTGCTGCGACCCGGCCGGACGAGAACGGTGTGATCACGCGAGTGCGGAGGCGATCGCCGCCAGGAAGTCGTCGGCGTCGACGTCGATCGCGCCGTTCCACGAACGCACCGGCACACCGTCGCGGTCGAGCAGGACGGAGAACGGCATCATCGCCCCACCGAAGTGGGTCAGCAGCGCTCCGTCCGGATCGCGCCAGACGGGCAACGACACCTCCAGACGGTCGGTCATCGCCGCCACCGCGTCGTCATCGATCACCGCCGCGTCGATGTTGACGGCGATGATCCGCAGGCCCGGGTCGGCCTCGGCTGCGAACGCATCGAGTTCGGGGAGCTCGCGCTCGCACGGGATGCACCACGTGGCCCAGCCGGCGAGCAGCACTGCCTCACCGCGCATCTCGTCGACCGCGACCGGGCGCCCGGAGCCGAAGTCGATCGCGGCGTACGGCTCCGCGGGCGGACCGTCGCCGCAGCTCGCCACGGTCGCCGATCCGGCGACGAGCACAGCACACGCCCGCCATCGGGTCGACCGCACGCGGACCATCCGGTCAGCCCCCGAGCATGGCGCGCCACTCGGGCACGTCAGGGGCGTCGGGCTCCCACGCCCGGATGTAGGCGACGACCGACCTGATCTGCTCGGACGTCAGCGGACCGCCGTGATCGAGCGAGTACGCGTTCATCTGGGTGCCGGGAATGCCGACCGCGATCAGCGTGCCGGCCTGCGCGTCGGTGGCCGATTGGAGGAACTGCTTCGAGTTCAGCGCCGGGCCGATCGCACCCTCGCCGTTCACCCCGTGGCACGAGCTGCAGCTCGTCTGCCAGACCGAACCGCCCTCGGCGGCGAGCGCGACCGCTTGCGCCTCGCGCGCCTCGGTGCGCGCCGACGGCTCGTACCACCGGTAGAAGGGGAACACCGCGGCCATCAGCGCGAGCAGCACCACGCCGACGAGCATCCAGCGGTTGGTCGAGGCCTCGAGTTCCTCGTCGGTCTGGTACGAGTACGGCATCAGTGGGCCTCCGTGGCGCACGACGGACCGCGGGGCGGTTCGTCGATCGATTCCGACCCCGGCGCGGCTCCTTCGTCGACGGTCCCGGTGTCGATGTACACGAGGCCGTCGGCGCCCACCTCGACCGGATGGCGGTCCATCCCGCGCGGCGCCGGCCCGGACCGGTACTCACCGACCCGGTTGAAGGTGGTGCCGTGGCAGGGGCACTCGAACTGACCCGACGAGTCGCAGTACGGCACCTTGCAGCCGAGGTGAGTGCACGTCTGGGACAGTGCGATGAGCTCGCCGTCGAGCCGCGTGAGATACGAACGAGCGGCGCTGACTTCGATCACCGAGTCGTCGGGCACCGCGTCGGCCGCGATCGTCCGAACCTTGCCGCCGAACCCCTTCGCCTCGCCGGGGCGGAGCAGATCCCACGAGGTCCAGGCGCCTGCCGCTGCAACGAGACCGAGCCCGGCCTGCCACATGCGGGCGAGGAACTGACGACGCTTCAGTAGCTTCACAGCACACCGTGCCATTCTTCCCAGGGCCAGACCCAGCCCCAGTTGGGGCCGCGGAACATGAAGCCGATCAGTGTCAGGATGATCCAGATCACCATGAACGTCGTGAACGTCACGACGGCGACCTTGCGGTGACGGAGCTGCACGAACCGGCTGCGATCGATGTACGGCAACGCGACCAGGCCGATCACGATCGCCCCGGGCACGAGGATGCCGGCGACGGTCGGATGGAACAGCGACAGCAGCTCCTGGAGGGCGACGAAGTACCACGGCGCCTTCTCCGGGTTCGGGGTCACCTGCGGATTGGCGATGCTCTGCAGCGGTGCATCGAACAGCACCGAGATGACCATGACCACGAGGAGCGTCGCCATCGCCGCGACGCCGTGCCGAACGAGGAGATGCGGCCACACCATCACCGTGTCGTCTCGGTCGATCACCTTGCGTTCGCCTGCCGCGGGCTTACCGGGCACCACACCGAGGACACGTTTGCCGTCGACCGAGCGGGGGCGAGCGCTGAGCTCGACCGGGACACCGTTCGACTCCCCAGCGGCGTCGCCGCCGGTTCGCTGCACCGTGTCACTCATCGCCGTCCTCCGCCTGCTGGTCGAACATCGCGTCCTTGCGCCAACGCCACAGGTGGATCATCAGCACCATGACCATCACCGACGGCAGCACGGCGACGTGGAGCACGTAGAACCGCAGCAGCGTCGACGAGTCGACCGTCGGCCCGCCGAGCAACATCTCCTTCACCGGCTCGCCGATGATCGGCACGTACGACGCCATCTCGGTGCCGACGGTGACCGCCCAGAACGCCAGCTGATCCCAGGGCAACAGGTAGCCGGTGAACGACATCAACAGCGTGAGCACGAGGAGCATCACGCCGATCACCCAGTTGAACTCGCGAGGTGCCTTGTACGCGCCGCGGTAGAAGACACGTGCCATGTGGGCGGCGACGGCGAGCACCATCAGGTGCGCCGACCAGCGGTGCACGTTGCGCACGTACTGTCCGAACGGCACCTCATTCTGGATCGTCTGGATGTTCGTGTACGCGTTGGCCGGGGACGGCACGTAGAAGAACATGAGGTAGACCCCCGACGCGACGAGGCTGCCGAGCAGCACCATCGAGATCACCCCGAGGTACCACGAGTACCGGAAGTGCAGCTCCTTGCGGCGGATCTTGACGGGGTAGATGTGGAGGAGGAAGTTCGACCAGTGCCCCGCGGCGCGGTCGCGAGGCGTGATGCGGCGCGGTGACCGGAAGATCGACCGCCCGACCGGCGTCTCGCGGACGCGCTCGTACACGCGGTCGATCGGATCGCCAGCCGGATCGTCAGCGCGATCCTCCGTACGTTCCTCGTCGTGCTCGGTGATGCTCATACGGGGACTCCGACTCCTTTCCACATGGCCATCGAGAGCGCGTCGGGCGGGCAGCGCTCGATGCAGAGGGCGCAGCGGATGCAGCGCTCCTCGTCGAGCAGCAGCACCGTGCCGCCCGGGGAGCCGGGGTCGAGCTCCTCGGACGGGACGAGCGAGATGACGTCGACCGGGCACACGTCGGCGCACAGTGCGCACAGGACGCACTTGTCGACGTCGAGCACGATGTTGGCGAAGCAGCGCAGGCAGCGCGCCGCCTCGCAGCGCGCCTGCTGTTCGGTGAAGCCCAGCTCGACCTCGGCGAGCCCGATCCGACGACCGGTCTCCAACGTCGGCACGTCGACCCGGGCGACCTGGTCGTAGGGGTCGGTGAGCCGGTGGAACTGGGTGAGCTTCACCATCGTCGCGGGCGCCGCCGGCACGGCGTCGCCGCCGAACGACCGGTGGATGTCTGCGGCCGCACGGCGCCCGTCGGCGATCGCGTCGATCAGCGTGCGTGGGCCCTTCGCCGCGTCGCCACCGGCCCAGAGGCCGGGCACCGTGGTCCGACCCGAGTCGTTCTCGATCTGGATCGTGCGGCGCGGGCTGATCTCGGGTGCTGCGTCGCCGAGCGCGTCGAGGTCGATCGCCTGACCGATCGCGAGGATGACCGTGTTGGCGTCGAAGACGCGCCGATCGTCCTGGTCGAAGACGGGCGCGAACCGGCGCGACTCGTCGAACACGGACACGACGCCGACCGTCTCGATGCCGGTGACGCGGCCGTCAACCTCGACGATCCGGGCCGGCCCGCGGCGCGGAACGAAGCTGATGCCCTCGTGCTCGGCCTCCTCGACCTCGAAGTCGTGGGCAGGCATCTCGTCACGCGACTCGAGCGAGATCACGGTCACGTCGCGGGCACCGGCGCGGGCCGCCGTGCGGGCGACGTCGATCGCTGCGGTCATGTTGGGTGCCGCGCTCGCCTGATCGCCATCGGAGCCCGAGTAGTCGGACGCGCGTAGCGCCGTACGTGCGGCGTCCATCGCGACGTCGCCGCCGCCGATCACGACCACACGCTCGCCCACGTCGACGGCGAAGCCGCGATTCATGTTGATGAGGAACTCGATCGCCTTGAACACGCCGTCGGCTCCGGCGCCCTCGATGTCGAGCCCGCGGCCGAGCGTGGCACCGATGCCGAGGAACACGGCGTCGTTGCGATCCATCAGCTCGGCGAGAGTGATGTCGACGCCGAGGCGCGTCGCGTAGTGCACCTCGACGCCCAGGCCGACGATCGCGTCGATGTCGGCAGCGAGGACGCTGCGGTCGAGGCGGTACTCGGGGATGCCGAGCCACATCGCGCCCCCGAGCTTGTCGGTGGCCTCGTACACCGAGACCTGGTACCCGTTGCGGCGCAGATCGTGGGCGCACGCCATACCGGCGGGGCCTCCCCCGACGATCGCGACGCGCTCGGGGCGTTCGACCGTCGGGGGTGCTGCGACCCGGCGCCAGACCGGGCTGTCGGCGCCATCCGATCCGTCGGCACCGGTGCGCTCCGGGCCGAACTGCTCGGTCACGAACCGCTTGAGCGCCCGTATCGCGATCGGTCGGTCGATCGCACCGCGCCGGCACGCGTCCTCGCACGGCGCCGCGCACACCCGGCCGCACACCGAGGCGAACGGGTTGGGCATGCGCGCCGTGAGATACGCGAGCTCGTCGTCACCGTCGGCGATGGCCGCGACGTACATCCCGGCGTTGGTGTGCACGGGGCACGCCGCGAGGCACGGGATGTTGGTGTCGTAGTACTCGAGCTCGGTGGGCAGGTTGGATGCGAGCGAATTCATCAGATGCGGCGCTCCCGGTGCGCGTACCAGAGCGCCCACAGACCGGCCCCGAGCGCACCGAGCCAGACGCTGACGGCGATCAGGTCCTGGGCGATGCGCGGCAGCTGTTGCACGGTCTCGATCTCGAGCACCCGCGACGGGATGATCGTGGTGCCGACGATCATGCCGACCACGATCACCGACGACTTGAGCCCGGCGTCGAACCACGTCAACTCCCGGCGATCGCCGGCAGCGATCACGCGGGGTCCGAGCACGAGCACACCGGCACCGGCCGCGATCAGGAACGCGACGAGGATCGTGTAGTCGGCGAGCAACGGCAGCTCGGTACCGGCGACCGGTCCGGTGTCGATGGTCGGGGCCGGCCCGCTCGGGGCGGCGAAGCCGGACTGGATGTAGGCGATCACGTTGACGATGTCGGCGTCGCTGAGCGCCGACTGCGCCGGCATCACCGCGTCGTAGACCTCACCGTTCACGGTGATCGGTCCGTCCAGACCGTTGCGGATCACGTTCTCGACGTACGCCGCGTCGGCGACGTTCGGGTTGTCCTTCAGCGGTGGGAACTGGCCGGCGATGCCGATCCCGCCGGCCTGGTGACAGGAGGCGCACACCGCGGTGTAGACCTCGGCACCTTCGATCAGCGTCTCGTCGCTCGGCCCGGCCTCGGCGGGTGCGTGCGTGAGCAAGAACGGGAACGCGGCAGTCGCGAACGCCACGGTCAGCAGCGGCAACCAGCGGGTCAACGAGCGCCCGGCCCTGGGGGTCGGCGCGTCGACATCGGCGGTGTGACGTGGCGGTATCGGTGACTTCGACATCGGACTCCCTCGCGAGGGCACTCCTGGCAGGACGTCGCATTGTCCGCGCCACGCCGACCGATGAGACAGGGACGTTCGGCCCTGACTGGCGCGATCGGCCGGAAAAGGGACCTTGGTCCCACGGTCGAGCTTTTGGGACGTTCGTCCCTACCTGCTCCGGTCGGGTGAGCAGTTCATTGGTGGCGGTCGTCGGACCGTGTCCGGAGACCGTGCCTGCGATCACCGTGCCGGGTGGAGATGGGAGACAGAGGAACAATGTCGACGACCGAGGTGCAACACGACGATGGTGCCGACGGTGCGTTACCCGAGGAGCACTTCAAGCCGACGGGCACGATCTTCGTGCTCGTGCTGTTCGTGGCGACGATCATCCTGCTCTGGGCATCGGTCTACGTGATCCTGCTCAGTCGGGGCGTCACGCTGTGAGCGCCCCCGACACGCTCGAGCGCGAGCAGGAGCCTGCCGACGAGCACCTCACCATGGGCATCGACCCGTGGGAGAAGAACTGGATGCTGGTGTCGATCGTGCTGCTCGTCGTATTCGCCGCCGCGATCACCGTGGCCGGCTTCGCCGCCGGCTTCCAACTCCCCGGCGAGGAGTCCGAGGTCGATCCGCGGACCGTCGCCACCGAGGGCCCGTGGGCCGAGCCCGGGCTCCGCGAACTCGGCGAGGGCCGCTACGAGGCGTACATCCTGGCGCAGGCCTGGAGCTTCGCCCCGCGTGAGCTGGTCGTGCCGATCGGCGCCGAGGTCGACATCTACGTGACGTCGCCCGACCTGCAGCACGGCTTCAAGATCACCGACACCAACGTCAACATGCAGATCGTGCCCGGCCAGGTGTCGAAGCTCTCGTTCACGTTCGACGAGATCGGCGAGTTCCCGTACATCTGCACCGAGTACTGCGGTTCGGCGCATGCCGCGATGTTCGGCACCGTCAAGGTGGTCAGCCAGGCCGACTTCGACGCTGCCGAGAGCGGCGCCACCGACACGAGCGAAGCAACCGACACCAGCGAAGCAACAGCGGAGGCGCAGGGATGACCATCACCGAACGGGCACCGTCCACCGTCGGCGGCTCCGGCTACGACCTCTCCCGGTTCGAGCGCCGCCTCATCGGCGTCCACCTCTTCGTCGCCATCATCGCACTCGGGATCGGCTCGCTGATCGGCCCGCTGCAGACGTTCGAGTACTCGAACGTGAACCTCTACCAGTACCTCGAGCCCGTGCTGCAGAGCTACTACCAGGGTCTGTCGCTCCACGGTGTCCTGAACGCGCTCGTGTGGACGACGTTCTTCATCGTCGGGTTCACGACCTTCACGACGATTCGCGGGCTGCGGCGCCCACTCCGGCATCCGAGGATCAACGTCGCCGGCTTCGCGGTGATGCTGATCGGTCTGCTGATGGCGGCGGTCCCGCTGCTGCTCGACCAGGCGACGGTGCTCTACACGTTCTATGCACCGCTCAAGGCGAGCTGGGCGTTCTACGTGGGCCTGACGCTCGTGGTGGTCGGGAGCTGGATCTCGGGGTTGGGCTTCTTCCTCACCCTGCACGCGTGGCGCAAGGACAACCCAGGGGTCCGTTCCCCGTTCATCGCGCTCGCCGGCGTCATCAACGCCGCGATGTGGCAGATCGCCACGATCGGCATCGCGGTCCAGATGCTCACCATGCTGATCCCCTGGTCGCTCGGTCTGATCGACGCCACCGACCCGCAGCTGGCACGCACCTATTTCTGGTTCACCGGCCATCCGCTCGTGTACTTCTGGCTGCTGCCGGCGTATGTGTCGTGGTACGGGATGCTGCCGAAGCAGGCGGGGGGCAAGCTGTTCTCCGATTCGCTCGCCCGCCTGTCGTTCTGGATGTTCCTGATCGTCTCGGTGCCGGTCGGCTTCCACCACCAGTTCGTCGATCCCGGCATCCCGCAGGTCTGGAAGTGGCTCCACGCCGTGCTCACGTACGGCGTCTTCTTCCCGTCGCTCCTGACGGCGTTCACGGTGATCGCCTCGCTCGAGTACGCCGCCCGCCAGCGCGGCGGAACGGGCCTGATCGGCTGGGTGCGGGCGCTGCCGTGGGGTGACCCGTCGGTCACGACCCAGCTGCTGGCCGGCATCCTGTTCATGTTCGGTGGCATCAGCGGCCTCACCAACGCCTCGTACAACCTCAACCTCGTCGTCCACAACACGGCGTGGGTGCCCGGCCACTTCCACCTCACGGTCGCCACCGCGGTGACGCTGTCGTTCATCGGCATCACCTACTGGATGGTGCCGCACCTCTGCGGCACGCAGCTGTGGGGTCGACGGGTCGCCCTCGTCCAGGCGTGGACCTGGTTCGTCGGCATGGTGATCTTCTCGAACGCGATGCACATGCTCGGCCTGCTCGGCGCCCCCCGGCGCACGCCGCTCGGCGAGGCGCTGTACGTCCCCGACGAGTGGAACGGGCACCTGCTGCGCGTGTCGATCGGCGGAGCGATCCTGCTCGTCTCGGTGATCCTCTACCTGGTCGTCATGTACAAGACGTTCCGCGCTCCGAAGGTCGAAGCGGCGCTGGTGCCCGAGGTGCCGATCGCCGAGTCGCTCCGCCATCCGCAGCTCACCCCCGTGTGGCTCGACCGGTTCAAGCCGTGGCTGATCGCCGCCGGGTTGCTCGTGGTGCTGTCGTACGGGCCGCAGCTCGTCGATCAGATCATGGACATGAGTCTCAACTCGCCGGGTCCCGACTTCAAGGTGTGGTGATCGCGATGCGGGCCGGTGACGTATGAGGTCACGCACCGGCCCGCGCCTCGTACCTGCGCTCGAGCGGGCCACGTTCCGCGCCGAGGCCCCCGTGCGCCGGATCGTTCGGTCGCAGCGGCTCAACCCGCTGCCCCACGCCGGAACGATCAGCGTGTTCCTGCTGGGCGTCGTGGTCGTCACCGGCGTCTACATCACGCTGTTCTTCCAGTTCGGCTTCGAGGCGTCGCACCGGTCGGTCGAGAAGATGGCCGATCACCCGATCCAGTCGGCGGTGCGCACCCTGCACCGCTACTCGTCGGCCGCCCTGGTGCTCACCACCCTCGTCCACGCCTGGCGCGTGTTCGTGGCCGGCCGCTTCAGCGGACCCCGGCGCTGGCGGTGGACGAGCGGCGTCGTGTCGCTGCTCGTGGTCTGGCTCGCCGGGGTCACCGGCTACTGGCTCGTCTGGGACGAGCGGGCACAGGCGCTCAACGAGGCGACCACCTCGGTCGCCGGCGGGCTCGACAGCGTCGCCACCTTCTTCGTGCGCGACGTGTACGGGGCGGGCGCCGGCACCGGCTGGCCCGTGCTGTTCGTGATCTGGCTCGCGCACCTGCTCCTGACCGTCGTGATCGGGTACGCCCTGTGGCGGCACGTCCGCCACACCCGGCTGCGCGTGCTGCCGCCGCGGCACTGGATGGCGATCATGGCCGGCGCGCTCGTGGTGGCGTCGATCGCCTTCCCCGCCGACCTGCTCGACCGGGCCGACCCCACCCAGGTGGTCGGCGATCTCCCGCTCGACCCGTTCGTGCTGTTCCTGCTGCCGCCGCTGCTGGGCGGATGGGCCTGGCTCGCGATCGCCCTGCTCGTGGTCGTCGCCACCGCCGCGCTGGTCGCACCGCACGTGCGACGTGCACCGGTGCCGGTGGTGGCGATC